>JAPYTD010000135.1:3789-6452 GCA_029936315.1 Planctomycetota bacterium | reverse complement strand
CCGTAATGCTTTGACGCAGCTGCGGCCGCGCTACGGCATGTTCGCCGTGCCTGGCAATCACGATCACTTCTTCGGCCCGGACATCTCGTTGTGGCGCGCGTTCCTCGAGGACAATGGCGTCACGGTGTTGATGAATCGCGGCGTGCGCATCCAACACGGTGGGCAATCCCTGTGGCTTTGTGGCGTTGACGACCTGACCGAGGGTGAGCCCAACCTCGAGGCTGCTCTCGACGGCCGTTGTGACGGCGAGACCACGGTGCTACTTAGCCACCACCCGGACTTTTTCTTCGAAGCAGCTGTCGCTGACGTCGACCTGCAGCTGTCCGGACATACGCACGGTGGTCAGATCCGCATTGCGGGCACGGCGCCCTTGCGCCACAGCCGACTCGGCTACGAGCAGGGTTGGTTCTACGAAAACGACAGCCGCCTCTACGTTGGCCGTGGCGTTGGCGTGACCGTCTTGCCGATCCGCATTGGTGCACCGCCGGAGGTGCCGATCATCACGCTGCGCTGCCGGGTCGAGCGAACGGAGACGAAGGCGCTAGTGCGCGAACGCGACCAGGAACAGCCACTAGAGCCAGCCGGGCAGCCCGTTCGTTAAGCCGGTTGTTCGGCCCTGCCGTGGGATCGTGGCCGCATCACGCTATGGTGCTTCCCGATATGCAGTCCCGCGCGCACGTTGTGCAGAAGCTCCGCGACCTGGGTGGCGGCTCGTATGCCGTCGAGGTCGATGGCCCGATCCCAGCAACCGGTTCAGGCCAGTTCTACATGTTGCGCACCGAGCAGCGGTGGCCCGTGCAGTTGCCGCGGCCATTCTCGCTGTATGACCGCGGCCCCGATGGTTCGTGGGGCAGCTTCCTGGTCAAGCCGATCGGCGAAGGCACGCGGGCCATCTGTGATCTTAGGCCGGGTGAGAAGCTGGTGCTAACCGGCCCGCTCGGCATCACATTCCCCAGCGACGTTGAGAACCCGATCTGCGTCGCCGGCGGGGTCGGCCTCGCCCCGTTCTTGTTGTTGGCGCGCAGTGAGTTCGCTGCCGGCCGCAAGATGCGGTTGCTGTTCGGCGGCCGCAACCGCGCAGCGCTGTCCGGCATCGAGGACTTCCAGGACATCGCCAGCGTATTCCCGTCGACGGACGATGGCAGCCACGGCTTCCACGGTCTGGTCACCGGGTTGCTCGAAGACCTGCTCGCGAAGGGTGAGGTCAAGGAAGGCGGGACGGTGTTTTGCTGCGGCCCCGATCCGATGATGCTCGCCGTCGCAGATCTGTGCGAGAAGCGCGGACTGCGCTGCTTCCTCAGCCTCGAGACCTACATGGCGTGTGGTTATGGCGTCTGCAACGGCTGCACCGTCAAGGTGAAGGGTGAGCGTTTTGGCGAGTGGCCCTACTCAAAGACCTGCATCGAGGGGCCGGTCTACGAGGCGTGCGAACTCGTGCGCGACGAGACCCATTAGCAGGGACCAGTAGCAGACAAACCTATCCCGGGTTTAGCGGTGCTTGCCGAAGAACGAACCGGCAACGAAGCCGGCAACGATCGTCCACGGGATCCAGAACGTGCCTTGCGCGATCGTCGCACTGACCATTGTAGTGGTCATGTCGAGTTCGATACCCGGCGGCCCAAACTTGGTGTAGTGAGTGTCCCACTCATTGTGTTTGGCGAGCCATGTAATGCCGATCACGATGGCGCGTGTTGGCACCGCGTAGCACAGCATGGTTACGGCGAGTCGCGGCCAGATCGCGAAGTCGACAATTGCCATCGTCGTTGCGATCACAGCCAGCACTAGCACAGCACCGCGCACTCGTTGGAACGTCTCGGCACTCTGGTCGGCCTCAAGCAGCGGCCCGAATTGCCAGCCGATCGAGACAACGATCAGGACGAATGCCACGAGACACCACGGCCACGCTGGGTGCCGGCGCGGTTGGGATCCGAGTCGAGAGATGCGCAGCGCGAAGTAGCCGCCAAACACAAACGCCAGCCACGAGATGCCGAGCGGATTGAGCGCCCCGCCGGATTGCGGGCTGATCCATCCCTGCACTTCGGCCACGAGTCGTGCTGCGCTGACTAGCGCCGTAACCAGCGTCGGTACTAGGATCAGGCGGAACGTATTCACACTTCCCTCAACTTCCCGACCTAGCCAGGAATTGCGTGCCGCTGCAGCAAACTGAGCCCAACGATTTCAAGCGTGCGTTCGTGCGTCGCCTCAAGCACGACCCTTGGGGCCTTGCCGGCTTCGGCCGCTTCGGCCCATCGTGCGGCACACAAGCACCACCGGTCGCCAGTCTTCAAGCCGACGAAGCCAAACTCCGGCCGTGACGTGGAGAGGTCGTTGCCCGCTTCTTTGGAGAAGTATAGGAAGTCTTCGGTCATCTCCGAGCAGACGGTGTGCATGCCAAGGTCCTCATCCGACGTGTTGCAGCAGCCATCGCGGAAGAAGCCCGTCAGGGGCTCCATGTTGCAGGCCTTGAGTTCGGTGCCGAGCACGTTCTTGGCGAGGGTCTTCGTCTGATTCATAGGTACGTTCGACTAGCTGTCGACTCCCAACACTATAGATGCCTGACGAGTATTGCTACCGGCACGGATGGCGTGCGCTACTACCAAGTCACTTGCAAGACCGTCGTCGCGTCACTCTTGACCGCGAACGTCTGGAATCGCGGTGGCTCC
>JAPYTD010000135.1:0-3689 GCA_029936315.1 Planctomycetota bacterium | reverse complement strand
CTACTTGCCGTCGATTGCCTTCAGGGGGAACATTTCCGAAGGCGTGTGCTCGCGGGTGGCGACCGCCATCATATGCGCGACGACATCGGGTAGTCGTTTGGCGAGGTCGGTCGTCTCACTCGTGTCCTTGCGTAGGTCATAGAGCTCGGTCTTGGGCCGCTTGTGCATTTTCGATTGCACGAGCTTGAAGTCCCCGACCCAAACGGCACGCCAGCCACCGTAACCCGCGAACTCGCGATACAGGAACGCTCGCTGTGCCTGCTGTTCGCCCTTGAGGGTCGCGGCGAAGCTGATGCCGTCGGTCGTCTTGTCGGGCGTTGCGCCCGACAGTTCGGCAAGGGTCGGCATCCAGTCTTCGAAGCCCGTGATGCGCGCACTTTCGCTGCCTGCTTTGATCTTGCCGGGCCATTTGACGATCGCCGGCACGCGAATGCCGCCCTCATACATCGAACCCTTGCGACCTCGTAGTTCGCCGCACGACTCAAAGAAGTCGACGTCGGTGCCGCCGATGGGGCTGTGGGTCGCACCGTTGTCCGATGTGAAGATGACGATCGTGTCGTCGGTCAGCCCATGCTTCTCTAGCAGGTCGAGGATCTCGCCGACCGACCGATCGAGTCGCGTGATCATCGCGGCATACGCGGCGCGCGGCTTGAAGTGTGGGGTGTAGCCCTTGCCACCCGGGTAGGGCGTTTCTTCGAACTGGCCTTCGTAGGCCTTCAGTTCTTCGTCGGGAATGTGCAGCGCGAGGTGCGGAATGACCGACGGGTAGTACAGGAAGAACGGCTTGTCCAAGTTGTCGGTAACAAACTGCTTTGCGGCTGCCAGGATGCGATCCGGGGCGTAGTCCTTGCCAATGAAGCGTGCGTAGTTGCTCGCGTCGTTCTTGTCCTCGCCACGCTTCAACTTGCCGTGACCAGGAATGGGCGGCTGGTTGTTGAGTGCGATGCGCTTGTTGTCGTCCCAGAGGTAGTCGGGGTAGTACGAGTGTGCGTGCCGTTGGCAGTTGTAGCCAAAGAACCGGTCGACGCCGCGTTGTAGCGGACCGGCATGCGTGCCCGGAGGCCCGAGGCCCCACTTGCCGAACGCGCCAGTGCGATAACCGGCGGCCTTCAGCATCTCGCTCATCATCGGTTCGCTAGCAGGCATCGCCCACTGGCCTTCCGGCTTGTGTTCCTTGTTGTTGCGCACGGCAGCGTGACCCGGATGCTTGCCGGTCATCAGCACGCATCGCGACGGCGCACAAACTGGCGAACCCGAGTAGTGCCGCGTCAAGCGCATGCCTTCCTTCGCGAGCTGGTCGAGGCGGGGAGTCTTGATCTTGGTTTGGCCGAAGCTGCCGAGTTCGCGATAGCCGAGGTCGTCCGCCATGACGAAGATGATGTTCGGTTGCTTGCGCTCTTCGGTGCCGCCGGTAAGGCCCGAGAGGAAGCCCGTGGCGATGCGCCGGGCCTTCTCTGCTTCACGTGAAGGCTTCTCGGGAGGCGTTTGCGCGGAGATCATGCCCGCGGCGAACAGTGCTATCGTGGCGAGCGGTGCTAGCGCGGAAAGGAGGCGTTGCATTCTCAGAGCTTAGCCAACCAGGCGCTGGCTGCGTCTACGTAGCCATCGGTAAAGCGGGGCAGATGCGGTTGCGGCTGCGAGGCAGCCGTAGGTGTGAGGTGCAATTCGACCTTCTGGGCTCAGGAACACGGCAAACAGACTGGCATCTCGCGTCAGCATGGCGAACAACGCGATCGTGGCTGCGTGGACCGCTAGCACGTACGGGATGATCCATAGTGGTTGCCGCTCGATGTGCATGCTGACTCTGTTGATCGTGACCATCATGAGTGTCAGCCAGACGATGTAGTACGGCGCATAGATCAGCAGGGCCAGCAGCATCGCCATCGGCAAGTAGCCCACTGCGGGCCATGAATGCGGGAACCACGCGCACACCAGCATGATCGGTCCCGTGAGTGCGATGGTCAGCATCGCGGCATACATCAGGTCGATATCCGGCCGATCGCCGGGAGCCGATCGGCTCAATCGTCTCCTTGCTGGTGAAATCGACGCAGCCATTGGGTGCAAGATAGCACTCTCGGCGTGAACTCACCCTGACGCCGCTTGCAAGCACTGCTCGCTTGCTTTGGAATCCGCGCATGATCCTGCGCCGGTTCCCCCCGATGGGTGTCTACGAGACCCTGTTTCGCTTTGCGGAAGTCACCTCAAAGTACATGGGGGATGCGGGCACGCACCCGTGGGCGCAAGGCTTCCCGTTGACCAGCCAGATTCCCGGTGGGCCGCCGTTGCCGGATAGCGTTTCGATCACTGCCGAGGATCGCATGTATCCGAAAGCGGACGGTCAGATGCCGTTGCGCCAGGCGATTGCCGATTACTACCGGCGTGTGCACAACGCGAACATCACCTACGAGAACGTGGCGGTGTTCGCCGGTGGTCGCCCCGGCATCTTCGCGATCCTGAGCTTCCTGCTCGAGGACTGGTCGGTTGCGGTCGAAGAGACCGAGTACACGCCGTACTACGACATCCTCAAGTTGCTGCGTCGTCCGCACCAGCTGATCCCGAGCAACCGGGGCAACCGCTTCCGTCCTGGGCTCTCCGATCACCCAGAAGGCGATCGCGTCTTCATGGTGCGCAGCAACCCACTCAATCCAACTGGCGTCACGATTCACGGCGATGAGTTGCAGCAGATGGTGGATCACTACTCGCAGGACCATCGAGGAGCATTGTTCGATGAGGCCTACGAGTGGTTCACGACTGGTGCACCGGTCAGTGCGCTTGCCCACATCAAAGACATCGAAGCGACCAACCTGTTCGTCTGTGGTGCTGCGACCAAGGGCCTGCAAGTTCCTGGCATGCGCGTCGGCTGGGTCGTCTCCGCGAAGCGGCATGTCGAAGCGTTCCGCAACTACAGCTCATTTGGCATGGGGGGCGTGTCGCGCGCCTCGCAACTATATGTCACCGAGTTGCTCGAGAGCGAGCGTGCCACGCAAGCGCAGGCGGCGATTGCTTCCTACTACACGAGCCAGCGCGACCGCTATGGCGAAGGGCTAAAGAAGCTCGGCCTCGAACTGTTCAGTGGCGACGGTGGGTTCTACCACTGGCTGCGCCTGCCTGACGGGCTGAGCGGCGATGCGTTCAACGAGCGTTTGATGAAGCACAACGCCGCGGTCATGCCGGGCCGCTTGTGTGACATGGCTCGGCGCGGCGACCACGGCGCGATCGGGGACATGATTCGCTTCTCGTTTGGGCCGCTCAAGGCGGAGTCCTACGAGGGCGACATGGAGATCCTCGCTGCCTGCCTGAAGTAAGCTACTTCGAAGGGAGTCCTATCATCTTGCCTGGGCAATCAGTCGTGATGGTGGCATGACAACGCGAGTGGCTCGCCAGGCAGCGACGTGGGGGTTGACCGAGTAACCAGCTGCGTGAGCCCGTAGATGTGTTGCGGCGTCGCGGCTACGACGGCTACGTCAATATCCCCAAGGTGAACGTGAAGCTTGAACCGGGTGATGTTCTTGCGCTGGCGCGATCCTGAATACATGGAGATGGCGAAGTCCTTCTTTGCTGAGGGGCGGGTTTACGACAAGCACATCGGCTTTCCGCGCAAGAGCCGTTCGGAGCATCGCAAGAGCGCTTGAGGGCTCGTCTCGCTGGTAGCGCTCTAGTCGCAGCCCGGCTCTTCGCAGATCAGAGCC
>JAPYTD010000134.1 GCA_029936315.1 Planctomycetota bacterium | reverse complement strand
ACTGTTGCTCGCGCAGGCTCACTACTTGATGGGCCACTGGCAGCAAGCCTCTGACCAGGCCGAGGAAGCCGTCAAGCGACATCCGAATCAACCCGGCTCCTACGTGCTGCTCGGCCGCATCGCGACGGACGTGTTCCGCGACCTTCTGGCGACCTACGCGGCCCAAACACCAACCGGCCAGCAACAGGCCGACAGGGTCGCCGAGATTCACAAGGCCCGCTTGCGCGCCAAGAATGCGTTTGCGCGTGCTGCCGAACTTGACCCAACGCGCGCCCACCCCCACGTCGCATTGAGCCAGTTGGCTGCGTTCGACCAAAAGCACGAGCAAGCCAAGGCGCACCTACTCGACGCGCTCGCCATCGACCCGGACGTTCGCGTCGACCACAACCTGCTGACAGCCGGCATGAACTGGCAGGCGCGGCTTGCGTTCTACCTGGGCATCCAGAAGCGCTTCACGGCGACGAGCAAACTGACCGAGAACCAGCGGGTGGCCAAAGATGGCACGCTGCAGTTCCACATCGGCCGAGCCCAACTCGACGGCCTGCAGTTTGAGGCTGCCCGCGCATCATTCCAAAAGGCGATCGCCGGCAACCCCACCGCCAAGAACGCCAACTACTATTGCTTCCTCGCTGCCTACTACCTGAACGATTACGACGACGCCGAGAAACAAGCAGCCGAATACGCGCGCGCCAGTGCACCGGGCTTTGCGGATGTGTTGCGCAAGCTCGACACCAAGCAGCGCGTGCAGATTGCGGACATGGTTCGCTACCTCGGCGATCGCGCCTACCAACAGAAGCGCATCGACAACAGCCGCGACCTCAACCACGTCACGGCGTGCTTGAAGGACTCAGCCGACGCGTGGAACAACCATGCGTTCTTGTGTCGCGAGACCGAGCAGTTCCAACGGGCCTATGAGTCCTATCAGCACGCAATCCAAAAGGAACCGACGTCGCCGCAGCTGTGGAACGACGCCGCCGTCGTCCTGCAATACCACCTGCCGACCAAGGCCAACTTGCTGAAGGCGAAGTCGATGTACGAGAAGGCTCTCGAGCTCGCCACGACGGTGCTCGCCGACAAGACGGCCAGTAAGGATGCGCGCACGTTCGCGATAGAAGCGCAGCAGAACGCGCGGGACAACCTGCTTGAACTGGCGAAGAAGAAGCAGGCGGCCCCGGAAACACCGGCCCAAAAACAACCGGGCAAGTAACGCCAGCCGCTACCCGAGATGCGAGGCCAGGTTGCTGTAGTTGCGAAAGCTGACGGTGTCGGGCGGGCCCGGCGCGTAGAGCCACGCCAGCTCGGCGACGTTGCCAGCAGGCACGCCGATCAACGAACTCGACACCGTGCCATAGGTCTCGCCATACTTACAAACCGTGTGGAAGCCCTCACCACCGCGATCCTTGACGGTCGTCGCGAGGGCGTCGAAGCGCGCGTTCAAGTCCATTTCCGGCGCCAGCGCCGGCTCGAGATTGCGCGGCGACCATTCGCCCGCAGCATGTTCGTTGGTAACGCAGAGCACCGGTGCTGCCCACTCGTCACAGGTCACCTTGCCGGCCGCGTTCCGGATCACCACGATTCGATCGCCATCAGCGACTACTAGCTGAAAGCCTGAATGCCGCTTGCTCGTCACGAGCGACATGACCGCCTCGATACCGGCGTCGAAGTCGTCGTGATCCAAGGCCAGGTGTGGCAGATGGCCGCGCGACGGCGCAGCCGCTACCGGAGCTTCGCCAAGCACGTTGGTCAGGCCCGCAAACCGACCGAGGTCATTGACGCCCAACCACGTGCCGCCAGCGACGCGGTCCCGCGGCGAAAGCACCCGCCGCCGTTCGCCTTGCCAGACACCGGGCGGCGACGCTTTGCGGCCAATCTCTTCATCGCGGTTGGCGGCGATGAAGAGCGGGTGCGCGGCGGACAAACCACGCAGGACAATCAACGAGCACATGTCAGGTTTCTACGTATCAGCTTTTCGGAGTTACGACGCCATTCGACCCGGCGCAGCAGCAACATCCCGGTTCCGGACACGCCGCACAATACTGCTGCGACGACGAACCCAAAGCGAAAGTCCGGACCATGATCGGTGCGGCCGCGAACTCGCCACGGCCAAAAAAAGTGCCCGAAGTGCGATCACCCAAGCCACTGCGGTCATGCACGCACTGCTACGTGACCTCTTCCGAACCGCCTTCACCCTGGCCGCAGCCGCCACTGTGCTCACCTGCCAACTCCAAATCCGAGGTTCGAAGGCGCTGAGGGAGCTTGTCGGCCACACCAGAGCCGTGCTCGCTGACAACAACCAAGCTCCGCGTAGTGCACACGACCTAACCCGCCTGGTCTTTGCCCGCCTGCGGCTGGGGGAGCTGGATGCAGCACGGTCGCTCCTGCGCGCATACGAACGTGACGAGGATCCGGGCCTGGTGTTGGCCGCGCACGCAACGTTCCTTCGCACGACCGGAGAACTCGTTTTCGCAGCGGATCGGCAGCGGCGCCTCGAACGGGCACTCACGCGGGCCGAGCAAGCGCGTGCGAAATCGTACTGTTCGGCGGCGTTGCTGGTGCACGGCCGCTACTGCCTGGGGCAGATATGTGATGGCGACACCCGCGTGCGCCACGAACAGTTGGCAACCACTCGCTTGCTCGCACTCGAGGGCGAGACCTGGCAGCCCGGGCGCGGTCACTACCGGCCGACGCCGTGCAACGGAGAACTGTGCGTGCCACAAGCCGCCGACGCATCGCTCTTGGTCCCCCACAGTTTTGGCATGCTGATCGCATCGGGAAATCGCCTGACGCGCCACCTCAAGAACACGCTGAAGGCGTCGCATAGCCAGTCGCGGCACCGTTGGCGGCCAGATGTCTCGCCCGAGCAGCTGCCTGCCTTGCAGCTCATCGCCGCTGCCCAACTTGGCGATCGTGCGCAGATCGCACCTCTCTACAACGAGGTCATCAGGCAACGCCCCGACGATGCGTCACTCGCCGCACTAAACCTCGACGCCGTTCTGCAAGCCGTCAGCGGGGTGCGACTCGCCGCAGGTGCCGGGCTCAGCGAGCGATGGTTGCGCATGAAGCCATGGTTGCCAACGGACTGTACCAAGCTGGAACTGCAGGGGCTCTGGGCGCAACAGCATCGATTCGGCGTCACTCTACAGCACGAGTTGCAGCGCGAATTGCCGCGCGAACGCACCGAGGCTGTCACCATCGTCGAAGTGATGCTCGAACACCCAGAAGGCGCGCAGCTGTCGTTGGTCGTCGCCAACTGCTGGCAACAGTTCGTCACAACCGTTTCGGGCGATCAGCCGTTTCGGTGCGCACTGCCGAACCAGAAGCCGCTACCGACGAACCCGAAAACGAATCACGACGCGCTGCACCGGTTCGGGTTCCGCGCCAGGTAAAGCAGCGGCACGACCGCGCTCCGCCTGCGTGGGCTCCTTCTTCACGTCGGCGCCGCCTGCAGCAACACCCGACCCGGGCTTCTCCGGTCGCGTTGGCTGCACCGCAGGTTTGGGCTTGGCGGTGCCTTTGCCCAAGCCCGCGCGACCACGCCTGAGCGGACGGTCCTGCATGGCAACCCTGGCTTCCCCAGAGCGCCATTCGCTCTTGCCGACCTCGGCATAGCGGCGCAACTCTGCGAGCAGCTTGCGAACCTCGGACTGCGGCCCAACGACCAACCAATCCCGCTCCACGTAGTCGTGCCCCTTGGCTTCCTTCTCGCCGGGCACCGGCACCTGCATCGGCTTGGCCCCACCGCCGAGAGCCTCGGGCTTCTCAGTGGACTCGGGCTTCTCAGGGGACCCGGGCTTCTCAGGGGAACGGTCACGCTCGACCACCGGCCCAACCGCGAACAATCGCAAACCACCGAGCGACTGATAGTCCTCGACATTCAGCTGCTCGGCCATTTCGGTGGCCGGCTTCTGTTCGCCAGCCACCTCTCGCTGCTCAAGCCACTCATCCCGCGCACGCATCTGCGACTTGAAGAATCGCTTCATCTGCGCCAGCTGGAAGCCACGAGCCGCGCCTAGGTAGAAATCGTCCGTGGACTGACTTGGATCGCCTTGCCTTTCGGCATTCTCGCGAACCCGATCGCGTGCGGTGTCGAACGCTACGGGCAGCCCTTCGATCGTGATCAGCGGCAACACTTCGGCGCCTGCGCCGTCACGAGCAAACCGAACGCTGTAGCGTACCAGCTGTTTTTGCAGCTCACCTACAGTTCGATCAGCGGACTTGCCAAACTCCTTCGCATCGTTCGACAACTCCCGAACCGAAGCTTCGGGCTTGGTCTTAGTGGATTTGTTCTTGCTGGACCTGACCGGGGAAGCACTCGGAGCCGGAGTACCGAGAGCACGGCCGCCACGCCCGCCGGCAGACCCCGTTGGGCCGCCGCCCGCGGGGCTAGCTACTGCGGGCCCTGGCGGAGTACCCGGCCTACCAGTCTTTGGTCCGATCGCGCTACCGGGACCAGCGCGCCGAGAAGGGCTCTTGATGGCAGGACTCTCAAGATTGTCCGGTGCCGGGATCGCCCGATTGTCATCGGGCTTGCCCGCCTCCACGCGGTCAACGGCTCGCCGCTCCACAATCGTCGGCTTGCCACCGACGGGACTTCCCGACGAGGATCGCGCCGGGTTCAAACTCCCGGCATCCGCCTCGCTGGGCGGAGCGCCAACTACCGGCTGCTTTCGCTTCATGGCTTTGGTTTCGGAAACACTGCCTTCCGCTGAGCCCGCCTTGTCCTTGTCCTTGCTGCCAACCCCCGACATGAGACCGGTCCGCGGCTTGTTCAACGCAGCAAGCTCGCCAGACTTCGGGCTTTGCGCGTTGGCCTTGACCGCATTCTCTTCGTCTTCTCTGCGTTGCTCCCCCACTTGCGAAGGCCCTACTCGCGCAGGATCGTTCACCGATTCTAACCCTGCCGACAAACCCAGCTCCGCCGAGACGCGATGATCATCGCTGGGGCGCGTGGACGTGCCACCCCACGAATCAATCATGACGGCGACGCCAAGCAGCGCGGCCGCGCAGGTCGTCGCCCAGATGTAAGGCATCATCGAACGGGTTGGCCGAGCGGCCCCAGTGGCTTCTTGCGCGAGGCCCGCCAGGACGCGGTCTACGAGGTCGGTGTCGTGGGTGTCGGCACGCAGCGCGGCCTGGATCGACGAAACAGTCTGTTCGTATTCTTCTACCTGCTTGCGCAACGGCGGACTGACCCGCATCTCGGCTTCGAAGCGTTCGCGATCGCGGCCACTCATTGTGCCGTCAACCCAATCCGCGAGGCGTTCATCGATGTCCGGCACACCATCGAACGGATTCGAGCTATCACCAGGGCCTTCAGAACGGCCATTATCGAAACGTGTCATGGCCGATACTCCTTCAGCTTGTGCTGCAGCAACAACCGGCCGCGATGGATGCGTGAACGAACCGTGCCCATGGGCAGCGACAACGCCATCGCGATCTCTTCGTAGGACAGCGACTCCATGTCGCGCAGGACGACGGCTTCGCGGTATTCGTCAGGTAGCTCCTGGACACACGAGCGCACCTTGGCGAGGAACTCTTTTTGGTCAGCCGTGTCGGACGGGTCGCGCTCGTTGCCGGACGGGACCAAATACAAGTCGTCGGTGCCACTGACCGGGGCATCGATCGAAAACGTGCGGCGGTCACGCTTTTGGGCGCGGCGGCGGCGGTATTCGCTGATGGCGACGTTCATCGAAATCGTGTGGAGCCAGGCGGCAAAGCGAACCTGTCCGTCAAAGCCCGGTAGCCCCTTGTGAACGCGCATGAAGACCTCCTGGCTCAGGTCTTCAGCTATCCCTCGATCGCAGTGCAAAACGGACACCATTACTCGCATCACCCGGTTCTGGAACATCTCGACGAGGGTGCGGAACGCGTCGACATCACCCTGCTGCGCGCGCAGCATCGGCTCTCGAGCGAGATCCACTTCCTCGGTATCACCGCCTGTTGGGGTCGGCCCCAGCCGGATTGGCTCGGACCCGCCCCGGGGCTGTGAACCCCCCGCCAGACGCGAAGCTGCGCCTTCGGTTCCATCACGCAGGGTCTTTTTCTCGGCTGTCACGGATGTTGCACGATATCGACCTCGGCCCCCCACGGCGACCTGCGGCTTGGTTCCTCACGACAGCAGGCGCACAGAACTCCCGTCCGCCGGAGCAGGAACCTCGTCAAGCGGGTTCATATGCTGGGCTAGGACCAGCAACACTTGCCAGAGAACGATCGGCATGATGACTGGCGCCACCAACATCCTCAATGGTCTCAGGCCTGTGCTAGCCCCCAGCGCCCGACAGGCACCGGCGCCACAAAACCGTTGGCCGGTTCATGGGCGTGTTGACTCCCGGAGCGAGGTAGCGCGCCGTTGTGCCAACGATCATCACCACTCCATTGAGATTGGTCGCGCACAGTTGCTGGATTCCTTGTTCGATCGAGCCAGTGACGAAGGCCCCGTTCGGCAGGTAGAACGCGGGGACACCCCAATTAGTGCCGCTCAATTCGATCCAGATCGCGGACAGGCCTGGCCCCCGCGAAGAGGGCGACATCGTCAAGCCCAACGGCAACGCAAACAGGTGCAGCAGCGGCGGAAATTCGCCATCCATGGAG
>JAPYTD010000038.1 GCA_029936315.1 Planctomycetota bacterium | reverse complement strand
GCTTCTTCGGTGCGGCAGTAGACGAAGCCAACCGGGCGTCGACCGCGAAACGCGACCAGCAGACTGTGCTTGCCGATCTCGTTGAAGTGCACCTTGAACGGCAGTCGCTTTTCGATCTGGTTGCGATGCTTCTGCTTGATGTCGCGGCTGATGCTGCTGTAGGCATCGGCCTCTGGGAACGCACTGAAGACGATGCGCTCGATCTTTTGGTTCGCACGTTTGGTCTCGCCAGCCGGCCGAGGTGCCTGCTGTTGCGCGCCCGCTGGCGCGATGGCGAATGCTGCAGCCGTTGCGACCGCGAGGCATGAGCATTGGAGATGACGAGTTCGTGATGCCAAGGTGAAGGTTCCCTGTCATCGTTTCGGTTGCTGTCCGGAGAGGGTTTAGCTCGCGGGAGGGCTTGTTGGCGGGTGACTAGGAAGCGCCATTGCCATCGATGGTTGCCGGCTTCGCATTGCGTTGCCAGACTCCGTGCTTCAGGACCTCGTTTGGCCCGTAATTGGCCTCGTAGTGCATCGTGGCGGCGTTTTCGATCCAGTAGCCGATGTGGTAGTAGGGGATCCCGACCTCTTTCGCGTGCTCGATCTCGTCTTTGCGAATGGTGCGGCGTTGGCTCTTGCTGGCGCGAAACGTCGCAACCGGGATACGCATGGGCAGGCATGCCTGACGGTTCGGCTGTTCTCAGCGGACTCGAGGTCGAGCTACCGATCTGGCCCGAATAGCTACTGAGCTAACGCAAGGAAGAGGGCACGATCAGGTGCAGAACTGCCTCGTAGAAACTTGTCGCACCGTCTTGATCTGGTGTTGCGCCGGTGAACCACGGCCGGTCTGCCGTTCCGGGCGTGGCGCCGAAGAACGGGCGGATGTACCAGCACACTTGTCCACCCACGAGCAGCGATGCGAGCATCCAGCTAGCGACAAGCATGGGCCGGTGCTCGTGCCTGGCTAGGTTGGAGAGTAGTCGCTCACGCGATCTGAAGTAGACCGCCAGGCAACCACAGATCGCGATCGCGACGACGTTGAACAACAAGAAGCGGCGATAGTCGCCGGGCGCGCGATCGTGCGGGGACGGCATGGTCGCGGCGAGGAAACAGATGGCTGGCGAGAGAGCTGCGAGCAGTAGCGCGGTGTCGCGGAAGATCGCAAGCACCAGCCGCTGCACCGCCAGGAAGCTGAGTCGCACGCCGAAGAACCGCGCCAATACGTGGTAGAGCAACGAGCACACCGACGCCGTCGTCAGGATCAACAACGGGAACTTGGCCAGATTGCGGTTCGCGTAGAGCCAACTGTTGCTGAGACCGATGCTGAAGCCATACGCCGCTGCCGATGCGATCAGGGTCAGCAGCGATCGAATCATGTGAGCAGATCCAAGCTCTCGGCCATGCGGTAGGTCAGGAACACGAGCAGCACCTGCCAGCCGACCCAAAGGGCCCAGTTGTCGCGCAGCACCTTGAGGTTGCTGTCACCAAACAGGCATCGGTTGAGATGGCTCAGTGCCAGCAGCAACGAAAACACGAGCAGCACAACGCGCGTGATGGCACTGCTGCTGGGCATGCCGTCTGGTCCGTCGCCCGGCATCGTGAAGTTGAGGAACCAGTAGATCGGGGCGAAGCCAAACGTGAATAGCGCCGCGGCCGATGGAATGACCAACGCAATGGCCAAGGTCTGTGCAGGGTGCATGCGCACGCCGAGGTAGGAGCCAAACACCTGTAGCGACGGGTAGCACAACAGCACCGAACCGAGAAACAGCAGGGTGATGTGGGCGACGCGCTCGAGGCCGTCGATCAGCGCGAAGGGCACGGCGAACGCGACGCTGCAGAGCAGCAGGATCGTGACCAATGCCGTGACGTTCGAGCCGGTACGAAGGTTGGCGGCGAGGCGTAGCCGCTCGCCGAGAACAACATCGAGCATGCGATGAGGGCGACGCATGCAGTCGGTCAGCTCGTGCTGTGCAAATGGCTGAATCTCGGGTTTAGATGCCGTCGGTGTGACTTTGGGTTCGTCTGTCATGGCTGTCCTTTGCTCCTTGTCGGATTGTCTTTGTATCGCAAAGTATACGCTTTGCTATGCAAAGGCAATGGGGTCTGCCAATTGCGGGCGAGTTGTTAACAAGGTGGAGGTCGCAGGCGTCCCCGACTTCGAGGCAACAATGAACAAGACCCTGACAACCGCTCTCTTCGCTCTGCTCAGCAGCGCCTTCGTTTGTGTCCATGGCAGTGCGCCTTCGCAGCCATTGCCCGTGCCCGGTGCGGGCGGGGTTGCGATCGCGATCAAGGCCTTCCTCGAACGGCAGGAGGGTGGCCAGACGACCGCGCCGTTGCTTGCCAACATCGCCCACGACGTTGAGTTTACCTACTCCGGTGACGAGCTCGAGCAGGTCAAGAGGGGTAAGGAGCGCGTGCCGGCGTTTCTCGACGTTGGCATCAACGGCAAGCCGTTCGCAGCGCGCTCCGCCAAGGAGTTCGTGACCCAGATCGACAACCTGGTAGCCAGCAAGAAGGCCGATGGGCGGGTGCTGACGCATGAGATCGGTGCGATTCGGGCCAACTGCCAGTCGCAGGAGTGCTCGTTGGCCGTGGTTGAGTTCACGCGTATCTACACGGTCGGCGGCGGCAAGCAGATGCACGTGCCAATGCGGGCGACCGCGCTGATGAAGTACGAGCGCACTGAGGGCGCGAACTTCCGCATCTACCACTGGCACGCGTCGCCGCGGCGCTAGGCGACTTCGAGATCACGCCGAAGAAGGCCTACGTCAGTCTGCGTCGCAAGAAGCAGTTCGCGATGGTCGGGCCGGGCGAGGTCGACAAGGAACTACTTGCTTGGATCAAGCAAGTGTTTGACGCGGCTAGTTAGTTGAACCCCTTAGCTGATTAGGGGGGTGATGACTTGGCCGTGTACGTCGGTTAGGCGGTAGCGGCGGCCTTGGAAGCGATAGGTCAGGCGTTCGTGGTCTAGGCCCAAGAGGTGGAGCACGGTGGCTTGCAGGTCGTATGGCGTGACGCCGTTGTTGGTGACGGAGAAGCCGAAGTCGTCGGTCTCGCCGTAGGAGCCCGGTTTGCTGCCGCCGCCCGCCATCCAGATCGTGAATGCGTAGGGGTGGTGGTCGCGACCTTTCGGGCCCTTGTCGAGGGCGCCTTGCAAGAACGGCGTGCGGCCGAACTCGCCAGCCCATACGACCAGGGTGTCTTCGAGCAGGCCGCGTTGTTGCAGGTCAAGCACGAGGGCGGCCGATGGCGCGTCCGTGTCGCGGCATTGGATCTCGAGCTGTGTGTAGAGATTGCGGTGTTGGTCCCAACCCGCATGCATCAACTGCACGAAGCGCGTGCCGCGTTCGATTAGGCGGCGCGCCATCAGGCAGTTGTAGGCATACGAGCCCTTGCGTTGCACGTCGGGTCCATACATCGCGAGCACGTGCGGCGGCTCGTCCGAGAAGTCTGTCAACTCGGGTACTGACGTCTGCATCTGGTACGCCATCTCATACTGCGCGATGCGCGTGTCAATCTCTGGATCCTTGACGCGTGCGGCGTGCTGTTGGTTGAGCGCGGCGATGTCGTCGAGCATCTTGCGGCGCAGGCCACGGTCGATGCCGGGTGGATCTTCGAGGTAGAGCACCGGATCACCCGAACCACGGAACTTCACGCCTTGGTGCACCGATGGCAGGAAGCCGCTGCCCCAGTAGTAGTCGTAGAAGATCTGGCCGCACGAGTTTTCTCTGTCGCGCGATGTCATCGAGACGAAGGTTGGCAGATCGTCACTGCTTCGGCCGAGGCCGTACGACAGCCATGCGCCCATCGACGGACGGCCGGGACGTTCGCTGCCGGTCATCAAGAACGTGATCGCCGGCGCGTGGTTGACCTGGGTCGTGTGCATCGACTTTACGAAGCACAGTTGGTCGGCGATCGCAGCGGTGTAGGGCAACAGGTTGGAGACGGTTGCCCCGCTCTGCCCACGTTTCGGTAGCGGCTGGATTGCGCGCAGGCACGGGCGTTTGCTCTGGCCGCCGGTCATCGAACTGAAGCGCCGGCCACCGACGATGCTGTCGGGGATCTGGGTGCCGTGTAGTTCGCGCAGCTTCGGCTTGTCGTCAAACAGGTCGATGTGCGATGGTCCACCATTCTGCACGATGAAGATGACGCGTTTGGCCCTTGGGGCATGGTGGCAGCCGTTTGGATCGGTGCGCAGCATGCTGGTGAGCGCAGTGTTGCCGATGCCCATGCCGGCAAAGCCAAGGCCGGCAGCGCCGCGGCCGAGCAACGTGCGACGAGTGAGGTCGCGTGCGTGATGCAATAAGGGGTTCATGTGCGCGTCAGGACCTCATCCAGGTTGAGCACGATCGAGGCGAGCACAGTCAGGCTTGCGAGTTGCGCTGCAGGAACCTTGGCATCGGGCGCAGAATCGCCGACGCCGATCAGTTCGTTTGCTGCGTCCGGGTGGGCCGTGAAGTGTTGCAGGCTCTGCTGTAGGCGGGAATGCAAAAGCCTCTGCTCCGACGCCGTGGGGGCACGTGCAGTTGTGGTACGGAACAGCCATACAATGCGATCGCTTGGGTTGTCGACTGCATGCCAGGCCCGCGTTGCCAGACCGCGTGCCGATTCGACGAAGCCGGTTTCGTTCATCGTCGTCAGGGAATGCAGTGGCGTGTTTGTGATCGAACGCTTGACGACGCATGTCTGACGAGTCTGCGTGTCGAAGAATACCGTCGGACCGACGATGCGCCGCCAGAACACGTAGAGGCTGCGGCGGTAGAGATCGTCACCCTTGCCCTGCTGGTAGCGAATCGTATTGAACGTGGCTTCGGCCCAGATGCCTGCGGGTTGGTAGGGATTGACTGGCATGCCACCGATCTTGCCAACGAGCCTGCCGCTGAGCGCCAGCGCTTGATCTCTCAGCATCCATGCCGGCAGACGATGCCTGGCGCTACGCGCGAGCAGTTCGTTATTGGGGTCGTCGGCAAACGCCTGTTTGCTCGCGGCTGCGGACTGGCGATAGGTACGGCTGGTGACGATCTGGCGATGTAGCCGCTTGACGTTCCAGCCGCTGGTGACGAAGTCGTGCGCGAGCCAATCGAGCAGTAGGGGATGCGAGGGGCGGTCTCCTTGGCGACCGAAGTCTTCGCTAGTCGCAACCAGGCCCCGGCCAAAGAACGTCTGCCAAGCGCGGTTCACCGCCACCCGCGCCGTCAGTGGGTGATCGCCCGACACGAGCCATCGCGCCAGCGTCATGCGGTTGGGTTTGTCGGTTGTGCCGAGCGGCGGCAAGAACGATGGCGTGCCGGGTTGCACGGCTTCGCGCCGTTGTTCGTAGTTCCCGCGTTCGAGCACTTGCGTCGTGCGCCGTTTGCCACTCTGCAGCTCATCCATGACCGAGACGTCCATGCCGCTGTCTTGCAGCTTGCGTTGCTCGGCGAGCATGTCTCGCAGTTGCTGGTCGTCCGCAGCGTAGCCTTCGATTCGCTCACGACGAAACTGACGCAGCAGTGCCAGGCGGTGGGTGGCATTACGCTTCTTCTTTGCTGTTCGCAGCGCCAGCACGACCTCGTTTGGCAGGTCGGCCACTGTCTCTTCGACGCGCCGGAAGTAGAGCCCACTGGCGCCGCCGTAGTTGACGATCTTGATCAACACCTCGTTGGTGCCGGCCTGCAGTGGCAGTTCGGCGCGGTCCTGGTTGGCGGCAACGCCACGCCGCGCGTTGTTCTGCAGCACGATCTTGCCGTTGCACCAAACCTTGATCGCATCATCGCTACCGAGCGAGATGCGCATTCGGCGTGGGCTCTCCGAATGGATGGTGCGGTGGAAGTAGGTTGTGTATTGCCCACTGGCAAACAGGTGCGGTTTGCCATCGGTGAGCGTTTCGTCGCGGTGCCAATCGTCGCCTTCGGTGATGGCTTTCTGCGTCTCGGGGCCGAACTGCTCCGCATACATCGAGTTGACGCCGCCCTTGCCTGGCACAAACGGTTTGGTGCGCAACCACGTGCCAAGAATCGACGGTTGCATCGACTTGGCGGCAGCCGCCACGCGCACCGCCGTGTCCGTTTCCCATTGCGGCTGCTGTTGGTCTAGCGCGGGATTGTTTTGTCGCAGTCGCTTCGACAGTTGGGCGATCTCGCCCCCGATCGTCAGCAGCCGAGCGCGCTTCTTCGTGTCGCTGACATAGCGCATGGTCGGCGCCAGCTTGCCGGCGCGGCGCCCGCCACCCGATTCGGAGGTTTGGTCGAAGAACGCAAACAGTCGGTAGTAGTCCTTTTGCGAGACCGGGTCGTACTTGTGGTTGTGGCAGCGCGCGCATTCAAACGTCATGCCCATCCAAACGGTGCCGACCGTCTCGGCGCGGTCGAACACGTTCTCGATGCGCGTCTCTTCGGGGATGCGACCGCCTTCGCCGTTGTGCGCGTTGTTGCGCAGGAACCCGGTGGCGAGTCGTTGCTCTTGGTTGGCGTCGGCTAGCAGGTCGCCGGCCAACATCTGAACCGTGAAGTCGTCGAACGGCACGTTGTTGTTGAGGGATCGCACGAGCCAGTCGCGCCAGGGCCATGCGGTGCGAGTCGGGTCCGCCTGGAAGCCATCGGTGTCGGCATAGCGCGAAGCTTCGAGCCACGGCCACGCCATGCGCTCGCCGTAGTGAGGCGAAGCGAGCAGTTGCTCGACCACCTGTTCGTAGGCTTGGTCGCTTGGGTCGCGCAAGAACGCGTTCAGGTTCTCTGGAGTGGGTGGTAGTCCCGTCAAGTCCAGGTAGACGCGGCGCAGCAAGGCTGAGGGAGCTGCGGCAGGATTGTGTGTCAGGCCGCGTTGTTCGAGCCGCGCCAGTACAAATGCGTCGATCGCATTGGGAGACCAGTCGGCTTCGCGTGGTTGCGGTAGCGCGGCCGCTTCTGGGGCGACGAAGGACCAGTGCGTCGTCCACGGAGCACCCTGTGCGACCCAGTTGCGAAGTAGCGCAATCTCTAGCTTGGACAGCTGGAGGTGTGAATCACGCGGCGGCATGACGTCGTCGCCTGTAGCCGTGATGCGGGTGATCAGCTCGCTCTTGTCCGGTGCGCCGGCAACGACCACGGCATAGCCGTCGCGTTCGCGAAACACGTTCGCGCGATTGTCGAGCCGCAGGTCTGCCTTTCGTGCTTTTGCGTCAGGACCGTGGCACTGAAAGCACCGGTCCGACAGCAGCGGCAGCACGTCCCGCGCAAACGAAACATCCTGGGCGCAGGCTGTGGCACCGAGCGCCATTACGGCAGTGGCGAGCGCACATACAAATCGCATTGGCGACGAAGTTACCCCACCTGGTTGCGTTGGCGCCTCGCAAGTTCGTGAAACGAACGTGACGCAATGCGCTCCGCGCTAACGCGGGGTGCCCAGGTCACAAGTTTTTTGGCGCGTCAGTGGGCTTGCCGTTGGGGTCGATTGCGCCGCGGCGATTCCGCAGAGCAGCCCACCTCCGAGAAACAGAGTTGCAGCGATCCGTGTGAAGAACATCAACGAGTCCTTGCCCATGGCGCGAAGTGTAGTCGAATCGCTCCGCCCCCGTTTGCACACTCCACTGCCTGTGATCGACAAAGACCGCAATCGTCTGATGCACGAAGCCCTCGAACGTTGGTTCGGGTTCTCGTCCCTGCGCCCACTGCAGAAGGAGGCCGTCGACGCGGCGCTCGATGGGCGAGATGCCCTGGTGGTGTTGCCTACCGGTGGTGGCAAGTCACTGTGCTACCAGTTGCCGCCGTTGGTGCTGGATCGACTGACTGTGGTCGTGTCGCCATTGATCGCCCTGATGCAGGATCAAGTCGACGGCTTGCGGCTCAATGGCGTTCCTGCTGCGGCCTCGCACAGCAATCTCGACGCCGCGGGGCGACGCCGACTCAACGCACTGATCGACAGCGGTGAGCTGCGTATTCTGTTTGTCGCGCCCGAACGGTTGTTCCTTGAGGACTTCCTGCAATGGCTGAGCAAGTGTGACCTCGCCGCGATCGCGATTGACGAGGCGCACTGTATCAGCCAGTGGGGGCATGACTTCCGGCCGGAGTACCGTCGGCTGGCTGAGCTGCGCACGCGCTTTCCTGGGGTGCCGGTGCACGCCTACACGGCGACGGCTACGCCGCGCGTTCGCCAGGACATCTGCGACCAACTGCAGCTGCAGGACTGCGTCGAACTGATCGGAACGTTTGATCGACCCGAGCTGACCTACCGCGTGTTGCCGCGGCAGGGTCTGATCGACCAGGTCGTCGAGGGCATCTCGCGCCACGGGGATGCCGCTACGATCATCTACTGTATTTCGCGCAAGGACACCGAGGCCCTCGCCAAGCAGTTGCAGTCGCGCAACATTGCGGCGGAGGCATACCACGCGGGTCTGGCGGCAGGTGAGCGCACTCGCATCAGTGCCGACTTCCGCGCGGAGCGCTGCAATGTCGTCTGCGCGACGGTTGCATTCGGCATGGGCATCGACCGCAGTGACGTTCGCCTGGTGGTGCATGCAGCGATGCCGAAGAGCATCGAGCACTACCAGCAGGAGACCGGTCGCGCGGGTCGCGATGGTTTGCCGTCCGAGTGCCTGATGCTCTACTCCGGCGCTGATGGTGCCAAGTGGCGCATGATCATGCAGCGGGCAGGCCAAGAGTATGGTGACCCGGAGGCGACCAAGGCGCAGCTGGGTTTGCTCAGCCATATGCAGCGCTTCGCCGGCCGTGCGCAGTGCCGCCACAAAACACTCAGTGAGTACTTTGGGCAGAGCTACGACGAACCCAACTGCGGCGCGTGTGACGTGTGCCTCAACGAACTGGACTTGGTGCCGGATAGCGTTGTCATCGCGCAGAAGATCTTGTCGGCGGTTGCTCGCACCGGACAGCGCTACGGCGCCAGCTACATCATCGACGTGCTGCGCGGCAGCAAGAACGAGAAGGTGTTGTCGCGCGGCCATGACCAGATCCCGACCTTTGGCTTGCTCAAAGACCTGGTCGCGATGCGGCTTGGCAACTACATCGACCAACTGATTGACGATGGCTCGTTGGTGCGCACCGACGGCGAGTATCCGATCCTGGTGCTCAACGAGGCCTCCGGTGAAGTGTTGCGGGGCAATCGCGAAGTGTCGTTGCGCTCGCCGAAGGGTGGCCTGGATCAGCCGGCGCGACGCCGCCGTCGCGGCAGTTCGGGGGCGAGTCCGGCGCGAGCGTTGACACCGGTGGAGCAGGAAGTCTTCGATCGTCTGCGCGCATTGCGCCGCACTTTGGCGACGGGCATGGGTGTGCCGCCCTACGTCGTGTTCTCCGACGCAACGCTCGAGGAGCTTGCGCGCGAGCGGCCGTCGACTCGTTCGGCCATGCTCGACGTGAAGGGCATTGGCCCCAAGAAGTACGATTCGTTCGGCCAGCAGTTCCTCGCCGCGCTGGCCGAGGAGGCCTAGCAGGTCCCGTGCGTTTCTGCCACTGGCTGCTAGGCCAGCGCGTCGGTGGCGACGTGATACTGCGGGTCTTCGATGACGTTGACCTCGACCATGTTGCCGGCCTTGCGCAGCAGCTTGCGGCACTCGGCGCTCAGGTGCCGGAGGTGAAGTTCTTTGTTGAGCGCCAGATAGCGCTCGGCGAGCGTGTCGATGGCTTCGATCGCGGAGTGGTCTGAAACACGCGCGTGTTGGAAGTCGATGATCACGTCGTCGGGGTCGTCGGCAGGGTCGAACAGGTCGAGGAAGCTCTTGCACGAGCCAAAGAACAGCGGTCCACGCAGCGAGTAGACGCGCGCGCCGTCCTCGTCGGGATGCTCGACACGGTGCACGACCTTGGCGTGCTTCCACGCAAACACGAGAGCTGAGACAATGACCCCAACCAGCACCGCAACCGCGAGGTCGGTGAGCACAGTCACGGCGGAAACCAGAACGATGACGAGTGCGTCTGTCACCGGCACCTTGTTGAGCACGCGCAGGCTCGACCATTCAAACGTGCCGAGAACGACCATGAACATCACGCCGACCAGCGCAGCGACCGGCACGATCTCGATCAGCGGCGCGGCGACGACGACAAAGGCCAGCAGCACCAAGGCAGCTGTGACACCAGATAGGCGACCACGGCCACCGGAGTTGATGTTGATCATGCTCTGACCAATCATTGCGCAGCCGCCCATGCCGCCGAACACACCACACGTGACGTTGGCAACCCCTTGCGCGACGCATTCCTTGTTGCCGCGTCCCCGGGTTTGGGTCAGTTCGTCGACCAGGGTCAGCGTCAGCAACGATTCGATCAGGCCGACGGCGGCGAGGATGACCGAGTACGGCAGGATGATGCGCAGCGTCTCGAGGTTGAATGGCACCATCGGTAGCGCGAACGCCGGCAATCCGCCCGCGAGCGTCGCGGTTGGGTCGCCCGTTTTCGTGCGCAGGAAGTCCACCACAGTTGGAGTTTCGACGTAGGCCAGCAAGCTCACGCCGGTGACGACGGCAATTGCAACCAGCGAAGCCGGCACGGCCTTGGTCAACTTCGGTAGCAGGTGGATGATGGCCATCGTGACGGCGACCAGACCGAGCATCGTGTAGAGCGACATGCCGCTCATCCAGACGGCTTCGCCACCTGCGTCGGCTGTTTGGAATTGGTCGAGCTGCGATAGGAAGATCACGATCGCCAGCCCGTTGACGAAACCAAGCATCACCGGGTGCGGCACCATGCGGATGAACTTGCCCAGCCGCAGGAATCCGGCCACCATCTGGATTGCGCCCATCAGGAGCACGGCCGCGAACATGTATTGCACGCCGTGCGACTGGACCAAGGCGACCAGCACGACGGCCAGCGCGCCGGTGGCTCCCGAGATCATGCCTGGACGGCCACCAATGACGGCCGTGATGAGGCCAACCATGAAGGCGGCGTGCAGGCCGACAATCGGGTCAACGCCAGCAACGAACGCAAAGGCAACTGCTTCCGGGACCAGGGCGAGCGCCACCGTCATGCCCGAAAGCAGGTCGGTGCGTAGGTTATTCGGGCGGGTGCTGAGTAGGTTGAACAATCGTGGTGGGTCGGATTTGGAGTTCGTTCGAGCTGGGCGAACCCCGCAGCCTAACGACCGGTACCCCGGCGTCCACGATCGTTTGTGATCGATCTGACGCAGCTCGGGACACCGTGCGAGAGCTCTCTCCTTGTCATGGGCTACTTGGCAAGGTCGTCGCCGGTTGCATGCCAGAGCGATCCGGTCCAACTCCCGGGCAACGCGCCACTGTGTGATGGCACCGCCGTGGCTAGAGGGGCAATGGCGAGAGACAGGATCGTGTGCATCCGCGTCATGCTTACTCCGTGATCCGTTGCAGGAGACCTGGAACAACTTCGGCGGCACGACCAGCTACGAAGGTGTCCCTCGCATCCGCGTTGGCGGGCAGTTCGAGTGCTTGCACGTAAGTCACCGCACCATGATCGCGTGCGACCTGCAACATGCCGGCTGCTGGCCAGACCTGTCCACTGGTGCCGATCGCGGCAAAGTGCGTGCAATCGAGCAGCTTGTCCTGGATCTCGTCGAGGTGGAACGGCACTTCGCCAAACCAAACGATGTCCGGTCGCAGGCGGCCATGGCCACAGCTCGCGCACGGCAAGAACTCGTCGGCCTTCGTGCGTTCGAGGTCGCGCACCGTTTGGTTGCAGGGTTCGCAGCGCAGCACTGCCAGCTCGCCGTGCATGTGGATCGCTTCGCTGCCAGCACGTTCGTGCAAGTCGTCGACGTTTTGCGTGATGAGTGTCAGTCGGTCCCCGCGGGCCGATAGCGTCGCCGCAGTTTTGGCCAATGCTATGTGGGCGGGGTTGGGCTCGACAGTCGCCAGCTGCGCGCGGCGTTCCTGGTAGAAGCGCCACACGAGTGCTGGATCGCGCGCCCACGCTTCGGGCGTCGCGACGTCTTCGGGTCGTTGCCCTTCCCACAGCCCTTGCGAATCGCGGAACGTGCGCACGCCAGAGTCGGCGGAGATGCCGGCACCCGTCATTACGACCAGGTGCATCGGCGGCTCTCTGTGATCTGGTTGCGAACGGCTGTGCCAGGGTAGTGTGAAGCAGGGCGACTGCGCATGGAGGGTCCTCGGGCTCGGCACCAGGCGGAGCCCGAGAGTACCACTACTTGAAGTTGATGTTGTGCTCGAGCTTGCGCTAGCCCTTTTCGACGTCGAAGACGTGCTGGCTTTCCTTCAGTTCGAGCAGCTTGCCGAACGGGTTCTCGTGGCTCATGTCGCCCGACATCGACTGGATGCGATAGCGACCAGGCGCCAGCCGTTCGGGATCCTTGAAGTGCCGCAAGCAGGCCTTCCAAATCGTGGCGAGATCCGGTCAGGTGGGCAGATGGTTGCTGACCCGCGCGAGATCAAGTCCGTCTGCGTCTACTGCGGTTCGCAAGATGGCCGGGATCCCGCCTATGCAGCGGCGGCTCGGGCCATGGGCGATGCGTTGGCGGATCAAGGCATCCGGCTGGTCTACGGTGGCGGCGGTATCGGGATGATGGGGCAGATCGCCGACCGGGTGTTGCAACGGGGTGGCCAGGTCGTTGGCGTGATTCCCGAGGTGCTGATGCGGGCAGAGGTCGCGCACGCTGGGCTCACGGAGATGCATGTGACGGCTGACATGCACGAACGCAAGGCGATGATGGCCGACCTTGCCGATGCATTCATCACGATGCCAGGTGGGCTAGGCACGCTGGAAGAACTGTTCGAGACGTGGACGTGGGCACAGCTCGGCTACCACCAAAAGCCGGTCGGGCTGCTAAACGTCAACGGCTACTTTGACGGCTTACTGCAGTTCCTCGATCAAACCGTGGAACACGGCTACGTGAGTGAACAACACCGTGGCACGCTGATCGTCGACAGCGAACCGCAAGCACTGTTGGTAAAGCTACGTTAGATGCCGGGGGCACTTGCCTTGGGCCGGGCTGATCGAGCCGACGACACCACCTGGCAAGGGTATGTGTATCACCGAGGCACTCGCCGACAATCGCACCGGGCCGCAGCATGTCTATCCGCAGCTGCCGCAGTCCTCGGATGTGCCGCAAAGGCGCGCCTCAATCTCCTTGGACGTCTTCGTGATCGACAAGCCGCCGAGCGCAGTGCATCGCAGTTCGCGGGCCATGTTCTCGCTGATCTCGCGATGCGCATCGAGCACTTCGTCGAGCGGGATCAGGTGGTCGTAGCCGGCGAGCGCAATGTTGGCGCACGAGATTGCGTTGCCGGCGGCGGCGATGTTGCGGCCGAGGCATGGTGCTTCGACGCGGTTGGCGACCGGATCGCAAACGAGGCCGAGCACGTTTTGCAACGCGTGGCTGGCGGCGCCGAGCGCTTGTTGGGCGTTGCCGCCGGCGAGTTCGACCAGAGCTGCGGCGGCCATCGCGGCGCCAGCACCCGTCTCCGCTTGGCAACCACCGACCTCGGCAGCGAAGCTTGAGCGCGTGGTGACGAACACGCCGATCAGGCCAGCTGAGAGCATCGCGCGCAGGGTCTGGTCTTCGCTCGCGTTCATGCCTTCTGCTGCGGCAATGCACGTTGCCGGGAACGTCGCGCAGGAACCCGCCGTTGGCGCGGCGACGATGACGCCCATTGAGCTCTTCACTTCCATCAGCGCGCTGACGTAGAGGATCGCACGATTGAGGATGCCGCCGTCGTGCAGCTTGCCGGCGTCGAGCATCGCCTGGAACTGATGGCTCTGTCGCGGCAGAATGCGATCTGCGTATTCGGTGCCAGCGAGACCGATCTCGATGCCCTTCTTCATGATGCCGTGGAGGTTGCGCATCTGCTCGAGCACTTCTGCTGTGTCGATGTCGCCGCGCGCGGTCTCGTAGTCGAGCGCGAAGTCGGACAGCTTGCGCTTACCTGCATCACCGGCTTGCACCATTTCGCTGGCGTGCAAGAACGGCACTCTCAGGGTCTTGCTCGATCGCACCGGCAGCACCGCGCGCATGTGTCGAACGCGTTGCACGGTTGGCAGTGTCGCGATGGTCGCCTCGTCGAGGAACGACTGCGCGTTGATGACGACCATGGCCGGGTCGTTGTCGCTGACGTGCACTTCGTCGGTTTGGTCCTGCAGGGCGGTCCGCACGGTGGTGCCATCGCCATCGACGTCGAGCAGCGTCACCGCGTAGTCGCCGAACAAGCGCACCTTGTGGCCATCGACTTCGATCACCTCGATCATGCCGCCACCGGTTGAGATCGCGATCAACCGATGCTCGACGTTGTGCTTCGATAGCGTCAGTCGGTAGGTGTTGGGGTGCGCATCGTTCAGTTCTTTGATGCGGATCTCGAGTTCGACACCGGCAGCCTTCAGTGCGGCAGCAGAATCCGGCAGGCGTTCGTCATCGGCAGACCAGCCGAGCAGACCGCCAAACAAACCCATGTCTGAGCCCTGGCTTGCGTGGGTCGTTGCCAGTGAGCCCTTTGTATCGAACTCAACCAAGACGCGGTCGGGATCGCCGCCGCACAAATCGCGCGCCATTTGGCCAATGCGCACCGATGCCGCGGAATGCGAGCTTGAGGGACCGCGCATGACGGGGCCTATGACGTCGTTGAAGATGCTCGGTGGCAGGGTCGTGGCCATGGGTGCTACCTGTAGTGCTGCGGCGGTCGCGGCATGACGCCGAGTTTACCGTAGTTGAAGCCGCTCTTCAGCGGCTTGTAGTCACCGACGATGTCGACGTTGCTCTTTGGGTCGATCTTGTCTTCAAGGTTGAGGCACCAGTAGGCGGCGTTGGTGGTCAGGCGGCGCAGGCCAGCGCTTTGGTAGTCGCGGGCGCTGCCCATCGTTACGTGGAAGACCCGTGCCGTCTTGCCCTTCGTGCCGGTCCATGACGTCGTCCACGCGATCGGCAGTGGGATCTTCTTCTCGTTGGGTGGATCGTCGTGGTTGAGGCCGGTGAGCGGTTGGCCGAGTAGCAGCGCCGTGCACCGCTCGGGTAGTGACTTTCCCTTGCCGTAAGTTCGGTAGACGTCGGAAGGACCCCACACGTCGGTGACGCCGCGCAGGATGGCATGGTCTTGGTTGGCGTCGACGACGATGCCACGCGTCGACTCGCGGTGCCAACCGCCGTGATGGCCGCGGAACGAACCGCCGAGGATGTCGTCGCCAAAACGCACCTTCTTGTCGCTGACCTTGTAGGGGAACGGGCCGCTGAAGCCGTGGTTGGCGGTGCGGATGCCGAGCAACGGTTTGCCGGAGTCGAAGTAGTCGATGCAGTGCGCGAGTTGCTCTTCGGACAGCGTCATGAATCGGTTGGACAAGATCAACAGGTCGGCCTTCGCGAGATGTTCGAGGCCGGGGATGTTGTGGAACTTGTCTTCCTTGTTGTCCTTGGTCGGGGGGGTGCTCTGAGTCGGATCGACCATGCCGTTGCGCTGTGCGAACAAGACGGTGCAGTCGAAGCCGTGATGCTTGGCGAGCATGCGCGCGAACATCGGCATGGACTGTTCGGAGCGGTATTCCTGTTCGGCGGCGACCAGTACGACGAGCTTGCCGCTGCCGGGAAGATCCTTCCCGCCGGAGTAGTTCAGCCACTGCTTGCTGGCGGGGATCGGGTGAGCCTGCGCAACGCAAGCGGCCGCGATCGTGAGCACGGCGAGGGCAGCGGTGCGAATCATCACTTTGGAATCCTGTTCAACGTGTAGTGGGCGGTTTGATGAACCAGCGGTTCGTCGTCTGCGGAGCGTAGCCCGGTGAAGTCAAAGTCGTGTACGTGGCCTTCGACGAGGCCGTCAACGGTCAGAGTTACCATGCGTGCATCGGCGGATAGCGTCACCCCCGTCACCTTGGGAAACGTCTCGTCGACCTCGGGACTGCCGTAGAACTTCTGGAAGATGTGCGTGAAGCTGCGCATCTTGTAGTTGCTCAGGTCTTGCGCTGATTCGGGTCGCACTGGTTTCGTGAACGTGACCGCGAAGCCAAGCTTTCGTGCCGAGATGTTGTGCACTTCAAACGGCGTCACGCCGGTCCACTCCAACCGTTGCAGCAGATACTTGCGGTTGCCGCGCACCGGCCAGCCGCGGTTGGTGCCGCCGGTGATCAGGTAGCCCTTGTTGCTGAACTCGGTCGCCAGGATGCCGGTCGCTAAGCCTTCGCGGAACGGATAGCACGCGCCTTGCCACACTCCGTCGACGAGTTCGGTTGTCGCCCGCATGACGATGCTGAGGCTGTAGTCGCCGACGAACAACTGGTTGGCAAATGGACCAAAGCGTCCGTCGGATCGGTCAGGCCGGAACGCGGTGATGGATTGCCCCATGCGTCGGTATGGGAACACCACCGCATACGGCACCAGTTGTTCGATGCGCTTTGCTTCGTCGTAAAGACGCGATTGGTTCTTGGGTTCGAGAGGCTTGTCGCCGAGCAGTTTGCCCAGCGGAAGATCGTATCCAGGGAAGCAGATCGGATGGCCCATGAAGCCGCCTGGCTTCAGGTGCTTGAGCGAACACGAACCGTTCCAAGGCCCTTGGCTTTCGACGTAGAACATCTCGCCGTGCTCGTTGGGGCCAACGCCGCCGGCCGAACGCACGCCGGTTGCGATCGGGATCGTCTTGCCGTCGGCGGTGATTTGGAACGCGAAGCCGCGGTAGGGGGCTTTGTAGTGGTACGACGACGACAAGCCGAGCGCGACGTAGACGCTGCCGTCGGGTTGCACTGGCGAACCCCACGCAAACTCGTGGTAGTGGCCAAAGCCCCACGCATCGCTCAAGTTGACGTAGGAGTCGGCTGTGCCATCGCCATCCTTGTCGCGGATGCAGGTGACTTCGGTTTGTTGCGTCACGTAGAATGCGCCATCGCGGTAGCCGAGGCCGAGCACTTCATCGAGTCCGGTCGCGAAGCGTTGTATGGTTGGCGTTGGCAGCGGTTCGAACGCGCCGGAGATGATCAGGATCTCGCCGCGCCGGGTGCCGATTGCGAGTCGGCCGTCAGGCAATGCGGCCAGGCTGCCGACTTCGAGTTGCGGATCTTCGGGCAGCGGCAAATCGACGATGCGGTAGTGCTTGGCCTCTTGATTGGCGGTGCCCCAGGTGTTGCCGAGTTCTTGGCCGTGTGCAAGGCACGCTATGCCCAGCATTGCGACGGTTATCGTGAGCGTGCGCATTACTTGCCCTCCTGAGTCCATGAGTATTCGAGTACGAGCTTTGTGGGGCTGCTCTCCATCTTGATCATGACGCGCAGTTCCTTCTCTTTCCCAGCTGTCACGATCGCAATCAGGTGATCATTTGTGCGGATCCGCAGGTGCTTGCCGATCTGCGTGGTGTGGTCGTCGATGCGCTCGATCCGCTGGTGGCGAGCCGCCAAGAAGTGCAGCACCGTTGGGTCGCCGCTGAGCACCACGGTCCGTCGCAAGACCGTCTTGCCGTCGACAATCGTCTGCTCGGGTTTGTCCTCGATCGTGACCTTGCCGGACGTGTAGCGGAACGTTGGCCGTTGCTGGGCATCGAGCTCATATCCCAAGAACCGGTCGCCGCGTTCGCGTCGCGTCGTCGTCGGCCACGGTTGCTCGGGTCCGACCACGACAAATGCTGGGCCGTTCGCAAGCTGGGTCCGCTGGCGATCCAATGGGTGCGCCTGACCACTTCCTTGACCAGTCCATACTGGTCGCGCGTCGACGAACCGACCCCACCAGATCTGGTTGAGCCCGAGGTTCTCGGCGTCGAATGTGATGTTGACACCGCCCGGATAGCCGACGCTGATGCCGCGCTTGCCGGTGTTTTGCACGCTGCGACGCAGCATGACGGCTTCGTCGGTGACCTTCAGTTCGATCGCTGGGTGGTGCATGCCGCGCGGCTTGCCGACGTTGCGTCCCGCCGCGAGGTAGTGCCACATCGCGTCGATCTGCTGTTGCGGATCCCCGTCGACGAACTCGGGTCGCGTCGATTTGCCGTTGGGATAGAACTCTGGCATCAGCGTGATCGGCTTGAAGCGGAATGGGTCGCGCAAGAACGCGGCGAACCACTCAGGCCGCAGGCGCTTGCCGGTCGAGTGCACCAGGTCAATGCTTCCCATTGCGCCCGCCTGCTCACCAGCAAACAGGTGGCACGTGATGCAATTCATGCCCTTGACACCAACGATCTCGCGGCCGAGTTTCTTGATGACGTCGGCCTCCTTTCGATTTTTCGGCTTCGGCGTGACGAAGACGTCCGGCACGACGTCGACCGCGGTCAACGCGTCGGTCAACTTCGCCGCGAACGCATCACCAAAGCCGGGCATGCGTGTCATCAGGTAGGGGCGTTCTTGTTGGCCATGGCCAATGGTGTTCTGCAGCCAGTCTCGTTGCAGCTTGCCACCGACTCCGGTCAGCGTTGGCGGGATACGGCCATCCTGACCGATGCTGGCGTCGTGCGTGCCGAAGTGATTCTCGTGCCGACCGACCGAATCGATGTCACCGCGACGGTGGCATGCGAAGCAATTGCGTGACGCCATCAGTTGCTGTACGCGCGCTTCGCCGCTCAGCGGTTGTTCGATTCCTTGCAGCGCGGCGTGGATGTCGGCGGTCTGTATGGCAGTTAGCGCATAGTGAGGCCACTTGCCCGTTGTTCCAGATAGGCAGCCCTTCGAAGCCTGCAAGCCGCTCAGTGGCTTGGCCTGCGCGGTTGCTGGCCGTTGCGAGTCAGGGAGATTGTGGCAGTTGGCGCAGCCAAGCGCTGCGAATTGCTGGCGGCCAGCGTCGACCTTGCTCTGCTCGACGCTCTCCGCTGCGCTGCCGGCGTCGGTTGTCGATGCCAGTACGAAACTCGCCAGGTCGAAGGCCTGCGCTGGGCTTAGTTCCATCGCCGGCATGCGCCCGTCAGGTCGCGCGTTATGCGGAGCCAGCAGGAACTCCTGCAGAGTCTCGGTTGAGTATTTGGGGGAGTTCAGCCAGTGGCCTTCATTCGCCGAGTGACACGTGCGGCAGCCGATCGCGTCATACAACCCGCGGCCGCGTTCGGCGGCTTCTTGATTGGGCGGTGCATTCATGGGCTGCGCCGCTGCGAACGATCGTAGGTAGTGCGAGATCGCTTTGGCGGTGGTCCGTGCATCGCCACTGCCGAGATGCCGCAACAGATCTGGCATTGTCGTGCCAGGTTCGATGGCATGCGGCGAGGACAAGAAGCTGTCCAGGTAGTTGCCAAAGACACGACCGCCAACTGTCTTCAGATCAGGGCCAGTTCGATGTTCGATCTGGCTTTCGCCCGCATCATGGCAGCCGGTGCAACCGAGTTCGCCGAGCAGAACGCGGCCACGCACGTTGCTGGCGAGCCCGCCGTCGGGAGAACCCATTTCGGTCAGGCCAGCGACAGTGGGGGCGACGAGCGGCCGCCTCAGTTCACTCTCTTGGGAGCAGCTGCTTAGGATCACGGCAATCGTTGCCGCAATCAATGGTAGCGCCAGCGAGTGCGCACGAGAACAAGGCATGGCCGGGAGCATACGGTGCTCGCCCAGCCATACTTGACCGAAACAGCCGCTCTATTCTTCTGTCTCGATGGACTACAGGCGCAGTTGCACGAGCCCGCCACGAGGCAAGTGGTATGCCGGTGCATGCGGCATTACTTGCCATGGCACCGAGATACCCTGCACGTAGAACTCAAGGCCAACCAGCGCGGGGTTGTTCGGTATCGAAATCAACAGCGTGCTCTGGTTGATGACAATCACCGGTAGGACCACGACGGAGGCGGGATCGCCGTAGAACCGCACCGGCTCTGTTGACGTCGTCGGTCGTTCGAAGCTCGTGGCGAAGTCCCAGATCATGCTGATGCCTGGCGGCAGGTCGGCGCTGAGCTGCAGGTAGGAACCTACCTGTGGCTGCTCGGGTGTGACCGTGGTCGTGCCCAAGAACGGGCTCGGAGCAATCGCAGCTTCGCTGGCGAAGCCCGTCAGCGTGCCGCCAATGCGGAGGCAACCTTCGAGATCGATTGGCGCCAGGAACGATTGGCTGTCGACGCTGGTATTCGACAGATGCGAATCCCGGATCGTCACTGGCGAACGGGCGAGGCTCGGCACGTTGATCGTGCAGTTCTCGTAGCGGTTCCACAGCAAGTTCGGCAGCGCGCCGTCAATGTCGAGAGTGATCGTGCAGTTCTTGTAGTAGTTGTTTTGATGCCAGATTCGCGGCGAAGTGCTGCCGGCGCCGATCTCGATATCGCCGTCAAACTCCATCTCGCTGCCATGCACGTCAAACTGCGCCGTGCGCGGGTGGGTCCACAGCACGCGCTGGCCGGGGCCCGCGGCCCATTCGCCGTGGTGGTGGTGCACCATGCTCGTGCCCGCCGTCGTGCCCATCATGTCCACGACGTCGCCGGTGCACGTTGCGTCCGAGTGCACGATGCGCAGCATGAGCAGCTTGTTGGACGTCGGCGTGCGAGTCGTGCGTGCCAGTGTTTCGCCGTTGACGAACGTGCTGCGCCAGAAGTGCCACATCGTCATCAGGCCGTTGCCGCCTTCCAATACACTGCAGCCGAGTGTGACGCCATCCATCGTGATGCGCTCGTTCTCGCTGATCATGATTCCGTTGACCGCCTGATCGTCGAGTAGGAAGCCGATCGGCATGTTCTGCATGGTCGAGTCATGTACCATCAGATTGGTTCGGTCCGTGCCGAGGGCGCGCACTTGCACACCGGCTGTGGACTGGCCTTCGAACTCGCAGTTGCCGACCCGTGCCTGCTCGCTGATCGGCACTGGCGCCGCCGGCATGATCGCATCGATTGCGACGGCACCGTTTTCAAAACGGAACCCGCTGACTACGGTCAGGTAGGTGTGGATCGAAAGGATCGTCGGCTGCGCGCCGCCGGCCAGTATCGGCAATGCGCCAGCCGCGGCGAGGCCGGCGAGAACGACTGGATCGACTGCGCCAGCTGGACCTGTGATGGCGGACAGCGGTGCTTGCACCGTGATCGTTGGTGTCGTCGCAGCGTCGACGACGATCGCAGTCACCGAGCCGGTGCCGGTAATGCGAGATAGTTCTGGCAGCGATAAGTTGGCGATCGGCAGGGTGCCGTTTGCTACCTGGATGGCTTCATCGAGGGATAATAGGTTGTCCCCGAGCGTGCCGTGGGATTGCGGGTCATTGACGTGGGCTGTGGCCGTGGGGCCTTGGCCAATTACCACGAACGCGGCAAAGACGGTGCAGAGTAACATGTTGGGTAGGGTCGGGGCAACGACTGAGAGAGTCGGAAGGATAGCAGATGTCGGGCCGCGTGGTGCGGCCGCAACGGATGGTTGCGGGTTGCACGGCTTGAATGAGTGCCGCGTCATGTCGTGAGCCTGTTCGTGCATGCCAGTCACGCAGACTGAGCGGCAACGTCGTTAGCAACGCGGGCGCGGTTCGCCGCACGCGACGTTGTCCTGGTGATTACCACCTATCACTTCTCCTCGCCTTGACCGAATTTGGGGAAGTAGACTACTGTTATCAGGTGCGTTGCCGAGTCCTCCCCCGAACGCGCCACGGCTGCCATGATCACTAGCATTCTGTCTCTGCTGTCTGTCGGGGGCCTCACAGGTCCAGGTTCAGCTCCGGCGTTTCACGCCGTCGCGTTCATCAACGATCCGCTCTCGCACGGCGTCGTTGGCGACAACCTGCTGTCGTTGAATGAAGGCATCCAACTGCACAACGGCACGCTGACCGTTGCCCAGTTGTCTCTGGCCGAGCAACTGCAGGTCAGTTTGTTGCCGGGCACGGGCGGCAACGCCAACGTCACTTGGTTGGAGATCGATAGCGAGTTCACGCCGACCATCACGATCGAGCAGGATCTCGATTCGATCATCGACACTCCATTTGGCTTGTTCATCCGCGGTTCTGGCGGGGCGCCCGTGCTCGACTTCAGTGGCGTCTCGATCACTCGTGGGATCCACTCAACGTCGAACAATCTGATCTTGCAGGACATCGCCATTCATGACGCGCCCTATGGGCTGGACGTCACGCAGACGGATGTGACGGGGCAGCCCGGCTGCACGTTGAACGGTTGCAAGTTCGAAAACCTGGCGACGTTTGGCGTTCGAGTCACCGGCACGCAGGTGGGCGGCGTTGGTCGCCTGATCCTTGAGGAGTGCACCTTCGACAACGTCACCAACGCGGTTGTATTGGACGAAACGGCGGCCGATCGTTCGACGATTTTCGAATCTCGCGACGTGTGCATCACGGGCGCGGATGTCGGCTTCGACATGTCGGTCGGCACCGGCGGCAACGGCCGCTTCACGTTTGATCGCTTAATCGCCGAGTGCGCCAGCGTTGGCATCGACATCGCGGCCCCGCCGACCAGTGGTCGACCGGTGTTGATCGAAGGCACCCACGCACGCGTGCGTGCGCTAATCTGTGCGCGGCTCAATGGCGCCAGCGATGCCGTGACCTGGATGCAATGCTCGATGTGGAACCTGCTCGCGCCAGTCGGCGGTACCGCGCTCGAGTTGGGGGCTGTCGGCCATCAGGTCTACGGCGACCTCAACGAGTTCCGTTGCGTTGGCGATGTCACCATTGGAACCGGCGGCATCGCCCAGCCACTCAACGTGCGCAACATGCGCAGCAAGGACGGTGCGGTGACGTTCTCGACGACCCCGGCGCAGTCGTTTGCGATTACCGAGTCGCGCTTCACCAACTGCACGACCGATTCCGTCGGCACTGGCGCAGTGTCGATCGACGGTTCATGTTTCGTTGGTGGCGTGCTTGGCGGGTCGTCGCCGGCCGGGTCCTTCCTGGCTGACAACAGCTACATCGCCAACGCTGGTGCTGGCGTCACTGCGACGCAATCGCTGTCGCAGGCACAACTCGGCTCGATGGAAGTGTCGCCCGACGATGGCGTGCTCGGCGGTTCCGTGTCGTTCCTTGCGGACCTGCCAGCGGGACTTGTCTGTGCGTTCGTGCTCGGCGAAGTCGCCAACTTCGTACCGTTGTTCCCGGCGCCGTTCTACGTTTACGTCGAGCCGGCCCAATACGTCTTTCTGCCGGGCATCTATTTGGGCCAGCAGAGCACCCAGTGGAGTGTGCCGAACTCGCTGTTGTTCCGCGGCTACGACCTGGTCGTGCAGCCGGTCGTGCTGCCACTGACCGCTACGCAGGCGCCGGCTCTGCAATTGCCGCCCGGTTGGCGGTTTGTGCTCCGGTAGAGCGGCAGGACCAGGGTGTTGCCAATTCGGCGGGGGCTAATCCTGCAGGGGGCCAATCCTGTAGGGGGCTAATTCGGCGGAGGCCATTCGGTAAGGGGTAGGTGGAGTTGCCACCTCATTGGCTATTCACCCTGGCTCCCATACACTGCTAAGGCCCACCCTTGTCCCGGACAGTTCTTCCCATGCATATCCGAACCTCCCTTCTGTTGGCGACCGTTCTGGCCGCACCGCTCATGGCACAAGGTGTCAACTGCGCGCTGCTCGGCACGTTTAGCAACCACGGTCCTACTTTCAACGACATCTGGGGCTACACAGCTCCCAATGGTGATGAGTATGCACTGCTGTGCTCGAATACTGGCGCGGTGGTCGTCGACGTCAGCAATCCAGCAACGCCGATCGAGCGCGGCTACTTTCCGTTCGGTTCGTCAACCTGGCGCGACATCCGCACGTTTGGCACCTACGCCTACGTGGTTACCGAGGCGACATCTGGTTTCCAGATCATCGATCTGAGCAATCCAAACAGTCCGGTGGCTGTTGGCACGTTTGGCACGAGTGTCTCGTCGCACGCGCACAACGTTTGCATCGATGTAGCCAACGGCAAGCTGTATCTCGTCGGCACCAACGTCGGCGTGCCCGCTTGGGATCTGGCAGCCAATCCGACCAACCCCCCGTATCTTGGTCAAGCCGCAACGACTGGCTTCCACGATCTCCACGTTGAGAACGGTTACGCCTACGCATCGCACATCAGTGGCGGTGTGCTGCGCATCATGGATACGTCGACGGCCATGCCGTGGACGATTCTGAGCAACACGTCGACGCCGAACAACTTCACGCACAACGCATGGCCGAACGCGACGGGCACCCTGTGCGTCACGACGGACGAGCAGACTGGCGGTGTCATCAAGATGTTCGACATCACCAATAAGTCGAACCCGATCGGGCTTGGCCAGTTCACGCCGAACTCAAGCGCGATCCCGCACAACGCGTTCATCGTCGGCGACAAGGTGCACGTCAGCTGGTACACCGAAGGCTATCGCTGCATCGATATCAGTGATCCAAACAACCCGGTGGAAGTCGCCTCGTACGACACGTGGCCGGGATCGTCGGGTGGCTTCAACGGCTGTTGGGGCTGCTACCCGTTCTTGCCGTCGGGCAACATCCTCGTTTCGGATCGTTCAACCGGCCTCTACATCGTGCGACCGGGTGGCGCGACATTTGAGACGTATGGTCAAGGTTGTGTTGGTTCGGCGATGGCACCTTGCCCAGAACTGAACCCGAATGGCGGCACAGTGGCGGGCGACCTGCGCGACAATGAATACTGCTACCGCGTCCCGAGCACGGGCGCGTTGACGGTTACCGGCTTCGATTTCTGGACCAGTTCGACGGGTGGCTCGGTCACCGTGCCGGCACACATCTACCCCGGCTCCAACCCGGGTTCGGTGGCGCTCGCGAGCACGACGATCACGATCGGTCCGACGAGTGGCTTCTACACCGCGACGTTCAGCTCGCCGGTCAACGTCACGGGTGACTTCTGCATCGGTGTCGATAGCTCGGCGCAGACTGTCTACATCAACTCGCTGACCTCGGGAGCCAATGGCGTGGGCTTCTATCGCGACCTGGTCAATGGGCCGAACGCCTGGACCCAATCGGGCCTGACGAATTTCCCGTCATGGAAGGTCAGCTGTACGGGGGCGGGTGCCAACTTGACGCCTGCTCTCGGTAATGTGGGTGTGCCCACCCTGAACACGACCTACAACGTGACCTTGGCGGATGCACTGCCGGCCTCGTTCGCCATTTGTGTCTCCGGCTTGTCGGACACGGTCTACAGCGGCGGCGCGTTGCCGGTCGCATTGCCCGGCGCGCCAGGCTGCAGCATCTTTGCTGCGACGGACTTGCTGCAGTTGTTCGCCACTAGTGCTACTGGAACGGCGAGCGCTCCGTTCGGCATTCCCGCCAACCCGGCCAACATTGGCGTGAGCCTCTACCACCAGTGGGCTGTGGTCGACAACGTCAACACGCTTGGCATCGTCGTCTCGAACGCCGGCAAGGCCACCGTCGACAACTAGTCGCGGGGCCCCAATCGGCGAGCCCGTCGGATCGTCACGTTGCGCGCGAGTCGTTCGCAACGTGCGATCTTCGGCAGTATGCGGGAGGGCTGTCATCGGTAGGATCACGGGCCACATGTTGACGCCGATTCCTGCACGACTCTCGCAGTTGCTGCTGTTGTTGTTCCTGCTGACGGGTTGCGTCGGCACTCCGATGGGCGCGAAGGTGCTCGACGGGCCCTTGGTCATTTCAACGTGGCCGTTCGGCAAGCACGCGAACGACAAGGCGATCGCGGCACTCGCGGCTGGCAAGTCGCTTATCGATGCCGTCGAACTCGGTATTCGTGAGACGGAGCGCGTCAGTGCTGATGGTTCGGTCGGCCTCGGAGGTCGCCCCAATGCCGCCGGATATCCGCAACTTGATGCCTGCATCATGGATGGTCCGAGTCGCGACGCTGGCGCGGTTGCTGGCATCGAAGGCATCGTGCATCCGATCAGCGCCGCCCGTCACGTCATGGAGAAGTCCAAGCACGTGATGCTGGTCGGCGAAGGCGCGCGCTGGTTCGCGCTTGAGCACGGTGTGGAGTCGGTGCCGATCGACGACCTCGCCAGCAAGAAGCAGAGTTGGGCCGAAGGCCATCGCCCGAAGGATGTCGATCGCGATGGTCACGACACCATCGCTTTGCTGGTCCGGGACAAGGATGGCCACCTGGCAGGTGGTTGCTCCACCAGTGGTGCCGGCGGCAAGCTGCCGGGCCGCGTCGGGGACTCGCCGATTCTGGGGTCGGGTCTCTATGTAGATGAGGAAGTCGGCGCGGCTGGCGCGACTGGCATTGGCGAGAACGTCATGCGTTATTGCGGCACGTTCTTGATCGTCGAGTTCATGCGCCAGGGCATGACCCCGCAGGCGGCGTGTGAAGAAGCCGTGCACCGCATCGCTCGCCTTGATCCGCGCGGCTACAAGCTCGACATCTGCTTTGTCGCCCTCGACAAAACGGGGCGCTACGGCGCTGCTGCCTCGAACCAGAAGTTCCCGTTTGCCGTCGCGACCAACGGCAAGAGCAAGGTCTTGACGGTCGAACAAGTGACGCCGCGCTGATTACGCGGCACACTGGGGCGATGCGCGCCCATGCTCTTCTCGTTGCCCTCGCCTCGTGCATTCTCTGCAGTGCGCGAGTTGCTGCCCAGCAAGCCGGTTCTGATGCGCACGTCGCTACCTGGCTTGAGGCCAACGGCTCGTCGCTCGAAGAACTCTACCGGTACCTGCACCAAAACCCGGAGTTGTCGTTCCGCGAGGTGAAGACCGCTGCACGCATGGCCAAGGAATTGCGCGCGGTTGGCATCGAAGTCACCGAGCGAGTCGGCGGCAATGGGGTCGTGGGTGTGCTGCGCTGCGGCGATGGCCCGGTTGTGCTGTTGCGCGCCGACATGGATGCGCTGCCGGTCGCCGAAGAAACGGGGCTGCCCTACGCATCGAAGATTCGTGCTGAGAGCGCCGATGGCCGTGCGATCGGAGTCATGCACGCGTGCGGCCATGACGTGCACATGAGTTGTCTGGTCGGCGTGGCTCGTTACCTTGCCGCCAACAAGGATGCCTACAACGGCACGATCGTGTTCATGCTGCAGCCGGCGGAAGAACGTTCGGGCGGCATGGACCGCATGCTCGCGGACGGTTTGTTGACGCGCTTCCCCAGGCCCAAGCATGCGATTGCCTTGCACACGGCAGCGGACCTGCCAATTGGCAAGGTTGGGCTGCGCGCCGGGCCGGCGATGGCGAACGTCGACAGTTGTGACATCACGCTCTACGGCAAGGCTGGCCACGGCGCGTCGCCGCACATGACGATCGATCCGATTGTGCAGGCGGCCAAGCTCGTGCTCGATTTGCAGACGATCGTGTCGCGCGAGATCAACCCGGTCGATGCTTGCGTGATCACGGTTGGCTCGATTCACGGTGGCCAGAAGCACAACATCATCTCGTCGTCGTGCCACCTGCAATTGACGATCCGCAGTTACACGGACGAAGTGCGCAACAAGATGCTCGCCGCGATCCGGCGCAAGGCCAAGGCGGCTGCGGCGTCGGTGGGGGCCAAGGAGCCAAAGGTCGAGTTCAGTGAGAGCACTCCGGCGCTGGAAAACGACAAGGCACTGACCGAAGCCGTGCGCACTGGCATCGCTAAGGTGCTGGGCTCCAAAAACGTCGTCGAGATCATGCCGGCGATGGTGGCCGAGGACTTTGGTCGGCTGCGCGCTGAGAATGTACCTCTGTGCATGTTCCGCCTTGGCACCGTGGCTCCCGATCGCCTGAAGAAGATGCAGGACGCTGATGAACTGGCCGTTTTGCACAGCGGCAAGTACTACCCCGACTACCAACCGGCCATCCGAATCGGCGTCCGGGCACTGTTGGGGGCCATGCGCGGCGCCGCTGCCCGGTAGGCCGAAACCCAAGTTGAGTCGTAGTTTTCGTTACACGCGGGGCAGAAGTTTGCGGCTTGCACGCTAGCCTCTCCGCCCGTGAATCTCGTCCAGCGCAAGCTGTTGATGGGTGGCTTGGTGGCTGCGTTCGCAGCCCAGACGGCCCTCGTCTATCTCGATGACACTGCTTCCACCTTCGAAACCCTGACGGAGGAAGCGGTGCGGGGTCGTCGTCTCTGGCATGAACACAACTGCCAGAGCTGTCACCAGATCCACGGATTTGGTGGCTTCCTCGGCCCAGATCTGACCAATGCCGCCCAGCGCCTGACCGACGAACGTCTCGAGGAAGTGTTGACGGTCGGCGCGGCGCAGATGCCGGCGTTCCACTTGGACGAGGATGAGCGGCTCGACATCGCGCTGTTTCTTGACGAGTTGAGCTTCATGGGCATTGGCGTGCCGCGGCGCAACAAGCCGCTCAATCCAACTGCGGTGCGAAGTGCGGTGGATCAACGCCTGGCAGAACTGGCGGCTGGTGACACGTCGCTGTCCGAAGCCGTGACGCGCGGCGCGCACGCATTCAGGATGAACTGCTCCGCGTGCCACGTGCCGTTGCAGGCGACGCCGCTCGGTTTGCAAACCGCGCCGGACCTGACGACTGTTCTGGCACGCATCGACGAGAAGGCCGTGCACACGACGATCGCTGCCGGTCGTCCCGATCGCGGCATGCAAGCCTGGGCCCATCTGGGCGAGCAGGCTGTCGATGATTTGGTCGCGTTCGTTGTGTGGCTCAATGAAGATCGCAAGGCACTGGCTGAGAAGGTTGGTGGTGTTGGCGCAGAGCAACCCTTGCCGTGGTGGGAATACAAATGAGCGACTCGACGCAAACGGCACCGCCCGCCGAGATGTTGCAGAAGACCAGTGGCGTGCAAATCCGCATGGCGTTGGCGTGCATTCTGATCGCTGTGCTTGGTGGGGCCGTAGGGGCCTTGCACTACGTGCCATCGTTCGCGACCACGCTCAACGACATGGGGCTAACGTTCCCGAGGCTGCGCCCGATCCACACCGCGTTCGCGTCGCTGTGGATCTTTGGCGGCAGCATCGCGATCGTCTACCACTACTTGTGCAGTAGCCACGGTGGCTTGACCGCCGGCGACTTGCTGCGCTTCCGCATCCACACCGTGTGCTGGTTGGTTGCCGGTGCCGGCATTCTGGTATCCCTGTTGCTCGGCTTCAGCACCGGTCGCGAGTACCTCGGCTTCCCGGTGGTCTTCAGCGTGATCCTGCTGGTTGGCTGGATGGCGTTCGCCTGGAACCTGCTGCGGCGCTTGCGCCACGGATTTTGGGAGCAACCGATCTACGTCTGGTTCTGGACGGTCGGTTCGTTGTTCTTCATGTACACGTTTGTCGAAGGGCACGCGTACCTGCTGGACTCGGTGTTCGAGAGCCCGATCAAGGACCTGCAGGTGCAGTGGAAGTCGTGCGGCACGCTGGTCGGATCGTTCAACTTCATGATGTATGGCTCGCTGACCTACGTCGGCGAACGGTTGTCCGGCAACAAGAAGTACGCCCAGTCGCCCGTGGCGTTCTGGTTGTTTGGTGTCGGCTGTCTCAACAGCTTCACTAACTTCGTGCACCACACCTACCATCTGCCGCAGACGGACGTCGTCAAGTGGGTGGCGTTCGTGGTGTCGATGGCCGAAGTCATCATCCTGGTCAAGTTGATGCTCGACATGGGCAAGATGCTCAAGACGCGCCAGGGCTCGATGCCGTTCTGCGGTCGCGGCGGATGGCTCGGCATGGCCAAGTGGTGGACCATTTTCATGTTGTTCACGTCGATCGTGATCTCGATCCCGCCATTGAACACGCTGATCCACGGCACGCAACTCGTCATGGGCCACGCGATGGGGGCAACCGTCGGCATCGACACGCTCGTGCTGCTCGGCACCGCCTCGTGGTTGGTGGTCGAACTGCGCGGTAGTGCCGTGCTCCCGCGCATCGACGCCGCGCTCACCAAGAAGATGATCTGGCTGATCAGCGGCTCTCTCGCCGTCATGGTTGTTTGGCTTAGCGTCGCCGGCTACGTGCATGGCACAAGTCGCTACAACGGCGAAGCCACACCACAATGGGTCAGCGGCAGTCGTTGGCTTTTGCCTGTCGTCGGCTCGGCGCTCGGCGTCGGCCTGGTGGTCACGACCATGCGCCTGCTATCGATGGCCAAGTGCAAAGCGCAGGCCTGAGTCGCCCCCGATGAGCGCCCTGTTCGCACTCCTCCGCCAGGGCCAGGAACTCGATGACTTCTTCGACTGCGGGGGACTCAAGGAGTCCCTTGGGAGCGGGGGACTCAAGGAGTCCCTTGGGTCCGAGCTATCCGTTCGAGCCGCCGCCGAGCAAGCGACGCTGCGCCGCTACCCAGAAGCGTGCGACCGCCACCATCTCTTCAGCCTGGTCCGCGACATCCGCGATCCGCACGCCACCCGGTGGCTCCGCGGCCTGCTTCTCGCCATCGCAACCGGCGCCGTAGTCGGCGCCATCATCCACGCCGTGCTCTCCCTCGCCTTCGACATGTTCGGCGGCCTGGCCTCGATCGCGATCCCCCTAGGCTTCCTCCTCGGAGCCTTCCTAGGCGCCTTTACCGCGCTGATGACCGGCACCCACAAGCCACGCCCCGACCTGCACTCTCTCCTAAACCAAGCCCAACCCGGCGACACGCTCCTGCAATGGAGCACCCCCAACCGCGCCATCCTCCAGCACCTCCGCAGCCACTGCCAAGCCACCAGCACCCCCCACATCCTGCTCGACTAAGACTGCCAATACGGTGCCAGGCACCGAATCATGCTCTTCCCGCTACTTGCTGCGCAGCTTGTCCAAGAAGCGCAACATCTCGCCCTCGGCCTGCCGCTTGCGCTCAGCGGCCATTGCCACTCGAGGTTTGCTCGATAGCCGCAGCGCACTGAAACCAGCGATGGCCGAATCGGGTGTGTTACTACGCCGATGGCACAACGCACATTGCGCCGCGTACGTGGTGTGCTTGAGCGAACCGTAATCGCGGAACAGCTCCTGGCTATTCATGTCGATGCTGCGGAACGCTGCGAACGGCACTGCGGTCGTTGCCGCATCCATGTCTCTCACTGCCGTGCGTGGCAGCGACCACATCGCGAAATCGACGCCATCCCTCGTAGTGGTTGGGTTGTCGAATGCTAGAGGTTCGCGATTGCTGAGACGCTGCGTGCGAGCCTCGATAACCAGATCGGTTGCGCAAGGTGCGCCCGCGTCGTCTACGGCAACAATGCCCTGGAGGAGCAACGCCGTCGAATGCATCGCGAGCGGCGCGCGCCCCTTGCCGCTAGCTAGCCATGCTGCGATCGCCTTGCGATCTTGGCCGGGGCTAGTCAGGTAGATGCTCGACCACAGCTGCACGTATTCAGCATCAAACAGACGGCTCGAACGCCTCTGCACCTCGACACTCTTCGCCAGGTCGAAGTTCTTGAGTTGCGCTGCTACATCCCTGGCAGACGCGGTTCGCACAGCGTCGCTCTGTAGGACGGACTTCGGCAGCGCGACTCGGTGTGCGCAGTGAAGTAGTGGTTCGATGAGTTCTGGATTCTGCTTGGTGTCTAACAAGCGACGCGCCAGCCGCAGCAAATCGTGTTGGAACCAGACAGCCGCTCGCGGACGGGTTTTGAGCTCGCGCAGCACGTCACCGTCGACTTGTTGCAGCCATACCAATAGTTGCTTGCTGTTCGCACGCGCAAATCCTTCGACTGGCATCTGGCGCCCGTCGCCGCCAAACAAGTGTCGGTCTCGTTCGACTCCTTGGCGTTTCGTGAAGTACCAGCCAGGAACGAAGAACTCCGCCGGCTCGCTGTGTTCTTGCGGCAACGCACCGCCGACGTCACGCGGGACGCACTCCGCCAGGTACATGGCGCGCCATATCTGATTGCAGCAATGATCTGCATTACTGCTGTAGGGCAGCCAAATGGCGTTCGCGTTCGGTAATCCGTAGTCGCTGTGCTCACGCGAAAAGCGCAGTGGCTCTTGCGCGGCGGCGGTGCATGTCAGGGCCAACACGAGCAATCGCAACATGCAGGTGATTGTGCCTACTTCGTCACGTTAAGGCCATGCGCCTGCGCCCCCTCCTCAACTAAGACTGCCAGTACGGTGCCAGGCACAGAATCGCACCCTTCGCCACCGTCTACTTCTACTTCTCGCCGGACACCCAGCGCTTCTTCCAGGTCTTGAGGTTCTCGTTGTTGGGGTCGGTCTTGATCGCCTTATCCATCAGGTCGAGCGCGTTCTTGCGCTTCTTGTTGACCAACAGGATGGCGGCGTGCAAGAACATCGCGTTGCCCAAGAACACTTTGTCCGGTTGCTTCTTTTGCAGCTTCTGCACCGCGGCCAACGTCTTCTTACTGATCGTCAACGCGTTCTTCAGCGTCGCCTTGTTCGACTTATCGAAATCCTTCCAGCGGCGATAGGCGATGCCACACATGCGTTGGCCCCATTCAATGACCTGGTCATCCGGGATGTTCTTCCAAGCCTTCATCGCGTACGAGGCAGATGCCTTGAGGTCTTGGCGCAGGTAGTGTGCCGTCGCCAGCTGGTCGTTGCCGAGGAACTTGATGCGCTTGTGACGCGCGGTCTTCAAGAACACGCGCAGCTTTGAGAGGTCGTAGTCCTTCGGGGCAACGCCGGCGACGAACGTTTCGTCGCTGATCTTCCACAGCATTCCTTCCGCAACCGCTTCGCTCTTGCCCTTCGGGTCGACTTTGATCATCGCGTCGATGACTTCGTGTGAACCCAAGATGTCCTGCAGCGCGCGCAGCTTCTGCACGAGCACTTGCGCAGACTTAACGTCCTTTGGCTTCGCCGCGAGGTGTTCGCGCAACGCTGGGATGGTGCCCTGGCCCGCTTGCACACGACCCAGGTCGAGCAAGAACTGTTCAGTCGTCACGTAGCCCGGTAGCACGTCGACGACGGCACCTTGTGGGTTGATGAACAAGACGATCGGCACGGAATTGACCTTGTAGCGTTCCCACACGGCTCGTCCGGCATCGTCGTTCTTCGCGCCCATGCAAATGAAGTCGCCGAGCTTCGTCGCGACCTTCTTGTCGGACATCGTGCCGCTGAACATCGCAGAGCATGTGTCGCTGTCCTCCCAGCAGTAGAGCAACACCATCTCAGAAGGCTTGTCCTTGGCCGCAGTCAATGCGGCATCAAACTCCTTGCCCCACCAGGCGACGTCTTGCGCCGAGAGCGGAGTGGTTTGCAGGACGGTGGCACAGAAGGCACCGAACAGATACGCGGATACATGGCGCGGCATGCCCCAATTCTGCCGCCAAACGCACGCGCGACCAAGCTAGTTGCCGTGCAGAGGGTGGGATTGTGCCTGGGTGCGTCACGTTTTGGGCGCGAGCCCGATTCCCATTTCGCATGGGCCCTACGACGGATATGCGTTTGCGTATGCGTTGCCTGTTCCTTGCGTGCTTCCTCTCCTTCCCGTTGGCCGACACTCTGCCGGCGCAGACATCGGATGCGGCTACAGGTAGCCAGGGCGAGGCGAGCAAGGGCAACGACAACCCAGCCAAGCAGAAGGACATCGCTGCTTTCACCAAGGATATGCAGCACTTGCCCGGCTTCGTCGACATGCACGTCGACAAGAAAACCGACCGCGTCTACTTGCAGTTGTCGCGCTTCGGCGAAGAACTGCTCTACGCGACCGCGCAGGCGTCCGGCCTTGGCTCCAATCCGATTGGCCTTGATCGCGGCTCGCTTGGTCCGCAGCACGTGATCGAGTTTCGTCGCGCGGGCCAGAAGGTTCTGGTCATGGCCAAGAACCTTCGCTTCCGCGCGTTGTCCGACAATGCGCGCGAACGTCTGGCAGTCGCCGAGTCGTTTGCGCCGTCGGTGATTGGTTCGCTACCAGTCAAGGCTGAGACGGGCGGCGCAGTCTTGGTGGATGCGACCGCGTTCTTCATTCGCGATGCTACCAACGCGGCGCGCAAACTCGGTGGTTCGGGCAGTAGCTACAAAGTCGACAAGGAGCGCAGTGCGCTGTGGCTCGCGCGAACCAAGGCGTTCCCCGATAACTCGGAAGTCGAAGTGTTGCTGACGTTCACGAGTTCGAAGCCAAATCGGGAAGTCGGCAGGACGGCCAACTCGCAGGCCGTGTCGCTGCGCCAGCACCACAGCTTCATCCGACTGCCGGATGCCAACTACAAGCCGCGTGCCTTTGACCCGCGCATTGGTTTCTCCGGGCCGCAGTTTCAGGACTACGCGGCGCCGATTGGCGAGTCGATGCATCGGCACCTGATCGCGCGGCACCGTCTTGAGAAGAAGGACCCCGAACAACCGCTCAGTGAGCCGATCAAACCGATCGTCTACTACATCGATCCCGGCACCCCGGAGCCGGTGCGTTCGGCGCTGAAGGAAGGCGCGATGTGGTGGGCGGAGGCGTTCGCCGCGGCGGGTTTCCGCGATGCGTTCCAGGTCGAGATCTTGCCCGAAGACGCTGACCCGATGGACGTGCGCTACAACATGATTCACTGGGTGCACCGTCGCACCCGAGGTTGGTCCTACGGCGCGAGCATCAGGGATCCACGCACCGGCGAGATCATCAAAGGCAACGTACTGCTCGGTTCGCTGCGTGTGCGTCAGGACCACATGAAGTTCATTGGTCTGCAGGCGCCTTACTCAGAGAACGGCGCGTGCGCGGCGGCGATGTCGCCGAGTGCCGGCTACCTGATGCCCGGTGACGATGAGCTGGCGCAGAAGGTCGCGCTGATGCGCATCCGGCAGTTGGCGGCGCACGAGGTCGGTCACACGCTCGGGCTGTCACACAACTTCGCTGCGAGCACCTATGGGCGCGAGTCGGTCATGGACTACCCGGCGCCTTTGGTCGGCATCGTTGGCGGCAAGCTCGACTTCTCGAATGCCTACGACGTGGGTATTGGCGAGTACGACAAGTGGGCGATCGTCTACGGCTATACGCAGTTGCATGAGGGCGCGGATGAAGCGGCTGAGCTCGATCGCATTGTGCGCGTCGGATTGCGCAAGGGCTTCACGTTCTTGACCGACCAGGACGCGCGTTCGGCGGCCACCGGCCACCCGCGCGCCAGTCTGTGGGATAACGGTGACGATCCGTTGGCCCAACTTGAGCTGGAACTGCGCGTGCGTGCGATCGGCTTGCGCAAGTTTGGTATTGATGCGCTGCGGCCCGGTGCCACCCTCGCCACGCTCGAGGACACCCTCGTGCCATTGTATCTTCATCACCGCTTCCAACTCGAAGCGGCGATCAAGTTGATTGGCGGAGTCGACTTCCGGCACGCGGTCAAGGGTGACGGCCAGTTGCCGATTGCGCCAATCCCCGAGCAACAACAACGGCGCGCGTTGGCGATGGTGCTCGGCACCTTGAAGCCTGAGTTCCTGCAGTTGGATCCGCGGATCGTGAAGCGTATTCCACCAAAGCCGCCGGGCCACCCGAGCACATCAGAGCGCTTTCCGCGCAGCACCGGCCAGTTGTTGGATCCGCTTGCCATGGCGTCGATCGCGGCGGACATGACCATGGCCGGGTTGCTCAACGCCGAGCGGGCGGCGCGACTCGAAAACCGCGGCGACGGCCAGGGCGTGTCGTTTGTCACCGTGCTCTATGAGTTGGTCCGCACGGTGTTCCCCGACAAGCGTGCGCCCAACAGCGAACTGCTGCGGCTGCAACGCGCCGTGCAGGTCGTGCTTGTTGACCGATTGATCGATCTTGCTGGCAACACCAGCGCACCGGCTAACGTGCGTGGCCTGGCCGAGGAATACTTGGCCCACATCGCACGCACTAATACGGAGAGAGCATTGTCCGACCTCGAGGTCTTGCCGCACGCGCACTTCATGGCCCTGGCGCGACGTATCAGTGCATTCCTCGAACGGCGCGATCGTGAGCCAGCACGTGCTCCCAAACTGAAATCGCCACCAGGCTCGCCGATCGGTAGTGAGAAATGAGGATTGCCTGTGCCGAAACCTGTCTCGCAGCTTGCATCATGTTCGGCTCGTTGCACGGTCCGTCGCTCGTCGGACTTGCGTATCGCGCGCATTTGCCCGAAACAGACGCCTCCTATCTACAGCAGGCCGCGTAGCCAGTGCTGCCGGACTCATCTGCTCGCTGAGCACCAACAATGCCTTTGTTCTTCCGCCGCTTCTCGTTCGTTCTGATCTCCGTTCTCGTGGCGTTGCCCTGCCATGCGCAGGAAGGCGAGGACTCTGCCCGCGAACTCAAGGACGGTCCCGCGATCGCCTACGAAGATGCGTTCCCTGGCCAGAAGTCGTTCAAGCAACCGTTGTTCGTCGCCTTCCACGAATCCGATCCGGACTCGGCCTATGTCGTCTGCCAGCCGGGCTTCATCTATCGCGTTCCGCGCGACGGTGCCAAGTCCGACCGCGAAGTGTTCCTCGATCTCAGTGAGCAGGTGCTGACCAAGAACTGGGAGGAGGGGCTGCTCGGCTTCCAGTTTGATCCGGACTACGCCAACAACCACTACGTTTGGACCTACTGGTCCGAGCAGATCGAGCCCCGCAAGGGTGCGATGGCGCGCGGCTCGCGCAAGAGCAACCGCCAGTCGATCATCGCGCGCTACACCGTGACCGAGTCTGGTGGTAAGCAGACGGTCGATTTGTCGAGTGAATTGCGCGTGATGGAGGTGTTCCAACCTTGGGGCAACCACAACGGCGGCACGATTCTGTTCGGTCCGGACGGCATGCTCTACATCACGTTTGGCGATGGTGGGGCCGCCAATGACCCATACGGCAACGCCGAGAGCCTGGCGATGCTGCTCGGCAAGGTGTTGCGCATCGACGTCAAGAATGCGAGCCAGGATGAGCCCTACGCGATCCCCAAGGACAACCCGTTCGTCGGCAAGGAGGAGGCGCGCGGCGAGATCTGGTGCTACGGCATTCGCAACCTGTGGCGCATGGCGTTCGATCGCGAGACTGGCGAGTTGTGGGCGGGGGAGGTTGGTCAGAACCGCCTTGAGGAAGTCGTGCGCATTGACAAGGGTGGCTTCTATGGCTGGAACAGCTTCGAGGCGCACGAGGAGTTCGGTAAGCGCCGCAGCAAGTTGCCGACTCCCGCAGGCCACATCCTGCCGATTGCGAGCTACACCCACAAACATGGCCTGTCGGTCACCGGCGGCCACGTCTACCGCGGCAAGAAGATCCCAGGCCTGCAAGGCTTCTTTGTCTACTCGGACTTCATCACCAAGCGCGCGTGGGCGTGCCGCGAGGGCAAAGACGGCAACCACGAAGTCGTCAAGATGAAGTCTACGCCGTTCCCGCCGTCGAGCTACGCGGAAGAACCGGATGGCGAATTGCTGATGACGGTCTATATCGGCAAGAAGGGCAAGATCTATCGCTTGGTGCCGGCGTCTGAGTAGCAGCTAGTTCTGGGTCTTCTACTTCGGGGTCTTCTTCTTTCGGGCCTGCTTCTCTTGGCGCTCGTCCATCGCTTCCTTGGTCTCCTTGTAGCGGCGAAGGCGGGCGACATAGATCGGATCGTTCTGGCTCTGTTGTGCCGCGGTCGTCTGTATCTCTATCGCTTTGTCGACCTTGCCGTTGACGAAGTGCGCGAGTGCGATCGTGTCCATGCTGACGAAGTCGGGTTTCTCGACGCGCAGCATCTGCTCGCATTGGGCCAGCGCGAAGGTGTTGAATCGTCCCATCGATTGCGGCTGCACGATCAGATACCACGCGTCGTTGTTGAGGCCGGTGCCTAGGTTCCTGGCGCGGTATTCATCCATCATCTTTTCGGCGGCCTCATTGTCGCCGCAACGCTTCAGCACTTTGTGCCGAGCGGCATAAACCCATTGGCGGTTGCCGCCATTGGACTCGGCATTCTGGATCATGCGTTCTGCGAGGTCGCGAAACGCCGCCGGCGTGCTGCTGTCCATCAGGGTCTCTGCGAAGATCAACTGATTGCTGGCGTTGCCACCGACGCGTTTCGGCAGAGTGGCAACGATACGACCTGCGACGCGATCCTGCCCAGCTCGCAATAGCGCGCGAAGGTTGACGAGTTGCATGAACGTTCCTCTTGGCGCGCCAGCGGCGGCGGGTGCCATGGCCATCGCCAGCTGCTGCGCCACCTTTGGATCCGAACGATCGCCGCGCAGTACGAGGTCCACGAACTCCGCCATCGGTACAGCTTCGTTGCTCAGCGCTTTGATGCCGTCGTCAATCGCCTTCTGGGCAGCAAGAAGGTCACCCTTGCACCACCATTCGTTGAGCACGGCGCAGGCGCGCGCTCGGCCAGAGCGCGGCCACGTGGCGAGGGCTTGCGTGACCGCCACATCAAACTCGCCACCATCGCCAACATCGCGCCACAGGCTTGCCAGTGCCCGTTCTGCCTTCTGGTGCGCCTGGTGGTTGAACGCGTCCTTCAGGCACTTCTCAATCGTGTCGACGGCGGTGTCGAGCGAACGCATCACCACGATTGCTTCGCCGCTGGTCCCTTGCGTGAGCACGAAGGACATGCCCCGGATGTTGTCGAGCGTGCCTTCTTCGGTCGCCGCGGCCACCACCAGTCGTGGCTTCTTGGCGGCGACGGCCTTGGCGTCGTCTTCCGGAAGAGCGATGGCGATCGCGATTCCTCGGTCCCGGAAACGTGTGGCGAGGTCTTCGAGGTACTGTTGATGGTCGTGCAGGTCCCCGTTGCGGTGCGGGTAGCTGATCCACACGGTCATCTTCGCGGTCGCAGCACCCGGTTGGTCGTGCACGATACGGACAGCCAGTCCGCCGGGCTGCTCATGGCGCTGCTCAGTCGTGGACCCCTGTGCAGTGGACCCCTGTGCAGTGAGGCACAGCGGAGCGAGGGTAAATACGGATGCGACGGCGATCGATCGATAGGTGCGCATGATGTCTCCTTTGGATCTTGGGCGTGTTTGCGTGTTACCCAGCGTTTCCGATCACTCTTCACCAGCGGTAGTGGACGGCACGAGTCCGTAGGGTGACCGGAAGCGTTTGCGCACTTGTTTCAAGCGTGCCCCCCATTCTGAAGGGCGCGATCTCCTGTCGACTGTTTGCTCCATTTCGTAGAAGTAGGCCTTGTACGTAGTCGGAATGATGCCAGCCATGTGCATGCGATCGAGCGCGGGCTGTACGTTGCGTTCGTTGGAGAACACACAGTCCTCTAGCAAGAACACTTCGAAGCCGAGTTGCCGCAACCCTAGACAGGATTGCAGTACACAAACGTCCGTCTCGGCGCCGGCGACGACCACCTGGGCGACGCCCATCGCACGCAGAGTCGCGGCGATTGCTGGTTCGCGACAGCAGTCAAACGTTCGCTTCTCATGCCGATGGCCGTGCTTTGGCCAGACCTCCTGCAACCGGTCCGGCAACTCGCCGTTGCGCGCGGTCGGCACTTCGAACGTGGCGACGATGGGGGTCTGCGTGATGGTTGCATGGATCAACAGTTGCTCGATGCGTTGCAAGATCGGTTCGGACTCGCCATGCATCGAACTCCAGAACGCCGGTTGCGCGTCGATGAGCACGATGCCGACGCGATCACGGTCAATTCTCGGCGGCGCATTTGCCGTGCCGGCAGCTGGCGCATAGGGAATCGGTGCCATGTGGCACGCGGTCAAGAGCAACACCGGGGCAAGGCGTTTCATTGGTGTGACCACTGTATGGCCTCCACGAACGACTTCTCCCGCTAGATTGCATCAGCCATGCATCTCCCGATCTTCTGCAATGCTCTTGTTCTTGTCACTGCCCTGACATCGGGCATGGCTGTTCCGTGTGCCGCGCAAACGCCAGACAGTGGTGCCGCGCAAACGCCAGACAGTGGTGCCGCGCAAACGCCAGACAGTGGTGCCGCGCAAACGCCAAGTAGTGGCCGGATCATCCGTTCGTTGATCGAGGTGCGCGTGACGGGTCCGGCCCAGATGCAGCAGTTGATGGCGATGGACCTCGACCTGGCCGGGTGCCGGGCCCCGCTGTTGGCGCAGCGTCGGGTCGAAGTGATCGGTCGGCCGGGTGACGTGCAGCGCTTGCGCGCTGCAAACTTGCAGCACATCGTGCGCGTGGCAGATTTGAATGCAGCCCACGCGGCTGCCGTGGCGCAGTTTCCGCTGAGCGGGGAAGACACGCTGACGCCGCCGATTGGGCAGGGTGCGATGGGTGGCCACTATACGTTGGCGCAGATGGAAGCGATCCTCGACGCCTTCCATACGAACTATCCGCAGCTGTGCTCGCAGCGAGTCAGCATCGGTCAGTCGATTGAAGGGCGCGAATTGTGGATGGTGAAGATCAGCGACAACGTTGGTGTCGATGAGAACGAGCCGGAGGTCTACTACGACGCGTTGCACCATGCCCGTGAACCGTTGTCGTTGTCGACGACGCTGTTGTTCATGGATGAGCTACTCGATGGCTACGGTATCGACCCCGAGGCGACCTTCTTGATCGACGAACGCGAGCTCTACTTCGTGCCCTGCGTCAATCCGGATGGCTATGAGTTCAATCGCATCAACAACCCGAACGGTGGTGGCCTGTGGCGCAAGAATCGCCGCAACAACGGCAGTGGCTCCTTTGGGGTTGACCTCAACCGCAACTACTCGACGTTTTGGAATGCGCCCAACGGCGGCAGTTCGTCGTCGCCGAATAGTGAAACGTATCGTGGCACCGGACCGTTCTCCGAGCCGGAGATTGCCGTGGTCGAAGCATTCTCAGCGTCGCGTCAGTTTGTGCAGGTGTTCAGTTCGCACAGCTACACCGATGTGTTGTTGCGCCCGTGGGCCTACCAGACTGGCGATCCGGCAAACGTCGCTGCCTACAACGTGCTCGGCGCCTTCATGGTTGCTGAGAACGGCATCCAGCACGGTCGCTGGGGCACACTGCTCTACATTTCGTCGGGAACGTCGGTGGATCACCATCACGCCGCGCGCGGTTCGTTCTCGTGGACTGCAGAACTCGGCCGCGCCAACGAAGGCGGCTTCTGGCCGGTTGGACCAACGATCGAAACCATCGCCCGGCGTCACCAGCGCATGTTCCGCAAGGCGGCGCTGACGGCCGGTTCTGCGTTTGTGGTGGACGCGATGACCGTGACCGAGGCTGTTGGCGGCAACGGTAACTTCGTGGTCGAGCCTGGCGAGACTGGCGAAGTGGTCGTGTCGATCGACAACGTTGGTATGGCGGCGGCGCCGTTGACTGTGGAGTTGCTGGCGATTAGCCCATCGCTAACGCTCGGCACCAATCTGGTGTCTGTGGGTTCCGTCGCTGCGTTCGGCAGTGGTGACAACGCAAGCATGCCGTTGACG
>JAPYTD010000133.1 GCA_029936315.1 Planctomycetota bacterium | reverse complement strand
AAGATGCGCTCGGGCCTTTCGGCCGATACGAGTGCCAACGACACCGACTTTGAGACGGTGTCCCGTTCGATCGCGACCGGCAACTTTGCTGGTGGCCGTGCGACTGGCGCTCTCGTCACGGGCGGCCAAGGTCAGTTTAGCTGGCACGCTGGCGTGATGAACAACGGCACAGCTGCCGGCGATGCGCAAGCCAACGACGGGACGGACATGTCCTTCACGGTCGGTGCCAGCTTTGGCAACAGTGGCAACAGCGAAGCCTGGTCGGAAGGTGACCTCGCCCGCTCCGGCGCTTCGAGTTGGATCGCTGGTGTGACCGTGACGCAGGACAACGCCGTCGCCGACGACTTCATGACGATCAACGCCTTCGGTGGCTTCAAGGCCGGCAACGGCATGGCTGTCCAGGCTGAGCTCTGGACCAGGGACGCGGATGCTGGCGATACGTCGGACACCGGTCTCTACGTGCAAGGCTCGTACACGCTTGCCAAGAACGGCAGCATGCAGCCGGGCTTCGTTGTTCGCTTCTCGACGCTTGACCAAGAGTCAGCCGGCGACGAAGAGACCACGGAAGTTCTGGTCGGCGCGAACGCGTACTACGCTGCGCACAACCTGAAGACTCAGCTTCAGATTCGTCAGGTCACCACGGACCTCGCGGATACCGAGGACACGAGCTTGGACCTGATGTTCACGCTGGTCTTCTGATCCCTAGGATCTAGACCCAATGCGACTGGGGCGGCCCGCTGTGGCCGCCCCAGTTGCATGTACTGAGGCAGTGTTGGTGGGCCTGGCGGCGGCGTAAGCCACGCTGTGGCTGCTGCTGACAACCAACAGGATCACTTTCCAAGAGGTGAGCTGGTTTCCCCGCTCGGACTTGGAGCAGCAACTCCTGGCGAGCAGGGGTGGTTGCAGACGCCTTGAATCGATGGGGTCTTCGCATTGCCCGCAGACGCCGAGCCGAATGCTCTGTGGATCAGATCCAACAGACACCTGCTGCGGTGGCACGACCGCGCGAACGCGTATGTCGCGCGGTGATTGGTCAGGAAACCATGTTGTGCGGATCGATCACAAACTTCTTGGCGGCACCCTGGTCGAAATCCTTGTAGCCCTGGGCGGCGTCGTCCAGGCTGATCATCGTCACGTTGGTGGCTTTGGCGATTTGAATCCTGTCGTGCAGGATTGCCATCATCAGCTGCCGGTTGTAGGTCATCACTGGGCATTGGCCGGTAATGAAGCGGCAGCTCTTGGCCCAGCCCAGGCCGATGCGTATCGATAGGTTGCCTAACTTCGCAGCTTCGTCGACGGCGCCGGGGTCTTCGGTGACGTAGAGACCGGGGATGCCGATGTCGCCACCGGCGCGCACCACCGTCATCACGGTGTTGAGCACTTCAGCGGGAACTTCGGTGCCGGCCTTGCCGGCGTGGCCGCGGGCTTCAAAGCCGACACAGTCGACTGCCGAGTCGACTTCGGGTTCGCCGAGGATCTGGTCGATCTGGTCGGCGACGCTGGCGTCCTTGCTGACGTCGACGGTCTCGCAGCCGAAGCTCCGGGCCTGGGCGAGGCGCTCGGGGATCAGGTCGCCGACGATGACGACTGCCGCACCCAGAAGTTGGCTGGCGGCCGCGGAGGCGAGGCCGACGGGACCAGCGCCCGCGATGTAGACCGTGCTGCCGGGGCCAACGCCCGCAGTGTAAGCGCCGTGGTATCCGGTGGGCAGGATGTCGGACAGGCAGGTGAGGTCCTTGATCTTCGCCATTGCCTGGTCGCGGTCCGGGAACTTCAGCAGGTTGAAGTCGGCGTAAGGCACCATCACGTACTCGGCCTGGCCGCCGATCCAACCGCCCATGTCGACATAGCCGTACGCGGCGCCCGGTCGTGCTGGGTTGACGCGCAGGCAGATGCCGGTCTTGCCGGCCTTGCAATTGCGGCAGCGACCGCAGGCGATGTTGAACGGGACGCTGACGATGTCGCCTTTGCTGAGGCACTCGACGTCGCGGCCGATCTCGATGACCTCGCCGGTGATCTCGTGGCCGAGGATCAGGCCCTCGGGGGCGGTGGTGCGGCCACGGACCATGTGTTGGTCCGAACCACAGATGTTGGTCGTGACGATCTTCAGAATGACGCCGTGTTCACACTTGCGCTTCTGTTCGTCGAGTTCGAGTTTGGGGAAGTCGATGTCGTGCAGGGCAACTTCACCGGGACCGAGATAGGCAACGCCGCGATTTTCAGCCATTCCATCCTTACAGGTTCGAGAGGACCGCAAGGGTAGACCATCGCGGCCTGCGAATCTCGGCTCGTTCGCTGAAGAAGACGTGGCGAGACGGCCCGACGCACGTGGGCTTCGTTGCTGCGGCGTGCGTTCGGCGTGGACGTGCTGACGTGTCCGCGCTGCGGTGGTATCCGCCGGCTACTGGCAGCGATCCAGGATCCGGACTCGATTGAGCGGGTGTTGCGGGCGATGGGGCTGCCGAACGATGTGCCAGAGTTGGCACCGGCGCCGCCTGGTGGTGAGCAAGAGTGGTTTGGGGCGTGATGGGGTGAGGCTGTGACGGTGTGGGAGGTCGCAGTGGGGGCGCGGTGTGGCTGTCGGCGGGGATTCCGGGAGGAGTGCCTGGGGCAGAGGCGTGTCGGCTTGCTGGTTGACGGTCAGGTGTTGGGGTGAGAGAGTCGGTTGGTTGGGTAGGTGGTCTGAGCCGCAGTTTGAATGACCTATGCCCCGACACCGACGGCTCACCTTTACTAAGGGTCCGGTTTCGAAGTAGGTCACGTTACAGTGAGCACGTCATGAAGCTGATCCTGGCCCTGTTGTCCGTGGTTTGGTGCGTGGGATGTACGAACCTGTTTGATCACTTGCCCGCTGAGGACAGGCTCCGCCTCGAGACCTTCGAGCTGTATTGGCAGGCCATCGACGAGCGCTATCCCTATCTCGGACGCCTTGACGCCGATTGGTCGGAGCTGCACGACAAATACCAGGTCAGCATCGCGCTCGCAGAGGGCCCCAGCGACTTCTACCACGTTCTGGCGGGGCTTCTGAGCGAACTCGATGACCCTCACGTTTCGCTCCGCATCCCCGATGAGAACTGGCGGGTAGATGGAGTCGCCGCAACGTCTCTCGCACAGCTAACCCCTGGATTGAAAGTCCGGAGATGGGGACGGAAGGCCTACGTCGAGCGGTGGCCAGTGGGTCATGAGCCCTTCGTACCCGCCAACCTCACGGGGCCAGACGCGCGCTACCCCGAGATTGTCAGAATCGAGGGGTTCCCGTTCGCCGTGCCGCTGAACTCGATCATGTACCGAGGCCCCCCGGGGAGCCCCGTAGACCTGGAACTCCGATGGTCCGACGGGCAGCGCACTCATCACACCCTGCATCGGCCGGAGAGATCCGGCAGCGCCCCGGGGTCGACGAAGGGCAAGCCCAAGAAGAAGTTGGACCAGGCTGAGTCCGCGGCGAAAGCAGGCGCCAAACTGCGACCGGGGATACTCACCTTGAACGAGGTCAAACTCGAAGGCACGGACAAGCAGATTGCGTGGATCAAACTGAAGAGCCTGAGCCCCCGGCGACTCGGGGTGGCAACGAGTGAGGCTTTCGTAGCCGAGTGGAACCGCGTTCTCGCCAAAGCCTTGACCTCGGACGGCATCATCCTCGACCTCCAGGGCAATGGAGGGGGCGCCATGACACTGGCCATGTGCGTCGCCCACTGTTTTTTGGCCGAGCCAGCCCAGATCTACACGCAGCAGCGAACGCAGCACTCGCTCCTGGGCCCGCTGCTGACCTTCACCAACACGTTGTTCCACGAGACGATCTGGCGCCCCCGTTCGGACGTGGAGCACAGGCCCTTGGTTGTGCTGGTGAATGCCGATACGGCCAGCGCGGCTGAGCACCTCGCGCGAGTCTTGCAGAGCCACGCTGGCGCCCTCGTCGTCGGTGCGCCGACCCTCGGCGTCGATGCCGGGATCGAGGTGGTCGAGGGTCCCGATGGTTCCACCCTGAAATTCGGATCGAAGTCCGTGCTCTCGACCCGCGGCAAGAGTTTCCAGGACGTCGGGGTCCTGCCGGACATCTCGATCAAGATGGACGTGAGCGATCTTCGCAGGCTCGGATTCTCTGCGTGGCTCTCGGAGGTGAAGAAGGTCCACAAGAGGGAGGTTCGTCGTGCCTTCAAATATCTCTGGCAGCGGCAATCCGGGTCGACGGCGCAGCCGACGGGCAATAAGGGCGGATGAGCAGTACGGCCTCCGGGCCTTGACGGGTATTGGTGCATAGCCACGACCGTGTAAAGCAACTGGCTGCCTTGCCACCATGGTGTTGGCTCGCTGCTGCGAATCCCGCGACGATCAACGCCTGGTACGTGGTGTGACAGAGGCGAGGGAGAGGTCGCGAAGTGGCGTCGGTTTGGCTTATTCGGTCTGCTGCTTGATGCTGCTACTGCCTCAGGCAACGATGGCTACCGACACAAGGTCGATGAACATGGACGAACAACTATATCGGGAGAAGATTCATGTCGTTTGGGGATGCGTGTTTCTCGTCGTGGTCGCCTACCTGGCGTTGATGGGCTTCATAGGCACTGGCGCATTCGCGAGGATCCCCCGGGGGGAGGCGATCATGGGATCGTTGATCGGTTCGATACTCTTGTCGGTAGTAACGGTGTCGCTCCTCTTGACCGTCCCCAGCAGCAGTCCAACGCTCGTCGCTGGCGGCCGGATCCTGTTGTGGGCTCAGGTAGGCGCCATCCTCACCGCCGGGATCCTGATCCTGATCGCGATGTCGTGACGCCGGGCTGGCGGCCTGCCGCGGTAGTTGGCTCACGACCCTGCTGCTGACGTTGGTGTTCGATCGCCGCAGCGCTGTTCTCGATCAGATGATGGACACCCATTCGATGGCTCGACGTCTCATCGTCGGCAAGACGATTGGCTTGGCGATCGGGTTGCTCGGCTTCTTCATGTTGCCGGTGTTCCTGCCTGGCTTGCTGGTCGACGGCTGGCTGAAGGGGTGAGAGAGCCGGTTGTTTGGGTAGGTGGTTTGAGCCGCAGTTTGCATCACCTACACCCGCCCAACAGGATGACCGGGCGCAAGTACTTCGTCATGACCGTGCCGATCGTACGCGGCCTCGACCTCGACCACGCCGAGTTGAAGATCTTGAAGGGTCTTGACTACGCGATCCTCAAGAAGGATCGCATGGCCTACGTCTACGACTAGTCCCGCCGTAATCGGTTCGAGCGGCGCGTCATCTACGAGAACGGCACGCTGATCGAGTAGCCGTGCAGGTCAGTTGCCAATGGTGATCGCGATGGCGTCCGTCAGGGCCAAAAGGCACGGGCCGAGTTGGAGTTCGGCGTATTGGGCGGTCACCGTCAGGCCGCAGAGCGCTTGGGTCGTCGGCATCGGCAGGTTGAGCGTGGCTGCGCCCAACGCGTCGGTGGGGACGGTTGCGAACGCTGGGTTGGGGATGCGGATCGTTCCGGGGCAGCCTGGGAGCACGGCACTCAACGGAACAGAAGTGATCCCCAGGCCAGCCGCGAACACTCCAATCGCATTGGGAGTCGCGCCGGTAACCGACCAGTTGAGATCGCAGCCAAGGTTGCCGGAGCTCGTCGAACTCATCGTGCCGTGGGTGCCGCCGCCGAGGTTGATGACGAAGGCCGAAGCACCGTTGTTGCACGGCACGCAGCCGTCACTGAAGGCCACTGCGACGGTCCGCAGCAGATTCGGGCCGGCGGTGTTGAACGCCGAGGTGGCGATGCCGGGCGACGCAATGAACTGATGGCCGGCCCCATGTCCAGCCCAGGAGTTTCCCCATGTTCCACTATGGTCCTGAATCAGGGGCAAAACGGCCGTCGGTGCGCCGGCACTGTTCCCGTTGGCGGCCTGCCCTCCATCCAGGATGCACGCGATCACCAATTGGTTGGGTGAGGTCGTGGTGACATCCACGATGTTGGTGATGGACTGGCCGATACCTCCAACACCGGGTGCAATGTTCGACAGGGCGTAGACGGTGGCCCGGCCCCCGTTCTGGTTACCCTGGAAAATCCTGATCTCTCCGGCGGCACCGGGGCTATCGAGGTAGTAGATCGCCGCTGTGCCCGGGAGGGTGTTCTCCTGCACCGCTTCGATCATGGCCTGGCCGTTGTACTCAACGGAATTGATCGACATGCCGGCATTTGTGCCGAATGCGTGCTCGGTTGAGACGACCACCACGAGCTTGTCAGATCCGCTGGCGTCGTAGGAGGCAACGATCGCGAGACCCGTCGAGCCTTGATTGCCCACAGCGATCAAAACGGGCAGGGTGTCGTCGATGATGATTTGCGCGCTGGCCGAGGTAGCCGTGAAGCCGAGAATCGCAAATGCTGTTGCAGCAAGTGTCAAGATGGATTGGCAAGGATGACGCTTCATGATTTGGTTTTCCGTAGGGGCTCAAACACATACCGATGAGTGCTCACCCGTTGGCGTAACGGGCGTGATCAACTTTGGTGATTACACCACGAAGGATCTGTTGCGCACAGAGGCTGGTTCGATCACATCCGATCCGCTAGACCGATAAGTCATCCACGGTGTGGAGCAAGTGCCGCGGCTCGCATCGACAACGGCGCAGTATCCGCAAACTCAGCCGAGCCTACTGGACACCTGCATTGCTCACTGCGAGTTCGTTGACGCTGGCGCGTTTCGTCGGCAGCGCCAGGCAGTGCAACTTCTGGCAGATGAGCCC
>JAPYTD010000037.1 GCA_029936315.1 Planctomycetota bacterium | reverse complement strand
GCACAAGGGCGTGACGCCGTGGCGGCCTGAGAAGTAGGCGAACTTGGAACGGTCCGCCTAGAACGATCCGATGGTGTGCGTTGCAGCGTTTGTGCCAGTCAGCGCTACGATGTGTCCCTGCGGGCTTCGTTGCGGGGGTTGACCTACTTGCTCGGCTTCTTCGCCCAACCCTTCTCTTCGGCGCGCCACCTCCTGGACCATGTCGTAATCACGACCCTTTGTGACCTCTGGGTACTTTGAGCTTGCCTGTTTGTAGGCCTGCACGCTCAAAGGTTCGAGCTCCTCGTCGCTGTAGAAAGTGAGTTCGGCACAGCCGGTCAGCAGGAACAACGACAGAACGGACAAACGAACGAAATTCCGGATTGCAGCATGTTACGGCGGTTCTCCCTTAGGGCCAGAGGAGGTTTCCCACAGCTGTCGGCGGCAAGACTTGCGTCACCCCGCTTCATGGCCGATGCTCCGCCGATGCAAGCAGATTTGGTGATTGTCGGCGGTGCCCGTACCGCCATGGCCGAGTACTCGGGTACCCCCGGGTTTGGCAAGTTCAAGAATGTCTCGGCGATCGATCTCGGCGCCCATGCGGCCAAGGCGGCAATGGAGCGAGCGGGCGTCAAGCCGGAGATGGTCGATGAAACGTTTGTCGGCAACGCGGCGCAAAGCAGCAGCGATGCGATCTATGGCGCACGCCATGTTGCGTTGAAGGCTGGTGTGCCGATCGACAAGCCAGCACTGACGGTAAATCGCTTGTGTGGTTCGGGTATCCAGTCGGTCGTGTCGGCCGCGCACTCGATCATGCTTGGCGAATCGAAGCTCTGCCTTGCTGGCGGCATGGAAAACATGAGCCAGGTGCCGCACGTGATCCGCGGTGCGCGCGAAGGCTTCCGTCTCGGCATGGAGCCCAAGATCGAAGACCTGTTATTCGCGGCGCTCTACGATCCTTACTGCAAGTTCTTCATGGCGCAGACCGCCGAGAACATCGCCAAGAAGGTCGGCATCTCGCGCGAAGAGCAGGATGAATATGCACTGCGCAGTCACCAACTTGGTGCCGCTGCCGTCAAGGATGGCAAGTTCGCCACGGAGATTGCACCGCTGACGGTGACCAAGGGGCGCAAAGAGTTCGTTGTCGATAGCGATGACCATATCAAGCCGGAGACGACTCTCGAAGGTCTGCAAAAGTTGCGTGCGGCATTTGGTAAGGAAGGCACGGTCACGGCCGGCAACGCGTCGGGCATTGTGGATGGCGCGGCGATGTTGGTCATCACGACCGCGCAGCAAGCGAAGGAACTCGGCTTGACCGTCAAGGCGCGCATCAAGTCGTGGGGGCTCGCTGGTGTCGAGCCTGAGATCATGGGCATCGGGCCCGTTCCCGCGATCCAGCACGCGTGCAAAAGGGCCGACCTCAAGGTGGGCGACTTGGACCTGATCGAAATCAACGAAGCTTTTTCGGCTCAATACCTGGCCTGTGAGAAGGAACTGGGCCTCGACCGCAATAAGTGCAACGTCAATGGCGGCGCCGTCGCGCTCGGCCACCCGCTCGGTGCAACCGGCACGCGTTTGCTGCTGACACTCGTTCGCGAGATGGAAGAAACCGGCAAGGCGCTCGGTTGCGCGTCGGCTTGCATTGGCGGTGGCCAAGGCATCGCCATGGTCCTGGAGCGTGCGTAAGCTCGGGGAATCCTATGCGCGAACGCACAGTGAAGTTTGACGGTCGTGTTCTCTACATCACCGAGGATGAGAAAGAACTCAAGGCACAGCTCTACGACGGCGTGCCGCTCGACTACGACGAGAACCGCAAGCTCGTCGACAACATCTCGACCGATGAACTGACGCCGGGTTGGGTTTGCTACTACTACGATGAGACGCTGGCGCGCTACTGCTTGGTTGGTTTGCGTGGTGGTAACGTCGAGAAGGATGCGGTCAAGAACGGTAAGTTCTCAGTCATTGTCAGTGGCGTTTCGAAGGGCTGTGGCAGCTCGCGCGAAACGGCGCCGTTCAGCGAGTTGAAGGCCGGTATCCAGCTCGTTATCGCCAAGAACATCGAGAAGATCTACGGCCAGAACTGCCAGAACATTGGTCTCCTGACGTCGACCGACTTCACGTTGATCGCTCGCATCAAGAATGGCGAGGAGATCTCCATTGAAGAGTTCACCAAGGGCCTTGATGAGATCGCTGCCGAGATCGTTCGGCACGGCGGTCTGTTTGCCTACAACAAGGCGCGGCTTGCCGGCACTACGGTGCCATCGGCAACCACGACTGCGGCGCGACCGATGACGCTGTGCGAGAAGATTATCAGCAAGCGCGCGATCGCGGACGCCAAGACTGGCGCGCTCGGGGTGACTGCGGTCAAGCCGGGCGATGCGTTGTTTGTGCGCACCGACGTGCGCTTCAGCCACGAGTACGTGACGCCGATGGCCGAGGCGCTGTTCAAGATGGGGCTTGGAGAAGACGCGAAGATCAACGACCCGAGCTCGGTGTTCGCGTTCCGCGATCACCTGACGTTCTTGGATAGGGTGATGCCGCAGAAGCACATCGACATGGGCTTGAAGGAACAGGCCGCATCCCTGGCGACCGTGCAACAGAAGTTTGCCGATACCCAAGGTGTGCGCCTTTACGGCGAAGTCGAACGCGACGGCAAGACGGTTGGCTCGGAGGGCATCTGCCACAACATCGTCATCGAAGACCTTGCCGAGCCAGGCCAGCTTGTGATCGGCACGGACAGCCATACCTGCATGGCGGGCGCGATTGGTTGCTTTGCCTTCGGTGTTGGTTCGACCGACATGGCCAACAGCTGGTTCACCAAGGACGTGCGCGTCAAGGTGCCGGAGTCCGTGCGCATCAACCTGACTGGTGAACTCCAGAGCGGCGTCTGTGGCAAGGACGTCATGCTGCATCTGCTGAGCGATGAGTTCTTCAAGACGGGTGACGGCATCGGCAAGGTGCTTGAGTTCGCCGGTGCTGGCACGATGGCGTTTTCATTCGACGAGCGTTCGACTCTGACCAACATGGCCGTCGAAGCCGGTGGCTTCACCGGCATCATCGAAGCGGACGAAGTGGTGGTTGAACAGATCCATGCGCTGCGTGGCACCGACAAGGACTACCTGCGCAGCCAGATCGTCAAAGCCGACGACGGTGCGAGCTACGTCAAGACGATCGACATCGACCTGTCTCAGGTTGTCTCGACGGTGGCGACGCCCGGCGACCCGCGCAATGGCATCGCGCTCGAAGCATTCAAGAAGGACAAGGGCAATGTGCACGTCGACATTGCCTACGGCGGCTCGTGCACCGGCGGCAAGAAGGCCGACATGGACATGTATGCCGAAGTCGTGCGCAAGGCCATCGATAAGGGTCTCAGCCTGAAAGCCAAGACCTACATCCAATTCGGCAGCCAACGCATCCGCGACTACGCCGAGACAATGGGCTATGTGCAGCTGTTCGAAGGGGCCGGCGTCGAGCTGATCGACCCTAGTTGCGGCGCGTGCATCAAGGCCGGGCCGGGCGTGTCATTCGAGCCTGACGAGGTCACCGTGTCGGCGATCAATCGCAACTTCCCGGGCCGAAGTGGTCCGGGTGATGTCTACCTCGCGAGCCCATACGTGGTGGTTGCGAGTGCGTTCCTTGGCTACGTGGGTGGGCCGGACGAATTGTAATCGCGTTGCTTTGGTGCCCAAGGTGTGCGGCGTTGCTGATGGGCGCCGCGCAAGCCCGGGCTTACTTGCTCTTGCTCGGCACCGTCACCGCGAAGCGCACTGCGCAGGCGGCCAGCACAGTGAGCGACATCGCGGCGCCGACGTAGAAGCTGAACGTCCATGTAGCACTTACTCCGCGCAACATGCCTGGGCCTCGCACCAGGTGCAGGAGCACGGATAGCGTCATCACGACCGCCAGCAGCAAGCTCGCCGGACGTACTGCCTCGCGGGCGCTTAGGGTCTTGGTTTCGGCCAGTGCCATGACGGCCACGAGGGCGCTCGTGCACAGGCACGTAAACCCGGCTGACGATTGCCATCCTGGTGGGCCGGAGAGTTCGCCGAACAAACTGATGAACTGCACCTCGATCCAGGGCCGCATCGCCGCAATCGCGGTTGTCGCCGCGGCCACAAACAGCACGGTTCGCCAAAACGGTCGTTCTGCGAATGGGTGCCTGCTCGGTGGTTTTGGCTCAGCAAACAGCGGCATCAGGTTGGCACTGTACGACACACCTCAGCATCGCCAAGCCCCTCAATCTTGCGGCTATCGTCGGACCGGCACGATGTGGCTGTTGTCCTCATCTCGACGGACTTCCTGACGCGAATCAAAGGCCACGCGTGCGGCCATGACCTTGGCGATCTCTTCGGCGGACGGTTCGTATTCGATGGCGATTTCCGTCACGATCGGAGTCAGGACATACGTTACGGGGATGGAGCCGTACCAGTAGTTTTCCGAGCTGCTCTGAATGACGCGTGCGTGGTCGCCGCCTTCCTTTGCGATTGCCCGCGTGGTTTCGTTGACCATCGAGTCCAGCGAAGTGTTGCCGAGAAACGGCAGGATGACGAGCAGGTTCAGCCCGATGTTGGTCGTCGTCTTGACGAACACCGGCTTGCCATTGGCGTCCCGCAGACCGTTCCAACGCGTTGCCGTGCTGTGGAACGAACAGGCGGTTGCAAGCAGGAGAAGGGCGACGCTGGCCCAGCGAAGTGGCGAGTTCATGCGAGCACGATTACGCGGATGTGGCCCCCACGCAAGAGGCGATGCCATCGTCTTTGTGGCGTGCTGGCTAATGGTTATGGCTCAGCTGCCGAAAAGAAGCAGTAGCCAATGATGGATGAGCAAGAAGACGACTGGGCGCCGCTGACGGAAGAGCAGTTGGCAATGCGGCCGGGCGAGGTGGAGGACGCGCAGTGTGTGGGGGACTTCCGAGCGCACCAGGCCTCCGAGTCGGCAGTGTCAGCAGAATCGACAGAGACGCCCCCGGAGATTCCTGTAGATCCACGCGCTGAGCAAATGATGCGCGACCTTCAGGCACGGGTCGCCAAGGCGGGTCCTGGTAGCAGCCTGATTGCACAGGTGCAGCACCGTGAGCAGCGGGTTGCCCGCAAACAGAAGGCGGCCAAGCGCGTCGCGGTTCAGTTGGCGGCGACCTGTGTCGTTGGCGCAGCTCCGAAGGAACCCGAACCTGTGTTCGAGGTTGCGAAGCAGAGCGACATGGACGAGCGCGAGCTTGAGCCATGGTTCCAAGAGCTGCCGGAGGGCGAGCGTGGGCGGTTGCGTGAGTCGTGGACCAGGGAACGGCACAAGTTTGATTACACGGGCAAGGCGGCGCGTCGCCGCATGCTGCGGGCAGCTTGCTACGGCACGTTGTGCTTTGTGTCTGTTGGTTTGATGATGGGCGTCCTGTTCTGGGACCTGATGGTGTTGCTGCGATGCACCCTGGTAGGGCCCATCGCCGGAGTCATCGCCCAGTTGCTCGGCGGTGGACGCTTCTCTTACGGCTTGATGGGCTTGGTCGGGTTCGTCGCCGCCATGGGCAGCGGCATCATGATGGGGTTCTCGTTCTACGGCATGCTGTTTTGTATCTCGACCATGGCCGCCGTCGGCTTGGATGGCGAGATGCGGCGCTCTGCCGGCTATCGCGACGACTGATACAACGGCGCGCGAGTGCGGCGGCCCGCGAAAACAACGGCCCGGGAAAACAACGGCCCGCGAACTACCGCTTCTTGCGCTCGCGAATCTCAAACGGGTGCGCGAACGCTTCCGGCTTGACGTCGTTGATCAAAGTGCTCTGACCCTTCTCAATGTCATCGCCAACGGCGGCGACGTGCTTGCGCAGGCGGTCCATCTCCCACAGGCCCGTCAGCAAGCGCATGCCCTTGACGCGCGTCATCAGTTGCTCGCAATGCAGCGCGGCAATCTTGATCTGGCTAGGATCGCGATTGCTGCTCGTGTGATGGCATAGCGCCAGCATCGACACCAACAGCTCGATCGATTTGCCGAGACGTTGTAGCGGGATCTGGGCGCGGGTCAGCTCGAGTTGGAAGTGCAGGTTGAGGCCGAGGTTGGCAAACCGCAGTTGGCGCAGACGGCGTTCGGCGAAGCGCGCATAGCGGCGCAGTTCGGCGGGCAGCAGCTGGTAGCGCGGGATCATGCCCGTCGGCACCAGGCGGAACGGCGTTCGCACCAGTTCCGCAACCGACTGGCCTAGGATCCAGCCTGTGAGCTGCCAGAACGATGGGTTGGTCAACAGCCGCCTGGTCGCGGTCAGCACCTTGCCTGGCTTGCCAAAGATCGTTGCGGGCCGGATGCGCAGGATGCGTTCTGCGCGCGGCAACGGTTTGCCATTCCGGTCCATGTTGATCGACTGCAGCACGCCGAGCATGCCGGCCATGTACTTGGACGTGAAGGTGTCGGTGACATCCTTGACCATGCCCATCAGGATCAGGTCGTCTTCGCCTTCGACGACGCCAAACACGTGCATGTTGTGGCGGGCATCGTGCACACGCGAACCGGTGTCAAACGAACGGCCACCGAGCACGCGTTCGCATGCAATCTGCGAATCGAGTGCGCTGGTTGCGGCGGCTGACTTGGTCAGGTCGCGCAGGCCGGCCAGGTCGACTCCGTCCTTGTCTTGGCGCAGGGACAGATGGCTGAGCGCGCGCGACATCAGCGCGCCGCCGAGCATGCGACCGATGTGTTGGCGAGGTAGCTCATGCTTGATGACCAGGCCGCCGACACCTTCGCGGCTGCGCGCATACGCGGTGGCATCGGTCGCGAACATGCGTTGGTAGCCAGACGCCATCGCGGCCAGCATGCAGCGGCCCATGCGCAGGCAGTAGAACAGCACTTCGACGCCGTCGGCTTGGATCTCTTCGTTGGCCTTGAGTGGGTAGTTGTCGAAGTGCAGGCGCGAATTGTAGTTTGCCGTGAACGCGCCGGTGTTCGAGGGCTGGCACCAGAACTCGTAGTCCTTGCCTTCGCCCCTGACGATGTTTGCGTCGGGCAACTTGGTCACGAACAGGCCGACCTTCTTGCCTTCTTTGCCGACCCGACAAACGATGCCGACGATGCTGCCGTGGGTCGCGTTGGTGATCCACAGCTTGTTGCGATCGCCTTGCGCGAACAGGCGGAAGCCCGAGCCGGAAGGATCTGGCTCGACGTAGGCGCGCACCTTCTTGGCGTTGACACCGATGCCGACCTCGGTCAGACCAAATGCCATCAGTTGGCCATCGGCGACGAGAGGCAAGAATGTGCGTTTCTGATCTTCCGTGCCGTAGGCGATCAGTGAACCGGCGCCGATCGTCAATTCGCCGGAGATCTCGACAGCGAGCGGCCCGAGGCCATTGGCGGCCATCTCTTCTTCGACCAACGCGAGTTGCATGTACTCGCAACTCTTGCCGCCGAATGCTTCAGGTACCGTGAAGCCGTAGCCACCAGCGGCTGCGACCTGCTGGCGCAACGTGCTCGACAGTTTGCCATCAGCCGTGAACGCGACGCCTTGCTCAAGCGCGTGCATTGCCGCCGCCATCACGACTTCGCCGGCGGCACGGTCGGCGCGGCTGGCGCCGATCGCGCCACTTTGCAATTCGGTGGTCTCGGGCAGCGGGCCGTAGATCAGCCGTTCGACCAGGCCCTTCTTGTTGGCTCCAAGGCGTTGCGCCGCTTTTTCCGCGGCATCGTCGAGTGCGCCGACGTCGCGGGCGGACTCGGCATCGCCGGCAGCGGCAAGAGCCTGGGCTGCGGTGGAGGCTTTGGGGGAGGTCGTCATCGGTGGGGTGCTCACAGTTCGGATTCTGGCCAAAGATGGTGCCCGGCGGCGGCCGTTCGCGCCACGGTCAAGGCGGGTTTGCGTAGCAGCCCGCGCAGATCGCTCTGGCAACCGGTAGGCGAGGTTCGTACCGTCTTTGGCCAAGGAATCATTCATGAGCGAATCAACGAGCCTCCAGGTCGGGCAGGTAGTGCCCGACTTCACCCTGACCACCTACGAACCATCGACCAAGGGCTTCGGCGAGTTCTCGTCGTCCCAAGCCCAGAAAGACGGCAAGTGGACCATGCTGTTCTTCTACCCGGCGGACTACACGTTCGTTTGAAGCACCGAATTCGCTGCTCTGGCAGAGCAGCAAGAAAGGTTCGCAAAGATGGGTTGTGAGATCGTCACGGTCAGCGCGGACACGCATTTCGTTCACCTGGCATGGCACCGCGAGGAAAAGGATCTCGCCGGGGTCACGTTCCACATGGGTTCGGACCGCAATGGTGACCTTGCCAAGCAGTTCGGCATCTGGAACGGCGGCTTCTGCCTGCGCGGCACCTACCTGATTGCCCCCGATGGCAAGATGATGAATGCCGAAGTGAACTTCCTGAATCTCGGCCGCAACATCGACGAGACGATGCGCAAGTTCAAAGCGAACATCTACCTCGGCAAGAAGCCCAACGAAGGCTGCCCGTCGAAGTGGAAGGATGACGGGGATCGCACGCTTACGCCCGGCCCGGAGATGGTTGGTCGCGTGCACGAGGCGCACAACGGCTAGGACCGCCCAGGCGGCGTGACGCTGCCGACGGCCTTGGGACCGTTACAAGATTGGCGTGCTTCTCGGGTCTGTTCCAAGTTGGCACGCCACTCTCATGTCCGCCCATCTGGTATCGTGCTCGGTATGATTGCTCGCAAACCATGGTTAGTCATGGCTGCGCTTCTCGTTGGCGGCGGTTCACTTGCCGCACAACAGATTGGAATTGCGCCTCAGTTCGCCAAGAAATACAAGGGCACGCACGCTGGGTCCCAAGCCAAGAAGCAGCTCGACCGGTAGCGAACCAAGAGTCGTCGCGTGAGTCGTATCCTTGTGATTCGCCGCGGCGGCCTCGGCGACACGTTACTGACGGTGCCGCTGTTGCGCGCGCTACGGCGCGCGCACGACGGTGCCTCAGTGCATCTCGCGGGCACCCGTGAGTTTTGCGACGTTCCGTGTGCCTATGGCATTGTCGAAGTCGCCCACTCTGCCGAGGACTTCTGGCTGTGGGTTCCCGAGCGCGCGCGCCAGTGTCTGGAAGACTATGACCTGGTCTTCGGCGACGAGCCGGATTGTGTGCAGCACGCGTTTGACCTGCGCGGTCACGTCACCGGGACTCCGTATGCGCTGCAGTTGGCGCGCCAGGTCGGTTGCGAGCCTGTCTGGCCTGGTGACTGTCAGTTGTCGCCACCACGTTGCGTTTCGAGCGGTGCGGTTGTCTTGGCCACCGGTAGTGGCGGTGCGGCCAAGTGTTGGCCCAAGGAGCATTGGTTGGCATTGGCACAACGGCTCGTCAGCTTGGGTCACGCAATCGAGGTCGTAGTTGGGCCCGTCGAACTTGAGCGTGACGATCCCCGTGCCTGGCGGTGGCCAGACGATTCTCAAAACCCGGTGACGTTCGTCGTCGAAGAGCAGCCGGTTCGGCTCGCGAAGCGACTCGCACTCGGTCGCGTGTTCATCGGCAACGACAGCGGCACGACGCACCTTGCCGCGATGCTTGGTGTGCCGACTGTGGCGGTGTTCTTGGCCACCGATCCGACCGTTTGGGCGCCCGTTGGCGCGCATGTGCGTGTCGTCGGAGCAGCTTCGACGTTGCCGAACGTCGGCGACGTGGAGCGATCAGTTCACGAAGCTCTTGCGTGGTTCGGGTAGTCGCTGCCTGACGCGTTGCCAGTAGCCCTCGGTGGCGGTTTTGTCGTGACCCTTCGGTCCACCGTTGTGAATGCGCGCGATTGTTTGGCCGTCGCCGTTGGCCCATGCTTGCTTGGCGTGGCGTCGCATGTAAGCGTCGATGACCCGTTCGGCATACGTACGCTTGCGGCAGTCCTGGTATCTGCCGCCCAGGTTCACGTCGAACTCGTTGGCATCAAACCAGTAGACCTGATGGATCTGGTATTGGCCGATGGCCTCGCCGTTGTCACCATCGGGAGGGCTCTCCCGGCCGCTGCTCTCAACAAACCGGATGGCGTCGAGGATGGCGTTGCGATCCCATGTGTCGATGCCCGCTTGCAGGTCTCCGCCGGTCGAGAACCACACGATGCCCATCAGCACGGCGAGCAGGGTGCCGGCGCCGCGGCGCGTGTGAGGGCGCAGTCGCTGCCAAGGAACTTGGCGAAGGCGTGCGCTGGCACGATCCACCAGGCGTCTCCGCGCGGGTTGGCCCGTTTGACCAGGCATGCCTGGTTGTTGCGGTTCGAAGTCGGTCACTTGCGTACCACCAACGCGATGCCGAGCACGACGAAGCCCGCACCGGTCCATTCCCAAACGCCGTGGTGGCCATCGCCAACCAGTGTTGCCAGCAGCATGGCGAGCACCGGAGTCACGTAGTTGATCAAGGCGAGCATAGATGCAGGCGCCGTGCGCAGCAGCCAGAAGTAGATGCCGAAGGTCATCGTCGTGCCGAAGACCGCCAACCCAATGGTTGCGATCGTAACGCGAAGCGACCAGGTCATGGCGAGGGGATCTTCCCGTAAGAACGCGGCAACCAGCAGGATGCCCGCGCCGAGCAGCATGCTGTTGCGATTCATGACGACCGAACTGCTCTCGCTGCCGTATTTCTTGACCAGCGTGGTGCCGACGGCCGCGGTGATCGGGCTCAGCAGCAGCAACCACGCGTAGCCGGAGGCGCCCGCGGGGATGCCGCCGAGATCGCCGTAGAACACCGTGACGATGCCCGTGAAGGAGACGCCAAAGCCGAGCCACTGGCGCCCGCTCAGGCGTTCGCCGAGGAAGCACACGGCGCTGCCAGCCATCAACAGCGGGAAGATCGCCCACAGAACTGCGGCGATGCCGGACGGCACTACGGTTTCGGCGACGTAGAGGATTCCGTAGGCACCGGCGAAATTGGTGACCCCGCAGACAATCCACAGCCATGGTGCAGGCGACAGTGCGTTCTCACGTTTGCGGAGTAGCGGCGTGACCGCGGCCATGGTGATGCCGGCGATGACAAAACGCACGGCGGCCGAAGACAGCGGTGGTTGGTCCTCAAGGCAAATGCGGATGAGCCACCACGTGCTGCTCCAGACGAGGCACAGAACGCTAACCAGCAAGGCAATCTTCAGGTTGCTTAGTGAAACGTCTGGGCGGGGGGTGGACACCATGCAGCGGCCATCGTTGCGCAACAGGGAAGGCCACGCGAGCACCATCGGCACGCTGGACGTAGCGGCGATGGCATGACACGCTTACCGATATGAGTAGTCGACCGTGGATGTCGTTGGTCTTGTTGCTGGGGGGAGCCGGAACCGCCACGCTGGCGCCAACGATTCTTGGCCAAGATCCCAAGCCGGGTAGTGCGAAGAACGCGGCGCCGACGCCCGACGGCGAGACGCTGCGACGTGCCCAAGAACTGTCGCGCACGACCGTCGAACATGACCGCCTCGCCAAGCTGGCCGGCAAGTGGAAGCTGACGCTGCGCACGCCGCTCGTTGGTGGCAAGGTGCGCCAGGAAAAGGGCACGGTGGTTGGGCAGCCGATCCTCGGTGGCCGCTACGTCGTGCTCAACTTTCGCATGTCGCTGTCCGGCCGCGATGTCGAGGCGGTGCAGATTGTTGGCTTCGACACGTTGCGCCACCTCTACACGTCGTCCTGGCGCGACAACCAGACGACCTGGCCGATTCAAAGCTCTGGCAGCCCCGGCAAGGAAGCCGATCTGTTGCATCTCGCCGGCTTGCTGCGCGATGCCGAGACGCCGCGAGGGCAGGCGCTTCGCATGACTCTCGACATGCGCACCAAGGATCAGGTCACGGTGAGGCTTCACACCGGCGTACGCGACAAGGAAGTGCTCATGCAAGAGCAGATCTGGCGGCGCTGATCGAGGTTACTTCTTCGGCGCGTCCTCAAGCCCAAGCTTGGCCAGCTTCGGCTTGATGATGGCTCGGCAGTATCCTTGGTTCTGGTTGTTGCGGAAGTAGTCCTGGTGGTACTTCTCGGCCGGCCAGAACTTCACCGCGGGCGTTAGCTCGGTGACGATCGTATCGGTCCAGTTGTTGGCGATCTTCTCCATGAAGCGCAGCGCGGTTTGGTGCTGCTCCTTGGAGTGGAAGAAGATCGCGGAGCGATACTGCGTGCCGACGTCGTTGCCCTGGCGATTGAGCGTGGTCGGATCGTGGGAGCGGAAGAACCAGTCGAGCAGCGATTCGTAGCTAATGAGACCAGGATCGAAGGTGACCTTGACGACTTCGGCGTGCTCCGTGCGGCCGCCGCAGATCTGTTCGTAGGTAGGGTTGTCGACGGCGCCACCGGTGTAGCCCGACTCGACGTCGAGCACGCCCTCTAGTTGTTCGAGCACGGCTTCCGTGCACCAGAAGCAACCGCCGCCAAAGGTCGCCAACTGCTTCTCCGCTGCCTCGGCTTTCGGATCATCGGTTTTCGGAGCCTCGACTGCCGTGTCGTTCTTTTGAGGCTTGGAGTGTTCGTTGTCGTCTTCAGTCATTTTTGGCTGGGTAGTCTGCGGTTGCTCGTTGACCTTGCCGGCGATGGCGTCTTGCCCGGCTTGTTCTGGGCCGCAGCAGGCGAAGGCAAAGAGTGGCAAAAGCGCGAACAGCTTCGATCGGACGTTCATGACGCTGGCATCATACGGCGTAGGGTGCAAAGCGATCCGCAGGAGAATGCACGGCTGGCAATCGCATCACGCCTCGCCGTCGACGATGCCACGGTTGCTGCGCAAGCCCGCAAGGTCTACGGCCTGCGTTTGGTGTCGCGTGCGAACAACTGCGTGATCGCATCTTGTCGCGTGACCGCTTGTGCGTCGCCAACGGGAAGAAGCCTAGATCGCTGCCTATCGAGGTGCGGTTCGCGCGGGCCCCCTGCGGTCGCCTCGGTCGGCACGGTTCTCTTGGCTGGAGGTGGTGGAGTTGTGTCGGTAATAGCATGTCAAAGCGTGGGTTACGGATTTGGCCCTGACCGCCCCCAGCAGTGAGCGCTTGATGTTCGTGGTATGTTAGGTATATCCCTAGCATGCCCCTGCTGCTGTCCCGCACGCACTACTCCCTGCTGACTGCGCCCGCGTCGCCGCAGGCTATGTGCGAGGAGGCGGTGCGGTTGGGCTTGTCGCACTTGGTGTTGACCGACACCAATGGGCTCTACGGCCTATACCCGTTTGCCCAGGCTGCGCGACGCGTTGGCCTGAACGGGGTGTTCGGTTGCGAACTCGTGCATCGCGGTCGGCGGTGTACGTTGTTGGCGCAAGATGAGCGCGGCTACAGCTCCCTGTGTGCGTTGCTGAGTGCGTTCCATGGCGTAGGCGAGGGCAGCCATCACGGTGGCCGCAGTGCCACTGGCGACGAGTTCGACTTCGTGCGTGCCTGCGAGCGTTATGCGAAGGGGCTGTGGTTTGTCTGCGGTGATCCACGTTTGTTGCCGGAGTTGTCAGTGCGTGTGCCGCGCGAACGGCTGCTGGTTGCGTTGCCGCCGCGCATTCCCGGTGGCGCAGTCGAACGTGATGGCAGTGTGCTGCCAGAGAAATCTGTACAGCAGGGACGCAAACTTCCGGACCCTGGTTGTGCATGGCCGCGTCGCATGATGCGCGAACTGGCGCGCGATTTGGACCTGCGGCTTTGTGCTGTGCGCGACGTCTGGTTTGCCTCGCCACAGGATCACGCACTGCATCAGTTGTTCCTCGCGGTGAAGTGGAACCGTTCGCTGCGCGGTGGCGATCCAGCGAAGGACCTGCGCGGCATTGGCGTGGCTGGTCCCGAGCAACACTTGCCGACACCAGAGCAAATGCAGCTTGGCCATGAGGACGATGCTGAGGCCGTGGCGATGGCGCAGCAGGTTCTGGCAAGCTGCACGTTGTCGTTCGCCGATCGCGCAACGCCGATCTTTCCGCCGTTGTCGGTGCCATCTGGCGAGACTGCCGAGAGTTGCCTGCGACGGTTGGTATTCGCCGGGTTGCAGAAGCGCTATGGCAAGCACGAAGAACAGGCCGTCGCGCGCTGCGAATACGAGCTGTCGGTGATCGTGTCGATGGGATTTGCGCCGTACTTCCTGGCCGTGCACCAGATCGTCGAGTTGGCTCGCGCGCGCGACATCCCGTTCGTTGGCCGCGGTTCGGCTGCCGACAGTCTGGTGGCGCACTGCCTTGGCCTGACCGACGCGGATCCGCTGCGGTATGGGTTGCTGTTCGAACGCTTCCTCAATCCGGGCCGCAGCGATCTGCCGGACATCGACCTCGACTTTTGTTGGCGGCGCCGCGACGAGCTGATTGACGCCGTCTACGAGCACTTCGGCCGCGACCACGTGGCGATGATCGCGACCTACAACACGTGCGGGCCACGCTCGGCCTACCAAGAAGCAGCCAAGGTACTCGGTCTGCCGCCCGCGGAGGCGGTGCGGCGCAGCAAGCGGTTGCCGTGGCATGCGCGAACTGGTCTGGACCTGGCCGAAGTCGTTGCGGAGACACCGGGGTTTTGGCGGGAAGGGCAGCGGGAGGGCGGTTCGGAGCACGACAGTCGGCATCTGCCGCCCGAACGCGAGCGGCTGTTGTTGTCGTTGGCGCAGCAATTGGTGACAGCGCCGCGGCATCTTGGTGTGCATCCGGGCGGCATCGTCATCACGCCGGAACCGATTTCGACGTACGCACCGCTCGAACGTTCTGCCAAGGGCGTCGTGGTCACGCAGTACGACATGCACTTCGTTGAGGGGCTTGGCATGGTCAAGATCGATCTGCTCGGCAACCGGGCGCTGTCGATTGTGCACGACTGCGTGACGATGCTGGCGGAGCACGACATCATTGTGCCGGACTTGCAGAAGATTCCCGAGGACGATGCGCGCACCGCCAAGTTGCTGTCGAGCGGTGGCACGCTGGGTTGCTTTCAAGTCGAGTCGCCGGCGATGCGCACGCTGCTGCAGCAGATGGGGGCTAAGACGATGGATCGAGTCATCCAGGCGGTCGCATTGGTGCGGCCCGGGCCGGCGGCGGCAGGTATGAAGGATGCGTTCATCCGGCGCGCCCGCGGGCTCGAGCCAGTGACGACGGTGCACCCGCTGCTCAGTGAAGTGTTTGCGGACACGTTCGGCATCATGCTCTACCAAGAAGACGTGATCCGGGCGGCGATGGCGGTGGCTGGGTTGGATGCGACGGAGGGCGACATGTTGCGGCGCGACCTCGGCAAGCGCGGCCGTAGCCATGCCCTGCACGACGAAGCGGATGCATTCGTTGTGGCGGGGTTGCGGCGCGGTTTGCCGCGGCGCGCGATCGAACAGGTCTGGGCGGAGATGGCGCGCTTTGCCGCCTACTCGTTTTGCAAGGCGCACTCGGTGACCTACGGCCGGCTCGCGTATCGCTGCGTCTACCTGAAGGCGCGTTGGCCGGCGGCATTTTTGGCGGCGATGCTGCGCAACGATGCCGGCTACTTTGCTCAGGGCGTCTACGCCGAAGAAGCCAAACGCCTCGGGGCCGAATTGCGGGCGCCGTGCGTGCAAGAAGGCGCAGTCGAGCACGAGCTGCTCAGCCCGACGGCGATCCGCATCGGATTGTCATGCGTGCACGGCTTGGGGGAACGCACCATCTCATCGATCTTGACCGCGCGCCGCGCTGGCGGTCCGTTCCGAACGCTGCCCGACTTCTTGCAGCGCGCGCGACCGATGCGCAAGGAAGCCGAGAGCCTGATCTTGGTCGGTGCGTGTGATGGCTTTGGCATGACCCGACCGGAGTTGTTGTGGCGCTTGCAGGTTGCGATGACGCCGCGCGCGCAAAAACTCGCCGAACGCACGGCCGTGGCTGCGCGTAGCGCGTTGTTTGTCGATGCCGTAGCTGTGCGCGAACCGAGCTATCCGCAGTTACCCGATTACGATGAGGCCAAGAGGGGCGAAGCCGAGCTGCGCCTGCTGGGTTTCACGCTCGGCAGCCATCCCGTCGATGTGCTGTGGCGTCGCGGCGAACTGCCGGTGATGCAGCAGTGCGTGCCGTGCGGCAAGGTTGCCGAGCATCTCAACCGCACCGTGCGCATCTGCGGCTTTGCGGTCGCGTTCCGCGGACACAGTGCTCGCCAAGGCGGCATGTGCTTCGTCACTGTCGAAGACGGCACCGGCATCGTTGAGACCACGCTGTTCCCCAAGGTCTACCAGCGCTGCGGTGGCATACTGCAGGGGCGTGGTCCGTTCGTGTTTGAAGGCAAGGCCGAAGAACGCCTGGGGGGAGGGGTAAACATGCGCGTGTTTGACGTGACGTTGCCCGGAGACGGTTGATTGGGATTTGACCAGCCATATACGCAGACAAGCTGTCCCGGTCATTCGGGCCTCTGCGCATAACTCGTGGATCTGAATCGCGTTGCGCTTTACCCCGTCGAGCCCGTTCGGTACGCCGCGGTTGTTGGTTCGCGATGGAACGAGTTCAATACAAGCATGTCGCCGCAACTCACGTCGTGCTTGGTGATCGCCTTCAGTGCCACGCTGGTCGCCCAGACCTCTTGGACATTGCATACACCTCCGAACGCGCCCCCGGCGTACACCGCGCATGCGATGGCATACTACCTCGTCACCGACACAACGGTGTTGTTTGGCGGTGTGGTAGGAGGAGTGCGGTCGTCAGATACATGGATCTGGAACGGTGCGGACTGGTTCCAGGCTACGCCGGCAACGGTGCCACCGGCGCGGGTCGCGCAAACGATGGTCTATGACCTCAGCCGTGGTCGACTGGTGATGTTTGGCGGCATCTCAGCAACGGGTGGCGTGCTTGGGGATACGTGGGAGTGGGATGGCAACGACTGGATCCAGGTAATCCCCGCAACGACGTCGCCGACTGCGCGCCGGTCGCATTGCATGATCTACCATCCGACTCGCGGCACCACGTTGCTGTTTGGCGGCTTCAATGGCAGCGACCTCAACGATCTGTGGGAGTGGGACGGCAACGATTGGACCGTGATCGCGACGGCGAACAGTCCCTCGCCTCGCCGAGCCAGTGACATGGCGTGGGATCCGACCTCGGACAACGTCATCTTGTTCAGCGGGTATTTTCAAGGCGCAGACACGTGGAGCTTTGATGGCACCGACTGGACGTCGCTGACACCGACTACGGTGCCCTCAGCTCGCTACGACCATTCGATGGTCTCGGACCGGCTGCGTGATCGCATCGTCATGTTTGGCAACACCACGATAGGCGATACGTGGGAATGGGATGGCAGCAACTGGTTGGACCGCACTGGTGCGAGCCCGCCCGCACCACGATTGGACACCTATCTGGCCTACGACTGGGTGCGCGAGCAAGTGACCATGTTTGGCAGTTCGGCGTTGCCGGAGACATGGAGTTATGAGGCGGTTTCGCCGGCGGTGTTCACGGTGCTGGGTACTCCTGGTTGCCCCGGCAGCAACGGCTTGCCACCCGTGTTGGGGTCGGAGACTCGGCCTTGGCTCGGTGAGGCCTTCACCGTCACCATCAATCAGCTACCGAGCAACGGCATCGCGCTGATGATCAACGGCCTCAGCGATACCAGCTCTGCACTTGGCCCGCTGCCCACTTCGCTTCTGGCGATTGGCATGCCGGGGTGCATGCTGCAGGTCGACCCGCTGATCATCGATGTCGTGTTCGCGACCGGGAGCACTGCGACGTGGGTGCTCAACATTCCGAACGATCCGACGTTACTGACGCAGCAGTTCTTCAGCCAATGTGGAGCATTGGACATCGGCGTCAACGCCGCCAGCCTCACCGTTGGCAACTACTGTTCGGCAACGATTGGCGGCAAGTAGCCTCGTCCTACTGCGGTCGCGGATCGCCGTCAGCCGGGCTGGCGGCTCGGGTCGCACCGGCACGAGCTGGCAACGACACGATCGCATCCGTCAGCACAACACCATCGAGGTGTCCCATTGCCTGATCACTGACTGCGTGTAGGTGGCTTTGGTGGGTGTGGTGGGTCCACTTGCCGGCAGCACCTTCGACGTAAAAACCAATCAGCTGCACGTTGTCGGCAGGTCCGTCATAGCGCCATGGCTTTGGCCCAGCCGGTGTCGCAATCGGGCACGCGCCGGCGATCACGTGCACTTGCAGTCGGGTGACCGTGCCGCGCACACGCACTGGTGTGGGGGAGAGCACGTCGTGTCCGTGAGCGCGTAGCAGCTTTGCGATGCGCTGTTCTAGTTGCTCGTAGCTGGCACAAGCGCCGACCGGGAAGTCCTGCCAGTCACGCACATCCTCGGCGAGCAGCAGGGTGGCGGAATCGCCGCCGGTGGCGGCGCGCACCGTTGGCACGCCGTTCTGCACCGTCGCAACCAATACCTGCCCGTCGACGATCGTGATCTCCCCGGAGAGGTTGGCCAGCGCGCCGACGCCAATGGTGTCCTTGGTTCCGAACTGCGCCAGGCTGACGCGGGCTTGGTCATGACCTTCGCGCATGACTTCGCGCATGCTGCCGAAGGAGCGAAGCCCGATCGGTCCCGTCTGGCAGGCGGTCACGAAGGCGGCCGCTGCCAGTGCTATTAGCAATCTGTTAGCCCAGTGCCGCATCAATCTTCTTGAAGTCCGCGCCGATGATTGGCGTGCCGCCATCGATGACCGTGACCGGAATCGACATCATGCCCATTTCGACCATGTCGGCCTGGGCGCGTTCGTCCGAGTGAATGTCCTTAACCTCGAACTCGAGGTTCTTGCCGGTGAGATGATTCTTCACCTGCGTGCATGCGCCTCAACCAGCGCCGCTGTAGACGACGATGTTCTTCTGTTCTGACATGTCGGGAGCTTAGCAACCATTGGCCCAAACGAGAACAACCTGTCCGTCTTCGAGTCTACCCGGACCGTGGTGGCACGAAACCCCGGTTGCCCTTCGCGGCGTCTAGTTTCGCTGGTCGGGCGTGCCCGACCGGAGTTGACGCAGCAACGAGGCTTCTGAGGAACCACTGTTGCAATACGACGCCGCCGATGCGTTGGTTGGCGCCGACTCCGGCATGTTTCCGGCCCTTAGGCGGTGAGCGTGTCGAGCATGGCCGCAAGTCTCGGGTGATCGGCCGAGTGGCGGGCGCGGTGGTGCCACAGGACTTGGCGACCGTGCACGAGGAACGCGCCAGGCATTTGCATTTCGTTACCTGTGGGTTTGCCGACCAGGTTGCCCTTGCACAGGGCGACCAGCCCGCGCCACCAGACGGCTGGACCGACTACTTGTAGAAGCGTGCCGCGCCGCAGACCGAAGGCTGCGAACAAGGCTCCATCGGGGTCGGTGATCACGCGAGCATTGGCTGCGCGATTCGCAAAGAACTTGTCGGCGACCTCGACCGAGGCGCGGTGCACAAACAGAGTCTCGGGGAAGCCATCTTGCTTTGCCGCGGAGATGAGTTCGGCCAACCACTCGCGAGTGAAGATTCAGCCGAGATGGCGCAGGAAGACCATCAACGTCGGTTGCTCGCCAAGTTCCTTGCCCAAGGTGTGGGGTGCACCGTTGGGCGACGACATCACGAGGTGGTTCCAAGTTGCCTCGGGGATCATGTCCATAGTGGTATGTTCGCATGAAACACGATGCGGATCGCAACCGATGTATGCTTATCCGCGTGTCGATCCGAACTCTTCGTGTTGCCCGTTCCTGACCATCGCAACCTTGCGAGTTGGGCGTGCGATGGCGGCTCATATGCTGCACCATGTGCTCATGATGCGTCGTTTCGGTTGGTTGCTGGTTGGGTTGGCTGCTTGCACGGTGCCTGAGTCAGGGCCTGAGTCAGGGCCTGAGTCGCACGACTCGTTGCCGGCAGCGAACGGCGAGTTGTTGACCGTTCCTGCTCGCGCCCGCGCTCGTGACCTCGGCATCCACATCGGTACGTTGCCGAGTGGCACCAACGATGCGATCACGGACGTTGTTGGGGTGGCGGTTGGTCACGCGACGGTACGAGAAGTCGGCCGCCTCAACACCGGTGTCACGATTGTGCTGCCACACGCGGGCAACCCGTTCCGCACCAAGCTGCCAGCGGCATTGGTAGTACACAACGGCTTCGGCAAGTTGGTGGGGGCGACCCAACTACAAGAGCTCGGCGAACTCGAGAGTGCGATTGCGCTGACGGCGACGCTCAACGTGCATCGGGTTGCGGATGCTCTGTTGGACTGGCTGCTCCAGTTGCCGGGCAACGAGAAGGTACGTTCTGCCAACGTCGTAGTCGGCGAGACCAATGACGGTGGCTTGTCCGACATCCGCGCACGCGCCGTCGGGCCTGAGCATGTCGCTGCGGCGATCGCTTCCGCTAGCACCGGAGTTGTGCCGGTCGGCTCAATCGGCGCAGGTGCGGGAACGACATGCTTCGGTTGGAAGGGAGGGATCGGCACTAGCTCACGCCGGAGTGGCAACTACACCGTTGGTGTTTTGGTAGTTACGAACTTTGGCGGACAGCTCAACGTGCGCGGTCTGCCCGGAGATCCGCACGTCGCAGGTATGGCGTCGTTTGGCATTGCGACTGCGGACCACGACGGCTCGTGCATGATCATCATCGCGACCGATGCGCCGCTGGATCATGCCGGCTTGCGGCGTCTGGCCACGCGCGCGTTTGCCGGCATGGCGCGCACCGGCGCGTCCTTCTCGCACGGCAGCGGCGACTACGCGATTGCGTTCTCAACTGCCCGTCGTGCGGAGACCCGCCAACGACTACCCCTACGGGGAACGCCGTTGTCGCCCTTGTTTGTGGCCGTCGCCGATGCAACCGAACAGGCGATTCTCGACTCGTTGTGCGCTGCCGAAACCACTTCAGGGATGGGGCGCACGGTGCGCGCCATGCCTTTGCAGGCGCTGAGGGCCCGCGCGGGGCAAGGTGCACAACGCACTGTCAAGTGACCATGGCCGGCCCCAAACGTCGCAAGCCTGACCCGATCCCGCCGCCGCTGCGAGGCATCGTGATCGACGGTGCCAATGTGATTGCCTCCAGCCGCTTTCGGCCGATGCAACGCCTGGACCTGGTCGAGGCTTGGTGCCGTGATTGGTGCGAGGACTTGCCGGTGCATGTGTTCGTGGACCACACTACGGCAAGGCGCTGCCAGCGTCCGGACCAGGCGACGTTGCGTGCGCGCTGCGCCGATGTGACGACGGGTCGCGCGCGCTATGCCGTTTGCCCGCGAGGGGAGTCCGCTGACGGCTACGTGTTGTCGCATGCTCGGGATCACGGCGCGTTGGTGATCTCTAACGATCGCTTCTGGGACTTCGACGACCTGCGCGTTGGCGCGATCGTTCTGCAGTTCAAGTTGAAGGGCGACGTGTTCACTCCCTACGAGGACGCGACCTGGTTTTGTCCGCCATCTAGCGCGGTTCGAGTGCTGCTGACGAGTTTGCGCACGGCGATCGATTCTGGGTAGGTGTCGCCGGCGGCTGCGTTCCGTGCTGCCGTCCGCAATCGTGGCTGGCATGGATTGCAGTGGCTTGCGGGTTCTGCCAGGGCACGCGGGCCGATGAGTGTCTACGAGGGAATCAAGGCGACTTGGTGTTCTCCGGTGAGACATGCCGAGACCGAAGGGTCCCCTTGGCCGACTCGCTAGCCAGAACATGCCGGCGGCCACGGCGCCCAGAACAGCGCAAGCGATCCACAAGGTGTCCTGACCGAACCGCTCGTAGACGCGGCCTCCGATCGCCGGCGCCAGGATCAGCGCCAAACTGAACACCATGCCGTTGGCGCCGTTGTAGGCGCCGCGTGCGTTGGCGGGGGCGCGGTCATTGATGTGCGCCGACAAGAGCGGCATTTGCAGTAGTTCGCCACCGGCGACGATTGCCATTGCCATGACGATGCCCATCGCGCCGAATGGTGCGAGCAGGGCGAAGTAGCCAAGGCCCACGACGAGCGAGCCAAGCGCGACGATCGGCAGGGCGGGTCGGTTGCGCAGCTTGTGCACGACAACCATCTCGAACATCACGATCAAGATCGGGTTGACGGCGAGAAACCAGCCGATGGAGGAGCGTTTGTAGCCGTCGTCTTCAAAGACTCGCGAGCCGGTCGTGAAGTACTGCAGGAACGCGATCAACGTGATCAGGTTGGCCAGCATCAACCACAGAAAGTGCTTGTCACGCAGTGGCCGAGCACGGACTTCACCTTTGCGTTTCGGTTCTGGTCGGGCTTGGAAGCCACCGAGGCCGAACGCCAGGAACGCGGCGGTGAGCAAGCAGGTGCCGCCGTCGACGTAGAACATCAGGTCGAAGTTGTAGATGACGAGGTAGCCGCCGATCGTCGGCCCGATCGCCCAACCGAGGTTGACCATCAGACGGTTGAGCGACAGCGCCTTGCGTCGAAGTTCGGGCGGGCAGCTGATCGCTACTGCAGTGATGCTGCCGGGTCGGAATGCTTCATTGAGTACGGCCAGCACGAAGATCGCGGCTTCGAACCAACCGGGCTGCATTTGCTGCGCCATGAACAGCATCCACACACCGCTGCCAATCAGCGTCGCGATTTGGATGCGAACCGGGCCGATGCGATCCGTGAACCAGCCGCCCAGCCAGCTACCGGTGACCGCGCCTAGGCCATACATCGCCAGCATGTCGCCGGCGTCGCCGGCGGAGTAGCCGAACCGTTCTTTGGCGTAGAGGCCGAGGAATGGCACGACCATCGAGCCGCACCGGTTGAGGAAAGCCGCCACGCATAGCAGCCATGTCAGCCGCGGCAAGCCGCCGAATGCGTCACGGTAGGTTGCGACGATCCCGGCCAATCTGTCGGGCTTGCTGGTCGTCACCTAGCTTCGCCGCAGTGCTTGGGTCGGGGTCAATCGAGACGCGCGAAACGCCGGGAACGCGCCGCCGATGACGCCGAGCAACAGTGCCGTCACCAATGCGGTCACGAGCACAGTTGGCGTGAACTGGAACGCGAACGCGATGTCGGTGAAGGTCTCGAAGTTGGTTGTGCCGGTCTGCATGCCGTTGAGTGGCAACACCAGAATGCAACCAACGATGCCGCCCCCGAGGCCTAACAGTGCGGCTTCAAGCAAGAACGACACGAAGATCGCCCACGGCCGGAAGCCGGTTGCGAGCAGGATACCGATCTCATGCGTGCGTGATGCGACCAACGACAGCATCGCGTTGGTGCCGGTGAAAATCGCGCCGATGCCCATCAAGAACGCGAGGAAGCCACCCATGACCCCGAGCATTCCGGACAGCATTCCGGTCTGGGATTCGAGGTAGGTCTTCTCATCGACCACTTTGGCTGGCGCGCGCGGATGAACAATCAGGCGGTCATGTACTTGTTTGGCCGTTACCCCGGGCTTGAGCACGCCAATGATGCGGTTGTAGTGCTCAAACTTGAGCGCTTGGCGCATGCGGTCGACGTCGCCCCAAATCTCACTGTTGTGACTGCCGCGCGCTTGGAAAACACCGACGACTCGAAACTTGGTCATGTTGACTTCGAGTTCGTCGTCAACGTTGCAATTCGCGATGCGGCCCTGGGTCGCCGCCCCGACGATGACTTCGTCGGTGCCAGGCGTGAAGTTGCGGCCTTCTATTATCTTCAGGTCATCACCGTGAATGGCAAAGGTCATCGGTTGCACGCCGCGCATCGGAACGTTGGTCTTGCCGCCATCTGCCTTTGGCAGACTGACCGCCAGGAACATCTCAGCCGAAGCCAATGGCGCACCGTTATCGTCGGTGGCCAGTTCCGGCGTTTCTTTGAGCACGATTTGCGCGCGCACCTTGTCGAAGGCACTCTCGCCCTCGGAATTCGCGCCCGGTCGCATGAACACGGCGAGGTCGGTACGCCCTCCCTGAGTCTGCACTCTGAGGAAACCCTGTTGCAGGCAGAGCATGCCTGCGAGCACGGCGACGGTTGCGGCAATCGATAACACGGCTAGCAGGGTCGCGCCGCGGCGGTGCCAGATGCTGCCAAACGTGTATTGCAGGGGGACCAGGGCCATATCAGGCGTCCTCCCTCAGGGCGCGGACCGGCAGGATCTTGGCGGCGCGCAATCCTGGCGCCAGACCAGAGATCAATCCGAGTGCCGCGGCCATTGCAAGGCCGTTGAGGAGCACTGCGCCATCGATGGCAAACCCTGGTGCCCAGCCCGAAACGAACGGCTTCATGATGCCAGCGAGTAAGTGGGCCAGGGCAATGCCAAGAACCGAGCCAATTAGAATCAGCAGCATCGATTCCATGACCAGCATCGCACCGATGTAGCCGTTCTTGAAGCCGAGCGCCTTCATGATGCCGAGGTCTCGGGTTCGTTCTCGCCCGGCCATCAACATCGTATTGAGCACGGCAAAGAAGATTGCGAACAGCACCGCGCCGCCTATCGAACGCAGCAGCAATGGGATGTTGCCCATCATGGACAGAAACTGGCGATTGAACTCAGCTTCGGGTGTCGTGCGGACTCGTTGTGGCCCATTCTCAAACAGCCCATCGACCGCTGTCATTACCGTTTCAGCCCGTACGCCAGAATCAATTTCTATCGCGTAGGTGCCGACTCCTGGTGGGCCAAGTGCTGCGCCGGCTTCGAGGGATTCGCGCAGGTAGTCGAAGTGGAAGAACATCGTCTGCTCGTCGAAGTTTGGCCGCAGCGCCTTGTAGATGCCGCGCACTACGAACGTCCAGGCTTCTTCACCACTCTTGCCGCGAGGGAATAGGGGGGTGGTCAATGGTACGCTGTCCCCGATAGCCCAGCCGAATTGATCGGCCAACCCCTTGCCGATTACACAGCCAGTGCGTTCGCCACGGAACTCCTCAAAGCTGCCTTCTACGAGCCCTATTTCCGGATACATGCTCTCGAACGACTCAGCATCGATGCCGAACTGCGCGAAGAAGCCGCCGCGGTCCCCGAACTCGCCACCGAACCACTGAAACTTGGTCGTCGTCTTGACGCCTTCCACCTGCTGTATCTTGGACTGGTACGAGAGTGGCAGCGGCACGAACAAGCTCACCTGGCTCATCACAACGAGGCGGTTTTGCGCCGCAAGGTCGACTGCGGCCGTGTAGCCGCGCGCCGTCGCATCCAAGACGCAGAGCAACGCCAGTGCCACGGCTACCGACAACACGGTCAGGGTCGAACGCACGGGGTGCCCGATCATGTTGCGGAACAACAAGGTCCAGGGCATGTCAGTTTGCCCCTGCTTCTGTGCGGTTGTCTTCGATGCCACCCAGCTTGCCCTTGTCGAGGTGGATCGTCTGGTCGGCGTAGGTGGCCGCTTGCGGGTCGTGCGTCACCATCAGTACGGTCTTGTTCAGCTCGCGGTTGAGGCGCTGCATGATCTGGAGCACGGCATCGGCGCTTTCGCGGTCGAGGTCGCCGGTCGGCTCGTCCGCCAGCAACACCTGCGGGTCGGTCGCAATGGCGCGCGCGATCGCGACACGCTGCTCCTGGCCACCTGACAGTTCGCGCGGCTTGTGCTTCATGCGATCCTTCAGGCCAACCAATTCGAGGGCGCGTTCGGCTTGCTCGCGACGCTGCTTCCTGGACAGCGGCGCCAGCAACAGCGGTAGTTCGACGTTTTCGCGGGCACTCAGGACCGGCAGCAGGTTGAACCCTTGGAATACGAAGCCGACGTTGGCGGATCGCCAAGCGGCCAGTTCGCTGGCGCTCAAGCTATTGAGGTCGTCACCGCCAACTTGCACTAGCCCGGAGTCGCAGTGGTCGAGGCCACCGACCAGGTTCAGGAGTGTGGTCTTGCCCGATCCAGATGGACCCATCAGCGCATAGAACGTGCCACCGTCCATGTCGAGGTCGAGTTCGTCCAGAACGCGCAGGGTTTCGCCGCCGCGGGAGTAGGTCTTGGTAACGGAACGAAGGGTGATTGCTACGGCCATATCAGCGTGAGGGCAAGCTGCCGAGGAATGCGAGAGGAAGAACTGGCGAGTCTGTGGGGTGGACGAGTTTCGCTAGGTGTCGCCGTCATCAGCGAGTCGGACACGATCCTTGTCCTGCAAAGTCGTGGATGGGGCCAGCACGATGCGTTGTCCGGGGGTCAAGCCCGCGACAATCGATACGCGGCCCTTCTTGCGTTCGCCGACGGTGACAGGGGTCGCCTGCACGATGTCGCGCTCTAGCACGAAGGCCGTTTGCACGCCACCGATGGCGACGATCGCGCTCTCTGGCACGATCATGACTTTGGGTTGTTGCGTGCTCGCTTCGACCGGTAGGTCGGTTTCGGCATGATCGCGAAACACGACGCGTACACCATACTCGGGCCGCAGCAGCGTCTTGTCGGCGACGATGATGCGCACCTCAACGGTTGCCTTGGAGCGGTCGGCAGTTGGCCAGATGCGGTCGACAACGCCGGTCAGGCGTTGCTCAGGATAGGCATCGAGGAACACGTCCACTGCCGCGCCAAGCCGAACCGTCGCTAACGAAGTCTCGGGAACATTGGCCTGGATCTCGAGCGAGTCGAAGTCCACCATCGTGCAGACTGCGCCGCGAGCATTGCTGCCGCCCTGCACATTGGGCGAGACGACTTCGCCAATCTCGGCGTCCTTGAGCACGACGATGCCGTCGAACGGTGCGCGCACATCGGTCTTGTCGAGGGTCGCCCGGGCCTGGTCGAGGCTGGCGCGGGCGGCAAGTTCGCGATCGGTGGCGACGTCGATGTCGATGTCCGCGACCGCGGCGCGTTGCTTGACGGTTTCATGGTTGGCGAGGCTGGTGTTGACGGAGGCGATCAACGAGTCGAGGCGCGTCTTGGCGGCATCGCGATCTCGCTCGGCGACCTGCTTCTTGCGCAGCCCTTCGATGCCGGTCGTAGCGAGCACGGTGATGCGGGCCAGGTCCTTGACGGCAAAGTCCAGCTGGGTCTGGCCTTCATCGCGTTGTGCAGCTGCCTTCGCGACGGCCTTGTCGGCTTGCTCGATCTCGGCCTTGGCAACCTCAAGCGCGGCCTTCGCGCGCTTGATCGCCGTCTGGGTCTCTCGGTGGTTGGCCTTGGCACGTTGCCACGCGGCGCGATATTCGTCGGCGAATAGGCGAGCGACAATGTCACCCTTCTTGACGACCGAGCCTTCGCGAACGTTCAATTCGACGATGCGGCCCGGAACGTCGGACGACAAAGCAGCGCGCCGCGCCGCGACGACGTAGCCGTTGGCCGCTGTACCGCGTACGGCAGCAGCCGTTGAGGGGGTCGCCTCGGTGACAATCAAGGTGCGTACAACCGGCAGCCTCACCTTGTCGAGAAAGTCGCTGACCTTTGGCCACATGACCCAGCCGACCGCCGCGAGTAATAGCAGCGCAATAATGCGCACGGGCCAGGGATTGCCGCGGCGGCGTGTATGCGCCGGTTGGCGTTCGATCTTGAGGTCTTTGAGGTCCAAGGGCTGTGCTCGACGAGACGAAGGGGCGGTGAGGATAGCGGACGGGCTCTCGAATTGCTGGCCGCACCGCGTAGGATCCCCGCATGGTGATGTCGGTCGTGAAACGCATTCTTGCGCCGGTCGATCTCGCGGAGTCCCGCGAGCCGGAGCTTGGCTATGCCATCGGCTTGGCTGCGCAGTTGCGTGCTGAGCTGTTGTTGCTCGTGGTAGTGGACACTCCTGCGACCCTGAATCTCATTGGCCATCACGGTTCGGATGGTTCAGGTGTACGTGGTTCAGGCGGAGGTGGTCTTGCGGGAAGAGGCTCTGTCGGACGGGGTCTTGTAGGGCGTAGCCCAGCCGATCAGCGCAGCAACTTCGAGCAGCAGCTGCAAGAAGAGGTGCTGGCCAAGTTGCAGAAGTCGGTCGATCAGGCCGCCGAAGCTGGCGTGCGCGCGCTCGGGCACGTGACGTTCTCCGAAGACGTCGAAGAACAAATCCTCAAGGAAGCTCTGGTCGAGCGCGTCGACCTGATCCTCGTGCGTTCGCAAGGGCGCCACGGATTCATGAAGGCACTGCTCGGAAGCACGGCGGGTGAGATTCTCAAGGCCGCGCCCTGCCCTGTCTTGGTGGCAAGGGTGTGAGTAGTCCGAAGAAAGCAGGTCCGAGCAAAGCTGCCAAAAAGGTGATGGGGCGCAAGTCGGCAAAAGTACACAAGGCCGCGGCCAAGAGCCCGGCTGGCAAAGGTGCTGCTCGCAAGCGCGCTACGGACAAGTCGGGCAATCGCAAGACGAGCCGCGTTGTCGATTCGCCCGTGGGTGGCAGTCGACGCATCGTCAAGGCGCGCGCGGCAGGCACTAGCGGTGCTGGCAGGGCGGGTACGGTTACCGCTAAGGAACTGTGTTGGACCTGTCCGCCCTTGAAGCCGTCAAAGAAGGCTCCGAGCGCGGCGTTCTTGTTGGGCCAGGATCGTGCGATGGCCGCGTTGCGCACCGGGCTGTCGATCCACGCGCAGGGATACAATATCTTCGTTTCGGGGCTGATCGGTTCGGGTCGCACCGCGGTCGTCGACATGCTGCTGCGCGACATCCAGCCGGTGTGTCGTCGTGTGCCTGATCGCGTCTTCGTCACGAACTTACACGAACCGAATCGACCGCTGCTGGTCTCGCTGCCGCCCGGTCGTGGGCCTGCGTTCCGCGACGACTTGGTCGAACTGGGTCGCGTCTTGCACGGCGCCCTATTAGGCACGCTGCAATCGCGGCCGCATCGCATGTCGCGGCGCATGGTGAAACGTTCGAGCAGCACCCGCGAGCGCCGCATCATGGACGCACTGCAGCGCCAGGCTCAGAAGCAGGGCTGCGCTTTGGTGACGTTCCAGGGTCAGGACGGTTCGTCAACCGCCGACATCTATCCGGTGGTCGAGGGCGAACCGGTCACACTTGACGCGCTGTCCGTGTTGGTGCTCGAGGGCAAGGTCACTGAGGAAAAGCGGCAGAAGTTGACGAGCCAGCGCGAGCAGTTGCTTGAGCGCCTCGATGAAGTCAGCGATCGCATCCGCGAAGAGTTCCTGCGTTCGCAAGGCGAGCTGCGTGCAATGGACCATCGCCTCGCTTGGAAGGTGCTGCAGAGCCACCAGAGAGAGTTCATCAAGCAGTGGCCGCAACCGGAAGTTGCGGATTGGTTGGACGCAGCGGGTGAGTTCATCGAACGCAATCTGCCCGAGTTTGTGGGAACCGAAGTCGAGCCGGACGACGAGACCGAGGCCCCGGAAGTGTTACCGGCATCCGGTGATCCGCGACTTGGCGAGTTCCATTCGCAAGTCGTCAAGACCTCATTCACGGAGGCGTGTCCGATCGTCATTGAGACCAACCCGACGTTTGGCAACCTGTTTGGCACGATCAGCGCCAGCGATCCAGCAGGGCCGTTGCAAGTGCATCCCGGGGCGCTGTTGCGCGCCGAGGGTGGCTACCTGGTTCTGCGCTGCATTGATGTGTTGCGCGAGCCGGGCGTCTGGATGCACCTCAAACGCGTTCTGCAGTCCGGCATGTTGGAGATTCGCGACTTCGACCAGGCCGCCGGCGCGCAGACGGGGTCGTTGCAGCCGCAGGCGATTCCGATCGATGTCAAGATCGTGTTGATCGGTGAGCCGGGCGTCTACGAAGAACTTGTGGGCGAAGACCTGCAGTTCGCGCAGGTGTTCAAGATCCACGCCGAGTTCGATAGCACCATCCCCGTTACCAAGCAGAACCTGCAGCGCTATGCCGACTATCTGCAATGGTTGGTCGACGCTGAGCAGCTGCCTGAGCTGCAGCCTGACGCCATGGCAGCGATCGCGGAATACGGGGCGCGCTGCTCTGGCCGCCGTGACCGGCTGATCACGCGCTACAGCGACCTTGGGGATCTGGTCCGCGAAGCTGCATTCCAGGCCAATGTGCTTGGGGTCAAGAGGGTCAATCGTGAACACGTCCAGTTGGCCGTGCAGATGCAGCGGCAACGACATGACCTGGCGCAAGAACTGATCGAACGCGGCTACGCGGCTGGCTACATGCGTCTGTCGACAGAGGGCTCGGCCGTCGGACAGATCAACGCGTTGACGGTTCTTGACACTGGCACGATCGAGTTCGGGCGTCCGTGTCGCATCACCTGCAATTCGGGTGTTGCCACTGCTGCGCGTTCGGGTCTGGTCAACATCGAGGGGCTCGCGCAGCTGTCGGGCCCGATCCACGACAAGGGCGTGATGATTCTCGAGGGCTTCCTGCTGCAGGAGTTCGGCGACGATGGGCCTCTCTGCATGCAGGCGACGATCTGCTTTGAGCAACTCTACAATGGCGTCGAAGGGGATAGTGCGTCCCTGGCGCAGTTGCTGGCGTTGTTGAGTTCGCTCGCGAACATTCCATTGCTGCAGGGCCACGCGATTACCGGTTCCGTCAACCAGAAGGGCGAAGTGCAGGCCGTCGCCGGCGTCAACGACAAGATCGAAGGCTTCTTCCGGCTGTGCAAGGCGCGCAAGCTGACCAAGAAGCAGGGCGTTGTATTGCCGGCTGCGAACGTCGGCGACTTGATGCTCGACACTGATGTGGTGGCGGCAGTGGCAGCGAACAAGTTCTCGGTGCGAGCCGTCAGCAGCGTGCAGGATGCCATCGAGTTGTTTACTGGCAAGCCCGCTGGGATTGTGCTCGATGCGGTGCACGCGACGTTGGCGCGCTTCCGCAAAGCGGCTGGCATGACCTGATCGATCGGTTTGCTAGTGCGGTGCCGTGCGAATACGCGCTGACCGCTCGCTGGCTCAGGCCGCTAACGCGAACGTGACTTCGAACCTTCCTGCTTGCCGTTCTTCTGGCCCGCAGACGTGCGACCCTTCGGGCTGCCGCCTGCCTGAGGTGCCTTCGGATCGATGACTACGATCTTCGGTTGTGGCGCCAGTTCGCCATTGCGCATGAACTGCGCCGCGAGCCCCGACAGTTGGTCTTTGGTGCCGCCAGTCAACTTGCTGAGTTCGCGTAGTGGCGACGCCACCGCAAGCAGGTACTTGCGCTCGGACTCAAGGCTCGCGAGCTTCTCGGTCAGCCGCGGTCCATACCCTGCAAGTTGCTCACGCAGCATCTTGTCGGCGGACTCGATGAAGCGCGCGCCGAAGTGGCTGCCGATGCTGTTCGTCGTCTGCGGCAGCAATTCGCTGCGGAATTGTGCGACGCATTGATGAAGGTGCAGGCGGCCAGCTTCGCCGAGGTGCTTGGCCTTGTCCCTGCCCGGGATCTTGACGTCCGGCTTGTCGAACGCACCAAACAGGCGCGTGCGTACCTTCCCCAGCGAACGGAACGTCAGGCGATCGAGCACGCCCCTCCTGACCGGGATCGTATTCACGTCGACTGGCACGACGGCACGCTTGGGCCACGCCACCTTACCGATGGCGTCAAACGCGTGGGCCCGCAAGACGCGCAGGTCAATGCTGGCGCGACGGGTCAGTTCGCTGATGCCATCTGGCAGATCCAGGCCAGAATCCAGCTGGGCGGCCGCTTGCGCAAACGCGTTGTTGGCGGCGTTCAAGCATGCTTCGCGGTAGTCCTTGACCAGTGGCGACCATTGGCCTTGCACCAGCCATTCGAGGCTCTGGCTCGACAAGAACCACGTGTCGATCGACGCCCCGAGGGTGCGCAGGAGTTTGGCGCCATGGTCGCGCGCGGCGCGCTCGACTTCGGCTTCGACGTCGCGATGGCTACGTGCGAACGACTCGGTCCAGTCAAGCTTCAGCGCGTTGTCGACCTTTTGCTTCTCTTGACGAAGCCACTCGCAGTCTTCGTCGAGTTCGGACAGTCGCGTCTCGAGTCGCCTCGCATCTTCGTGGTCGAAGCGCGACTGCATCTCGGTCAACAAGCCGTCGGCTCGTTGCAACGAGTCGCGCAAGAACGCCGACAGGTACTCCGAACTCGCCAGGTATTCACTGAGGTCCTTCTCGAACGCGCGGAAGCCAGCTGGGGCCTTGCTGGGGTCAGCCTTGGACAACGCATTGCTGGCGGCGTGCAAGAGATCGACGGGATACATGCGCACCCGACCATCCTTGGCGGCCTCCTGCAACGGCGCCGACATTGCAAGTTGTTCGAACGCCTTCAGCACTTCTTCGGGTCGCGATTGTTCGAGGCTCGGCACCAGCTTGCCATCGGGATTGACGTCGCGCTTCTGTGAGTCGACGTTGACGACCAGGAAGATGCGACTGAACAGGTCGAGCAGTTGTTGGAACTCGGCGAACACCTGCTCCAAGAACAACGTGTCACTCTTGACCACAAAGATCGCGCACGCGGCAGCATCGCGGAAGTCGCGCGTCATGCGGTCGTAGCCAAAGCGCATGCGCGTGTAGAGGCCGGGCGTGTCCACCAGTACCGCGCCGGTCTTCTCCAGCTTGCTGTCGGGCACGTGCACGTCGACCCGGCGAATCGCCTGGGGGAAGTGCTCGGCCGGATCGAACTGCAAGCCGCGGCTCTCGGCATCGCGAATGGCTGTCGCTAGTTGGGTGTGCGCGGTGGCGATGTCGTCGTGCAGCTGCTTGGCTTCGGAGAACGTGCGCGTCGTGCCGTCATAGAGCTTGACGACGTATGCGCGCTTCATGCCGGCGCGCACGAATACGAGGCACGGGTATGCCGGCAGACTCGAGACTTCGCTGACGTAGGACGCAGCGATGGCGTTCATCAACGTCGACTTGCCACTCTTAAGCGGGCCGAAGATCAGCACATAGGCCTGCTGCTCAGCGACCTTGTCGCAGAGAGTCCGCAGTTGATGTTGCAGCTCTAACAGAGGTACGTGCAGAGACTTGCCGGGAGTTTCGTCCGAGGCTGCGGCGAGCGCCTTGATGGCGAGGTCGAGATCTTGCAGCACTGGGCGCAGCGTGCCGTCGAACTGTTGGCAGTATGTTCCAAGCTGGGTGCGCATTGCGGGAGCGTGAGGGGTTTGGCCCTGGCGAGGGCTGAGTGGCGAACGAACTGGGGTCGAGATTTGCGAGTCTATGTAGGGTGATGATTGGAGCGGACCCTGCCTTCGGAAAGGAGCTTTTGCGGCAGGTTCTTTTCTGCACAAGCCGTGGAAAAGTTGAGGGTTGTCCACAATGTTCTGGGGGTCAGGCGGAAGCGGGCAGTGTTGCTGCCGCTACTTCACGGGCGAAAGTGGCAGTTGTTGCGCCTTGCGATGTTGCCAGGCCATCGCGCCGGTTCGTTCGTTGAGCACACCTGGCACAACCCGCAGTAGGTCCCTCTGCGTACGCGTGTGCAGGGTTCTCGAGGACGCCAGGATCAGCTCGTGCTGGGTTTCGACCAAGCGCTGCGCGAGGGTCTGCTTGATGCGACCGACATGCGTGCGCATGGCGGCTACGCGTCGATCCAAGGCGTCTTGTGGACCCTTCTCACGCAGGCGCAAGGAATCACAACGCCCGTGGCCGAGCACGAGCACGAGGCACAGGCGGTGCTTCTTGATCGTGCGCTCGACCAGCGCGACAGCTTCGGCATTGACGAACGGACCCGCGAGGCGCAGCACCAGAACGTCCTTGTGGGCGAGGCCGAGCATCGGCGCGATTTCGATGTCGGCGCAGGTGATGACGCAGCACACCTACTTGCCGGCTCCGGCGGGTCGCGCTGGTTGCGTTGCGCCGTGTCCGTTCTTGCCCTTGCCCGTTCCGTGGTGCGACTTTGTGACGCTTGGATCGATCAGTTTGTTGCTCTGTCGGCGGGCTCGCTCGCGCCGGCGAACGTTCGCAGTGCGGGCACGCCGCGGGCAGCACGCCGGGCATCACTCGAGAATGCCACCACGGCGATTTGGTCATCGGGACGTAGGCGCGTAACGAAGGCCCGCAGGCCACGGTGCACCTGGCTCATCTTGCCGCGTTCCCGCATTGAGCCGCTGCAGTCGACAACCAGGGCCACGGCACAAGGCGGCGCCAGCGTGCGGTCGCCTTCGGCATGGGTCGTGTAGCCCACCTGCAGCCACAGCTCCCGCCCCGGCGCCGCCCCTGTCGGAGCGAACATCCAGGGCGACGGCCTGGTTGGCGGTCGGTTGGGGCAATACGTGGCGACGGTAGTTGACGATGTCGCGCACGACGACGTCGTGCGAAGTCGGCAAACGGCCCAGCGCGGCGAGTTCACGGGCCCTGGCGTGGCCAAACGTCGATTGCCCATTCTGGGCCAAAGTGGCGCGGCCAGGAGTAAACAGGCAGTAGGGAGCAGGAAGGTTTGATTCGTCATGATGGTCTCCATTCGGTTGGTTCAGCCTGAGAGGCCCCGCGGGCAGTGAGGCCTTACATCGAATTGCGGCGCACGATGTAACTACCGGTGATCGTGGCAAGCCGCGGCGCTATATTGCCTTGCCACGCAACACATTGATGACAGGCACTGACACCACGAACGGGCTCACGACGAGCACTCTCGAATCTGGGATCCAAGAACTGGACCAGGTCGTCATCCGCTTTGCCGGGGACTCCGGCGACGGCATGCAGTTGACGGGCGATCAGTTCACGCGCACGACTGCGCTGATGGGCAACGATATCGCCACCTTCCCGGACTTTCCGGCTGAGATCCGCGCGCCTGCGGGCACTCTGCCGGGCGTCAGTGCATTCCAGTTGCGGTTCTCAAGCTTCGACATCCACACGCCGGGCGACGCCCCTGATGTGTTGGTGGCGATGAACCCGGCGGCGCTCAAGGCACACATCGGTCAGCTCAAGAAGAACGGCATCCTGCTGCTCAACACGGCGAGCTTCAAACCGCTGGACCTGAAGAAGGCGACCTACACCGTCGACCCGCGCACCGATGGTTCGCTCGACGGCTATCGCGTCATCGAGATCGACCTGACCGCGCGCACCCGCGAAGCGCTGACTGAGAGCGATCTCGACAATCGTGGCAAGGACCGCTGCAAGAACATGTATGCGCTCGGCATCCTCTACTGGTTGTTCCAGCGCGAGGTTGAGCCGACCCAGAAAGCGCTCGCCCTGAAGTTCGCCAAGAAGCCAGCGATCGTGGAAGCCAACTTGAAGGCGATGGCCGCGGGCCACGCCTACGCCGAGACGGTCGAGATCTTCCAGGTCTCTTACACGGTCGCCCCCGCGAAGATGCCGGCCGGCACCTATCGCAACATCATGGGCAACCAGGCCCTGTGCTTGGGATTGGTCGCGGCCAGCAACCAAGGGAACGTGCCGTTGTTCTTGGGTAGCTACCCGATCACGCCGGCGTCCGATGTGTTGCACCAGCTGAGCGGCTACAAGAATCACGGTGTCGTGACCTTCCAGGCTGAGGATGAAATCGCGGCCGTGTGTGCGGCGATCGGTGCGAGCTACACCGGCAGGCTAGGCATCACGTCGACGTCCGGCCCCGGGGTTGCGTTGAAGGCCGAAGCGATTGGCCTCGCGATCATGGCGGAGCTGCCGCTGATTGTGCTCAACATCCAGCGTGCCGGACCGAGCACGGGCATGCCGACCAAAACCCAACAGGCCGACTTGCTACAGGCGATGTACGGCCGCAACGGCGAGTCGCCGATGGTGGTGATCGCGTGCTCGACCGCTGCCGATGCTTTCGAAGTTGGCTACGAAGCCGTGCGCATCGCGACCAAGTACATGGTGCCAGTCATGGTGCTATCCGACGGCTACATCGCCAACGGTAGTGAACCGTGGAAGCTGCCCGACGTGGATGCGCTGCCAAAGATCGAGGTCAACTACGCGCCCGAAGGCAAGCCCGACGAGAAGTTCAAGCCATACGAGCGCAACCCCGAGACGCTGGCGCGTCCGTGGGCGAAGCCGGGCACCAAGGGCCTGGTGCACCGCATCGGCGGTCTCGAAAAGCAGGACATCACTGGCAACATCAGCTACGACCCCGACAACCACCAGCACATGATCGATACGCGCGCCGACAAGGTCGCCCGCGTCGCGAACGATCTGCCGCCATTGGTGCCGATTGGAGAGAAGTCGGGCGACGTGCTCGTGCTTGGGTGGGGCAGTCCACGGGGTGCGATCACGGCAGCGGTGACCCGTCTGCAGGAGCAAGGTCACAAGATCAGTTGCGCGTTCTTGCGCCACTTGAACCCACTGCCGAACGACCTCGAAGCGCTGATGCGTTCATTCAAGAAGGTCGTTCTACCAGAACTGAACAAGGGCCAGCTTGCGTCGATGCTGCGCGCCAAGTATCTGATCGACGTGAAGAGTTATAGTCAGGTCAACGGGCAACCGTTCCAGAGCCATGCTGTGGAAGATTACATGCGGAACGTCTTGCAGGAGGTGAAGTGATGTCGAGTGTCGAACACCCGAAGTTGACCAAGAAGGACTTTAAGAGCGACCAAGATGTTCGCTGGTGTCCGGGCTGTGGTGATTACGCGATCCTGAACTCGGTGCAGACGGCGTTCGCCGACCTCGGCAAGAAGTTGCACGAGACCGTGATCATCTCCGGCATCGGTTGCAGCTCGCGGTTTCCGTACTACATGGATACCTACGGCTTCCACACGATTCACGGTCGCGCGCCAGCACTCGCGACCGGCGTCAAGCTCAGCAACCCGGAACTTGACGTCTGGGTCGTTACCGGTGACGGCGATGCGATGTCGATCGGCGGCAACCACTTTATCCACACGATGCGGCGCAACGTGGGCTTGAAGATCCTGTTGTTCAACAACCGCATCTACGGCCTGACCAAGGGCCAGTTCTCGCCGACCAGTCCGCAGGGCAAGGTCACCAAGAGTTCGCCGCTCGGTTCGGTCGATTACCCGTTCGCGCCGATCGCGTTGGCGCTCGGCGCTGGCGGCACGTTCGTTGCCCGCGCTGTGGATATTCTTGGCCCGCACCTGCAGAGCATGGTCAAGCAAGCCGACAGCCACAATGGCACGTCGATGATCGAGATCTATCAGAACTGCAACATCTTCAACGATGGTGCCTTTACTGGCTTCACCGACAAGGGCGCGCGCGACGAACGCATTCTCTACCTGGAGCACCAGAAGCCGTTGTTGTTCGGCGCCAACAAGGACAAGGGCATCGCGTTCGACGCGCACTTCCGTCCGTTCATCGTCGAAGGTGATGACCTCGGCAAGGCCTACGTCTGGGATGAGACGTCCGATACGCCGGCGCCGGCAATGGCGCTCGCGACGATGGACGAAGAGGTGTTCCCGGTGCCAATCGGCGTGTTCCGCCGTCAGGATAAGCCGAACTTTGAGTATGCCGTCAAGCAGCAGGTTGAGACCGCGGTTGCGAACAACAAGCAGAGCATCAAGGACCTGATCTACGCTGGCGAGATCTGGGACGTGAAGTAGCCCGCGATCTTTGCGCGCCCGGCGGCGCGCACTGCGCCATATGCTCGCTCGATCGATCTGCGTCAGCTACTCAGCGTCCATGAACGGGTAGCGCCATTCCGTTGCCGGCACGAACGTCTCCTTGATCGTGCGGGCCGAGCACCACTTCATCAGGTTGAGCTTGCTGCCCGCCTTGTCGTTGGTGCCCGAAGCGCGGCCACCGCCAAACGGCTGTTGGCCCACGACGGCGCCGGTCGGCTTGTCGTTGATGTAGAAGTTGCCCGCGGAGTGCTCGAGGCGCTTTGCCATCTTGACGGCCGCGTAGCGATCCTGCGACCAAATCGCGCCGGTCAGTGCATAGGCCGAAGCCGTGTCGCATGACTCGAGCGTCTCGTCGAAGTCCTTGTCGTCGTAGACGTGGATCGTCAACACTGGGCCGAAGATCTCCTCGCACAGCGACTTGAAGTTCTTATTGGTGGTGGTGATCACCGTCGGTTCGATGAAGTATCCCTTCGATTTGTCGCAGCCGCCGCCGGTAAGGATCTCGGCGTCGCTCGATTCCTTGGCGTGCGAGATGTAGCCGGCGATCGTGTTGAAGGCCTTCTCGTCGATGACCGCGTTCATGAAGTTGCGGAAGTCGCGCGGGTCACCCATCTTGATCTTCGCGATCTCGGCGACCAGGCGTTCTTTGTAGTCAGGCCAGATGGACTTCGGAATGTAGGCGCGGCTCGCGGCCGAGCACTTTTGGCCCTGGTACTCGAAGGCACCGCGAACGGTTGCCGCGACCAGCGCTTCGACGTCCGCCGACGCGTGCGCAAAGATGAAGTCCTTGCCGCCCGTTTCGCCAACGATGCGCGGGTAGCACTTGTAGTTGTCGATGTTTGCGCCGATCGACTTCCACATGCTTTGGAACACGCCGGTCGAACCGGTGAAGTGCACGCCGGCGAGATCCGGGTGCGCAATCGCAGGGGTGCCGATCGTGCGGCCTTGACCGGGAACGAAGTTGACGACGCCCTTCGGCAGCCCTGCTTCTTGCAGCAGCTTCATCAGCCAGTAGCCCGACAGCACCGCAGTCGACGCGGGCTTCCACAAAGCCGTCGTGCCCATCATCGCAGGCGCGGTCGGCAGGTTGCCGGCGATCGACGAGAAGTTGAACGGCGTCACGGCAAACACAAAACCTTCGAGGCCGCGTTGTTCGATGCGGTTCCAGCATCCCGGCCCGCTTTCCGGTTGCTCCGTGTAGAGCTCGCGCATGAACTGCACGTTGTAGCGCCAGAAGTCGATCAGCTCGCAGGCTGCGTCGATCTCCGACTGGTAGGCATTCTTGCTCTGGCCGAGCATGGTCGCGGCATTGATCTTGTCGCGCCACGGACCGGCAAGCAGGTCGGCGGCCTTCAGGAAGATCGCGGCGCGGTGCTCCCACGGCGTCGCCTGCCATTCGCGTTCGGCTGCCTTGCTCGCCTTGGCGGCGGCATCGATGGCATTCGCATCACCTTGGTGGAACGAGCCGAGCACGTGGCCGTGATCGTGCGGCATGACGATCGTGGAGGTGTTGCCGGTGCGGATTTCCTCGCCGCCGATGATCAGGGGGATCTCGACGGTCTCACTTGCCATCTGCTCAAGGGCAGTCTTCAGCGAGGTGCGCTCGGCACTGCCGGGCGCGTAGGACTTGATCGGTTCGTTCTTGGCGACGGGAACTTGGAAGCTTGCGTTGGACACTAGATTGGATCTCCGGAATTGGCGAGGGATCCTAGTGCCCGGATCCGCGGCGCGTCTAGCACTGCTTGACCATGCCTTCGCCTGCCGTAGCGGTTCCTGCGGCGCCCGCAGTAGCTTCATTCTTCGTATCGGAGACCGTGCGGGCGGGGTCATCTGGATCCGAGCTAGGAGAGGGTGTGCTTGCGGCCATCACTGGCGCGGACGCGCTGCCCGCATCACTGTGGGTTCCCAATCGAGCCAGTCCCCGAGGAGGCCACGGGTCAGGTTTTTCTATCTTCCGTTCCCGTCTGTATTGGTATATCACGATGTTGTGATATGGTGATGCAGCCGATGACTACGGATCTAGACAGCCTGCAGGCAACGCTGAAGCTGCTGTCCGACCCCCTGCGTCTGCGCCTCTGCGCATTGCTGGCGCGGTCGGAACTTGTCGTGCAGGAGTTGGTCTCGATCACCGGCCTGCAGCAGAGCCGCGTCAGCAACCACCTGTCCTTGCTCAAGCGGGCCGGCGTGGTGCGTGATCGCCGCGAAGGAACATGGAGCTTCCACTCGCTGATCGAGCCAGCGGTCGGTGGGCCACTGTCGCCGTCGTTGTTCGAAGCGACCGTGCAGCCATACCTCGACGCCGACGCCGGCCAGCGCGACTTGTCAGCACTGCAAGCGGTGCTGGATCGGCGCCGCCAGACAAGCCGGGAAGCACACGACCGACTCGCCGAGCAGTGGCACAGCGTTGGCCAAGACTTCGCCGTTGGAACGTTGCGCGCCGAGATCTTGGCGCAGGCGTGGCCGTCGGGCCCGTGTGTTGCCGACCTTGGTTGTGGCGCTGGGTTCTTGGCAGGCTGGCTCGCCAAACGCAGCGCGCAGGTCTTCGGGGTTGACCACAGTGAGGGCATGCTCGCCAAGGCGCGTGCCAACGTTCCGGGCGCCGAGTTCCGTCAAGGCGAACTCGATGCGTTGCCGTTTGCTGCCGAAGAACTCGACGCAGCATTCGCCAACCTGGTCTGGCATCACCTGCCGGACCACGACGCAGCGGCCCGCGAAGTGCATCGCGTCGTCAAGCCAGGTGGCTGCGTCGTCGTGTCGGACATGTTGCCGCACGAATCGGATTGGATGCGCGAGCGCATGGGCGACCTGCGACTCGGCCTCAAGCCTGATCAAATCGTCAGTTCGCTTGCGCGTGCTGGCTTTCGTGACCTGGTCAGCCAATCGCTGACCGACCGCTACTGCGTGACGGCGCCGGATGGTGCGCGCACAGAGTTCTCCATGTTCGTCGTGCGTGGCTGCAAGCCGTAGGGCCTGCGACACGAGCGACTCTGTGACTTCCTTTTTTGTTTCCTACCGACTGAAGTGCAACGATGACTACTACGAACGCTCCCAGAACCCGCAAGGCAAGTAAGCCGCAAACGGCCAGCAAGCCCGCGAAGGCCAAGTCCAAGGGCAAGGCGAAGGCCGCCGTGCTGACCGATGCCGACTACAAGGTCGCCGACATGTCTCTGGCCGAGTTTGGCCGCAAGGAGATGAAGCTGGCGGAAGTCGAGATGCCGGGCTTGATGTCCATCCGCAGCGAATACAGGAAGAAACAGCCGCTCAAGGGCGCCCGCGTCACGGGCTCGCTACACATGACGATCCAGACTGCGGTCTTGATCGAGACACTGGTCGAACTTGGCGCCGACGTGCGTTGGGCGTCCTGCAACATCTTCAGCACGCAAGATCACGCCGCTGCCGCGATCGCGGTGGGGCCGAAGGGCACCCCAGCCAAGCCGACCGGTGTTCCGGTCTACGCCTGGAAGGGTGAGACGCTCGAAGAGTACTGGTGGTGCACCGAGCAAGCCCTGACGTGGCCCGGCTACGCTGGCCCAAACATGATCCTCGACGATGGCGGCGACGCCACGATGATGGTCATGAAGGGTGCCGAGTGGGAGAAGGGCAAGGGCGCCCCGAAGATCAAGGGTTCTGACAGTGAGGACATGGTCGAACTGATCAAGATCCTGCGCACGTCGATCAAAGAAGACGGCAAGAAGTGGAGCAAGATGCTTCCCGGTATCCGCGGCGTCAGCGAAGAGACGACGACCGGTGTGCACCGCCTCTACCAACTGCAAAACGAAGGCAACCTGCCCTTCCCGGCGATGAACGTGAACGACAGCGTGACGAAGTCGAAGTTCGACAACGTCTACGGCTGCCGCCACTCGCTCGTCGACGGCATCATGCGCGCGACCGACGTCATGCTCGCGGGCAAGATGGCCGTTGTCTGTGGCTACGGCGATGTCGGCAAGGGCTCGGCGCAATCACTCAAGGGCCAAGGTTGCCGCGTGGTCATCACCGAGATCGACCCGATCTGCGCGCTGCAGGCGCTGATGGAAGGCTACGACGTCAAGACCGTCGAAGACGTCATCGCCGATGCCGACATCTTCATCACGACGACCGGCAACGAGAACGTCATCACCGCTGCGCACATGGCGAAGATGAAGAACAACGCCATCGTCGGCAACATCGGCCACTTCGACAACGAGATCGACATGGCTGGCCTGATGAAGGTCAAGGGCATCAA
>JAPYTD010000036.1:31841-41558 GCA_029936315.1 Planctomycetota bacterium | reverse complement strand
CCCGTAACGGTCAACTCGGAGTTGTCTTTGCAGGCGAGGCCGATGATCGCATTGCGGATATCGAGTTCTTCGGCTGTCACGTTGCTGGCCTCGCCGCTACTGATCGCCTTGTCACCGGCGCCGTCGACCAAGAGGCGTCGCAAGGTAACGACACTGCCCGACACGTCGATGCCGTCGTTCTTGACGTTGAGAAACTGCGTATCCTCGATGGTGCCCTGACAAAAGTCGGCATCAAACGCATCCGATTCGGACAGTTCGAAAAGGCAGTGCCTTAGCGTAAAACGAGTTTCAAAGACGTTCAGGCCATCCTCGGACTTGTTGGCGACGAACGCACAGTGATCAGCTACCAGCGGAGACTTGAAGAACGTCACGGATCCAGTCAGCGACCACGCATCCCTCTGGGGAGACTTGAGATGCTCAAACCGAACGTGCGCAAGCTTTGATTCGTCCCCTGCCTCCATGACGACCACACCCTGCCCAGTGCCATCCGAACTGGTGATGACGATGGGCTGCTCAACGGTCCCGCGCCAATCGAGCGGAGCATACGACAGCAGCACCGCTCGCTCCGTCAGGTCGAGGGTTGTGCCAGGTGCGATGACAAGCGTGTATCCAGCCGGCGCGATGACGTCCTCGCGGATCGACCATCGGCCCGCCTTGATCGTGATCTGCCTCGCTGCCCGATCAATTTCGGCAAACTCGTAGCGGTGAATGTTGGGGGAACTGCGCAGCAGGTCGTGCTGAAAGCTGACCGAGCCAGACAACGAGAATGGCGTTAGCAGTTCGAGCCGCTGTGCCTCCGCGCCATCGACGCGATATGCCACTCGCGTCGACAAGGCAATCGCATGATCCCAAGTCAGGCCTTTTGGCAAGGTGAACGAAACCGTCTGATAGTTGACGGTATGCCCGTGCCATTTGCCCTGGATCACGCTCGGCATCAGCGGAGCCAGCGACCCTCCCTCATCGGGCAACACAAGACCTGTGACTTCGACCGCCAAGCTCTGCAGATTACCGACTTCAATCGTTACCTTGTCGCCCTCGAGCGACTTCAGGCCTGCACTGATGACCGACGCCGGCTGCAACATCGAGCGGATGTAGCCTTGGTTCTTCCTCAAGACATCGACCGGCTCAAACGGCGCCTGTGGCCACTCGCGGTAGATGATCGCAAGCCACTCCGCCAACTCCTCAGAGAGATCGGCAAGCAAGTCGTCAACGTAGGCCTCATCGGAAACGCGCTCCAGCTGCGTCACGTAGGCACGCCGCAGCAACGGATCGGCGAACAAGCGACCGCGGAACGACTCGTTGCGCCGCGATGCATCCGCCGCCTGCCGAACGTCTTCCCACTCGCTGCCGATGAGTTGCTTAATCGCATGCCCACCATCACCATCAAATCCGACCGGCTCAAGGCGCGTGGTGATCGGGTTGCAGTAGAACCGGATGTTATGCCAACGCGAGCCGTGCTTTGCCCCCATCAGATCCACGATGGCGAAGTACTTCGCCAACAACTCGACATCAAACACGTCGCTCGTGGCGAGGGTGCCAGTTCGAAACCCCTCCATCAACTGAACGGTCGCAGCGTACCTCTTGGCAGTCTCGGCTGTGCTGAGTAGCTGGCTTGATTGGAATGCGTCAACTCTCGCGGACAGGTACGAACCGCTCTGACCACCTTCGACTGGCCAGTAGGGACGGAACTGGTCGGTGATTTCGCGCCACATGGCGTCTTCATCAAACCGAACTATCAAGCCCTCGCGTCGCTTGTTGTTCTCCAACAACCGCTTCTCAAAGTGCTCTTCCATGGCGTAGACGCCGAGGCTTTTGCCATTAAGGCTGAGTTCGAGAAACTTGTAGCGCAACGAAACGACGCCTTCGCGCCGCAACGCCTCGTGGTAGAGCCATTCGTGGATGTAGTTGCGGGCACCAGGGTGCTGCAACGAAAACTGCTTCATTCCGAAGAGCGTCTTCTCTTCTCGTACACTCACACGAAACGACCACTTGTCGCTAAGCACGTGCTGAATGCCATCGCCCTTGAGCCGCAGTCGTACGGGCGTCTCATCATCCCCGCAAGAAATGGTAGCGGGCACGAAGTCATCGCGACTCGCGAACAATGAACCCGCCTCCAAAGCGCGATCGCGTTGCCCGCGTAGCTTCTGGAGATGCTCGAACTTGATATCGATACGCAGATGCTCAGGGCTGGCCCCGAAGCTCTTCACGTAGTTACCCAGTGTGGCTGCGTTACCGCTAATCCAAGGCCTCACCAAGTTCGAAAACACGCCCTCGCGCTGGACCGCTAAACCCACCAGGAACACAGTCAGGGAATAGACGACGAAGAGGGTGCCGACCAGGAACACGGCGCGCCTTCGACGCGGACGCTGGTTAGGCTTGACGATGATCATTCTAGGAGTGCTCTAAATCGAGGACGTGCCCTACATCTACAAACGCGCCTTACAGGATACCTTCATTGTCGATGAAGCTGATCGACGCGGACGGATCACACGCTTGAATCGCCGTCTTTGCACGGTCGAGATCCTTGTGATCGGCAAACGACACGAGATACGACACCTCCATCCGCCCGTCAGCTTCGTCAAACCGCTTCAACGCCATGCCAGTGCACAGACCGGCAAGAGCCTCCGAGAGCTGCGTTAACCCGGCCTGCGCTGGGTCGCTAGTGCGAACGGTCAAGTAGAGACTTGACCCGTCGTCAGAACTCTGACCGCGACTACGAAGCCACAGCACGGCGCCAATGATGAATACGCCAAGGGTTGTGATGAGCCACTGATTCGCGCCGAACCCCAATCCAATCGCAATCGTCAAGAACAGGTAGCCCAGTTCTTCCGGCTCCTTGATCGCCGTACGGAAGCGCACAATTGACAATGCCCCAACCAATCCGAGTGACAACGCCAGCGAGGACTTGACGATTGCGATGATCAACATCGTCGTCATGCCAATAGCCGCAAAATTGCGCCCGAACGTGGCACGATTGGACAGTGATCGCCCCCAATGCTTGTACATCAGGCTGACAAGCCAGCAGAGCAGCGCCGTACCAATCAAGCCAACGATGAAGTGCCAGACCAGGACCTCCTTAGATCCTCCTTGCACCCACCCCTTCAGCTCCTCCATGAATTGTTCTAGGTTCATCTCATCTCAACAATCGCACAGCACGGCCGCTTTCGGACAGCCAATTTCCGCAGCCACGGGGGTACGATCCCGATTCCAAGTCTGACAGCCGCGGAATAGCCCAACGAGCATACCGTCGTAGGGGTTGGGTTGTAGGACCAGCGACCGGGATTCTTGCGTGGGCGAGCCATTCCCAACACAGACCACGCACAGGAGTTTGCTGCTAGACGGTAGTCGCCCCGGCGCATCTGTAGCTGCGCGGCGAAAAGTCGCCGCCGCAAACCGGGCGGTGAAGAACGGCTCGATTGCCACCCCGCGCGGTTCGCGGCAGATTGGCGCGCGAAAACGTAGGTAAATCAGCTGACCCGGCGAGGCTTTCGGGTGCCCAGCTGCGCGACTCATCACTACCAAGTCACCAGCATGGCCGATTCAGGCCATGGATGGTTCGGCTACATGTTGCCGATCTGCCACGCCACGCCATTGCTGACAATCACACCAACCGTGTTGTAGCCAGGAGCCAAGGCCCAACCCTGCATGTAGACGCGTTGGCCAATCAGACTTCCCAGGTTCGGGAGCGGCCAATCGAACTTCGCCGTGCCAGCACCGGTAGGCGTCATCGCAAGCCCGCTCACTTCCGTGGACTGATGCAAGAAACAGCCTGGCATGCCAATTCCGGCCAGCGTGACTGGCAATGGTGCTGACCCAAACGTCGTGTTACTCAAACCTCCCGCGAGGAACACAAACGGGGTGGGAGCGTTGGCAAGGACCACTTGACCCGTCGTGCCGATTACTGGGGGTACACTTCCGGACAGTTGCAACGCCGGACTGCCGCAGCCTACGCCATACGTCGAGCTAGAGGACAACAAGCTCGGCCGGACACGCCGCAAGCTTCCACCGCCGGCGCCAGAGGGCGCCTTCAGCCAATAAATGGCTCCATCAGGACCTTGCCTCATGGCCGTGACGCGAGGCAGGGAGGTGGCCCAGTCTTCGCTTGTAGGCTGCCCAGGCACTGGCTGCGCAATCCCCCATCCGCCCGTGTATTCCAGCCGTCGGAGCCACCCCGAAAAATAGTCGAGGTAGAATACCGAGCCCTCGTAGCTCGCGCCAAAGTCAAATGGACCGCCCTGGTTGCGGTATCTGGGGCCTTGGATCAAGGCGTGCCAACCTGCAACCTGAGATCCGGTCACGATCGGGCCGTGCAAACCCGTGGGCACGCTACCGCCACAGTTGCCTGGATACGGAGCGTTGCCTTCCAACCATGGCCATCCGTAGTTGCGCAACGGAAGCCCGCCTGCAGAGAAGACGTACTCGTTCACCTCTTCGGTTGCTGAAGCCCCCACGTCACCGACGTAGAGATTGCCAGTCAAGGAATCGATGGCCATCCGGAACGGTTGGCGCAATCCATAGGCAATGACAAGTTGGCTGAAGCCAGCACTGCTGCTCAACGGGTTGCTACCTGGATTGAGCAGCGAATACGCTGGAGCAACCAATCCGCCGCCGTCAGGCAAACCACCAACATCCATGCGAAGCACGCTGCCTCGACCAGAGGCAGGGACCTGCGCATCACACGGAACCCCGTCGTCACCAAGAGTCAGGTACAGCATCCCGTCGGGACCAAAGCGCGTCGTCCCGCCGTTATGGTAGAGAGTGCTGTGGGGCAGCCCATCGAGAACAACCCGACGACTCGACACGCTCAAACTCAGATTGGTGCTAGTCGGATTGGACAGATCCCCAACCAACTCGAATCGATCGAGATGCTTGAAGTTGTCGGCACTGCTTGAGTAGTAAACGTAGATGTAACCGGTCTGCGAAAAATTTGGGTCAGCCTCAATGCTGAGAAGGCCACTCTCGCCACCAATCTGCACCGACGGCACGGTTCCCATCAGAGCGACAGAGCCGCCAGCGTAGACCTCCAATTCCCCTGCTCGATTAGCGATTAGCACACGCCCATCAGCGAGAAACAAGAAATCGAGCGGCTGCGGCAACCAGCTCGATCCGAAGCCACTCAGCAGCGTGTCGACCTGAAAACCAGCGGGCACGGATTGCGTGCGGGGACAGGGTGACATCGCGCCAAGCAGCGCAGCGACACCTAACACTCTTACGAGACTCCGTCTGATGCTAAACACGTTTACGACTACTGCGTAGGTTACTGTCTCACCCGGTCAGGAAAAGCTGGAAACTACTCATTAGTGACCATCTACGGACGTCCGCACGATCATCCAGGCCTCGTCGAAAACAGCGGGATCGCCCTACGCCGGCGCGCACACCGGCGCCGTGCCGCACGTTGGCGACGACCAGCAGTCGACGCCGAACCGACAGGTCGACGGTCAAAGCAAGACAAGCCGCAAGAACTACAGCTAGCTACCCAAGCAGATACCGACGACAGAAAAGCGCTAATCACGCATCAAGGCGTCAACAGCACCTTGGTGCAACCCTCGAGGCGCTTCTCGAACATCTCGTAACCGCGCGCCGCTTCTTCGAATGGCATGCGATGCGAGAACAACGCGCCGAGATCAAACTTGCGCGACGTGACGAGCGGCATCGTCTCCTCCATCATCGCACGCGCCGAACAGCGACCGGCGCGATAGGTGAGGTTCTTGTCGTAGGCTTCGCCTGGCGTGAACGCCAAGTGCGACTCGCAGTGCACACCGGCCGCCGCGATCGTCGCGCCGGGCCGCGCTAGATCGTAGGCGGAACGCGTTGCTTGTTCGGATCCGACGCACTCGAGCACGACGTCGGCACCGCGGCCCTTCGTCGCTTCGCGCAGTTGCTCGAGGGCCTTGGCATCATTCGCAAGCAGCGGAACGGCACCGTAGCTCGCAGCCAACGTCAGGCGAGCTGGTTCGAGGTCGAGGCTGAAGACCTTGGCGGCACCGAGCTCTTTTGCGGCGATCGCCGCACAGATGCCTACGGGGCCGGCGCCGACGACAGCGACGACGCTACCGGGCTCGATGTTGCCGAGGCGGGCACAGAAGAAGCCTGTCGACAACACGTCGCCGGCGAGCAGAGCCTGCTCACCGCACGTTCCATCGGGCACCTTGACGAGTGTTGAGTCCGCGAGTGGCACGCGCACCATCTCAGCCTGGGCGCCGTGTAGGCCTTTGCCATCTTGCACCCAACCGAACAGCTCGCCGTGCACGCAGCGCGCGGTCAGGCCACGTTCGCAATAGAAGCACGCACCGCAGCTGGTCGTGAACGGACTGACGACGCGATCGCCTACCGACAGCGATTGCACCGCACTACCCACCTCGACAACTTCGCCGAGGAACTCGTGACCCATGACAGTGCCAACATCGAGGCCGGTTTCGCGGCCGAGGTATGGGTGCAGGTCCGAGCCGCAGACCGCAGCCAACTTCACCCGGACAAGGACGTCGCCCGTATCGCGAACCTGTGGCTCGGCGACGTCTTGCAGCACGATGTCACGGACGCCGCGAAAGGTGATCGCTCGCATCGCGACATTGTAGATCGCCGGGACAAAAAGTGACCACGCTGGTCGTGGGCCTTGCGACATGCTGTGCGCATGTCTCGATTCCCTGTCTCATTCGTGGCCCCCGCAGGCGCGACCCTGCTAGCCCTAGCCGGCTGCCATACGACCTCCATCTCCATTCCGAAGGGCCCGCCAAACGTCGTAATCATCTTCACCGACGATCAGGGCTTCGGCGATCTGTCGTGCTATGGCCATCCAACGATCCACACGCCACACATCGATCGGCTGGCCGCAGACGGCGCGAAGCTGACGCAGTTCTATGTCGCGTCGCCGGTGTGTTCGCCATCGCGGGCGGCGTTGTTGACCGGGTGCTATCCAAAGCGGGTCGGCATGCACAAGCATGTGATCTTCCCGCAGTACGACTACGGGCTGCACACCGACGAAGTCACGATCGCCGACATGCTGCGCGAACAGGGCTACGCAACTGGTTGCTTCGGCAAGTGGCACCTCGGTCACCGACCGGGATTGCTGCCGCTCGATCAGGGCTTCGACGAATACGTGGGCGTTCCGTATTCGAACGACATGGCGCAGATCCACCGGAAGAAGAACAGCAAGTACAAGTTCCGCCTGCCATTCATGAACGGCAACAAGGTCGTCGAGTGGGAACCGGATCAACGTGAGCTGACCAAGCGCTACACCGAGGCGACGGTCGACTTCATCGAACGCAACAAGGACCAACCGTTCTTCGCGTATGTGCCGCATTCGATGCCGCACATCCCGCTGTATGCGTCGAAGGACTTCAAGGGCACGAGCCCGCGCGGGCTGTATGGCGATGTCATCGAAGAGATCGATTGGAGTGTCGGTCAGATCACCAAGACGCTCGATCGCCTTGGGCTCAGTGACAACACGCTGGTGATGTTCATGAGCGACAACGGGCCGTGGTTGTCGTTCAAACTGAATGGCGGCAGTGCCGGGCTGCTGCGCGGTGGCAAGGGCAGCAACTGGGAAGGCGGGCAGCGCGTGCCGTTCGTGGCGAAGTGGCCGGCGCGCATTCCCAAGGGGCGCGTGTGCCGTGAAGTGGCGACGACGATGGACCTGCTGCCGACGCTGGCGGCGGTGTGTGGTGGCGAACTGGCAGCGGATCGCAAGATCGATGGCCACGACATTCGGGAACTGCTGTTCGCGACGGACGGCGCGAAGTCGAAGATGGAGCAGTTCCTCTACTACACCAGCAGGGGGAAACTGCACGGCATCCGGCGTGGGCCGTGGAAGCTGAAGCTCGAACCGTTGGAGTTGTTCCACGTTGAGCGTGACGTCAGTGAGCAGTGGAACGTCGCCAAGAAGCAACCCGAGATGGTCAACGAGCTACGCGAACTTGCGGTGAAGCTTGACGCAGAGATCACCGAACATGCGCGGCCAACGCGCACGGTGACGGCCATGCAGTTCGATCCGGCGCGGCCGGCGAAATAGCGCACGACCTGCGATTTGCTGCGTACACAAAGACGCCGCCGGACCACTCAGTGGCACGGCGGCGTCTTCGCGTTAGAGAACGTAGCTGGTGCTACTTCTTCGCTGCTGCTTCCGCAGCCGCGATCATCTCTTCGAGCACTTGCTCCATCTTCGCTCCGTTGCGAACGTTCTTGTGCTTGATCACGCCATCGTGATCGATGTAGTAGAGCGTCGGCCAGCCGCGAACGCGCCAATCATCGCTGATCTGCGGGTCGCTGCCTTCGTTGCGGAAGCTCCGCCACGTGACACCCATTTCCTTCTGCTTTTCCTTGTAGAGCGTCATGCCCTTGTCTGTGCTGGTGTTGTCACTGTTGACACCCAGCAGCGCAAAGGGACGGTCCTTCCATTTATCCACGAGCGACCGCTCGTGCGGGATCATTGCCACGCAAGGTGGTCACCAGAAGCCCCAGAAGTCGAGCAGCACAACCTTGCCGCGGTAGTCGCTGAGCTTGAACTTCACACCGTCGATGTCGACACCGTCAATTTCAGGAGCAACCGAGCCAACGGCCAGCTTTTGGGTTTCGACCAACGCTTCCTTCACTTCGTCGAGAAGGTCTTGGTCCGTCGTGAGCTTCTTCACCTGCTCCAGGTCCGCCACTGCGGCAACAGACTTGTCGTTAGCGGCCGACTGACGAGCACGGGCGAGCAATGCCTTGGCACGCACCGTGTTGTCGCTGTGGTTGTCCGCGATGTCGTTGAGCAACGACTTGGACGAACGACCAGCCATGCGCGCAACCTTGGGCAGGTAATCGACGATGTCGCCGATGGCCTTGCTCTCCGCGTGGTCCGAAGCGAGCGTCTTGACGGCCCACTTGACCGCGTTGCGCTCACGACTGGCGTTCTTCAGGATGAAGCCCAAGAACGGAACGGCCGTGTCCTTGCCCGCGTGCTCCTGCGCAAGCTCTTGCGCGGTGCCGACGAACTCCTTGGTCGGCGGGGCGTAGGCCGAACGCGGGACGCGTTCGCCGGCTTCCTGGGCCTTCTTGATGGTCGCTTGCAGTTCGTCCTGCCAGACCGACATGGCCTTGGCGAACGACTTCGCGAGCTTTTGGTATGCCGCTTGAGGATCCTGCTGCGTCCCCGTGCTGGCATCGCTTTGGGCGATGACCGCAGTCGGGATCGAGAACAGGAGCACAGCGGCGAGAGCGTGTCTCAACATTGCGGGCTTCCTTGAGGAGGGGGTGGGTAACTTGACGCGGCGACCATACGGACGGCACCTGATTGCGTGCCAAGATACCCGGAATCGCCCGATAACGGCCTAGGGGATCCCCCGGGCTCGTCTCAGAGTCGTAATGGCGCCCAAGCTAGTCAGGATCCCTACCCGAAGCGCCTACTTGCCGCCTTTGGGCTTGCCGCCTTTTGGCTTGTCGACTTTGGGCTTGCCGACTTTGGGCTTGTCGGCTTTTGGCTTGCCGCCTTTTGGCTTGTCAACTTTGGGCTTGTCGACTTTGGGCTTGTCGGCTTCGGGCTTGCCGCCTTTGGGCTTGTCGACTTTGGGCTTGTCGGCTTCGAGCTTGCCGCCTTTGGGCTTGTCGACTTTGGGCTTGTCGGCTTCGAGCTTGCCGCCTTTTGGCTTGTCGACTTTGGGCTTGTCGACTTTGGGCTTGTCGGCTTCGGGCTTGCCGCCTTTTGGCTTGTCGACTTTGGGCTTGTCGGCTTCGAGCTTGTCG
>JAPYTD010000036.1:0-31741 GCA_029936315.1 Planctomycetota bacterium | reverse complement strand
GCTTGTCGGCTTCAGGCTTGCCATCTTCAGGCTTGGCGTCTTTGGGCTTGCCGTCTTCGGGCTTCGGGTCTTCTGCCTTCTTCGTGACGAGGTCGGCGCGACTAGGCTTCAGCTTGTCGAACAACGACTTGTCGATGACGTAGTACCACGGACCGAAGCGCTTGGTCAGCGAGGCGGCTTCGTCTTCGCCTGTCTTGATCTTGCCGTCGTAGGTCGTCCATTCTCCCGCCGCGGTGACCAAGGCATCCTCCATCGGCAACTGGTCGCTGCGCACGTCCTGGTTCTCGGCGTCGCCAACAGCGGCACCGTCCGCGCCATGGCTGAGCACGACGTAGGTGTCACCCGACGGTTCGAACTGGTACTGGTTACCCCACGGATCGACCGGCAGCTCCTTCAGCAGCGGCTCGCCTTCGGCGGGCTTTTGCGTCAGGTCCGTCAGCGCGGCTGGCAGCTTGTTTTCGTTGGCGGTCATGTAGGACGCCACCGCAGCTTGGATCGATTCGATCATCTTGCGGGCTTCCTTGCGCTTGGCAAGTTCGCCTTCGGTGATGCGCACAACGGTCGGCTTCTCAATCAAGTCCGCAACAAACTCCGCCGTGACCATCAAGTAACGGTTGTTGGCGTTCGCATTGGGGTCTTCGCCTTCGGCAGGTTTGTCACTACCGAGGCCAGCAGTGACTTCGTCGCCCTCACCGGGCACGAGCTCACCAAATCGCAACGTGTAGCGCACGCCACTCTTGGTCTCGAACAACAGGTCGCCCTCGTTGCTAAACAGCTTGCCGCCGCCGCCCAAGAAGTAGCCCTTCTGCTGCAGCTGCTGGCTGAGGATCTGCGCCTGAAAGCCATTGGCGCGCTCGAGGCGGGCAGTCAAACCCGGTGGTTTCGGCCGCACCCCGACGATCTTGATCGAACCAAGCGTCGTGCCGATCTCGTTGGCACGCTCTTCGTTCGTCTCTTCCTTTTGGACATCAAGGCCCGTGAGTTCGAACTTGTTCTCGGCGTTCTTACCGATGATCAGCTTCTCACCCGGAATGACCTGGCCCTTCCGCTCGTCAACCGTGTAGTTGTCGAACGTCACCTTCTGGATGTTGAACGACTGCGCTTTGAGCAGGTCGGTCTCGATCCAATCTGCAAACTGCGTCGACAGCGAGCCAGCGAGCTCGGTCTTGTAGATGCGCTTCTTCTCCGGCAGGCGGCAGTAGTAGGTGCCTTGCTTGCCTTCGATCTCCTTACCGATGATCAGATCTGCGAGCACGTTGCCGGCGCTGTCCTTGAGCTTGAGACGCTTACCGCGGCCCTTGGTCTCGACGCCTGCGGCGAGCGGATCAATCAGGTCGTACTCGGCGTGACGGCCCTTGGCGTCACCGACGATCGAGTCCTTCTTGAGACCGATCAGCATCGCGGCAGCCTTGCCCATCTGATCGCTGGCGTCCGCAGGGTAGTTGCCGTGCGACGGGATCGTCCAGATGCTATCGCTGCCGCGCTTGACGACGAATGCGTAGATGCTGCTCGACTCGGGACGGAACGCGGTCAACTCCAGTTCGGCGATGGCATCGCCATCGGTGAACTGCGGGAAGAACTCTTCGCCCTGGTCATCGAACAGGTCCAGGCGGGATTCGCCCGGCTTCATCGCGAAGGCCAGCAGCGTCAGCAATGCAGCCGCGCCGAGCGTGGCTCCGGTCTTGGCGAACTCGTTCATCACTTGCCTCCTTGAACTTGACGGTTTTGAGGGACGATCGCCGCTGCTCGCGAGGAGCGGCGGAAGTAGGTGATCAGACCAAGCAACAGGCCCGGCAGCGCGGCCAGCAAGAGCGTGATCAGGCGGTATTGATTGTGGATGCTGCTGCGTGCGGCATCACGATCGTGTTGCGCCTCCTCGAGGCGCCGATTCTTCTTCTCTTCGATCTGCGCAGTTTCGAGATCGAGTTTGCGCTTCTCGTTCTGCTGCACTTCAACGATCTTGACTTCTTTGGCCTGAGCATCGAGCCCCTTGTTTAGGCGGATCTTGCTTACGGCTGCGTCGAGACGACCTCGCGCCGCGGTCAACGATTTTTGTGCGGCAGTCTCCGCAGCCGACTTCTCATCCTGCCACTGCTTTTCGAATGTGGCCTGCGCTTCCTCGACCTTGGTCAGTTTGCGCAGAATCGGACGACGCTTGCGCAGCGCAATCAAACTCTCGTCACCGACCAGCGAGTCGATGCAATTGAGAGCGAAGGTGACGTTGTCGAACCTCAGGTTGACATCGCTCATCTGGCTCCGCAGCCGGAAGAACTGGTCGCCGATCATGTCGAGGTCAGCGACGTAAATGGCGTTGATCCCCTTGTCCTGACCATCGGCTGGCTGGCCGATGATGTGCACGGCGATCGCGAGATCGTCGTTGGCGACTACGCTCTGGGCGCTGGGGTTGTACTGCGGCCCCATCCACGGCATGCTCTGACGGAACAACTCGCCCTTCATCACGATCGAAGCACGCGAAGTGGCACGAGAACGCAACAGCGGCGTGACCGTGAAACCTTCCTTGCCGATCGAGCGCACGTGGCCACCCATCATCGAAACAACGCTTTGCAGGCCACTGGTGATGGAACTCTCCATCGACATGCCATCGGCGCGCACAAAGATGATCTCCGGGTTGGCCTGGCCTCCAGGGAACGTCTGGTAGGACAAGTCGCGTGTGATTTCGCCGACCGGTGCCGACACGCCCATCGCGGCAGTCAGGCCGCTCCAGTTGCCCTTCGGCGGACCGCCCTGACCCATCATGCGCGCCTGCGCGCCACCCTTCTGGTCATCGGCAGCCGTGCCTTGCGAACCGGGGCTCAGCGGCATCGGGTCTTCGAACAAGATCACCGGGTTGCCCGCGACGATCCAGTCTTGCAAGCGCGTCATTGGCTCTTGCTCGAGCGAACTGCCCTGCGGCACCACGAGGCAACCAATATCCGCTGGATAAGGCTGCGCCGGGTCGACGTTGACGATCTCGTACTGCTGATCCAATTCCTGCGCAATCGCCCAACGGGGCTTCTGCTGGAACGTCTGCATGTCGAAGCCACCAAACACCTCGACGTCCGTCTTGAGGATGCCGACCTTGCGACGGGTCGCGTTGGACACGGTGCGGATGCTGCGCATCAACTCGTATTCGAGCGGAATCGCAGGACCAACGAATGGCGTGACCGTCTCGTTGGTACCGCACTGCACCGCGAAGCCGAGGTACATCTGGATGTTGGCAGTCGCACCACCGGGCATCGGCACCGTCACTTGCTGCGAACGAATGCCAAAGTCGCTCTCTGCCCGCCGCGCTTCTGGCGAGTAGGCGTCGGGAATGATGATCTGGCGTTCGACTGCGGCACCACCGATCGAGTCGAACTGATCCAGCATGTTCAACAACAGCTTCTTCTGCTGCACAAACTGCTCTGGCACTTCATCACTGATGAACGCAGTGATGTAGACCGGTTTCTCAGCATCGAGTCCAGCAAGGAGCTTCTTGGTTTCGTCACCGAGCGAATGCACGCCTTCGACTGTCAGGTCAATCCGAGGCAGTGACTGAACGCCAATGACCGTCAATGCGGCAACGCATACGAGCGCACAGTTGAACCGGATGGCTCGGTGCAAGTCACCCCTACGAACGCCAAAGAAGGCCGCTACACCGATGATTACGAGCACGCCCAAGCGAAGGAGCCTCGTCAGGCCGCGACCAGAGAACGAGAGCTCTCCCCAATTGGCCAGGACCATCGCGATCGCGCCGATGAAAGCGAGGATCAGCACGACACTGAAGATCGCGCTGGCTTGAGGAATGGCACTCGCGGAGTGACGGCAGGAGAGCAGCGTCAGCCCAAGGTAGAAGAAGGCAACCGACAAGCCGCAGAAGAGCAGCACACCGGAGAATGGAACTTCGCCTCCAGCAAACAGATTGAACTGCCCCCAAGGACCATTGCTATCCCATGTCAGGCTGTCGGCCAGCCAGCTGAACACCGGACCAAGGTAGAGAACCAGCACGCACAGCAAGATGGAGAGAATGAGCGCGACGGTGCTGTTCTGGGTCAGCTGCGAGCCGACCATGGAAACGTTGATCAGCATTACGCCGAGAAGCCAATAGCCGATGTAGTTGGCTGTCAATTGCCCCCAGTCCGGGCTCCCCAGAAAGGACAAGGCAATCGGCAAGACCGCCGTGAACGCGAGCGAGATCGTGTAGACGGAGACGGCCGCCAGCGACTTGCCCATCTGCAGATCGCAGTCTGTTCCTGGCAGGGTGAAAAGCAGTTCCTGGGTGCCGTTCGCTCGTTCGCTTGCCCAGATGTTCATCGTCGAAGCCGAGACAAACAGCACGGCCAACAACGGGAACCACTCATTGAGCGTGTCGAGATTCGCGAGGTTGTTGTTGAAGAAGGCTCCCGCAAACATCAGCGAGAAACACGACAATCCAACGAACAGGATGATGAAGACGTAGCCGGTCGGGTTACCGAACCAGCTGCGGAGGTCGCGCTTCCATACCGCGCGCACAATATTGAAGTTCATCTTTAGGGCCGCCTAGTTGTTCGTGGTGAGGGCGTGGAAGGCTTGGTCCATGTGACCACTGCCCTTGGACTTGAACTCTTCTGGCGTGCCGTCAAACGTCATCCGGCCTTCGCTGACCAGCATCACGCGGCTGGCCATTGCGTCGACTTCCTGGAACAGGTGTGTCGACAACAAGATGGTGCGCGTCTCGCCGAGCTTCTTGACCAGGTCGCGCACATGGCGGATCTGGTTGGGATCGAGTCCCGTAGTCGGCTCGTCGAGGATCAGTACTTCTGGGTCGTGCAACAGCACCTGCGCCATGCCGATGCGCTGCTTCTGGCCCCTACTGCACTGGCCGATTGTCTTGTCGAGCAACTCGGGCAGGTCACACACATTGGTGACGTAGTCGAGTCGGTCCCGGAAAGCGCTACCACTCAGGCCGCGCGCTTCGCCGAAGAACGACAACAGGTCGCGCGGCGTCATCTCTGGATAGAGCGGACCGTTTTCCGGCAGGTAGCCAAGCTTGGCTGCCGCCTTGACGCGGTCGGTGACAACATCAAAGCCGCACAAACGTGCCTGCCCAGAAGTCGGCGCGAGGTAGCCAGTGAGGACCTTCATAGTGGTCGACTTACCGGCACCGTTGGGACCAAGGAATGCGACGACTTCGCCGCGCTTGATCGAGAACGACAATTGATCAACAGCAACGAACGACCCGTAGTGCTTGCACAGGTCGACCGCCTTGATCATTGGCTCTGCTTCGGTCATAAGGTCAGAATCAGAAGGGTCACGAACGGAATCCGGCAACGACGCAAACTGCACCATCGCAACGCATCGCCGCCTAAATCGGGGCAAGAGGCTTAGCGGTCACACCCGGGTCATGCAACCGTCGGCCGGGCCGTCGGTCGAATCCCCGCGTCCGGCAATCCCGTCGACGGAATCTCCGTGGGGCAAACCGGCTCCGAGCCGCACGAACACGGCCAAAGGCACTCGAAGCGGCGCTTCACGAGCCGGCGACGAAGAAACTCCCGGCGAACGAATAAATCAACGGCAGCGCAAGCGGCCATATCGGCCCCATAGCCCGTAGCCACCGTAATAGCCGCCGTAGAAGCCGCCGTAGAAGCCGCCCCGGCCGTAGCCGTAGCCCACCCCGAGCGCGCTGCCCCGGCCGGTGTCGCGCCGATCCGGCACGAACGGCGTCAACTGGCCAACGCGGTTGCCTTGTGAGTCGCGCACTACAAAGCGCACCGAGAACGAGTCGACATCGCGCGGGAAAGTCGTCGGCGGCCGGAAGACGAGATCCACGCGCGTGGTCAAGCCGGGCGCCGCCGTACTGGCGCCCTTCACCTTCAGCGGTATCAGCGGATCCTTCAGGTAGCCGTCAACGAACACCTCTTCGAGGCCGAGCGAGCCGACTTCGAGTTCGAGCGGCTCCTTGCCAGTGTTCTCTATCTCAAAACCGATGTGGAGGTCGACGACCTCCGTGTCGTTGTCCGTGAAGTACGCCTTGGCACCCGAGGACCAAACGCGGATCTCGCCCAAGGTCACCGTCGCCTCATCGTGGCGGATCTGGTACACGGCCGAGGGACTACCATCGGGCCCGGTGCCATTGAGGTTCTCGCGCGGAATGAAGTAGCGCGGCTGCCAACAACCGGCAGTGAGCGCCAACAAAGGAAGACAGAGAAGACCGCGCATGCGATTGTTTTCCCCTGACGCAGCCCCCACAGCAAGCCCCGCCCCGCTGAGCCGCTGCAAGAACCGTCACCGACCCAATCGATGCACCGTTATGGGCATGTCGCCCCCAACACGTTCGACCACTGTGCTCGGGATACGGGCCAACAAATCGCGCGGCGAACCAAAAGCTGGTGCCATGTCGGCATCGAGCGGCGTCTCAATCAGGTAGACCTTGAGAAGATCGCCGCGACGCTGCATGTCCCCAATGCGGCTGCCAAGACGCTCGAATGTGCGCACCGAAACCGCCGCGTGCCCCTTCACAACAAGGTGCTGCGCCGGAACGCCAACCCACAGAGTGGTGGCACGATCACCGGGGACACGATCCATCAAATGATCGAGTTCGCGCGTCAGCGTCGCGATGCGCAGTTCGGGAAAGGCGTCGCCACTGGCAACATACGGCAAGCGAATTGCACAGAGCGCAATCGCGGCCACCAAGAGTGCCCTGCCAGCTAGCTTGCCTGGGCGCGCAGACACTTGTGGTAGCAACAGCGGAATCAACGACGCCCACGCAAGCGGCAAGAACAGGCGCAGCGCGGTCGGCTCGCGGACATCGCCGTAGAACCACGCGAGCACCAGCATCGTCAATGCAAGCGGCACGACCGCGAACAGGTCCACGTGCGACGCTTGCCTAAGCACAATTCGACGCAGCCACAGAAAGACTGCCAAGATCGCCAGCCATCCCGGCAATGCACTGCCGATGCTGGCGCCAAACCACGCCGTAAGGAATGGTGGCACGTGGTCGACGAAGTGCGCCAACGACAGCAACGCAAGGCCTCCGGCTTCGGGCGTGAAGTTTGGATTCTGCGCGTGCTGCATTAGCAGGAACAACGGCGTCACCAGCGTCGGACACAGCGCCAGCAGCACTCCGACGCGCAGACTTGGGCGATAGCGCCGCCACACGCAAGCCGCCGCCAACATGCTGAGCATGGCAACGGCCAGAATGGACTCGTAGCGAGCCTGAGCAAGCAACACGCCAACGCCGACAAACGCTGCCAGCCGACCGTCACTCGGTTTGTCGACGAAGGCCAACGCGGCAACGGTCGCAAGCAACAACAGCACCGTCGCCAACAATTCAAACCCGGCCGAAGTCGCAACGATCACAGTCAACGGCACCGACAGCACCAACAACGGCGCACTCAACCCAGCCCAAATCCCTAGCCGAGCGCGCGTCGCCGCGAACAACACGAACAGCCCCAACGCCAACAACAGACCATTGACAGCAAATGCGTTCTCCAGCCGGTAGCCAGTCAGGTCGTGCGCAACGCTGACCAAAAACGCAAACAGAGTTGGCCGCTTGTCGACCATGTTCTCCAACAGCACGATCTCGCCAGCCGACGGCACAGAACCCGTCGTCATCACCGCGAGCCGCTGCATGTGCATGTTCTGCGAGGTTCCAACCAAGCAGGTCTCATCGAACTGCACTCGCATCTGCGGTGGCGAGATCCAAAACACCAGCAGCGTCGCGACGATCGCCAAGACGATGCCCGGCCACCATTCGCGCAACCGCACCGCAACACTCGATTCGCGCACTCGCCAACGCCAAACGAAGCACACGCCGGCGAAGCCAAACGTAAGCGGCATCAGCCAATAGAGCAGACGACCCAGGCCAAGCAAGCGGCCGTCGGTGGCGCTGGTCCACCACATCACCAGCAACGCGGGCGGCACGGTCGCAACCGCGACCAACAGGGCGACCACGGCCCAGTTGGTCGTCGGCTTCGCAGGCTTCGTTGTCGCCGACTCGTTCATGCGCGCCGATGACACTACCGACTCCGGCCCACCTTTGCCGCAGTGCTGTCCTGGAGATGCTGGCCTGCAGGCGTGCGCCACCAGAACTGTGTGGCCGCTACTTCGGCCGACCCATGACTTCGGCGAGTTGCTCGGCCACCCAACGGTTGCCGGCTGGCGTCATGTGGCCGCGGAAGTACTTCTTGTCGAGCGACGGATCCTTGTCCGCCATCATGCGAAACCGCGTCGCCAGATCGAGCGTCTTGATGCCGAGTTTATCGCCGTGCGCTAGCAGCTCAGGCGCATGCACGAGTTCGCCGGTCCACGGCTCCGGCCTTTGACCCTGCAGGATCAGGATCAGCTCGACGCCCTTCGCTTCGCACTTCTTGTGCAACCGCTCCAGCAGCTTCTTGCCGAGGCAAAGTCCGGTGCCCGGCGGATGCACCCGCACGATGCGTTCTTGGCCGACCCACCACGACTTGCAGGTGTTCCAAAAGACGATGTCGAGCATCGCGCTGTAGCCCATCAGCTTGCGCAGGTATTGCTGGTCGAGTTCGTTGTCCTTCGCCGAGTCCTTGACCGGCACGCCGCGCAGCTGAAGCTTCTCGTCGACGATCTCGAACCACGGGATCGGCGTGAAGCGACGACGAAGCTCGCAGCGCTTGAGGTCATCGGGGATCAGGCTGCAGACGACCGTGCCGACTTCGTGTTCGTCCAGCAACACCTCGGCTCGCAACACGGTCTGGGCAAAGCTGTAGCCGAACACACCGCCGTTGAGCACCGGACGCTTGAGCATGCCTTGCAGACGCGAAGGCCACGTTTGGTCGTCCGACACCTGATCGCCAAACGTAAACGAGTCGCCGACCGCGAGGATGCGTTCGGCGGGCGCAAACGACTTGATGAGGCTCTGCCCATCGCCACCTGCCTTATTGACGAGCACAGCACGCAACCCGTTGAAGCGAAGCCCATCCTCATCGATGGTCACCTGCGTGTGCCACACGTTGTCCTTGCTCGAGTAATCAGGACTCGGCCGATACCCCAGCAGCGGATCGTACACATTCGGGAAGGCGCGCCGCATCAGGTCGATGCGGTTGTCGCGATAGCTGTGACTGCCCGTCGGCGCGTAGCCCGTGCCCGAACGATACGACCGCGCCAGCCACTCCCCGACCAACGCGAGCACCGTCAGGGGCACCATTGCAAACAACAGTTTGCGGCGCATGGACAGCTTACGAATTTTCGGCTTCGGGCTTGGCGGTGACGGCTGACTCATGAACGATGCAGTCTCGTCTCATCGGCAACGGCACCCTACCAACGCAAGTTCCCTATCGGAAGCAGCCCCCTATCCGAACAAGCCGCTGCCAACGCAAGGACCGCGCCAAGAACCCCACAACCAAATATGTCCGCCTGCCTGCGTAGCCCCGCCCGCCCATGACCACTTCTGCCACCCGCATCACGGTCCGCCACAACGACGAGACCTTTGGCCCCTACAGTCTCGAACAGGTCAACTCGCTACTCGTCTCGGGCCGCATCGACTGCGACGACCTGGCCTGGGTAGAAGGCACCCCCGAGTGGACCAACCTCGACACGATTCCTGGCGTCATCTCCCTGCCGCCACCGCCACCAAGAAGCCGCGACCGTTTCTCCGACCCCAACGCGTCCGACAAGCTGATCCTGCCCGCCTTCTTGTTGGCGTTCTTTCTCGGCATGTTTGGCGCCCACCGCTTCTACGTCGGCCGCAACAGCTCCGCCATCGCGATGCTGATCCTGACGTTCACCGTGGTCGGCGCCTTGATCACGGTCATCTGGCACCTGATTGACTGGATCATGATCCTCATCGGCAGCTTCGAAGACGAAGACGGGAAGCTGCTCACGCAGTGGACCTAGGAACCATCAGAGTAGGCCGACGCCAGACACCACACCGGACATGCCCCACCCCGCGACCAGCGTGGCGCGTGGTCGGAATTGGCATGGCCCCGTCGCCTCCTAGGCCTTGCGCACGAGCCGCGCTTCGAGCCACTTGCGGGCCCGCAGCAGGTCCTCAGGTTCTTCGCGCGTATCGATCCACTGCCAGCGATCCAGCCACCCGCAGCGCTTGAGGCAAGCCATCTCCCCCTCACTCGGCTCATCATCAAACCAGACGAAGTCGCCGTTCTCAGGCAGGGCCTCGGTGCGATCGTCGTCGTAGTTGGTCGCACGAACGCGCGCGGCCGCGCTCATCACGCGTTCGCGATCGCTGAGCTTGGCATGCCGAACAAGGTGGGCAACTGCAGCTTCGGCATCCCCGCGGCACTGCGGCGCAAGCCAGTAGACCTCAAACCGCGACACCGCGAACTCCAGAAACGGCACCGCATGATCCGCCAGGCGCGCGCGATGGGGCATGTCGGGATCGGTGCCGAGTAGCACGCCATCGATATCGAGGAAGACCTTCAAGGTGCGCGCAGCATACGCCGGCGGAGGTTCTTGGAAGAAGGCATTGGGTGTTGTCCGCAACCCGCCCGCTCCCGGTGTGTGCGACCAGCGGGCAGGGCAATTCGGCCTTCTCAAACCTGCACGGCTCAGGCTCAGGCGCCTACGCAATAAGGCGAACACGAGAACGGCAACATCTCGAGCGTCGGCCAGACCCAGGTCTGGTCATTGGCAATGGTCATGCTGGTCCCAGCCAACCGTTGCTCATTGAAGTTACGTAGGCAACTCGGTTTCGAACTCAGCCCTGCTCGGTGGTTCGTCGACAGTCAGGCAGTTGCCTTTCCGCGCGAAAAAACTGGCACCCAACGGAACACCATCGAGCCCCATTTCGTCGCCCCGCGCGGCAACGACAAAATCGTGACGTCCCCGCCTCGCGCCAGCTTGACCCGAGGCCGTCGAAATCGGAAGATTCCGTTCTTGTCTCTCAGCCGCCCTCACACCGCAGCTGACAACACACCCGGGGAACCATGAAACTCAATCCTGTCTACCTGCTGGCCCCAAAGCCAAAGCCACGATCGATTCCTAGCCGCCGCGCGTTTCTGATCGCAGGAGGGACGTTTTTAGCTGGGGTTGGTCTGGGGGGTGCTTGTGGGTATGCGGCTGGGGCTCGGGGGAGTGCTGACGTTGATGACGAACTCAAACCGACGGGCGACGCAAACCTAGACAGACTCCGGTGGCTCGCCGTAGGCGCAACGATTGAAGAGCTCATCGAGAATCGCCTGGGGTTCCTCAACGTGCTGACGACTGCCTATCCAAAGGACAAGACTGCATGGCGCGGAATTGACCGACTAGCACAAGCGGCAATCCAAGGCACTCAGATCCCTAACCGAAAGACGTTTGCTCAGTACTTGAGCCAAGTAATCGAGCGCGGCGACCCGAGCGTTGCTCAAACATGTCAACGCCACACCGAGGCTTTGCGTCGAATCAGATGATCGCGCAGAACGGCGAAGGACTGAAGGGGCCAACCACGGCTCCCGCCGGCGGAACGGTCGAGATCTCCGTCGGGCCAAACGAGATGTCCGTGGGAGTCAGCATGGGCGGCTCTGGTTCGCCGACAAGCCTCCCCGTACCCCCCAACAAGAAAGTGACCATCCCCGTGCCATCGCTCCCGGGCGAGGTCATTGCAGTCACAGTTGGAACGGGATTCAGGGTGAGGACAATTCTCATCACAATCGTTGCACCTTCGCCTTAGCAGCACGCCGAATCCAACCACACCACGTCACCGCACGGAAGCTACCATGAAAAAGTCACTCCAAACCTTGTCGCTAATGACGGCGGCTTTCTTGGTTTCAAGCCTCGGAGCTCAAACTCCACAGCACCTTGTCGTGCCACCCGCGTACGCGAACACGGACGCGGTCAGCTTCAACTGGCTCGCAGGCGCAAGCCGAAGCGTCCGTCAACAAACGCTGATCGGCGCAAATCACCTGTCGGCGATGACCAACAAGACGATCAACGCAATCGAGTTCCGACGCACCGCTGAGAACGACACGTTCACGGGCGGCACCGCGAACATGACCGTCACGCTGTCGACATCTTCGGCGCCAACGCACGAAGTGTCGTCGTCATTCGCGAACAACATTGGCAGCACGCTAGTGCAAGTCTTCAGCGGCCCCGTCACATTCCCAACGTCGCCCCCGGTTGCTGGCCCGACAGTAAACTGGTCCACCAACAACGTCGTACGCATCCAATTCGCGACACCGTTCATCTACACAGGCGGACGTCTCTGCATCGACATCACTGGAACGCCAATCGCGGGCCAACAAGCCAACTGGTGGATGGCTGATGCCGAGTTCGAAGACATCCCCGGCACGGTCACCGACCTCGGCGGCGGCTGCGGATCCTATGCCACCTCTAGCTTCGTAGCGGAATACTCCTTGGTCGTCGGTGGCTACACAAAGATGACCGCCTATGGAACGCCGTGGGGTCTCGCAATTGCAGCGATCGGCAATCCAGGCAACCCCGTGCCTCTAGGGGCACTTGGATTCACGGCTCCCGGCAACTGCAACCTGATGCTGAGCTCGCTCATGATTCTCGAGCCAATGCTCTTCATCCCAGACGCCAACCCGATCCTGGCGTCGAGCGGCGGTCGGGCAGACTTTGAACTGAAGATCCCCAACATCCCGGGCGCACAAGGCCTGACCTTGGCAACACAGTGGTTCGACTGGACGGAAACAGCGACGACCAACGCACTCGAGTGGACGATTTTGGCCACACCGACCCTGGACATGGCTTTGGTTGAAGGTCACCCCCTGGAACCGACTGGCAACGTGACGGGACACCTCGCCCACGTGATGCGCTTCGAATACCAGTAGCGGGAGAAGAGGCGGCACAACCAGCGCTTGACGCACCAACCCGCAGCAGGGACCATCCGCCACGCGCCTTCGGGCGCGATGAGCGCGGGTGTAGTTCAGTGGTAGAACGTCAGCTTCCCAAGCTGAATGTCGTCGGTTCGACTCCGATCACCCGCTCCATTTCCGACAGGGGTTTACGCGCGCAGGCAGCCATGCCCCCGGCGCGAAGTAGTCCTGGCAGACGGCTCGCTGACCGAGGCAAATGACGAGTAGGCGCACCGTGCAGTGACCTGCATGGCGACGCCCATCACCGATCAACGCGCCTCGCTAGTCACGGACACGAACGCATCCTTCCGCAACTCCGCCTCGCCATGCCAGCGATACGCGCACAGCTTGCCGTTCTTGGCCACGCTATAATCCAGACACGCCACGTTCGGCGCCAGCGGCGCGGGCTCGAACTCGCTGGGCATCCAGTAGTGGCCGAACAGGACCGGCGGCTCGTGGGCACCGTAGGGCCGGGCTTCGGCCTTGGCCTCGGGCGACAGTAGCGCGCCGCCGATCTGCTCCTGCTCCTCCTTCCGGAAGGAGAAGGCATAGTCGCGGTAGGCCATGCCCTCCTCGGTGGGATCCGCGTACCACCTGGTCCGCACTTCCGTTCGCTCGTGGCCGTCCTTATCGCGGAGAGACACCCCATCGGGCAGCGGCGTCTCACGACCCTTGAGCAGCACTTCAACGGCAGTGTAGAGCGCCTCCCCCCGCTCACACGCGCGGTAGAAGAAGTCGTTGGTGAATCCGCCGCACTGCTCGCGATGCTCTTCGACGATCTTCATCGAGTCCGAATCCCAGCACGCGTGCACGACGCGCAACCCGTCAAGGTCGAGCCACATCGGGAGCGTGCGAAACCAGTTGATGTAGTCATCGAGGTGTTCGTTATTCAGCTGCCGCACGGTTTCCCGGCACTGCCGGATGTTGTTGTAGCTGCGCACGCGCAAGAACGCGCCGGTCGCGGTCGGGTGCGGCGTGTGGAAGGCGATCGCGTTGAACTCGTGGTTGCCCATCACGGCAAGGGCCGCCTCGGCTTCGACCATCGGCCTCACGATCTCGAGCACACCCAGAATGTCGGGGCCGCGATCGACGAAGTCGCCAACGAACACGACCTTGCGCTCGGGATGCTGCCAGCAGCCGTCGCGCGGTTCGTAGTCCATCTTCGCGAGCAGCCGACGGAGCGCGTCGGCATGGCCGTGGATATCGCCGATCACGTCATACATGGCCGATATCCTATTCGACCTCGGAGCGTGATACGCGCAGCAACAACTCGAGCCACTTACGCGCCCGCAGCAGATCGTCGGGTTCCTCGCGGGTATCCACCCACAGCCACCGTGACATCCAGCCGCGCTCGCGCAAAAACTCCAACTCCGCACCGGTCGGCGAATCGTCGATCCACGCAAACGGCTCGTGCATCGGCAGCGCCTCGGTCTTGAAGGTGCGGTAGTCCGTCGGCAGCACGGTCACCGTGAGTTCCAGCAGGCGCGCATGATCTTCGGGCGGTGTGTAGCGCAGCAGGTGAGGGAACACCGGCGCCGCATCGCCGCGGCAGTGGGTCGTCAGCCAGCAGCACTCGAAGTGCTGGTTCGCGAACTCGAGAAACGGCAGCGCGTATTTGGCCAGGCAGACATCCTGCGAACCGGGCCGCCTGCGCCCCAGAAGCACGCCATCGATGTCGAGAAACAGCTTCATGACCGACGATCCTAGGAGTTCGACATCAGAAATGCGACATTATCACGACAGCCACTTGACAGTCTAGATGAACAAGGCCATGATGCCGGCGTGCCACCACTCCCACCCTACTCATTGGAACAACTCGCCGACGCCTCGGGCGAGAAAGCGCGCACGATCCGTTCGTGGATCAAGGAGCGGGTCTTGCCGCCGGCGCGCGGCGGAGGCCGCGGTGCGTTCTACGGGCAGGAGCACATGGACCGACTGTTGTTCATCAAGCGCCTGCGCGAACAAACGGGCACTCGCCTGCCGCTGGCGATGATCCGCAGCGTGCTCGACCGGCTCTATGCGAGCGACGACCCCGACGTCGTCCGGCGCATGGCGCACGGCGAAGAACCGCTACAGGTCGCCGGCCTGATCGACCCGTCGTACGACAAGCCCAGAGCCATGAACCTCGAGATGGTGAGCGAGTCCCCACCAGAACCGCCAGACATGTGGGCGTCCATGTCCATGCCCGTGTCAGAGCCAACCGAAGCGGAAGAAGCACGCGCCGCGAAGCCGAGATCCAGGCGCCCGGCGCACGAACCGTGGACCTCGATCCGCATCCAGGACGACCTCGAGCTACGGCTACGCAGCGACGACCCAAAACGCGTCGCCTGGCTCGCACGACTCGCGCGCAAGTTGCGCGAGTGGGTACAGGAAGGCGCACCCTGACCGACGTTCGCCCTGCTGCGTGAGTGACGCACTGACGTCCTGACTCCCGCAGCCACCGAGCACGCGCCCACGCGGCGCGACTGCTCCCACTTGCAAACAACCGCATCCAACCCGCGGCGCGGGCGAGGTGTGCCCTCACCCAAACGCGACATCTGACCGTCTCCCTCCCTTCCCCCCCACCCACTTCCGACTGCCTACGAGGAACGAACCATGAACCAGCTCCACATCGACTTTGACCAACCCCAACTGCCCGCGCACGACGACGCCGTGCGCCACGTGATCGCCCGCATCGCTGCACCTTCGACCGCTCCGAGCCGCGAACTGCCACCGCTCGACCTCGCGATCGTCATCGACGCAAGCGGCTCGATGAGCGGCGCTCCGCTTGCCGCGGTCAAGCGGGCGACCCTACAGATCGCTCGCGAACTGCCGGCGTGCACACGCCTGACCGTCGTCTCGTTCGCCGATGACGTCTGCGTGCATGCGGACAGCGTGCTGCTCAACGATTCGGGCCGCGAAGAAGTCCGTCAGCTGATCGCGCAACTCGAGACGCGCGGCTGCACCAACCTGCACGCAGGCTGGCGCACGGGCTGCACGCTGCTCGACTCGCACGACGATGCACCGAGCGGCCGGCGCCGTCACGTTGTCGTGCTCAGCGACGGCCACGCCAACAGCGGCGTCGTCGACCCCGCCGAGCTGGCGCCGGAGTCCAGGGCCTACCTCGACCGCGGCATCTCGACGTCGTGCGTCGGCGTCGGCGACGAATACTCACCGGCCCAACTCGCAGCGCTCGCCGAGCACGGCGGTGGCGTGTGCCACGACGCCGAGAACGCGCAGGAGATCGTTGAGGTCCTGATGGGCGAAGTGCTGTCGCTGGCAGAGGTCGTCGCCGAACACGTTGAGTTCGTGCTTGAGGTGCCCGAAGGCGTCACCGCCTGCGAACTGTCAGGCATGCCCGGCACGTTCGATGGCCGCCTCCTGGTCGTGTCGGCTGGCAGCGTGCGCGCCGGCGTCGATCGCGCGATCGTCGTGCGGCTGGAGATCCCTGCGGGCGTTGCGGATCCGGACGGAGACCTCACCGTCGTCGGACACTTGACCTGGCGCGATCCGGGATCGCCCGAACGACACGTCGTCCCGAGTGTCCATGCGAGTGCATGCCGCTCGCACGACCTCGCCCTCCCACCGACGCTCGAAGACGCGCGCACCGTGTTGATCGCGTGGCAGGCGCACCTCGTCAGCGTGGTCACGTCGCGCAACCGCGATGGCGACTTCGCAGGCCTCAAGCGCTTCTGGAACGAGCAGCTCAAGCCTTTCACCGCCTACGCCAACCTGCAGCCGCAGACGCGGGACTTCGCGCGCACCGTTGCGCGCATGCGCCAGCGCGCCGAACAGCCAATGCCGGAGCGCCGACGCAAGCAGGCGTTGGATCTCGCCGTCAAGCACGCGCGACAGGCCGACGTCTACTACTGCATGGACAAGGGCGGCGTCGAAGAGCAGTTCCAATTCGATGACTCGACCGACCTCTAAGCGATGAACCTGCTCGTCATCTGCATCACGCTGCTCGTCGTGGCGTTGGTGCATGTCCTCGTCAACGGGGCATGGACATTGGCAATCAATACCGCCGATGTATTCGGTGACGTCTGGGTCGTGCTCAACTGAGCTTTTCATCATGTTGACGCCCGCGTTCCGTCAGGCTCCGGCGCGCATCACACAGACGGAGCAGCAAGCGAGTCCTCTAGGGAGTGAGTTCGCGGTTGCTAGGGCCACGATGTGCCGGATACCCTGCATCGGCGAGCACCTCGACGCAGATGGAAATAACCAACAAGACCCGCCGACCAATCAAGGTTCCCCTTCCGGAGGGCAAGAAGTTGTTTCTCGGCCCCGGCAAATCCGCGCAGATCCAGGCCAAGGCTGCCGATCATCCGCCGCTGAAGGAGCTCCTTGAGGCGGGCGACCTGGAACTCGGCGAGACGAACACCAGGAAGGGCTCTGGCGCAGCCGACAGCCCGTCAAGCGCCAGCGGCAACCAAAACTCAGGACCGACCGGCAACATTCGACGCACTGGCGACCGATAGGGGTTGTTCGCTTCGGTCGCCTGGCCCGCCGCATCATGCACCGGCTCGGCGTGCATCGCTCGGTCGCGCTCGTCTTCGTGCTGGCCACGATCTGGACCTGCGCGCTCGCCACCGTCACCATCCTGATGGACTCAGCCGTCTACGCGGCGCTGTTCGTCGGGCTCGGACTGTTCGTCGCGACGGTCCAGGCCGCCGTCGCACACACCAACTGGACCGGTCGCTACAACGCGATCACGTCGCGTGTGCTGCACTGCCACCGCGCAGTAGCGAGGTGGATGAGATGACGGAAACGACTGCGACCGAGCGCTCCTTGTTCGCACCGATCACTGCCACTTGCAAACTCGCCGCGGTCTGTTATCATCCCTCGTGCACGTAAGAGTTGGGCCGACGCCCAAGCCAACCTGCCCTCCCGGGCAAGGTGGAACGCGAAAGCGAGTGTGGCTCCTCAGGGAGCAACGAAACGGGTAACGCGTCGATCCAACTCTGCCGTGTCGGGCTGTCTGTCCCCGCCGAGTACAGACGTCGCCGAGTTAACTGACAACTTGCAGGGCGACTCACAAGTGCTGCTAAAGCGTCGGTGATGCGTCTCCGTCCAAGCATCGCCGCGTAAGCGGTGAGATCGGACGTGAGACGCGCACCATGGAACACAGTTCTCCCGGCCAGGGCCCACTGACAAGGTTGGGCCTCATCGGACTCTCTCGCATCGAAGCCCCAGTGTTGGCGGCGCTTGCAACCAAGAGTCCGCTGTTACTGATTGGCCCGCATGGCACAGCCAAGAGCCTCTTGCTGACCCGGATCGCAGAGGCTTTGCGGATCGACTTCCGCCACTACAACGCCAGCCTGCTCAACTTCGACGACCTGGTTGGCTTTCCGCTACCGGGCAAGGACGGGTCGCTCGAATACGTGCGAACACCTGCTGCGATCTGGGGAGCGGGCGCGGTGTTCTTTGATGAGATCAGCCGTTGCCGGCCCGACATCCAAAACAAACTCTTCCCCATCATCCATGAGCGCTGCGTGCAAGGCATTGCGCTCGAAGACCTGGAGCACAGGTGGGCCGCGATGAACCCGCCACCCACCGAAGACGACGACGACAATGGCTACTCGGGCTCCGAACCGCTCGATGCCGCGCTCGCCGATCGCTTCCCCTATGTCGTCACGATGCCGTCGTGGGGCGAGTTCGCCCCAGCTGAGCAAATGGCAGTGATCCGGGCGCAGGATGCCCCCATTGCTCCCGCAGACGCGCGCGCCCTTGTGGACATCATCAAGCGCACACGCCACCTTCTGTCCTCGCAAGCCGCAGAGTTTGCCGCAACCGCAGCCGAATACGCACAGACCGTTGTGGCACTGCTAGCGCAGGCGAACATCGCCCTTAGCCCACGGCGCGCCAACATGCTGTTTCGGGGGGTGTGCGCAGTAAACGCAGCCTCCCTCGCACTCGAGGCGGACTACAACGTGTCAGACGCAGCCCTGGTCGCGTTACGCGTGCACCTGCCACAGCGCGCGCAGGGCATCGCCATCCCGGAGACCAAACTACTCACGGCACATCGGGAAGCGATGCGCACCGCCAGCCTTGAGAGTGCGGATCCACTGCGTGCGATCCTCTGCACCAGCAATCCACTCGAGCGACTGCGTCTAGCAACGAACGCCAACTCACTACCGAAGTCTGAGTTCTCAAGCGTTGTCGCCGATGCCATCGCACAACTGCAACCGGGAGCGCGCGAAGCGGCGATTGTGCACATCTTTGAGACGGGCGCTGTCGGACGACTCAACGCTGCGGTCGCGGCGCAAACAGGTGAGATCTATCGAGACGTTGCGACACCACCGACGTTCAGCAAGGCAGTGCACGCAACCGACTCCACCTTCAAGACCTGGGGGCGCGTGAAGGACCTACTTGCAATGCTCAATCCACAACAACCGCGATCGCACCTTCAGGCCAACGCCATGGCGAACCTGTTCGTGCGCGACAAGCTACAGAGCGAAGAAGCCGCCGAGGCAGCGTTTGATGCCTTTACTGCCGCAGACGAAATGCTGAGGGCGTCATGACCGATCCAAACATAGAGCGGAATCCAATGGCCGCATGCGCCGAGAGCGATGAAGCGGCGGGGACGTGTCTGCCGGACAGCGCCGACTCCCTTGTGCACAACATGAGTTCGCCGCCAAAGAGCATCGTCAGCTTCGGAGGCTTGAACTCCATCGCAGGCCAACGGGGCCCCTTCAGCGGCGGCGTGGGTGGTGTCAGCTACAAAGGCCGCTCGTTCTTCGGTACGCCCATCCACTTCGCGTTGCTCGACGAATGGCGACGGCTACGGACGCCGGGATTCCTGCGACTGATCGACAAAGGTTCGAAGCGGCGCTCACCGGCAGCTGGCGAGGCGCGTCTACACCAACTCATCGAACAACGTGCCAAGACGCTGCCGCTACCGGAAGGCTGCGTCACGATCCCCGGGAGCATCTCCCATCCAGTCTTGTGGTCGGACGCCCTCAGTGTGCTGACGATTCTCACCAAGTGCACGACGACGGTGTGGCTGCGCCACAAGACACCCTCGCTGCTGGCTGCGCTTGATCAACGCTCGGTATCCCTGCTAGTGCCGCCAGCATTCGCCCATCGCCTGCCAACCGCGCAAGCAAATCCAAACGGAGAAGACCATGGCCACTAGCAATCTGTCCGAACGCATCCTCAACGCGTTCCCTAGCGGTTCGTATTCGCTCTCGGCGTTCCTGCGTCTACTGGACATTGTCGAGACCGATTCGGTGCCGACCGCGGCCGTCGAGTGTCGCGTCCAACCAAAACTGCTCATCAATCCATCATTCGTCAGCAAGCACGCGGCCACGCCCGAAAAACTGCTGATGCTGGTGATGCACGAACTGCACCACGTACTGCTCGGACACACGACGCTGTTTCCGCGCATGACGCCGGTGCAGAACTTCGTCTTCGACGCAGTGATCAACGGCATTGTCTGCCGCATGTTCCCGCGGGCGGACTACACCGCCATGTTCGAGGACCTCTACTCGGAAGATCATTTTCCGATGTGCCTGCTCGCGCCACCTCCGGGATGGACGGAGAACATCACCCGCATGGCCAACGGCATCAGAAAGTTGCCACTAGACCATCGCACACGCGCGCACGAAGTGCACAGAGCGCTCTACTCCGACGGTGGCGCCAGCTACCAGGAGGTCTATGAGTTGCTGCCGAAACTGATCAAGAAGTGCGCGGAACCAACTCGTGGCGAGAGCCAAAATACTGATGAGAATCACGAACTTGATGCCCTGCTACAAGACGTGCCGCTACTTGGCGGTCACGAACACGACGATCTGCAGGAAGGCGGGCTCGACCAGAAGTCGCCAGTGCTCTTTGACGTCGTGCGATCTGCCGTAGAGCAATGGCCACAGCCACCAGACCCGATCCGCGGACGTTCGCTAGCAGACGTTCTCAAACAGAAGGCGGTCCAGTTTGAACGCCGACCCAGCAAACGACAGCAACTGCGGCAACTGATCCGCAAAGTCGCTGGCCAGGCTGGTCGCGGCGTTACGCGCGAGGTCCGAACCGAGGCCATGACGGTCCCGACGCCGATCCCGACCATGGCGCGCCGTTCGTTGGTCTTGCAAGCGCTCGGCCAGCAGGTGCTGCTACATCCAGGTTCCGTCAACTGGCGGCGGCGTGTAGCCGCTGGCCAACGCGTTCACGTCTATCTCGACGTGTCCGGCAGCATGAAGGCAGTCCTCAAGCCGCTCTATGGCGCGATCCTCGACTGCAAGGATCTGGTCGATCCAACCGTGCATCTGTTCTCGACCAAAGTCGTCGACATCACTTTGGCCGAACTACGTGCCGGCAAGTGCTTCAGCACCTACGGCACCGACATCCACTGTGTCTCCAACCACATGGAAAAGCACCGGGTGCGCCACGCGCTACTGATTACTGACGGCTACGTCGGCGAGCCAAAGGGCGAACACCGCAGAAGGCTCGCCAAGGCACGACTTGGCGTTGCGTACCTGGGCCACGGCATCTGCGAGACAGACCTCAAAGACGTCACCCGACATTCCGCAAACCTGAACAACTAACCAATCCAATGACATCTTCTATCTATCCCGCCGAGTTCATCTTCCCCGGCCACCCCGACAAACTCTGCGACGCCATCGCCGACTCCCTTGTGCAAGAAGCGCAACGGAGAGAACCCCGCGCCCTGGTCGGCGTCGAAGTCGCTGCACATCGCGACCACGTCTACATCACTGGCCGTATCGGCTGCGAAGGTGCCGAGCACATCGACGTCAAGAGCATCGTGCGCGAGGTTTACCAAAGTGCCGGCTACGACAAGGACTGGTACCCCGCGCCCAAGAAGGTCAAGGTCACCTCCAACCTCTGCCTTGGCCCGCTCGAAGATGGTGAAGCCGAGTACCGCGAACTGGCCGATGATCAAGCGATCTGCATCGGCTACGCCAACGACCTCGAGGCCACCAACCACTTGCCCATTGAGCATTGGCTCGTCACACGCTTCGCCCGAAGGCTCTACGCGCTTCGTTTGGATCTCCCCGATCTGCAACTCGGCCCCGACGGCAAAGTCGTGATCGCGGTGCGCGAGACTGCGACCGATGATGGCGCGACGTGGCAACTCGAAGCTTTCAGTTGCTCGTTGCAACAGAAGGTCGGCTCCGACGAAATCGCGCTACACCGCGCGGTTCGACTGGTGATCGAAGAAGAACTCGTCGCTGCCGCCAAGAAGTTGCCCGGTCTATCCCCCGAGCTTCCCAAGGCCCTAACCGTCAACGGCGCCGGCAACTTCGAAGTCGGCGGCCCCGAAGGCGACAACGGACTATCCGGCAAGAAGCTCGTCTGTGATGCCTACGGACCACGCGTGCCAATCGGTGGCGGCGCCTGGTCCGGCAAGGACTTCTTCAAGGCAGACCGCGCCGGTGGCCTGCACGCAAGAAAGCTCGCCAAGATGATCGTGCAGCTAGGAATCACACGCGAAGCACAAGTGGTGCTTGGTTGGTTCCCGGGCGATCGCGCGGCGCGGATCCTTCGCATCGAAGCAGAAGGTGGTCGATTGCTAGACCCACAACGCTTCGAGCAGATGTTTGACCTCAGCTTGTTGCGCAGCGGCACCACCTATCAGGTCACGGACCTGGTGCAGCTTGCCAGGTGGGGTCACTTTGCCGAAGTCGACTACCCGTGGGCTAACGCGGTCGGGATCTGACGTCTGCCAAACCACCATTCACACTGTGACACTCAACAAAGGACAGCAGGTAAAAACTATGAAGTACGGCAAAGTCAACGGGGGGTTCCCGCCGGATCACCCTCTCAACAGGGGAACGTTAGTGATGAGCTTAGGACAAGGGCAGACCGAGTCTACGCCGCCGGAATCGCCAGAGCCAAGCGAGGAAGAGCCACGCAAGGACGACAAAGATTCAGACAACTCGGAGGCGAAGTAGATGACACCGGAACAACTACTGGCGACCAAGCCGAAGCGGGAGACGTTCAAGACGGAGGAGGAGTACGAAGAGGCGACGAACTACTGGATGAATCGGCAAGGGATGAGTCCGATGCTGCAACCGGGCTACAAGGGACAACCGAAAGCCGAGAAGCCACCGGAAGCCGAGAAGCGGGACGAGTTCGGGAGGACGCGCAGGGAGAGCCTGGAAGCAGACAACCTTCTGAGGGAATCGTACGGTCTACCCCTGTGGGAGCTGGACGAACCGCTAGAAGATTCGCCTTCGTCAAAGAAGGTGCCACCAAAGACCAAACGGCGTGATCACAAATGACGAGCCAAGCCGACTCGACGGCGGTGGTGAGCCTGCCCTCGAGACCAAACCGCAACGCTGATTGAGTCTGTCACTACTCGCCGCGACACTCAGCCACGTCCCGCAGGACACTACAAAGCTGCACCAGTGATCAGGCCCAAGACCTGAACGAGACCGCAGGTCATAGACACATCTCTGCGGTCAATGATCCGCGCCCTCACCTTGCGTTCGCTTGAACAATCCTTGCCCTCAACCACCAAGGCATCCTGATGACCGGCTCCCAAATAGAACCAGACACCATTCAGGCCTACCGCGAGACCGCCTACGGAATCGCCGGCGACCAGCCTTTCGATCTGCACATCGATGTGTTCAGCGCAGAGTTGACCGCACTCCATGCCGCACGCCGCGTAACGTGCAGCGCGTTCATCACGGCATGCAACCCGCTCAGTCGAGCCCTCGACGAGCACAGCAACCAACGCCGCCACGACCGCCTACGTCGGGAACTCGAGCGCTGTAGCCTGGCCTTCGTCGAAGGCACCGGCGTGCACCCGTCGAACCACTGGCCGGGTGAATCGAGTTACCTGGTGCTGGGCATACCCCTCGAACACGCCAGGGAACTCGGCACACAATTCGAGCAGAACGCAATTGTCTGGAGTGACGCCGACGCGCGCCCTCTGCTGATCCTGCTTCGTTGAACTTTTCCAACCCACTGGAGCATGCAAATCCACGCGGCCGGAACCGGCGACCGAACTGGGCACACGAGTTGGGGCACCGAGCGCCAACTGGTGCCGGGATCGACGTGGCACGAACTGTCGGCGCTGCGCAGCCTGCCGATTGGCCGGTCAGGCGCGTTGACCCTTGCGTAGGCGCGTCAGCCGAGCATCGCGGCAACCGAAAACCCGAGGAACGTGCCGAGCGCGAGCCCGACACTGCCGAGCAGCACCGCCGGCAGCGTCAGGTCTGCGCGACCTAGGGTGCGCGCAAGTGCTAGGGCACTGGTCGCGCCACCAATGTTCGCCTGCGAGGCGACGGCGGCTGCGACGGGATCCCAGCCGAACAGTTTGGTCGGCACGAACACGAACAGGCCATGGACGGTGATCGTGATGCCGACGAAGGCACACAAACTGAGCGCCAGGTCACCAATTCGCTCGATCGCCGTCAGGTCGCAGAGCGAACCAATCACGGCGAGAAACACGTAGACCGCGACCATGCCGAGCACCCGCGCCCCTGCTAGTTTTTGGATGCGTGGAAACTGGGCGAGCACCAACGCGATGACCGTCAAGACAACCACGGCCGGCAAGCCGTTCACGAAGCTGGCGATCCAACGACTCAGACAGAGTGCGGCAAGACCGATCGCCAACAACGTGGCGATCTCGATGGCGTGAACACTCTGGGTGTCTTCGGCCACATCGTCTACTGCCGAAGTCGCAACGATCGGAGTCGACCGTCGCCACAACCGTGGCAGGAACACTGTGACAGCCATCCACAGCGTTGTGGCAGCGTTGTCGACCGCGACGCCGCCGAGATACAGCGCTGGGTCGCCGGTCGGCAGTTCATAGTGCACGGCAATCGCCTGCAAGTTGACGCTGCCACCGGTGTACGTGCCGACGAACATTCCGGCGAGGGCGTGGTGGAGGTTGCCAAACGTCTCTGCTCCCCCGGTTGCCCACATGCCGACCACGACGCCGACTGCCGTGCCGAGCGACCCAAGCAAGAACAGCCCCAGCAGCGGCCAACCCGAGCGAAGCACTTCGCGCAAGGAGACCGCGAGCAACAACCAGAAGATGCCGACCTGCGCCAGCGAAGCGAAGATCTGATCGTAGACCAGTTGTGTCACCGGTGGCGGACCGTCACCGCCAGCGACGTGTTTGGGTAGCAGACCGATGTTGACACAAACCGCAGCGAGCACGATCACCAACAGCGCACCACCGAGTTGACGCAGCCATGTGTGACGACCGAGCCAGTCGCTGATCGCGACGAGCGCGAGCAGCGCGGCCAGTTGGTAGAGCGGCGATTCGAGCACCCTGCGCATGCTACCGTCGCGTCGCGGCCGGATTCTTGTGCTATCCCGCGGTTTCAGGCACAGGTCCGCGGGGAGCGCACGCTGCGCTCAACCTCGCGCTATCCGGAGATTGCGCCCGCGCGCGTCACTTCCGGGCCAGTTCGAAGCCGCCAACCTCATCCTCGAAGTCCTCGGCTTGCGACACGATGCGCCACTCACCTCGTATCCGGCGGGCGCCATCGTCGAGTCGGCCATCGTAGCGCACCCGATGTTCAGAGATCTCGTGATGGGCCTCGCCGTAGCCCCCGCCCCAGACAGTGACCTCGTGTTTGCCCTGGTAGAACTTATCGAACCCAACCTGCTCGCCAGTAACCGTGCCCTCGACGATAGAGAACTCCGGCAGCACGCCCATGGTCTCGATAGGCGGCAACTCGATTTCGGCGCCGTCTTCGTCGACGCGGTTGATCTCGGTAGTACCACTCAGGAGCGTGTCCTCGTCACGCATGCGCCCGACGAACGAAACCCCGCACTGCACAACATCCATGCTGATGCCGTGACGACCGCCATCCTGCTCGTAGAAGCCTCGCCACGCGCCGGTGATGTCGATCGGGTCATTCATTGCTAGCGCATCTTGCCGTCACGCAATGGTAGAACGCAAGGGGCTGCCAATGGCGACGAGTAGGTCGCACAGCATGGCCAAGGCTGGAGTAATGAAGGTGATCGCACGGAGGTACCCATGGTATCCGCACAGTCGGCCGAGCCCCGTCGAGTAGAATCTGCCGCTGCAACAACCCCGCATCAACAACCACACTACCATGACCGATCTCAAGAAGATGATGAAAGCCCTGAAGGCCAAGGGCAATGAGAGGACACGCAAGATCTATGCGTCGCATGGCATGGACGGTGATGCGTTCGGGGTCTCGGCCGCCGACCTCAAGGTGTTCGCCAAGTCGATCAAGGGGCAACACCAACTGGCGCTCGACCTCTACGACACTGGCAACCTCGACGCGATGTACCTCGCGGGCCTGGTCGCCGATGGCGCGCAGATGAACAAGAAGCAACTCGAGGCTTGGGCCAAGCAGGCCGCCTGGGTCTGGGCCTCCGAGTACGTCGTGCCGTGGGTCACCGCCGAGAGCAAGCATGCCCAGACGCTTGCCCTCAAGTGGATGGATGCCAAGCAAGAGCACATCGCGGCAGCGGGTTGGTGCACGTATGCCGGGATCATGACCACGACCGCTGACGACGAGCTGGACTTCGCCGAAATCAAAGCTCTGCTCAAGCGCGTGGAAAAGGAGATCGATGGCGCCAAGAACCGCGTGCGCTACACGATGAACGGCTTCGTCATCGCCGTCGGCTCAGCCGTCACGCCGCTCGCCAAGCAAGCCCACGCAACCGCGAAGAAGATCGGCAAAGTACAGGTCGATATGCGCGGCACGGCATGCAAGGTGCCGGTCGCATCCGACTACATCACCAAGATCGAGAAGGCTGGCCGGGCCGGCAAGAAGCGTTCGGCACTTCGCTGCTGAGAGTTGTTTCAAGCCAGTTGGAGGCGATGAGTGGCATGTTGGCCTGGCCTCCAGCGAAGACGAATCGCCTTGCTTGTTGCTGTATCGATACAGAACCGTTGCATGAACGACCTCGATCAACGGTGGCAGGGCATCCGTGCGTGCGTGATCACCGAGTATCTTCCATCGAGGAACCCGTCATGACGAAAACGCTCATCACTCTGCTGCCGACCGCACTCGTGCTGGCCAGCGTCCTCCAGAACGTATCCGCCCAGAAGCTGGACCCCGACGAACGCATCGGCAGCGAGGTCGACATGTGCGAGGAGCTCCGGTTCGAGCGCATCTCGGGGCTGCTCGAAGCCGGCGAGCTAACGGCGAAGCAGGCCTACGAACGGTGGCAGCGCATCGCGTCCGACAAGGTCGCCGTGAGGGCGCTGCTCGACGACGCGGTCAAGGACGGTGAGCTGACATCGGCACAGGTCGACAAGCTCATGCCGCTGCTCGACATGAAGTTCGTCGCCGTGCGGCTGCCCGGGCGCCCAAACGTCGTCGGCAAGTTCGGCGTCAACAAGACGCTGCCGGTGGGCACGATCGAGGACAACGTGGTCTCGCAGCAGAATCGCGACAAGGTCTTCAAGCGGCTCGTCGCGGCGAACAAGCGGGGCGAGATCTACGACTACGACGCGTCGTCGATCATGCTGGCTCTGTACACCGGATGGGACTGGCGCAAGCACACTCCGAAGCAGGAGTACTCCTACAACCGCACGATCAAACCTCGCTGGCTCCAGGCCGAAGAGGGCGGCTTCATGGCGACGGACCGGATCATCGCGGGCTACATCAAGAAGCGGGGCGGCAAGGCGAGCGGCGGCCGTGGCCGCGGCGGCTATGGCCAAGGCACGCTGAAGATCGAGGATCCGGCGGCGTGGACCAAGGCGCTCAGCAAGCCGATCTTCTCCGGCCCGCAGCCCGGTGAGAAGCTGCCTCCGTTCAAGGCAATCGGGCTCTCGGGTGCGCTTGAGGGTCAGGAGTTCGATGCCGCGGCGCTCGCGGGAGACGAACTGCACTTACTGATCTTCGCCAAGGAGGCCCGCACGTTCGGGCGGCTTCTCGGCAACCTCGCACAACAGGTCGACACCATCGCGAGCAACTCGAAACGCAAATGGGAGATGTCGTTCATCGTCGTCAACGATGACCCGAACGACGTCGAGAAGAAGTTCGCATGGGTCAAGCAAAGGCTGCCCGCGTTCATGAGGACCGGGTTGTCGAAGGACGGTTCGGACGGCCCGCCGGCCTACGGTCTCGACCGCACACTCACGGCCACGGTCATCGTCGCCAAGGGCGGCAAGGTCGTGCACAACCTCCCCTACCCGAGCGACGCCTTCTACACGCAGCCGCACATCCTCGGCGCGATCGCCGGCGCGATGGGCGTCGACCACGACACCTTGCGCAAGTTCCTGGCCGACACTGCCGGTGACCAGGCTGCGGCCGCCGGCCGCGGCCAACGCAGCAGCGGTGGCATGACGACCGAGCAGCAGGCCTTCCGCGCCGAGATCGGTCGAAGGGTTCGAGCCGGTGAGATCACCCGCAAGCAAGCCGCGAAGCTCTACCGCGAGAAGTTCGCCGAAGGAGCGAAGCGCGAGGAGACCAAGGCCGCCGTCAATACGAAGTGCCCCGTGACCGGCAAGGCAGTCAAGGCGGACTCACCGACCACGCAGTTCCGTGGCCGTACCGTCGCCCTGTGCTGCAACAAGTGCAAAGCCAAGTTCGAAGCCGATCCGGACAAGTACTCGGCCGCGCTCCGCCGCCGATAGTCCTACGAGCGCAACGCGAATGAAGCCCGTCACAGCACTGCTAGGCACAGGGTTGACTCTGCTATCCCTCCAGGTGGCCACGCACGAGGGCCCCCGCTCTGCCTCGGTCACGACGACGGCCACGCAGCCGCACTCTCTGGACGACGGCTGGGCGAACTCCGTCATCGACTTCGAGAACGATCTGATCCCCGTGTTCACGAAGATCGGATGCAACACCGGGGGATGCCACGGTGCGGCGATCGGTCGCGGCGGTTTTCACCTGTCGCTGTTCGGGGGCAATGCTCTCAAGGACTTCGAGACCATCGTGCACGAGCTCGGTGGACGACGAGTCAATCTCGCCCGCCCCGACGAGAGTCTCCTGCTCACGAAGCCGACCGGCATCGTCTCCCACGGAGGCAAGCAGGTGCTGGACGAGAACGGGGAAGGGGCAACTCTCCTCCGAACGTGGATCGAGCAGGGCGCGCAATTCGAGACAAAACACGAACTGAAGTCGGTGACGATCACGCCGCGCGTACAGGCGTTCGAGGCGGTCGGTTCCGCCGTGTCGTTGCAGGCCATGGCGCGCTATGCGGACGGCAGCGAACGCGACGTCACCCGGTGGACGGTGTTCGAAGCCGAGGATGCGTCGTCGGTCTCGATCGACGAACACGCAGCGCGTGCCACCGTGCAACGCCGCGGTCGCCACATCGTCGTCGCGCGCTACCTCGGCTGGGTCATTCCGATCGAACTGTTCGTGCCACTCGGCGACGACGTGGTCGATCTGTCGAAGCAACCGCGGCATTCCTTCATCGACGACGAGATCCTGCGTACGCTCGGGAGCTTGCGCGTCCGGCCGTCGGCGATGGCCGATGACGCGACGTTTTATCGTCGGGTGACGCTCGACCTGACCGGGCGGTTGCCAGCGCCGGAGGAAGTGGACTCGTATGTCGCGAGCGCAGCCGCCGACAAACGCGAACAGCTCGTCGACCGGCTGCTCGCTTCGCAAGCTTTCATCGAGTCGTGCACGATGCGGTTGGCACGACTGCTCCGCCTGCGCAGCCAGTCAGACAAGAGCAAGACCACGATCACTCCGAGGGCCGTGCGCACCTACCACGGCTGGATCGCCGATCGGCTGCGGCAGGGAACTGGTTACGACGAAATCGCGCGAGCGCTGCTGACCGGGACCGGTGACACCGAGACGGTCGGCCCAGCGGGTTTCTACAACACCGCCGAAGATCCGCTGCTGCAGACCGAGTTCATGACCGAGGTCTTCCTCGGCAGTCGCATGCGCTGCGCCAACTGCCACAACCACCCGTTGGACAAGTGGACGCAGGATGACTTCCATGGCCTGACGGCGATCTTCGCGAAGGTCACTCGCGGCAGCACGGTGCGCGTCAGTCCCCTGGGCAAGACGGTGCACCCGCAAACCGGCCAGCCCGCGCGCATGAGGATCCCAGGTGTTCGGTTCCTCGCCGAAGACACGAAGGACGGACGAGCGGCACTCGCCGAGTGGGTCACGTCTGCAGCCAACCCCTACTTCGCCAAGGCCATCGTCAACCGCCTCTGGCAGACCATGATGGGGCGCGGCCTGGTCGAACCAGTCGATGACTTCCGCGCCACTAATCCTGCGACCCATCCGGCTCTGCTGAATCGTCTGGCGGACGACTTCGTCGCCCACGGCTTCGACCTGCGGCACACGCTGAAGAAGATCGCGATGAGCGCGGCGTACGCTCGCAGCAGCAAGGCGGTGCCGTCGAACGCCAGCGACGACCGCTACTACTCCCACGCGATCAAGAAGCGGCTCGAGCCCGCGGTACTGGCCGATGCCATCTCCGACGTGACGGATGTGCCCGATCGCTACGGCAACGAGCCACTCGGCACGCGAGCGGTCCAGCTCCCCGACGCCAGCATCCGCAGCGATGCTCTCGACATCCTCGGGCGTTGCGCACGCGAGGCGTCCTGCGAAGGCGCTCCCGCACCAACGGGTGCCCTGCCTCGCAAGCTGCACTTCTTCAACGGCGACCTGCTGAACGCACGCATCGCCAATCCCACTAGCCGGCTTCAGACGATGCTGCGCGCGGGCACCGCCCCGGCGGTCATCGTGAGCGAGCACTATCGCATCGCCCTCGGGCGACAACCGAGTTCGCACGAAGCAACGTTCTGGCAACAGCAGGTAGCCCTTGCGACCTCGCACGACGAGCGGCGCGCCGTGCTCGAAGACTTCGTCTGGGGTCTGCTGTCGTCCAGCGAGTTCCAGACCAACCACTAAGAACCAGTGCAGCGATGAGCCGCCAACGCAATCACAGATTCGGCCGACGAGAGTTCCTGCGCCTCTCGGCCACCGGACTCGGCGGCCTGAGCTTGGCAACCAGCCTGTTCGCGCAGACCCCTTCCGGACTGCTCCTGCCCAACGTCCCGGCGCGGCGTCTAGGCAAGGCCAAGAGCTGCATCCTGATTTGGTTGGACGGTGGCGCGAGCCACCTCGAGACCTTCGATCCCAAGCCGGACGCGCCGGCGGAGGTCCGCGGTCCGTTCGATTCCATCAAGACCAAAGTGCCTGGCGTCCGGATCAGCGAGTACATGCCGCGCACCGCCGCGATGCTCGACAAGATCGCCGTCGTGCGCTCGATGAACTCACCGTTCGGCGTGCACAACTTTGGCGTGCAGTACGTCATGACGGGCCACAAGCCGACGCCAGCGGTCGAGTATGCAACGATCGGATCCGTTGTTGCCCACGTGCGTGCGGTGGTCCAGAAACGCGACCTCGGCGTGCTCCCGTCCAACATTGCGATTCCCGACCTGGTCTCGCGCGACCGCGCCACGATCGGCAAGGGCTTCCTGCCGTCCACGGCCAGCCCATTCGCGCTCGGGAGCGATCCGGGTCGCGCGAACTTCGAGGTGCGCGACCTCGATTTCCCGGACGGGCTCGGCGAGCAACGCATCGGAAGACGTCGACGCTTCGCGGACGCGTTCGATCGATTCCACGGCAAGAACGACGCGACGCCCGGGACGAAGACCGATCCCGATCTCCAGCGCGCCTACGACCTCATCGTGTCGGAAGAGGCCAAGTTGGCCTTCGACTTGTCGAAGGAGAAGCCCGCGCTCCGCAAGCGCTACGGCATCGACCACCGCGCCAACGTGCACGACGCGAACAACATCGGCCAGCAGTGCCTGATGGCGCGACGGCTCGTCGAGCGCGGCGTCGCGTTCGTAACGGTCAACAACACCGGCTGGGACAACCACACGAATCTCGAGACCTACAGGAACCGCCATCCCGGCGACCCCAAGGACGAGGGCACCTACGCGCTGATCCCGGGTCTCGACAAGGCGTTCAGCGGACTGGTCCAAGACCTCGAAGAACGCGGCATGCTCGACGAGACGCTCGTGGTCGTGATGACCGAGTTCGGTCGCACTCCGAAGATCAACTCGGTCGGCGGCCGTGATCACTGGCCCAACTGCTTCAGCGCCGCGCTCGCGGGCGGCGGTGTTCCGGGAGGTGCCGTGATCG
>JAPYTD010000132.1 GCA_029936315.1 Planctomycetota bacterium | reverse complement strand
CGCCGCCACCTTCGCCGCCGGCCGCCTGCGCTTGAACGCCAACCCCGCCGTCGCCACCCTGACGATACGGCACACGCTCCCGCACACGTTGTGCAACGGACTCCGCTGCAACTTCCTCGGTGCGCGCTTCCTCAGTATCCGCGCACCCCTCGTCGGCAACTGGAAGCTGCCAATGCAATCCTCCACATCGCAGAAGATCTTGCCGCCAAGGGCGACGCGTGCAGCTGCGGGGCTAGAATTGGTCGGCACGCTCGCAACAGGAACCGACCATGAGAATACCCAACCCCGTGAGAGCCGCGCTGGCAGCAGCCGCGGCGATGACGATTCTGACCACCGCTAGTACCCAGAGCGTCCCTGTAAAGGTCTACATTCTGTCGGGCCAGTCCAACATGGTCGGCATCGGCCAGGTAACCGGCGGCGGCACCCGTTGGGGTGACGAGTTCCTGAAGCCAACGGTCTCTGTCTATCCAGGCCCGTACGACGCAGCCGCCAACTTTGACGAAATGACGCCCATCGCGACGCTGCAGCTTGAGGCCTTCGGCGGCGTGCGGCCGACGCCATATCCGGGCGGCGGCACCCGGGTGACGCGCGGCCACCTTCGCGTGAAGAAGACGGGGGTCTATGAGCTGCGTCCCGGCTACGCAGGGTCGACCTGCAACATCATGAAAGTCGCCGGTACAGAAGTGCACCGCCGCGAGCCGGGCGGACAATCTACGTTCACTCCGATCAAGCTGCAGGGCACAGAGGCGGTCCCGTTCGAGATCATCTACCTCACGGATCAGGCGAACGGGCTCGGTTGGATCGCTCGCGTCGACGTGCCCGGAACGCTCGCAACCATCGTCAAGCAGGACAAGAAGTTCCCGCACCTGATCGACGACGCTAGCCGATGGGCCTCGCGCGATGACGTCTACTACAAGGGCGTGGTGACGGCGACGGCAGACAAGTGGCTGAGCGTCGGATGCGGCGCCGGCGCCAACAAGATCGGGCCTGAGCTAGGCTTCGGCCACGTCATCGGAGACCACCACGAAGAACCGGTGCTGCTCCTCAAGGCCTCGCAGGGCAACCGATCACTCGCGTGGGACTTCCTGCCGCCGGACAGCAAACGGTTCGAACAAGACGGTCGGGTATACGCTGGCTACAAGGACTCTCCAGCCTCGTGGGAGAAGGTCGCTTCGCCCGAGCCAATCGAGTGGTATGCAGGTAAGCAATACGACGACTGCTTCGGCGCGGCCAAGCAGGTGCTCGCAGAGTTCGATGCACAGTTTCCGCACTGGGCCGGCCGCGGCTACGAGATCGCTGGCTTCGTATGGTGGCAAGGGCACAAGGACCAGGGCAACGCCGTGCACGCAGCGCGCTACGAGCAGAACCTCGTGCACCTCATCAATACGCTGCGGCATGAGTTCCATGCTCCCAACGCGCCGTTCGTGTGCGCGACGATCGGCTTCGGCGGCTGGGAGATGGAGAGCCATGCCCTGACCGTCGCAGAGGCGCAGTTGGCCGTCAGTGGCGAACGTGGTCGCTACCCCGAGTTCGCAGACAACGTCAAGACCGTCGAGACGCGTGACTTCTGGCGCCCCGCCGATCGCTCTCCTCGCGAGCAGGACTTCCACTACAACCAGAACGCTGAGACATACATGCTCGTAGGCGAAGCCCTCGGCCGCGGCATGGTCGAGCTGATCTCGCGGTAGGAAGTTGCCTACTCACGACGTCAGGGGATCGAGAGACGCGAACGATGCCCACCTGATACGGCGAAACTAGAACACGCCGCCCGGGTGTAGGTGGTTCAAGCTGCGGTGCGGACCACCCGAACCCAACCAACCGGCTCTGCCGACTTTTCGGATACTGCGCGCGCAAACCCGGTCCCGCCGCATCGGATCGGGGATGGCCGCTCTACATTCCGATCGTTGTGGCGAGCGAGTTGGTCGAGACAAAGCCACCGGGGTTGTTGGGTGCGGTCGTGTCAATGATGACACCGGCGGTAAACAACTGCTGTCCGGCCAAAGCGACGGTACCAGGAACGTTGACGAATTGGGTGACGGCACCAGTGAAGCCAGTGACCGCGAGCAACATCACGTCCGCCGACGACGACAAGATGCAGTCCTGGTGCGCGCCAATCACCGCCAAATTGAGCGGCAAGGCGAAAGCGCCCGTTTGCGTGTAGGAGTAGCCAAAGACAAACAACGTAAACGACAGTGGCTTGCCACCGTTGATCGCAATGGTGTAGTTGCCGTTGAGCGTCGGGTCGCCGCTGGCGGAGATGATCGGGATACCGTTGCTCCCCACGCAGGCGCCATCACCGAAGACAGTGAAGTTGTTGGCGCCACCTGATCCTCGCAAGCGGTTGACCTCATCCAATAGCACAGTGCGAGCCTGTTGCACCGCTGCATTGCTGCTGTTGTTGAGGTTGTTGGTTTCCCACGGATCGTTGATCAGGTCGAACAGCTCGTCACCACCTCCGGAGTAGCGATGGATCAGCTTGTACTGAGCATCCCGAACGGTTGCATGGCCGTTGGTGTTCGGCGCTGGCCAAATCGAACCGGTAAACTGCTCGGTGTAGGCGAACTGTCGCAGTGGCGCCTGGTTGGGGTCCGTCAAGTACGGCACCAAGCTGACGCTGTCGTGCACTACAAACGGCGGCAGTCCGGACGATGCATCCGCAAGGTCAATCACTGTTGAGAACACGTCGACGGCGCAGGCGAGCGCAGTGACTTCGCGCCCCGGCTGTTGCACTACAGGACCGGACACCAGCAACGGTACGTTGACACCTCCTTCGTACGGCGTGCCCTTGGCGCGCAGACCGTTGAATGGAGCTACCGACTGACGCTGCACGGTGCCGTTGTCACCGATAAAGATGACATTGGTGTTGTCCATTACACCGCTGCCCAGCGTCGAAAACAGTCGACCAATCTCGGTGTCGAGAGATTCGACCATAGCTCGATAGAACGGGATGTTCGCCGGCGTGTGGTTCGAAGCCTGCGGCGTCAGACCGGCGAGGTTCTGGGTATGAAGGTGGGCTGGCGGGGCGTGATACGGGATGTGCGGTGCCTGATAGGTCAGCACGCAGAGCCACGGGTTGGACCTGGACTGAATCCACGCAAGGGCATCATCGGTATTCTGGGTCGTGCAGTAGGTTGTGGTCACAGCCGCGACACCGTTGACGACGCGCGTCCAATTCGTGTAGCTGGGGATTTGCCCCTCCAGTGATCCTGCGTGAAACGAGTAACCACCAATCGTGCGTGGCGCGTCGGGTGAAGCCAGGGCGTTATTGAGGTGCCACTTGCCGATCAGGGCATGGGAGTAGACCGACTGGGCCGCATCGAGAACTTCGGGCAACGTGCGTTCTTCAGGCTGCAACAGCCCGGTCGGAGAAGGGTTCGCGTAGTGAGAGATCCACCTCCCGACCAGAGTCCGAAATGGATAGCGTCCGGTCATGACGCATGCTCGCGTCGGCGAGCAACTCGGGTTTGCCCACGCGTTGCGAAACAACACGCCATTGCTCGCCAACGAATCGATATTGGGCGTCGGCGGCGGATTGGTACCTTCCTGGTAGGCGCCTACATAATCGACGCCAAGGTCATCGGCGACGATCACCAACACGTTGTGGTTCTGCGCGAACGCCGCGCTGCAAATGAAGAGTGTCAGGAGAGGCGTACGCATGGTGGCACCAAGCCAAACTGGGAAAGCGAGCGTGTATTCGAAGGCCATCGCTACTGGATGGCTGATCCGCCGAGTAGTGCAATACCGGAACAGAGCGCCACCAACTCAGCGCACACCAACGGTCATGGTCATGCCGTTGGACGTGTAGAGCCCGACCCAATTGCCGCCAAGATCGAACTCTAGTTCGGCTACCTGAACGTGCAGGCTAAACCCAGCCAACGCTGCGTTATTGGGAACGGCAAGCTGCACCGTTGCCTGACCACCTGACGGCACCAACGGGCCGATCACGAGGTCCGCACTGGCGAGCAAGTTGCATCCGATCGGCGCCATCGGCAACACAGCGCTTAGTGGCAGAGTCACCTGATTGAGACCCCAGACCCCCATCGCGAGCGAAGTAGCGCCGAGCGTGCCACACGTTGCTGACCAGACATCACCCGCCCATGGGGCATTGCTGGATGACAACGTCAGCAAGCCACCGGGACCAGAGCATCCGGCCCCATAAGCAACTGCAGAAGGCAGGTCTGGAGTCTGGTATTCCCAAGTATCGCTCAACTGCGGGCCGCCGAAGCCGCCAAACAGGTAGGTCTTCTGCAGGCCGAGCACGTAGGCAAACGTGGGGCCCGTGCGCGACGTCGGGCCACTAACTGTTCGTTGCTGCCAATCCGTGCCATCAAACTCCCAGACATCACTAAGCGTCGGGCCATTGCGTGTGCCCCCGTATAGGACGTGACGATCACGCAGGAAGTCGTAGGTCATGCCGTACGCAAAGCGACCGGCAACTCCGGACGATGTCGGCGCATTGGCAGTAACGACCGAACTCCAGTTCGAGCCGTCCCACGCCCATGTATCAGCGAGTGCGCCTGCGGTGTCGCGGCCACCGAAGTAGATCATGTTGCCAGTCTGCCAATCGTAAGAGAAGCGGCCACGAGCGCGGATCGAAGGACTGTTGGCTGGCGACAGTTGCGTCCAGCTAGTGCCATCCCAACTCCACGTCTCGTTGCGATAGACGCCCAGGTTCTCACCGCCAAAGAGTATCGTGACTCCCGCGACGGGGTCATACGCCATCGCGCACCAACGACCAGTGGCCGGTGAAGCCACCGGTGTCATCTGCGTCCACGCAACTCCGTCAAACTCCCAAGTGTCTCCAAGGTTTCCGCCAAGCGCCGACGAGCGGCCACCAAACAGCACGAATCGAGCGCGCCCGGTGTCGTAGGCGGCTCCATACCAATCTCTTCCTGGTGGCAGGGCGCCGGCAGCCGGCGTGATGTCCAACCAGGATGTGCCATCGAATACCCACATGTCGTTTAGTTCGACTCCGGGTCCTGGCTTGCCGCCAAAGCTGTAGAGCAGCGAGCCATCTGAGACGCCGATCGCACCAGCACGTGGAGATGGCATGGCCGCCGGTGACAATTGCGTGAAGTTAGCCTGGGCGCACAAAGCAGAGCCAAGCAAGAACGGCAACGTGATGGCGAGTCTGGGCATGTGACTCAGTGTAGGCGACCGCATGCGCGCAGGAAATACCCCTCTACTCGCAACCACTGTGCCCCCCCCCGGAGAGGCGTAAGGGTGGGCATGTCAGCCTCATGAAGCGCTGCTGCTGCGAGCGAAGAGGGTGAGGCGTGGGTGGTGTCATGGAGATTGCTCGGACCCCCTTGCACGTGCTCGTACATCGTCGCGCTAATGCGGACCACCCGAACCCATGCCAGCATGACGTTCGCGACACCGCTCAGCCGCACGCGCGCGAACTCATCGCCCCTTTGGCGCCGACAGCTCGGTCTGCCACTGCACGCCGTTGCGAATGCCCCGCCGGCGCAAACGACGCGTATCGACGGCCTTTGGCTTGTGACTGGCGACAGCCGCAACCAGCATTTTCTCGAGCTCCTTGACCGTCACAGCGGCTTTGGCATCTGCGACAACCTCACCGGTCAACCCGTATGGCTCGCTGCGCACAATCAGCACGCCGGCCTTCGCAGCCTTTGCCGCACCTTTGAGCGCTTGCCAATCGGTCTTGTCATCGGCAACCGAATACAAGAACCGCCCGACCAACTTGGGCGACCAGCTCAACTCAGTGAGCTGCTTGCGCAGTTCCTCCACCTGCTGGACATTGCCGCGCAGGATCACCAACTGCTGCGCATCACACTCGGTCACGTTGAGCGCGATGCGAACGTCCTCGAGCACCGGCAGGCCAAGGTCAGCGGCAGCCACGTTCTTGCGGCCGGGAAAACGCGTCAGCACGGCGCGCATCTCAACCGCCATCGCTGCCGCATCGTCGAAGGCCATGCGCGTCGAACGCCCAGCCCTGACCAGCGCGTTCTTGCCGCTCGGATCCATGATCGTGAACATCGTATTGACGAGCCGACGGCCGCCAAACAATCGCTTCATCAGCTTGGCTTCCTCGCTGTCTTCGAACGTGATCAAGCGCGCACAAACGAACCCACGCGAAGCCTCGACAACTTGTTGGTCGGACAGGTAACTCCTGTCCATCTCTTGCTTGCCGGGTCACCACATGCCCGGCACGAGCCCGCAGTGAGGTGCCGCAAAGACCAGCAGAATCGGCCGCTGCGAAGCCTCGGCGGCGGCGAGCGCTCCGGTCCAGGTGCCGTGCCAGGCAATGCGAGCCTCGACCTTGGACCAATCCGTGGTGACTCCAGGCCTGGGGCCCTGCGCAACCACGGGGGCGGCGAGAGCGAGTCCGAGCAGCAAGCGATTACAGGCATTCATTACGGCAAGTAACGGCCTTCGTCGCGCCATCCCACCGCGACAAGCAAGGTTGTTTGGTTCGCCAGGAACGGCGTCCCCAGGCTCAGCCAGCGAACCGCGGTGTCTTTGCAGACGAACCGGGCAGGGCGGCAAGCTGAGAGTGCCGAACTAGACGCCGTAGGAGCCAACCGGCGGTCAGCCGAGAGAATGCACGTCCCTAATCGGCGGCGGCCTGCAGCCGCTTTTCGATTGCCTCAGCTCCATTGGCGGTGCGGGCCCCGTGCCACCAGTGCACCGGGCCGTTCAGTGCATAGGACATGCCCGCGGCTGCCATCGCGATCTGGTAATTCATCACGATCGGGCCCCAAAAAGTCATGGCAATCGAAAACACACCGATGCTCGCAGACAGTAGGTGGTTGTAGAACGACGACTTCGTGAGGTAGATCTCGACCTCGTCGAGCTCGAGACGCTCCCGCTGCCGGTAGGCGTGACGCACCATC
>JAPYTD010000035.1:39162-41743 GCA_029936315.1 Planctomycetota bacterium | reverse complement strand
GTGTGACCTCAGCCACGACTGCGTCGCGACTGATGTGCACGGCGGTCGCCGCTGGCCTGACGAGTCTGAGCTCGAACGTCATCGGCGGCACCCGTCGCGGTGGCCGACGTGGCCGAACGCGACGTCGCGTGGCTGCGCATCGTGCGCAACGCCTTCGACTGGGCCGCGACTGTCGATGTGATCGAAGGCGGTAACGTGCCCGGCATCACGACGGCGCTGCGCGTGCTGTCGAGGCTTAAGAAGGGGCGCGGCAAGACCCAGCGCAAGCCAGTGGCTAGATGGGTTGTCGACGCGACGTTGCCTTACCTGTCGTCACCGGTAGTGGCGTTCGTCGAGTTGATGTGGTTGACGCCGGCGCCCAAGTGGAGGGCCAGACTATTCGGCGCGCGGTAACGCGCCGCGACGCAGTGCATGTTGCTGTGGCGCGCTGCTTGACGACCCCAGCAATGGAATTAGAATCCCATCCGCGTCACCAGATGTTGCCGCAACCTTCTCATGGCCACTGGTACGCAAAACCTCGTTCTGCTACTTCCGGACCAGCTCCCATGCAAAAACAAATCCTCCTGGCGGCCATTGCGATCGCCACCACTGCGTCGCTCGCGACGGCCCAATTCGGTCGCGAGACGTTCTTCATCGACCTTCAAGTTCCGACGCAAAATAACAACTTGCACCTCGGTTGTGCCTACGGACTGACCAACGGCTTTATCTACACCTCGGGTCGCGGCCTGGGTCCGGTGAACACCGGCCCGCACACCATCTACACATGGGACACCTTGGGCTCAGTGACGACGATGGCGCAACCGGCTGCCTCGAACACCACGGTTTGGGGCTATCGCGATGGCGCTAGCTCGATCCTCGGCCAGGTGTTCTTCGGCTGGGACGGAGGCATCGACGTCTACGACGCCGACCCCGTGACTGGCGCGCTCACGCCTGCCACTAATCTGCTTGCCGGCATCTCAACCCCGCTGACCCCTCTCGTCGCAGGAGCGCCAGGGACCATCACCAGCGCGGGGGTCGCCGGTACGCACCGCGCTCTGGCGTTCAACTTCTTTGGCAACAACGCTGCAGGCTCGTTCTTCGTGGCCAACTTCGGCGGCAGTGTCTTCGAGATCGACGCGGCTGGCACCGTGCTGCACACGTTCACCAACACCACTTCTTCGATCTGGTCTGCGTACGGCCTCGCGCTCGATGACAAGGGCGACGGTGACGAGACCAACGACACGCTGTGGATCAACTCGGCGCCAAACGCTGGCAATCTGGTCGAATACTCGATCGATCGCGTCCTCGATGTACTGACCCCGACCGGGCTCGAGATCGAGCGCAACCAGCCGGGCACGGCTCAGGGCGGCCTCGCGCTCGTCCCCGGTGGCCTCGATGGCCGCAACTGCGGCTACGATCTGATCGGCGTCGACCAGGGAACGCCTGACGCGCTGACGGGTTATCGCGTGGTCCAGTGGGATGGCTACAGCCCGGCCGACGAACCGCGGTTGGTGGTCGGTGTCGACGGTGGTCCGCTGACTGGCGGCGTGGCCCAGGCCACCAGTACTACGGCGACCATTGAGTTCGATGTGGTCTCGGCTGGCACCGCTGGCCTGCCGTGGTTGATCTTCTTTGACCTCGCTGGCGGCGTCCACCGTGCCCCCGGCCCGATCCCGGGTGTTATTGGTGATGTTGTCTGGGAACTATCTCACCCGCGTCTCACATCGATCCTGGTCGGCACCGGCACCGCCGGTACTCCGGTTGTGTACCCCAACTTCCTCGCCGCCCAGCCGGTCGGAACCGAAATCGAGTGGCAGGGTTTCGCCATCGATCTGGCTGCGCCAGCGGCCGCCTGTGGCAAGAGCCTGACGTTCCTCGGTCTGCCGTGGTCGACGACGACCTTCGGCGGTCACCTACGAGTGACCGATGCGCTTCCGTGCCTGACCTTCGAAAACTTCGAAGGTACCGCCACTGGTGTTGGCAACTACCCGGCCACCTGGAGCGATGGCGGCGGCACGGCCATGTGGTCGTCTGACGGCGGTGGTACCCCGTCTGGAGGCACCGGCCCGACCAGCGCCGTGAGTGGCACGCAGTACATGTATTGCGAAACCAGTACTCCGAACACCGCGGCCAACTTCATCATGAACACGCGGGTATTCACCGCCGCCGAGATGGCTGGCGGCCAGATTGCGTTCCAACTGAGCCGCGTTGGCGCGACGGTCGGTACGCTGGACGTCATGATGGACGACGGCATCAACCCAGCGGTGCTGGTTGCCACCTACACGGGTGCGGTTGTACCTGAGTGGACCCAGGAATTCGTGACGCTGCCGAGCATTCCGGCGGGCGGCGCCTCGTTCCAGTTCAACTACACGGCTGGTGGCGGCTTTACGGGTGACATCGCGATCGACGACTTCTGCACGCTGTAGCGAGTCTGCTGCCGCGGCGATCCCTCGCCCGGCTTGATCAGCACGCAGTGCTGGTCCGAGGCAGGGTGGAGACCTTAGGTCTCCGCCCTGTTTTTGTGTACGCGGTAACCCGACGCGTTCGTCGGCGTCGATCGTTGCTGGGTCAAGTAGCACAAGCACTGCGACGGATGAGACCT
>JAPYTD010000035.1:2625-39062 GCA_029936315.1 Planctomycetota bacterium | reverse complement strand
GGAGCTGTGATGCGATAGCGGTGATGGTTCGATAATGTGATGGTGGCGGGAGTTCGAACGACTTTCAGCGACATAGCAAATCACGTTGGGGCAGTGTGTGTCGTTAGCCGCTGATCACCGCAGCCGTTGCCTCCAGCTCCAACAAGCAGCCGAAGTGCAGTTCGCCGCACGGGATGATCGCGCGCGCGGGTTTGTGCGCGCCAAACCAGCCTGAGTAGGTCGTGTTGATGCGATCCCACAGGTTGATGTCACTGATGTAGATGCGAACCTGCAGCACGTGCTGGCGGTCGCTGCCGGCGGCGAGCAGCAGGTTCTCCATGTTGCTCAGCGCGGTGAGCGTCTGCTCTTCGATGGTTTCGGGGACGTGCTTGCTAGCCGGGTCCATCGGCAGTTGGCCCGAAACAAACAGCAGGCCGTTGTGCTCGATGATTGGGGAATAGTGGCCCGCGGGCGTGGGAATGCGTTCGTCTTGTGGGATGTTCATGGGGGGCTAGTGGTATTTGCCGGTGCTTGGGTCACGCTGCATCTGGTCGTGCGGTTTGATGATGCCGTGCATTGCGACGAACACGCCGCACTCGCACAGGTTGGCTGTCGCGATGGCGCAACCGACGTTGAGTGGCGCGTCCGAATCGCTGAAGCGTTCTGGGCGCATGGCGCCGGTGATCACGATCAACTTGTCGGTGACATGCTTCGCCAGAAACGCAGCCGTCTCGAGCATCGTGTCGGTGCCGTGCGTGACGATGATCTTGTCGTTGGCATCGTCGCGGATCAGCTGCAGCAGCTGCTGGCGATCACTCGCGTCGATCTCCGTAGAGTCCTTCTGGAACGCAGTGCGTACGTCGTAATCGAACGACGGATTCAGGCGGGCGAGCAGGCGTTCGGTGGCGGGTTCGCCGAACTCAAAGGCGTAGCCGCCGCTGCTGCGGGGGTAGTCCTTGTCGATCGTGCCCCCGGTCTGGATGAACGTGATGCGCATCCGACCATGTTGCCACGAGGGCTGGGGCAGCGCAGCCTCGGCTGCCCCGTTTGCAGCCTGAATTGCGCCGGCCCTACTTTACGAACAGCATCGAGCGCTGCGTCGGCGCGCCTGTCAGGCCAGCCCACTCGAAGCCGCCCGTTATCGGCATCCCGGACGATCGCTGGGGTGAGCAGGCGATCGCGTTGCTCGTGCTGCGGGCGGAGGCCGACGCCACTGCCGCTGAGATCGTCGCGCATGTGCGCGGTGAGCTGGCGGACTTCAAGGTGCCGAGGCGCATCGAGTTTGTCGAGTCTCTGCCGCGCACTCCGAGTGGCAAGATCCAGAAGCACCTCCTGCGCGAACCGCACTGGCAGGGTCGCGCAAGGCGCGTCAACCAAGGCGTGCCGGGTGTCGCTGCGGCAGCTACTACTTCTTCTTGCCGCGGCGGCGGTTGTTGCGGGGTGTCTCGGCCATCGGTTCGGGCATGTCCAGGGATGCGACGACGCGCACACCTGGAATCGCCTCTTTCAGTCGCTTGATGCCGCGTTCCGATGCCTTGGTCTTGTAGAGATAGAGGCGCTCAAGCTTCTTGAGGCTGAGGAGTGCGTTCAGGGCGTAGTCGCCGGTATCGGTGTCGAACAGGTTCAGGGTGCGCAATTCCTTGCACGCCGCCAGCTCCTTGACGCCCGCATTGCTCACCCTCGTCTGGCGCAGGTCGAGCTTGACCAGGCGTTTCATCTTGGCCAACTCCATGCAGCAACCGTCGCCAACGCCACTGCGGGCGAGATCGAGTTCGTAGATGTGGTCGGCGATGACCGCGAGTTGGGCGATCGAGCTATCGGTGACGTCCTCGGTCTGGCCGCAGCATGAGACCGTCAGCAGCGGGTTGCGGTCGCCGACGCTCTGCACCCGGAACGGCGAGTTCGCGAATGACTCCAGGGTCGCTTTGGGAATCGGCTTCAGCCCCTTGCTCAGGGTCACGCGCGGATGGGGCCCCTTGCGGGCGGTAGGCTTCTTGGACTTGGTCGAACTGCCGCGTGACGTGCTCGGCTTGCTGCGCGGCTTCGCCGTCTTGCCCTTCGCCTCACCCGTCCAGCTGCCGAAGTCGGCGCCTTGCTTGATCCAGTTCGTGATCAGGTCCACGTCGCGCTTGGATAGCGGTGGTCCGGCCTTCGCCGGCGGCATGCGATCTTCGTCGTCCGGCGGCAGTGTGATCGCGTCGAGGACCAGCGAGTCTTCGGGCTTCTTGCCGACGAACAGCTTGCCGCGCTTGCTCTTCTTGATGTTGGCAAGCGTGTCGAACATGACCCGACCTTTGGGGCGCTTGCGGCGGCCGTTCTTGTCCGTGTAGGTCGCACGATGGCACTCAAAGCAGTTGCGCTCGAGAATCGGTAGTACGTGCCGTTCGAACAGGATCTTGCCCTTCGCCTGGCCGGCGAGCGGCGCGGCCAGGGTAGACAGTCCCAATGCGATGAGTAGAAGCAGTGATCGTTGCAGCATAGTGGCTATCCGAAGGTCACGATTCGAAGGTCAGGATCCGAAGATCACGCCCCGAATATTTCTGTGACTGGCATCCCCTTGTCGCCGACCTTGAACGGTCGGCCCGACGGCGACGTCAGCACGTGGTCGGTGGGCACGCCGCAGGCGTAAGCGATCGTCGCGTTGAGGTCTGGGATCGACATTGGATCCGCGATGACTTCGCGGCCTTCCTTGTCGGTCTTGCCGTAACGCGTGCCACCTTGCACACCGCCACCAGCCATGAACGCGCTGAACGCCTTTGGGTAGTGGTTGCGGCCGTTGTCTTCGTCGATATCCGGCGTGCGACCGAACTCACTGGTCAAAACGACCATGGTGTCTTCGAGCAGGCCGCGGGCCTCAAGGTCGGCCAACAGGGCACTGAGGCCTTGGTCGATCGACGGGGTCAAGGTTTCGAGGCGATCGAAGTTCTCCGAGTGGGTGTCCCAGCCGCCGCGCATGACCTCGACGTAGCGAACGCCGTGCTCGACGAGACGGCGTGCCAGCAGGCAACCGCTACCGAACTTGCTGCTGCCGTAGGCGGCGCGAACGCTGGCCGGCTCCTGGTCGATGTCGAACGCGGTGAGGTCCGCGCTGCGCATTAGCTTGACGGCGTCGAGGTAGGCCTGGCTGTAGGAGTTGACCGAGATCTGCTTGTGCTTCTCGCCGAACTCCGTGTCGAGATTCTTCAGCATCTTCAGCCGCTTGTTGAAGCGACCTTCGGAGACGCCGGACGGACGCGATGCGTTTTTTAGACCGTCGTCTGGGTCGCCGATCGGCACCGGGGTGTACTCTGCGGGGAAGAAGCCGGCGCCGGGCGTGTCGGCACCGCCGCCGACGATCACGTGGCCCGGCAGCGTTTTGTTGTGGCGGCCCGCCATGCGGTGGCACCACGCGCCCGTGCTCGGGTGCTGGATGGTGCCGCGCAATTCGTAGCTGGTGCGCATCAGGTATTGAGCCTGCGCATGCGCGCCTTGCGTGCTCGACATCGAGTTGATGACGCAGGCCTTGTGCATGTGCTTGGCGAGCTTGGGCAGGTACTGCCCAAGCATGATGCCGTCGGCGCTGGTTGCGATCGGCACGTTGGGGCCTTGCGTCTTGGCGCCCGGCTTAGGATCGAACATGTCGATGTGGCTCATGCCACCTGCCATGAACAGGTAGATGACATGCTTGGCGGTTGCCGGGCCGAGCACGATCGGTTTCTGGCCGGCCTGGGTCTTCGGATCTTGTCCGAGCGTGTTGGCAACCAAGCCAGGTCCGAACGTAGCGGCAGCGCCAACGCCGAGCATCGACTGGGCCATGCCTGACAGGAACGTGCGACGAGTGCCTGCATCGGCGCCGCGAATGAGTTTGCGAAGCGACATGTGTTTGCTCTTCGGTAGAAGGTTGCGGGTTAGCGGATGAAGCGGAACTCGTTGGTGTTGCACAACACCCAGACGAGGTCGTTGAGGGCGCGTGCGCCATCGACGGCGACCTGACGGCGCCAGTCCTTGAGTTCCTGTGGCGTGGGCTCGCGGTTGAGCGTCGATAAGAACGCAACCCGAATGCGGCGCGCGCCATCGGTCGCGAACTGCAAGTCGCGGCGCAGGGCCGATTGGCCGTTGAGCTTCAGCACCTCTTTCTCGAGGAAGCCGTTCATCAGGCTTAGCACCTGCGGCACCGTTGCGACCTCCGAAGATGCGTCGATCGTCTCGCGGTCGGATTGGCCGAACTCGCGCAACAGGTGGCCGAGGCGCGCCGGTTGCTCGAGATCACTGGCGCGCAACAGGTCGCGCTCCGAGCCCTTCGCCGCCCGTTGGCCGAGCTTGACGCCCATCTGTTCGAGTTGCTTGGCGATCTGGTTGACGCGGGGCAGGTCCCCGTCGCGGCGGGCCATCTCGAGAGCGCGCATCAGCGGCCGCGCCCGTTTGCGCAACTTCTCGTCGCGCGCTTTCTGCATCCTTACGTCGTTGCGCCGCTCCTGCTGCATCTTCTGCATCATGCCGCGATTGCCGCCCTTGACGATTGCGAGCAGCTTGGCCTTGTCGGCGTCCTTGATCTGTTCGAATGCCGCGTAGACGGGCGTTGCGTTGTAGTTTGGGGCGCGCAGGCGATCGTCGATGTCGTCAAAAACGAGTGTCAGCAGCGAGTCCCAGACTTGCTGCGAACTCATGCGGTGCAGAACCGGGCCGACGAACAGCGGCGCCTGGCCGGGGTTCGGGTCGACCGGGTCGCATTGACGTTGGAACAGCTTGGTGTGCAGCAGCACCCGCTCAAACTGGCGCAGATCGAACTCGAGCCGCACCATCAACTTCTTGAGTTCGGTGAGGAGTTCGGGGTGCACGGCGGCCGTGTTCTTCTTCCAGTCGCCGCGTGGTTCGACGAGACCGCGACCAAACGTGCGGGCCCACATGCGGTTCGCGATCACCTTGGCGAACTGCGGGTTTTTCTTGTCGGTCATCCAGTTGGCCAGCGCATCCCGCGAGTTGATGCCGGGCACCATGTCGCGGCGGCTACGGGCCTGACGCTTGGCGCGCTTCGACATCGAGCGCGACGCACCCTTCGGGTACTTCAGTTTGACGTTGCTGCCGAAGATCGTGTTTGCCTTGATCGCCGAGAGTGGCCGGGCGTCGTCGTATTGGTAGTCTTTCGGCAGTTTCTCAACGCCGCTGCCATTGCCCTGGATGCCTTGTGTTAGGCGACGAACCAGTTGTAGCACGCGCTGCCGCGTGCGCTGGTCTTCAGTGGCTAGCTCTTTGCGCAGCTCCCGGTAGTTACCGACGGCGCGCATGTCGCGGTAGCGCATGTTGCCGAAAAACGCCGCCATCTCGAAGAACTGCTTTTGGGTCCAGTTGTCAAACGGATGGTTGTGGCACTGCGCGCATTCCAGCCGCGTGCCAAGAAACAGCCGCACCGTGTTGGCCATGGAGTCATGCGGCATGCCGTTGTCGCGCATGAGGTGGCCGGTCGCGCCGTTGTCGGTAGCGTGGGCGGGGCCCTCGGCGACCATCAACTGGCGTACGAACTCGTCGTAAGGCAAGTCGTCGAGCACCGACTGGCGAATGAAGTGGGCAAACGGCTCGCCGCTCAGCTGGCGTTGGCGAGTCTTCACCCGCAACAGGTCGAACCAGTAGTTGCTGAAGTGGCTGGTGTGGCCGGCGGAGTTGAGCAGCAGGTCGCACAGATCGGTACGCTTGTCTGGACCTTGGTCGGCGAGGAACCGTTCGGTTTCCTTCAGCGTCGGGATGCGGCCGACGACGGACAAGTAGGTGCGGCGCACGAACGTCGCGTCATCGACGAACGGCTGGGCCTCTCTGCGGTTGCGCTGCAGGCCGCGAGCCAGCAAGGCGTCGATCTTCGCCGCGTCCCGCATGACTGTCTTATGGGCCCGGCCCTCTTCGACTTTGGTCGTGGGGCGCTGCGGGTTGCGCGCGGTCGTTTGCGCGTGGGCTACTCCAACCAGGCAGAGGACAATGCCAAGGGCACTCGTGCGGGTGATTCGGCTCATAGGTAGTTCCAGGTGGCGCAGTGGGCTTTGCACCTACTGCCTATTGAACGCTCTATTGCTCGGATCGACCACAGGGGGGACGGGCGTAAAGCCTTCTGAGCGTATAGAAGGTGTCCCGGGGCTGCTGCGAATGGCGCGCAGGGCCGGCAGATCCTGCGCGGTGCGCCGGCGCAGGACCGCAACAATGCGCCCCGCACCGGCCTGATCCGCGATGGGCACCCCTGGGCCGGGGCGGCGTTCGATCCTTCCGGCGAGCCGGTCGGAGCCTTCTGCCAGGCCCGGACACGTTTGTAGCAGCTGGCGGCAGACGGCGTCGAGGCGAGCTTCGCCCAACGCGATCGCGGCAGTTCTTGTTCGACGTAAAGAACTGCGAATATTACGGTTACCGAGATGTTCGAGGGTTTGGTCGAGCGCTGCGAGCAGCTCGCCGAGGTTGTCGTCGACCCTGCCCAACTCGGCGTGCTTGCGAATTGCTTCCTGGCTCTTGCCTGCGGCATACAGGGCGACGACGTCGGCCGCCAACGGCGTTCGTTCCTGTTCCAGGTAGGCCCGCCGGGCCTGCAGCCTGGTCACGGTCGCGTGCAATAATTCGACAGCCGGGTTGGCAAGTTCGTGGGCATGTTGTTGGTCGGCTTGGCCCATTTCGTGGCTCAAAACGATCGTCAACGTATCGTCGTCGCGGAGCGCAGCGGCCATTGCGGCGAGGGTGTCCGTCGTCGGCAGGGGTGAGCCAGCGGCAAATGGGATCTCGGCCGTGAGGTCCGGAACCTCACCTTGGCTGCCGACGAGGTTACCGGAGCCGGCGCGGATGAGGCGGCCAGCAACACCTGTCGTTGCGTCGGCGATCAGTTTGAGCAGGCTCTCGATCGCCAGGCTGGCGATGGCGCCTTGGCTGATGCCATCCGCCGGGACCCGTACGCTGATCGGAATGCGTTGCTGGTCGTCGCTGTTGCGCAGCAAGAACAGGATGGCCTGCAGCGGCGCTGGCAAGCGCAGGTAGGTCCTGATGGGGCCGCCCTCAGGCTCGTCGAGCATCAGATACGTGAACACGTTCTGGCTTTGCAGCGTCAGACCGTCGTAGCCGAGCAGATCCAGGCGCGCGCTCATGTCGTAGAGGCCATCGGCGAGGTCGACGCCGGCCGCCTTGGCCAGGCCGCGGAACGCCGCCAGTTCCAGTTCGTGCAGCGCGAGGTTGACCTGTCCCTTGGCCTTCGGAAACAGCTGGAGCTGACCGTTCGCGGTGAACTCGTAGAGCATCGCACGCTGTTCGAGTTCGTGCCCTTCGCCGGCGCCGACCAGGGCGTCGACGCCTGAACTGAGCACGCTGTGAAGGATCGATCTGCGGATGATACGGCGTTCGAGTTCGACGTCGCCGCCGCGCACCGTCACCGAGAACGACATCGGTCGCGGCTCGGTGAACGCGCGAGTTGAGAAGCGGCGCAATTCGACGTCGGTGTCGGTCACGCTGAGGTGCGTCGGCGGGTCGGTGGTCGCGTCGCGAAAGTCGAGCCGTAGTCCGAGTAGGTTGAAGCGATCGATGGCGATCTCGGCGGCAGAGTCGGCGGCGGAGTCGGTGCTGGAGTCAGTGGGTGCGCTCGGGCGCGGTTGCGGCGATTCGAGTACTTCGTCGGCCGCAACGGCCTTCGCGGCTGGCAACAGGAAGCCTGCGATGTGGGTTCCTTCGGCATCCTTTTCGATGCGTAGCACCGGATCGTCAATGCTCACCGAGCGCATCAGTACGCTGCCGGAGTTGGTATCGAAGGCGCGCACGATCGTGTCGATGCTCGCGATGCTCAAGAACGGTTCTTCGCTGGCGGCATCTTTGACGACGAGATTCTCGATCACGACTTTGGCGCCAAATGGCCGGTTGAAGTCGAATACGCTCGGGTCGCGTCGCTTCAGGTTGAGCACTGCGTGCAGCTTGGCGGTCGCGTGAAGGTCTTTGGCTTCGCCGCGCAGTTGTTTGGCGAGGGCGGGGGATATGCGTGCGAGTTGGGTCGCGTCGATGTTGGACAGGGACAAATCGATGTCGATTGTCGGCGTCAGATCAAAGGGAACGACGATTGTATCTGCGACGAGCTTGGCGCCGAGTGGTTGCACGTCAGCCGTGATGGCAAGGTGCATTGGCGCTGGTTCGTCAGCCGCCGCATCGCCGATCCAAGGCTTCTGCAGTTCGATGCCGGCGCGCAGCACGATTGGTTCGCCGTCCGCACCACGGCGGTCGCGCAGCTCAAGGCGATCGAGCTTGAGCGCCAACGTATCGATACGCATCTTGGGCAGCTTGCGTGGTGCCGATTGTTTGGGCGATGGGGCGTTGTCGTTAGGGGGTGGCTCAGGTGCGGGAGCCGATGCACTGAGGGCATCCGGTTGCGCAATCGAAAATCCGGGCACGTGCAGCGCATCCTCCGTCCATGTGACGATGGCGCGCACCCCGGTGATGTGGGCGTCCTCGATGTGCACCGCGTCGTCCGTAATCGAGGGGATCTTGACGACGATTTCGTCGATCGCAGCGAGCTCCGTGTCGCCATCCATCAAGCGGATGTTGTTCAGGGAGGAGTTGACGGCGGCGATCCCAGTGTGTGTGACGCCAGTGTGTGTGATGACTGCGTCGAAGGCCGCGCGCATCGATCCGTTGTCGAGCGTGCACACGATGCCTGGCGGTAACAGGACCGGTAGCTCGCTTCCTTGGATGCCAGTCGCAACGAACGTGCCGCTCAAACCGGTCCGCGTTGGCTGCAGTTCTAGTAGGGCGTCGAGCGTGCAGTTCTTGGCCGCGCGATCGAGGCGGATCGTGGCGTGCACTGGCAACGACGTGGCGCCCCCTTTGTTGGCGCCGATGCTGGCGTCGAGCCCGATCGAAAACAGGCGGTTCGGGTGGCGCGCGTCGCTGAATGCGAGGGTTGCGCGGTCGAGGGTCAACTTGCCGTGTTGCAGTGTCGCAGCGGCCGGTGGACTTGTGGACAGCGGGGTTGAGGGCACCTCGCTCGATGGTTGGGTCGGCGCGTTCGTAGCTACTGGTGCTCCGAACTGCAAACCGAGCGCATGCAAGATCTGGTTGGCGTCGCGGTGTGCCTTGACGAACGGATCTTGCACGGTCCAAGTGCCAGCGTGGACTTTGCCATCGGCGATGTGAATGCCCTCGCTTCGCGCGCTGCGCAGCGACAGCCACTTGGTGTCGCCGTCGAGCAACTTCACGTTGACGAGTTGCGCGTTGGCACGAATGCCCTCATCCGTGAACTCTGCGTCCACGGCCAATGCCAATGCCAAGGTTGCGTTGCGCAATTCGGGCTCGATGCCGAGCGGTTGCAGCCACGGCCGCAGTCTGCGCAGCGTCATGCCATCGGTGGTCCACTGCAGGTCTGCTTTGCATCCGCTCGCACGCGAGTGCAGGGTCAGTTGTGCCGTGCATCGCTTGGCAACGTCGGGCAGGCCAAACGACACCGTCATGCGGCCCGGCGGTGCGGCTTCTCCGATGGTGATCGCGTCGGCTGTCACGCTTAGGTCCTGAATGACCAGGTCGGCAGCCGGCTCGATAGTGGCGTCGGTGTAGGTGAGCTGTGCGCCGGACCAGTTGAGCGAGCCGAGGCGGATCTTGGGCAGCGTGATCGCGGCTGGGGCGCTCTGCCGCCCGCTGGCCGGTGGTGGCGCGGTGCTGTTCGTTGCCGCAGCCGTCGCGAGATGCAGGCCTGCGATCAGCCAGGAGCTATCGGCTTCGCGGCGCACTGGCAGGTCCGGGCCAACGATCTCGACGCTGCCAATCGCCAGCGTGTCGTCAACTGTTCTCAGGTCGCGCACGATCAAGCGATCGAGTGCGACCTGCGCACCACCGTCGGCGCTGCCGATCGTGATGCGGGCAAGATCGATCGACATCGCTTCGCCAAACTCCGCATCCAGCGACCCCCTGACGTTGATGCCACAGTCGGGCAAGGACAGACCCGCCGCTGCAAGCAAAGGCCGAATGCGCCCGCAGGTTATCTTCTCCGCGACCAGTCTGGCGGCCACGGAGAAGCGCGCACCTGACAGTTCGAGCCGACCCGCTTCGAGCCGAAACACATCTACGACGTTGTCGACTTGCAGGCTCAGTGAGAACGGCGTGACGATGCCTTCGTCGGCCGTGCCAGGCAAAGCGACTGCGGTTGGGCCGATATCGAGCTCCAACGTGCTGTGTTCGATGCCGTCCAACGACAAGTCGAAGTCGACAGTGCCGCCCAGCGCCGGCTGCCGCGGCGCACTCGCCAGGATCTGGGCGTTGAGGTCGCCAGCCAGGCGCACGTCGACGACGTGGGCGTTCTCAAGAATGTCGAGGATCTGTTGTGGCAGCTCAAACCGGTGGGGGCGGAAGCCGCGCACGACCGCCTGGAAGTCGCACTTGGCCCGCGATGTCTGCGCGTGTACCTGCGTGTGTACGAACAGCTCGTCGCACAGTTGCGGTGCGTGTAGTCGCAGCATGACCGAGCCCAGGCGGTCTGGGAAGCCGAGGTCCGTGACCTCGAGATCGAGCTTGCCGGTGTATTCCACCGCTGGCGTGACGGTGTTGTCGACGAAGTCGAGCTGAAGGTCATGCAGTCGCGCCGATTGGATCCAGCACGGCAACTCGAAGTTGAGTGGCGTGTTGTCGGCATCTTCCTCTGGCTCCGGCACGGTGACCGTCGCCGGCTCGAGCCACGACTTCGGCAGACGCAGTCTGCCATCGGCGCCGCGATGCACCGTGATGCGGGCACCCGCGATGCTGGCATCGACGACGGACAGTTGCCCGCCGAGCAGTTGCCGCATCGAGAGGTCTGCGATGACATCCTGCGCCGTCAACAGCGGTGGCGCCTGCTCGTCGTTGGCGTCGCGCACGACGAGATCCTCGATGTGCAGCGACAACCCACTGAGCGACAGCGAGGCACTGCGCCACGACACAGACAAGCCGGCAAACCCGGCGCCGAAGTCCGCGAGGTGTTCGAGGAACAGCCACAACAGCACGCGGGCAACCAAGCCAGCGGCGGCCAGACGTTTGGTCCATCGCCACCACCAACGGGACTTGCGTTTGCGCTTGGTTGCTTTGGCCTTTGACTCGGTGGTGTTGGGCGTCGGGACCCCTGGGGTGGGGGCCTCGGCAGCTTGCGGGGCTTCGCTCATCGCGGCGCCTCCTTGGCTGCCAGGTAGCGTCGCACGGCGCCGCGTCGCTCCGCCTTGCTGCCCATTGCGTCGTAGTTGTCGATGCGGATTTTGCGGCTGTGCAGCCACGAAACCGCGCGCACGCGCACCGCGGCGCTGCGATCGGTCAGGGCGGCGAGATTTTCGTCGATGAGCGCGTCCGCAAACTGGTTGCCGTCGGTTGCGACCCTGACCAATAGCCGAAGCGTGGCGCCATCGTCGCACAGGCTGCCGAGATGCCGCACGAATGCGGCGCGTAGCGAAGGCGAGAGTTCGCCACGTTCGGCCCCTGGTACCAGCGCGCGCCATGCCGCTGCTTCGACCAGCCAGGGCAGGTTCTTGGCCTTCGGGTCCAGGCGCGACAGTTCGTTGCTGATCGCGATCAGAGCCGCTTCGTCGGCGGCGAGCAGCAAATCCGTAATCCGTGGAAGGCCGAGTGGCGTGACGACCGCGAGCAACGCCGGGCGTCGATTGCGCTCCCCGACGGCCCGGTTGGCTACCTGCCAATTGCGCGGGATCGCGTCCGCATCTGGTGGCGCCAGGGCCTTTGCCTTGGCGATCTCGCGAGCCGCAGCGAGCGTCGCCGCAGTTGGCACGCCCGCCGGCAGCAGCAGGAGTAGTAGGCCGCCTTTCTCGACCCGCGGATCGGGCACAAACAGCCCGACTTGCTCGTCGCTCGCGAACGGCGCGGCAACCACCAGCGATTCGCGCTCCGGGTCGTCGGCGGAGCCGCTTACGAGCACCACGGAAAATCCTCTATCTGTCCCGTGGACTGTCACTTGGGGCAGAACGGAGTTGCCGCCCGTGGTGCGAACCGTGGTCTCTAGCGATGACCCCAGCACGGCTGTGACTTCGCCGAGCAGCTGTTGCTGCCACGGCTTGCGGGTCTCTCGATCGGCCAACCAAAAGCCTACGTCGTCGCCCGAAAGCCAGCGGCTGCCGATGGGCAGATTCGACTTGCCGCGGAACGGGGCGCCGCGCTCCCGCACAATGGCTGCGGCCGCCAGCGCCACGGGGGTGCCAGAAGGTGCGTCTTTGACGGCGAACAGAACGACCGAGCGCTGCGTTGGGGCCCGCTCGGTTGCGTGGCCTGGCCAGCCGGGCACGTAGTCGACAGCCAAAATGGCCGTCTCCAGGGCGAGTGGGTTTGGAATCGTTTGGCAACTGCCAGCGAGCACCGCGAGACAGGCAATGTGGAAACTTATGCGACCGTTCACACCACCAACGTACGGGGGTTCCCTGCCGGTGCAACCGCACTGCCATGGTGCTTTCTGCCTCTTCGAGCGTTAGCCTGCCGACAGCGCCGTAAAGGTCCGTTGACTCACCGTTTTTTCCGGAGGTATCTGTGTCATCTGCAGCACGCGTAGCCGCGATCCGATCGATCGCAAATAAGTCCCCACATGCCATTGAGGCTCGTTCGACCAACGTGCCGGAACTCTTTGGAGCGAATGTGTTCGGGCTGGAGCAGATGCGCACATGCCTTCCCGAGAGTGCCTACCAGGCGCTGAAGCTCTGCATGGAGCAAGGCCAGCACCTCAGTCCCGATCTCGCGGACCTGGTGGCGAACGAAATGAAGCAGTGGGCGATCAAGCGTGGCGCCACCCACTTCACGCACTGGTTCCAGCCGATGACGGGCTCGACCGCCGAGAAGCATGACAGCTTCGTCGACTTCGAGAACGACAAGGTGGTCATGGAGTTTAGCGGCAAGGCGCTGATCAAGGGCGAGCCCGATGCGAGTTCGTTCCCGAGTGGCGGCTTGCGGGCGACCTTTGAAGCGCGCGGCTACACGGCGTGGGACCCGACGTCGCCGGCCTTCATTCGCGAGACCCAGAACGGCGCGACGCTGTGCATTCCAACGGCCTTCTGCTCGTGGACTGGCGAAGCCCTCGATGAGAAGACGCCGCTGTTGCGCAGCTCGGAAGCACTCAATGCTTCGGCCCTGAAACTGCTGCGTTTGCTCGGTGACGAGCGCGTCACTCACGTCTATCCGACGCTCGGGTGCGAGCAAGAATACTTCCTGATCGACCGTGAGCTATATGTGCTGCGGCCGGACCTCGTCACGACTGGCCGCACCTTGTTTGGTGCGAAGCCGCCGAAGGGGCAAGAGCTCGAAGACCACTACTTCGGTTCGATTCCGCGTCGCGTGCTCTCCTTCATGCAGGATGTCGAGCAAGAACTGTGGAAGCTTGGCGTCCCGGTCAAGACGCGCCACAACGAAGTCGCGCCAAGTCAGTATGAGCTCGCCCCGATCTTCGAGCGCACGACGATCGCGTCGGACCACAACATGCTGACGATGGAAGTGTTGAAGCAAGTAGGCCAGCGCCACGGCTTCTACTGCACGATGCATGAGAAGCCCTACGCCGGTATCAACGGCAGCGGCAAGCACAACAACTTCTCGCTGTCGACCGGTACCGGCGAGAACCTGCTCGAGCCGGGCAAGTCGCCGGAAGAGAACATGCGCTTCATTGTCATACTCGCCGCGGTGCTGCGCGCTGTCGACGAGTACTCCGATCTGCTGCGCGCGTCGATTGCCCACGCCGGCAACGACCACCGCCTCGGCGCCAACGAAGCCCCGCCGGCGATCCTGTCGATCTACCTCGGCGATCAGCTCACTGAGGTCATGGAAGGCATCATCAGTGGCCAGAAGGGGACCTCCCGCAAGGGTGGTACGATGAAGCTTGGCGTAAGTTCGCTGCCGGACCTGCCGCGCGACGCTACCGACCGCAATCGCACGTCGCCGTTCGCGTTCACCGGCAACAAGTTCGAGTTCCGGGCCGTCGGTTCGAGCCAATCGCCGACGAAGCCGATGACCGTGCTCAATACGATCATGGCCGACTCGCTTGACTACCTGGTGACCGAGATTGAAAGCCGTATGTCGAAGGGCCTTGAGACCGCGGTCAACGAGGTCATCGCCGAGGTCTTCAGCAAGCACCAGCGCATCGTTTTCAACGGCAACGGCTACAGTGAAGAGTGGCATGCCGAGGCGAAAAGGCGCGGCCTGCCAAACGTGCCGAATGCGGTCGATGCCTTGGCGTGCCTCAACTCCAAAAAGAACATCGACCTGTTCTCGCGCATGAACGTGCTGTCGCCTGCTGAAGCCGATTCGCGCATGAACATCCAGTTCGAAGCGTATTCGAAGGCGATCGCAATCGAAGGCCAGTGCGCCTTGTCGATCGCGCGCACGATGATCTTGCCGGCCGCGCAAAAGACCCAGCGCGACGTCGCCGACAGCTTGTCCTCGGCCAAGACCCACGGCTTCGCCATTGAGAAGCAGTCGGAACGTCTGCGCGACATGACGATGCGCATCGAGGCTTTGGTCACTTGCCTCGATGACCTGGCCGACGTCTTCGACAGCGCCGAGTCCCATGTGGGTTCGGAGTTCGATCACGCCAAGGTCTACCGCGACAAGGTCGTGCCGGCGATGGATCGTCTGCGCGTCGAGGCGGACCAGCTTGAGACGATGACGGATGATGAGTACTGGCCGCTGCCGAAGTACCGCGAGCTGCTGTTCCTGCACTAGCCTAGGACGGCACTCAGAATCACCTAACCTATTGCCGATACAACGCCTAGCGTTGACCCGCCTTGCGGGGCGGCGGCTAGTAGCCGACCACGCCGGCGCCGCCGTTGGAGAAGGCAAACCCGAGGCTGTTCGCGGCGAGGTCTAGCACGGCGAACTGTTCGAAGAACTCAGCATCGAGGATGGCTGGGTCGTTTGGCACAGAGACCGGAACCACCGCCGTGCCGTTGCCGTCGGTCATGGTGACGGCGGTGACGTCTACAGAGACCAGCAGGTCGCAGCCCGGCGCGCCCAGCGCGGTGAGCGGGAACGGCAGCGGCAGCGTCTGCCAGACGCTGTCGCTGTTGCCGAAGACGAACATCGCGGGCGCGTTCGCGACCGCGTCGCGCAACGTCACGTCGAACGTGGCACCGATCAACGGCAGACCGCTGGTCGTCAACGACGGCACCGCGCCGGGCAACCCGCCGCCCAGGCATAGCACCTCGTAGCTCGGATGATCGACGATCCCGGACTGCGACCAGTTCGGGGATGGCGACAGCCGCCAGAAGGCCACGCCGGGGTCTCCCGACGTCAGCGTCGACGTTAGAATCGTCCCGGTGTCCGAGCCGACGAAGAAGACGTCTCCTGCCTGCACAGCAACCGGCGTGTTCAACGTCACTTCGTAGAAGCCCGGCTGTACGTCGACCGTCATCGTGCCCGTCGCGACTGGCAGGTCTTCGGGCTCGCCCTGCGCGTTCGCGAGGTAGAGGCCAGCGGCAACGGTCGCCGGCGAGTTGCCGGCCGTCTGGGTGTAGAGCCTAAAGCCCGTGACCGTCATCGACGTGGCTGCGTCGACGCGGTAGCAGTACTCGTTGTTCGACTGGTGGCCCAGCAACTGGCCGCCGCTCGCGTTCGTCGACGCGCACGCCTCTTGTTGCAGTGCGGAACCGGGGCAGCCCGTGCCGAACACTTCGTGCGTAGCGAGGTTGCCCTCTTGCAGCACGATGTCCTGATACAGGGTCTGCCCGGCCGTCAGCGACACCTGCGCGGTCGTCGGCAGGTGGTTCTCGGCGGCAAACGTCACGTCGAAGGTGCCAGGACCGCCCCACAGGTGGTAACGCCCGAAGCGACCGCCGGACATCACCGTCTGCCCATCCTGGAACTCATGTCCAGCAACGGTGATCGACGCAACCAGCGGCACGCCGCCATTGCTCGAGGTGACGTGGCCCGTCATCGGCACCGGCGTGGTCAGGTGTTCGATGACGCCCGGGAACGTGTTGATCAACTCCTGTGCGGTCTGCGCAAAGGGGTTCGTGCACGTCGCGAACTCGACCAGGAAGCTCATCGTGCCCTTCGTCGAGAAGTGCCACTCCATTAGCGTGCCACAGCAGCACGTGCCGACCGGCGGGTAGCCCATCGCGTTGGCGATGGCGTTGTGGATCGGGTCCATCGTCGAGCGCACCATCGCTGGGATCGCGTTCTCGACGAGGTTGTTGTACGGGTGCCGCACATCGGGTCCGGCGCAGTGAAAGTCGAGCAGCCGCTCGAAGCCCTCCGTCTCCGCGAACATCAGCAGGGCCTGGATCTCCGGCTCCGACGCCGGCCCCGTGCCGTGATACGTGTTGCTCGACGTGTTCGAGCTGCTGCCGCACTGGCTCCAGAAGAACGGGTAGTTGCGGTTCATGTCGACGCCGACCGTGCCGTCGCCGTTGTCTCGCCGGTTCTTGCGCCAGAGGTTGTTGCTATTCCAGGTGTACTCGAGCCCGTCGGGGTTGAGGTTGGGCAGGATCCAGATCTGGTTGTCGTCGATCAGCTGCGTTAGCAAGGGGTCGTTGCCGTAGCTCATCAGCAGGCGCTCGGCGGCATAGAGCGGCACTTCGATGACCGCGAGCTCGTTCGCGTGCGTGTTCGCCGACAGCACGAGGTTGGGCTTGTCCTGGTCTTGGTCGGGTGCGTTCGAAATGCGCAACGCGTAGATGCGGTAACCGTCGTGGGTCATCGGCGCGCCGTAGCGCGACTGAAGGTCGTAAAGCTTGCACAAGGCCGGGTAGCTCTGCTCGAGCGCCTGCAGGTCCGTGACGACCTGCGCGCGCGTGTGGTAGCCCGGCCAGCTGAAAAACTGTGACGCGGACGACGACGCGGCGGCGATCTGGCTGTAGGGGCGCGACTTCTCCAACACCATGAACAGCGTGCCAGCCGGCAGCGCCGCGCGCAGATCGCGCAGCTCCTGCTGACCGACGATCACCGTGGCGCTCTGCCAGCCACCCTGATAATGAAGGTGTACGTGGTCGCCGCTGACGCCGAGCTTCGCGAGCGCCGCCTGTAGGCCAAGCGCCGCGGAGATTTGCACGCGCATCGACTCGCCGATCGGCGCTTGCTGCTGAGCTGGCAGTGAGACGAGTCCACAGAGCAGACCCAGGATGACGGCGCAAAACGGCATGGTCCGTAACTCTAGCCATTCTGCGCCTGTCTTGCGTCAGCGGCGCAGCCCCGCAGTGTCCGAGAAGTGCGCCGAGGCGATTCGGGTTCGAATTGGGGCGTCAGCAAGGATGCTGCTGAACTGCTTCGTGAACAGCACATCGCTGTCGACCGCCAAGAACTGCACGTCGTGGCTGGCAATCGCCATCGCACTCCGTGGGCGCGCGAGGAGGCCAAGTATGAACGGTTGTTGGTCGACTTCTTTCTCGAGGCGATTCGCGCCGAGCGTTAGCCAGACTGCGGAGTCAGCAGCGAGTAGTAGCTCGGCAGCACTTCGATCGACAGTTGGTGCACCGGGCCTTCGAACAATGGGTCGCCATCGACCTGGCACAAGAACCCGCGCGAGCTCGCCCGTAGCGTGAAGCGCTTCGCCTTGCCGATGTGGCTGATCGCCGGCTTGGGCTTGCCGCTCATCGCCGCGAGCGAATAGCGCATCGTCTTGTTGTTGCGCACCGCGTTGAAGTCGAGCACGCCGTCGCTCGGATCCGCATCGGGGCAGAACGAGCCGGTTTTGGCGTAGACCGACGCGTTGGCAATTGCGATCGAGGTGGTCATGAACGGTTCTTGGTCGTCGGCTATGACCTCGACTTGCGCGGCTCCCGGCGTCAGCAACTTGAGTACGCCGATGCCGCCGTAGAGCAGGTCGCCGCCGATGGCATACATCCAGCGAGTGCTGCCGCGACTTCGCAGCGCCGAGACCCGGTGCACGACGTGCGCGAAGTAGCCGACGTCGAGCATCAACAAGAAGGTCGGTTTGCCGTCGATGGCGCCGACGTCCATTTGCTGCGCCTTGCCCGATAGAACCTGCGCAACCGCCTGGTCCTCGTCATGCCACGCGATGCCGACTTCGCGTGCCAGCACGTTCGCGTTGCCCATGGGCACGAACCCGATCTCGGTAGAGGCCCGTTGTGCATCGTTCATCGCGAGAACGGTTTCGCGAACCGTGCCGTCGCCGCCGACGGCGACAATCGTCTGGGCCTGATCGGCGTACTCGGCGACGATCTGGGCTTCGCGCGGACCGTCGCGCTCGGTGTAGCGGGCGACGACCTGACGCCCCTTCTGCTCGTAGGCCGACGTCAGCTTCTGCACCACGCGCCGTACCGCCGGTTCGCCGCGCTTGGCGACCGGGTTGGCGAGGATCAGGGCGACGTTGGCCATAGGCCTTGACCACTATAGGCGCCTACCCCGTGCGTTGCAGCTGCAACAGCGGCAGCACGATCGCGATGACGATGCCGGCGACGACCACGGCGAGCATGACGATGATCACCGGTTCGATGATCGAGGTCAGCTTCTGGGTCGCGAGGTCGACTTCTTCGTCATAGGTCGCGGCGATACGTTCGAGCATCTCTTCGAGGTTGCCGGCCTGTTCGCCGACGCCAACCATGTACGAAATGGTCGGGGGGAACACTCCCGACATCTTCATCGGCGTGGAGATGTCGGTGCCCTCGAGGACTCGGTCGTGCACGGTCTGCAGAGCGTTCTGCAGCACGACGTTGTCGAGCACCTTCTTGGTCACTTGGAGGGCCTGCAGCGCGGGCACGCCCGATCGCAGCAGGGTGGCCAGCGTGATCGAAAAACGCGCCATCGCCTGCTTCTTCGCGAGGTCGCCGAATATTGGCAGCTTCAGTTTGAAGCTGTCGAACGCCAGCCGGCCCTTGACCGAATTGACGAACAGTTGGAACGTGACGACCAGGCACAGGATGCCGACCATCACCAGCAGCCAGTAGTTGACCAGGAAGTCCGAGCACGTGATCAGGATCTCGGTGGGCAGCGGCAGTTCTTGGCCGCGTCCCTTGATCAACTGGGTTACGCGCGGCACGACCATCGTCATCAGGATCGCGACGACGATGACACCGACGATGACCATGATCATCGGATACATCATCGCGGCGCCGACCTTGTTCTTCAGGCGCGTTTGGGCCTGCAAGAACTGCGCGAGGCGCACTAGCACCTTGTCGAGGGCACCGGACGATTCGCCAGCGCGCACCATATTGCTGTAGAGATCGGTGAAGTAGGCGGGGTGCTGCATCACGGCATCGCCGAACGTCATGCCCTGCGTGACCTTTTCGCGGATGTCGCGGAACACGGTCTCGACCTTCTTGTCGGGGGCCTGCTCGATGATCATGCGCAGCGCTTCCGCGAGCGGGATGCCGGCCTGCAGCAGCGACGCCATCTGGCGGGTCACGGCAGCGATCTGCTCGTTGCGCTGCTTGTTGGGGGCTTCCACTCCGGTCACGCCACGGATCGCGATGACCGACTTCTTCTTGCCACGCGACTCCTTGATGTCGGTGACGAAGAGCGCGTCCTTCTTCAGCTTGACGCGGGCCTCACGAGGTGTGTCGGCATCAATGATGCCCTTCTTGACCTTGTTACTGCTGTCGATCGCCTTGTATTCAAAGATCGGCATTCTGTTCGTCGGTGCGGTGGGAGCCTGCGTGGTGTGGATCGGTCGCGTATGGATCGGGCGACGTGTGAATCGGGAAACTACGTGATGTCGAGTTGCGTGACGCGCAACACTTCTTCGGGCGTCGTTTGACCCGTCAGGAGCTTGTTCACGCCATCCATGCGCAGGGTGCGCAAGCCACGCTCGAGCGCGGCGCGTTTGATCTGGCTGGCAGTCGCCTTGTTGATGATCTGCTCCTGCACGACTGTATCGATTGGCATGACTTCGTAGATGGCCGTTCTGCCCGCGAAGCCGGAGCGGAAGCACTCGTCGCAGCCCTTGCCAATGGTCAGCTTGCCATCCTCGAACATGTCGGGCGACAGCTTGAGATCTTCGAGGAAGAATCGCTGCTGTTTGTTGGGCTCGATCTGCTCCGTGCAGTTGGGGCACAGCGTTCGCAGCAGGCGTTGCGCGATGATGCACAACAGCGACGACGACACCAGGTAGGGCTCGACACCGATGTCGATCAGACGCGAGACCGTCGAGGACGAGTCGTTGGTATGCACCGTCGAAAACACCAGGTGGCCCGTCAACGCCGCGCGAATCGCGATATCGGCGGTTTCGTTGTCGCGAACCTCACCGACCATCATGACATCGGGGTCTTGGCGCAAGAACGAGCGCAGGCCGGCGGCGAAGGTCAGGCCCTTCTTGGTGTTGACCTGCACCTGCGAGATCCCGGCGAGGTTGTATTCAACCGGGTCTTCGATCGTCAGGATGTTGAGACTCGGCGCGTTGATCGCGTCGAGACAGGCGTAGAGCGTCGTCGTCTTACCCGAACCGGTTGGGCCGGTGACGAAGATGATGCCGTGGCTGTAGTTGATGTAGCGGCGGATCGTGCGCTCGGCATCTTCATCGAGGCCGATGTCATCCAGCGAGTAGACCTTGGTGGTCTTGTCGAGGATCCGGAACACGATGCGTTCGCCACCGGCAACCGGCACGGTGCTGATACGAACGTCGACGTCGCCATCGCCGATGCGGATCGAGGCGCGACCATCTTGCGGCAGGCGCCGCTCGGCGATGTCCATCTGGCCCATGACCTTGACGCGAGAAACGATGGCTTCCTGGGCGCGGCGGGGCACGGACTCCATGTCGTAGAGCACGCCGTCGATGCGCATGCGCACTTGCAGTCGGTCGCCGAAGGGCTGCAGGTGGATATCCGATGCGCGCAGTTTGAGCGCCTGGAACAGCAGCATGTTGACCAGCTTGATGACCGGCGCCTTGTTGGCGTCCAGCAGGTCTTCCGACTCCTGAATGTTCTCGGCGATGCTGATGATGTCGGTGTCTTTGACATCCTGCAGCGCTTCGTCAACACCGTCGGCCTTGTGACGGTAGGCGCGGTTGATCAGGTTGGCGATCTGTGCGCGTGGAGCGAGCACCGCCTCGAGCTCCCGGCCCATCAGGGTCGCCAGGTCGTCCATCGGCTGCACGTCGAGCGGCCGGTGGCTTGCGACGCGCACAACGTCGCCTTCATCGCTGATCGCAATCAGGGCGTGCGTGCGTGCGAATTGCACCGGCACCCCTTGGATGAAGTCGTCCGGCACCCCGATGCCCTCGAGGCTGTCGAGGTATTCGAGGCCAAGCATGTCGCCGAACATTTCCAGCGTCTTGGGCTCGGTCAGGAAGTTCTTGGCGATCAGGATCTGGTCGAGTTGTTGGCCGCTTTCGTGCTCTTCGAGCAGCGCCTCTTCGATTTGAGCTGGCGTCAGACCGGCCTTGCGCAAGAGGCTCTCGCGCAGGTGGTCCTTCGGTGGAGCCTTGGCCGGCTTCGTTTCGGCGCCTTCCGGCGGCAGGGTGTCCGTCATTTCTTGTGCCTCAAACTTGCGGCCGCACTTCGGCGGCCCATCACTCTACTTCTAGCGGCCCGTTGGAAAGGGCCCTACTTGGGCACGCCGATTGGTGCACGAACGGGAGCTACGTTGGGGAAGTCGGGGATCAGGTCCGGCGAGGCCGGCCCAGCCGTTCTGCGCTGGCGCCGATACGTCGGCATTTCGAACTCACCCTGTGCGTCCAGGTCCTCAATGGTCGAGCCCATATCCTCGAGGGTGCGAGCCTGGCCCGAAGGCATGCCCGACCAGCGCCGGTCGATGATGCGCAAGCGGCGCGTGCCGATGTACTGCTCAGCCTCGAGCTTCTTGTTGAGGCTGACGTGGTAGAGGTCTTGGAAGCTGTCCTCGTCCAGGATCGTCGGCGTGACGAAGAAGTAGAGGTTGGTCTTGTTGCTCATGTTCTCACTGCGGCGGAACAGGTAGCCGAGGATCGGGATGTCCTTGAGGAACGGAATGCCGCCGTTGCTCTCCGATTCCGAGTCTTCAAGGATGCCGCCGATGACCATCGTCGCGTCACTCGGCATCGTGACTTGCGTCTGGATGTAGCGAGTGAGCGTGGTGCCACCACCGGTCACCGAGTTGGGGTCGAACGCGCCGACAAAGCGACTGACGTCGAGGCTGATGTTCAGGCGCAGGTAATTGTTGGGCGAGATCGTCGGCGAAATCGACAGCGTGATGCCGGCCGAGCGGTCTTCACCAACGCCGCTCGACGTGGTCGCCGTGCCCTGGTTCTGCGTCTGCGTCGGACGAGCTTCCGAAGTCCGCACGACGGCGGTTTCGTTGTTGTTCACCAGCACGCTCGGCAGCGACAGGATGTTGGCCTTGTCGTCGGTTGAAAGAGCGTTGATCAACAGCGGTACGGCGAAGCCGTCACCACTGATGATGCCACCCGTGATTCCCTGCAGTGGGTTGTCGAAGTCGGGCAAGCGTGTATCTGGCAGGCTGTCGTCGTCGGTGTCTTCGAAAACTGACTGGCCGAAGCTCGTGAAGCCGAAGCCGCGCGAGTAGTTGTTCATGCCGGTTGTGTCGGACGGCAGGTCCAACAAGCCGAGCTCGATACCAAAGCGGTCGAGGTCACCGGTCGTCAATTCGACCACGGCAGCCTCGATCAGCACCTGCGGCTGGCGTTGGTCCAGGCTCTCGACGAGTGCCCGAACCTGCTTCCACTTGGTGCCCGCCGCCGAGATCAGCAGTGAGTTGCTTTCCTTGTGCGAGTTGATGACCGTCTTGCGAACGCGTCGTGCGGCGGCAGCGCCAGCAGTGCCTGAGCCGCTATTGGCTGCCGTTTCGGCGCTGTTGTCCTCTTGCATGAACTGCTTCAGCGTCGTCTCCAGGTCTTCGGCGAGCACATTCTTGAGGCGGATAACGTTGGCCGACGCGTCGATCGGCTCGCCGGGCACGTCGAGCCTTGCGACCAGGTCGAGGGCTTCGATGACTTGGGTCTGCGTGCCGCTGAGCACGAGCGATTTCTGGGAGCTGTGCACGACCACCTTGAGTTGTGGGCGGGCGCTGCTGGAGGCGCCGGCGGCCCCCGAGTTCTGCTCTTGCAGCACTTGCTGGCGGATGGCACTGCGGCTCTCGAGAACCTCGGTCAGGATCGGCTCGATCTCTTCAGGCGCCTGGTGCTCAAGCGGTACGACCTGCACCACGAGGTTCGGTTCTTCCGCCGGCTCATCGACGAGCTTGAGCAGCTCGACCGCGGCGTAGACCTGCGGGCCAAAGCCCTGCAGCAAGAGAGCCGACTTGTTGCCGACGTTGCCGATCTGCACCGAGCCGCCGGATTGCGCACCGCCGGTCGTCGCGAAGAACGGCCGCAGCGCGTTGTTGGCGAGCTGCGCGTTGATGTGCTTGAGCGGCCACGTCGTCAGGATTGGGACGCCGGTCTGGAATCGATAGTTGATCAGTTCGTCCGGGTTGACGTAGCGCGCGCCATTGGTCACTTCGCGACCACGCGTGCCCGTCATCATGACGATCTCAAGCAACTCGAGGTCGCCATCGCCACGCGGCACGACGGCGTAGCCCTTGATGTAGAGCATCGTCTGGAAGAACGAGTAGAAGTCCTCCTGGAAGCGCTCGCGCTTGATGCGGAACGTGCCGAGGAAGCTGACCGTGCTGCCGGCTGAACTGCCACCGGTCAATTCCTGGATATTGTAGGTGAAGCGCTTCCCGGTCACTTCCTGGGCCCACTTCACAAAGTGGGTCAATTCCATGCCGTTGCTCTCGTTCATCGAGAACGCGATCGTGTCCGTATCCTCATCGACGATCATGCGCGGGGTCGGCGGAACGGGTGGGTCGGTTTGCGCCGGCGCGAGGCCGCAGAGCAGGACGAAAACGGGAAAGAGCGCTGTCAACGGCGAGATGGCTCGCTGCGGACGCGGACTTGTGATCTGAAGGGCGTGGTCGGCCATCATCGTGTTTGAGCTTCGGGCCCCAGATATAGGTGGGGCTCGTAATTGCGCCTCGGACGGGCGGGACACGGTTTTTATTTCCGCGGCGTGCTACGAACCAGAACGAACCCGAAGGATGCGCAGGTCTTGCGACAATTCCTTGCTGGAGTGGTCGGCTGGAGGGCGGGTTCTTGCTGCCCGGACCACAACCTTCGGACTTTCCGATTGCGCTGGTCCCATGCGGCCGGTTGCATTCGTGGGACACCGATTTGAGGTGACTCAAGCCGCGCTGTCCCCCCGGGCCATGAAGCTCTCCGAACTGATCAACGAAAACCTCGTCGAGGTGCCCCTCCAGGCAGCCGACAAGTGGCAGGCTCTCGCAACGATTGCCCGCGTGCCCGTGCGTGCCGGCAGCTACCCCGAATCGATGGTTGCGACCGTCGAACAGGCTTTGGTGGTGCGCGAACGCAGCATGACCACCGGCATGGAGCATGGCATCGCGATTCCGCATGCAGCGATCGATGGCATCGACGACCTGGTCGCCGTGCTCGGTCTCAACGCAACTGGCATCCCGTTCGAGACCCTCGACGGCGAGCCGGCGCGCATCGTGATCGGCCTGATCATCCCGCGCAGCAAGAAGTTGGCGCACATCAAGACCCTGGCCGAGATCGCCAAATTGCTGTCGAAGGCCGAAGTGCGTGAGCGCCTGCTCGCCTGCCATACTGCGGCGATGGCGGTGGAGGCCCTGGCAGAATTGCAGGGCGCGCCGCGTTAGCCGCTGGGCTGATCCAACCTTGGCGAATCGTCGGTCGCATGGGGGGGAACCTTCGGGTTCTGGGGCCGCAGTGTCCAGTTCGCGCCGGCACGTATCCGTTGCCCAGTTCCCGGGCGGTGAGCCGTGCCGTTTGGCTGAGCCGGGTATCCTGTTGCACATGGTTGGCCACGACCACACCGAGCCGCAGGTAGAGACCCGGGCGGAGATCCGCTCCGCGCGCGGCAACTATGTGCGTTCGCTGTTGGCGCTCGCCGCCGCTGGGGCCGCGATTGGTGCATTCTTCGCCAGTCTGGCGATCGCCCACCAGGTCGCACTCGAGTCCGGTGCGACCGTTCCCTCGGTCAGCTGGTTGCGTTCGTGCCGTGATTGGTTGCCGCTATGGTGCATCGGCTTTGGCCTGGCTCGTCTCGCCGGTTGGCACCAAGCCGCCAGAACGGCCCTGCGCGGCCTCGCGATCGGCGCGGTCTTCGCCCTGGCTGCCGGGCAAGCCGTCACCGGCAGTGGTTTCTCGTGGTTGCCATCGGCCGTCGCGGCCCTGCTCGGCCTGGTGCTTGGTTTGCACTGCGACTCTGCCCGGCGGACCGGGGGGGCTGGAGTGGTGGGCGCGGGTTTGTTCGCCGCAGCGACCGCCTTCGCGGCTTTCTTGCTGCCTCCCGAATGGAGTTCGGGCTTGGCTCCGGCTGCCGGCGCCTTGGGGTTGGCCATGCTTGCTTCGCTGGTCGCCCTGGTGCTCGATGCGCCGCCGGCGATGGCAACCGAGCAGGCCAGCCGGCGCGTTTGGTTGCTGACCGCAGGTTGGGCGGTCGTCGTGGCGGCGACGGGCTTTGTCGCGATCGGGACCACCGCCAAGGATTGGATCATGCTGAGCGCATTCCTGGCCGTCGTCGTCACCGCTGCCGCTGCCGGCCGGTTGGCGTTGGCGCTAGGTGCCGCGGCCGCGATGTTCGTGTTGACGACCGGCCTGGCGATGGGTCCTTCGTTCTTCGGTGGTGCGACGCATGTCTATGGCGACCAGGTGGAGGTCGTCAGCAGCCAGATTCTGCGCCGGTGCGGCAGCGCCGAAGTCGTTTACCTGCGCAAGAACCAAGAACTGCAGCTGCGGTTGCATGGCGAATTGGTCGCGGCAGTCGGGCCCGATCGCAGCGAAGAGCCACTGTTGACTGCGATCCTGCATGCCGCGGTCTACGACGGCGATCGCGTGCTGGTGCTCGGCTCGGGCACTGGCCGAGTCGTTGCTTCGCTGCGCCAAGCACAGCGTTGTGAACTCGAGTCCGCTGCCGCGTGGCCCGAACTGGTCGCGCTGCAACCGACCGTCTCCGTCGATGGGCCGGTCCTGCAACCAAGCGACAACGACCCCGTGCTCGGTGCGCCTTGGTCGCGCGCCTTGCGCAACTTGCCGAACGGTTCGCGCCAGGTCATCGTGCTCGGTGAGTTGCCGAGTTCGCAGACCGCTCACCGCGCCACCACGACGTTCCAGCGGCAGCTACGGCGCGTGGTCGGCGATGGTTTGGTTTGCCAGCCGATCGCGCTCGATCGCGTTTCGGTGACGCTGTTGGAATCGTGGTTTGAGGCCGCCAGCATCGTGCATCCTTGGAACGGCATCTACGCGGTTGGCAACGCCGCGGTGCTCGTCAGCGGCGTGCGCAGGCCTTCATGGCGCGGTCGCTTTGCGGCTTGGTGCGACGAGGCACGCTGGGCGATGCACGCGGCGCACCTCGGTGGGCCGCAGGATCTGGACGTTGCGTTCCTCGGTGCCTTGAAGTCCGCAGCGGTCGCTGGTTCGTCTGGCCAGCCGGTTCGGGACGTTGCCCGCCAGTTGCTGCGGTGGTTGACGATTCCAGTCGTATTGCCGAGTGATCTTGAGCCAAACCCACTGGCTGCAACGAAGACAGAACCCTCGCTCTTGCGTCGCTGGCAACGTCATCAATCCGAAGTGTCGCGCGCCAAGGGTCGCCTGCTGGCCCTCGCGAACACGGCCGAGGGCCGTCGTGACGCCCAGGCGATTGCCGCGCGGTTCTTGCCGATGGGGGCGCCAGCGCCTTGGCTGCAGGCGGCGCTCGGTCTCGCCGGTCCGGATGGCATCGCCCTGCGGGATGCGTCGCTCGCCAGTCGTTGCGCGTTTGCGATGGATCCGACGTTCTTCCAGTCGCCAGCGCCGGTGTTCGCGACGCTGCCGCTGCCCAACCAGATGCGCGGCGACCTCGAAGATCTCTACCGCCTCGGCGACGGCGAACGGCTGGTGCGGCGTTGCAGTGGCGCGGGGCCGCGGGCAATCTCGGTGCGCGTGCGGTTTGCGAGTCGCTGTGCCCGCAGCCTGATCGCGGCACTCGAGCAGAACTCCCTCGACGACGACCCAGCGCTCGCACTGCGTGAACTGGCGGACCCGTTCGTGCTGGCAGAAGCCGCGCGGGTGCTCGTTCCTGCTGGCCGTTGGCGCGAACTGCTGACGTTCTGGCGAGCCGACCTGCCGTGCCCCAAGGCCCTGGTCGAAATCGCCGAGCACGCCGGGCTCGCAGATCGCCTGGCGCTCGCAGCCGCCTTGCGCGGCCGACGGGAGACGAGCTGCTACCCCGTGATCGCCGGGTTCTTGTGCGCAGAAGAACTCGAATTGCGAAAAGTCGCCGGCGAGGCACTGCGCCTGGCGGTCGGAGAACGCATTCCGTTTCAGGCCCACTGGCCGCGATCTCGTAGACTCGATGCGGCAAGCGCCCTGCGAAGCCTGCATAATCGCAAGCCATGACAGAAGTCACTGTTGCCTCGCTCACCGAACTCGTCGCTGGTCGCCTGATTGGCGATGGTGAGCGTCGTGTGGTCGGCCTGGCCGATCTGCGCACGGCGCGTTCGGACAATATCGGCTTCGTGCGGCATCCGCGTTACTACGAGATGGCGGCCACGACCGAAGCGGGAGCGCTGCTCGCGGCCGAAGAGTTTCCGACCAAAGCCAGCCTGATTGTCGTCAAGGATGTCGACGTTGCCTATGCGAAGGTCGCGATGTTCTTTCATCCGCTACCGCTCGCGACGACGCACGACATCCACCCGACGGCGTCGGTGCATCCAGAAGCGGAACTCGAACAGCCGGTCAAGGTCGGTGCCAACGCGAGTGTCGGCAAGTGCAAGATCGGAGCGGGCACGGCCGTGATGGCCGGCGCGTCGGTTGGCGACGGCGCCGTTGTTGGCAAGGACTGTTTGTTTCACCCGAACTCGTGCGTCGGTCACGACGTCGTCGTCGGGGACCGCGTGATCTTGCAGCCAAATTCTGTGGTCGGCAGTGATGGCTTCGGCTACGCCCGCGAAGGCGCGACATGGATCAAGGTGCCTCAGCTCGGCACGGTAGTCCTCAAAGACGACGTCGAAGTTGGTTCCAACACAGCCATCGACCGCGGCACGCTCGGCGTGACGACGATCGGCCGCGGGACCAAGCTCGACAACATGGTGCACATCGCCCACAACTGCACGATCGGCGAAGACGTCGTGATGGCCGCCGGTGCGATGGTCGCCGGTTCGACCGTGATTGGCGATCGCTGCGCCTTGGCCGGCCAGGTCGGCATCGCTGGTCACCTGAACATCCCCAGTGATTGCCGCTTTGCCGGCGATACGGTCGTGCTGAAGGATAAGAACATTGAGCAGAACGGCGACTACATGGGCCACCCGGTCATGGAAAAGCGCAAGTACCTGCGATTGATGCGCGAGATGCGCAAGCTCGGCGGTGGCAAGTAGGGATACGTGTGTCGACGCGCATAGGGTTGGTGTTGCTGGCATCGTTGCTGGGTGCTGGTTGTGCCGTTGACCGCGAGGTGACGCGCGCCAATGACGAACGGGCGCTGCACGAACTGTGGCGCCGTTTCGAACGGGCGTTCAACGATGGCGACGCGGAGACGGCCGCGAGTGTCTATGGGCTAGACGCCGACCGGATCAGTTCGAGCGGGGAGCTGGTCACAGGTCGCGACGAGATCCAGAAGCGCTACGCCGCGATGTTGGCCCGGCGCTCGGCCGATCCGTCGACGGTGCCGTTCCATGCGGAGATCCGTGTGCGGTTGTTGACGGCGGAGGTCGCGCTGTTGGACGGCACGTGGTCGGGTGTGCGCGATGGCGGCACGGTTCGTGGGTTGTTTACGTTGACGGCGATGAAGTGCGATGGGCAGTGGCTGATTGTGGCTGGCCGCGACCGGGGTGTGATTCGGTCGTAGCAATTCGGTCGCATGAGGCCTTACCCAGGTCCGACCGGCAAACCTGGCTGGCCTTGCGCCGCCAATGCACTACGGTTTTCGTCTCATCCCCAAGCCCTCTGACGCGTAGATCCATGCCCAATACCACCCGCCGAAACTTTCTCGTGACGTCTTCAACTGCCCTGGTTGGCACCGGATTGTCGGCGTCGATGATCCCCAACGTCCATGTAGGGGGTCACGACGAAGTTCGTGTCGCCTTGATTGGCTGCGGCGGTCGTGGCACCGGCGCAGTTGCGCAGATCTTCAATACGGCTGGTGCGACCAAGTTGGTTGCGGTGGCCGATGCGTTCCGACACAAGGCGGAAGGTGCCGTCGCGAGTCTCAAGGCGCACGGAGGTGCCAAGGTCGAGGTGACCGCGGACTCGACGTTTAGTGGTCTCGATGCCTACAAGCACGCGATCGATAGCGACGCCAACCTGATCGTGATTGCGACGCCGCCGGGCTTCAAGCCGCAGCAGTTTGAGTACGCGGTCAAGCAAGGCAAGCACATCTTCATGGAGAAGCCGGTTGCGACCGATGCACCTGGCATTCGCCGCGTGTTGGCTGCGGTGCGCGAGTCGGAGAAGAAGAAGTTGATGGTTGGCATTGGCCTGCAACGCCGCCACGAGCCGAAGTACATGGAGACGATGCAGCGCGTTCATGATGGCGCCATCGGCGACGTGATCCTGTCGCGCGTGTATTGGAACGGCGGCGGCATCTGGTACCGCAAGCGCAAGCCGGACATGACGGAAATGGAGTTCCAGTGCAACAACTGGTACCACTTCAACTGGATCTGCGGCGACCAGATCGTCGAGCAGCACATCCACAACCTCGACGTCGGCTGTTGGGCGAAGAACGCCTACCCGGTCAAGTGCAACGGCATGGGTGGTCGCGAAATGCGCATGGGTGGCGATGCCACCAAGTCGCAGATCAACGACCACACGTTCTGTGAGTACACGTTCGCTGACGGCACCAAGATGTACAGCCAGGGCCGCCACCTCCGGAATGGTTGGAACAACGTCGGCGAATCGCTGCACGGAACGCTTGGCACGGCAACGCCGTCGGGCAGGATCCAAGGCCCGAACGCGTGGAACTTCAAGGGTCGCAGCCCCGGCGGCCACCAGCAAGAGCAGCACGACCTGATCGACGCGTTGACGCGCGGCGAGATCTACAACGAAGGCGAGTACGGCGCGATGTCGACGTTCACCGCCATCCTCGGTCGCGAAGCGTGCTACTCCGGCAAGGAACTGCGTTGGGATGACTTGCTGCAACGCGGCCGCAATCTGGCGCCGGACATCGATACCTTCTCGATGGATTCGGCACCGCCGACGGTGCCTGGCAAGGATGGGCGCTACCCAGTGCCGGTGCCGGGCAAGTACAACCCGTTCGAGCCGAAGAAGAAGTAGAGGAGGAGCAGCAACGTGGGCCTGGGCCTTAAGGCTCCAGGCGCACGTTCCAGTACTGCTCGTTGACGAACTTCTGCCACGACTGCCTTACGCGCGCGATCGGCACAGCCAGCGTCGGTAGCCACGTCGGCGCCTTCGGCTCGCAGCGCCGCTGCATCGATGCCTCGCGCGGCGTGCGGTCCGCCTTACGACGATTGCAACGCACGCACGCGAGCACGCAATTGCGCCACGAACTCTTGCCGCCACGCGAACGAGGCTGGATGTGGTCGATGGTCAACTCGGATGTGCCGGGGTGGCAACCGCACTTAGCACAGGTATCGGACCTTGTGTGAAAGCAATTGAAGTTCTCTTGCGAGGCGCCAACTACCGCACTCGCTTGTTGCCTTCGAATCGGATGCGCCCGTTGCGTTGGTCAAACGTGATGCGGAATCGTTTGAGGATGGCGATGCCGACATGCGCGATCTTGTCCGTCTCGCGAACGACTGGGCGGATGAGTTGCAGTGGCCCGAACTGTACGTTGGTCGCAAGTTGGCCCGCGCGCTGGTTCTGTCTGCCGCGAATCGTCAACGCAGAGCCGACGGTGCGTGGTCGTCGGCGCCATTCGAAACCGTCAAGGCTCAGCAGGCCAACGCCCGACGTGGCACCGCTATCGATGACCGCTTTCACCGTGCGACTGCCGAGCTCGAGGTTGAGGTAGGGGCGGCCCGTGCCAATCAGGTCGACCACGTTTTCGTCGTCGGCTGTGGGCAGTTCGCCGGGTGCAATGCGTATGCGCCGAGCCGGGTAGTCGAGAGTCAACAGCACATCCTTGAACACCGTGTAACCGAGAATGCCGTGCACCGACGTGCGCAGCGAGGCGGCGATCGCGCGCATGTCGTGGCACGTTGCGGGCAGATGCCGAACGGTCAGGGAACCTACTTCGAGTTTGTCGATCGTCTTTCGGTAGATGCTGCGGTCGAGAATGGTGCACGAGGCACCTGTGTCGAGGATCAGCGTGTAGGGCCCCTCGCCATCGATGTGCGTCTCGACGAGGAAGTAGTCGCCGTAGTAACTGGTCGGGAGGTCGGTGAGACGTGATGGCGCTCGCTCGGTTGTTTGTATGGCAGACCTTGTTTGCGTTGGTTCGTCGGTTGGCAGTGCTGGCCCGCAGGCAACCAGCAGCAGTGCGACAAGAGGGGCGCCGTTCATGATGCAAGTATGGGCGGAATGGCTGCGGGTAGTCGCTGGTCGGGCAATGATCAGCAGTGTGGTTACGCGCGGTTTTTGCGTTGCCCGGCGACGCGAATCTGCGCGGCTGTGGCGACACCTACGAGTGCGGCTCCGCCGAGCAGGAATTTCCAGTTTTGCTCATGCGGCGCGTTTGGGTGGAAGCAGAAGCCGCCGGCGATGAGGCCGAGCCCGATCACGAAGCTGGTGGCGCCGCTGATCATGGTGCGCGTCTTCGACATCGGGGTTTTGTCGGTCAGGATCTTGATCTGGATCGCTACGCAGAACAGGCCCGCACCAACGAGTAGCCCGATGGCCGCGATGATGACGAAGAAGTCGAAGCCTCCTCCGAGTCCGGTGGCAGTCCGAGGCAGCATGGGCGCCAGCATCATGGTGGCAACATAATGGCGACTATGCTGCATTGGGGGCCGTTATCTGCGGCTGCGCCGCTTCGTGGGGGCGTAGTGCCAGCGACTACGTAGATTGCTGGACGCCTGGTTGTTCGGGCTCTCGAGCACGCCGGTCCAGGCTGCCAGCAGAGGCATCGCCGGGCTACGCCAAAAACCTGTCAGATCTCGCACAGTCCTCGGAGCCCCGAGCACACTTGGTGCCAGTGGCGAGCGTCAGCTGCCTACGGCCACCAGTCTTGCATGCGCGCCTTGACTGCGGCATGCATCTCATCGCGTGCTCGTTGGTAGACGCGCAAGTCGCCGCCAAATGGGTCGGCGATGTCGAGGCCATCGGGGCGCAGCATCTGGATCTTGTCGGCGAGTTCCGGCGCTTCGGCGAGCAGCGCGCGGCGGTGGCTGTCACTGAGGCAGTAGATCGCGATCGCGCGTTGCCACAGCGATGGCTCGATCGGCAGGCTGATGTGTGCGCCGAGATCGAGGCCGATTTCGGCGCCTGCTTCGAGGCTGCCGTCACTGGCCGCCATGCCGGGCACCGTTGCCGTGCCGGCGCTGGCGAACTTGATGCCGCGGGCCAGCACCTGCTCCGGCGGGATGCCCATGGCTTCGCCGGTCAGTTGCCGGGCCATCGCTTCGGCCAGTGGGGAACGGCAGGTGTTGCCGGAGCAGACGAACAAGATCATGTCGGCGGCCGCCGATAGGACTTCGTCTCGCGACAGGATGCCTTCGCGCAGAACTTCCAGTGGCGCCGGCGCGACCCGCACGATGGTGGAGGCCACGCCGAGTGGCGAGGCGCCGTCGTCGACGAGGATTGTGGCGCCACCCTCGTCCCGGCAGGCGGCGGCAATCGCGTCGGGCTCGGTCAATGGCGCTTCGCCGGTTGCGTTGACGGACGTCAGCCAAAGGGGCTCGCCGCAGGCTCGGATCACCGACCGCGTGAACTCGTGAGCGGGCAAGCGAACGCCAATCGTCTCGCCGTCCTTGCCGGGCAAGATCAAGGTCAACGGGCCGGGCCAGTAGCGCTCCATCAACCGTTCGGCGGCGAGCGGTATCTTTGCGCCGAGCTTCTTGACGTCCGCGATGTCGGCGACGTGCCAGGTAAACGGCTGATCCTTGCTGCGCCCTTTCCAGGCCTGGGCCCGCGCGACGGCTTTGGGTTGGCTCGGGAGGGCTGCGAGGCCGTAGACGGTCTCGGTCGGTAGCACCGACAGTTCGCCGCGCTTCAAGGAGTCGACGACGTCTCGACGGAGAGTGTCGGGGTCGGCTTCGCCCAGCCGCTCGTGGCGCAATGGCATATGCCGACAGTAGCTCGCCACGGAAAGCATGGCGAGGGGGAGCTTTCCGCAAAGCTGCGCTCTATTCTGCTCCGTCCAAATGTCGACCCCGGAGCGCGAAGCGCGGATGCAGAAGATCCGAATGCAGCGGCTTGCCCAGCTGGGCACGCTGTTGGCGGGGTTTGCACACGAGGTTCGCAACCCGTTGAGCACGATTGGGCTCAATCTGCAGCTGGTGCTTGAGGACTTCCAAGAGCCTGAGACGGCGCGCGACAAGCGTACCCAGAAGCGGCTGTCCGCGGTGGAGGGCGAAGTGCGCCGCCTGCAGACGATCCTCGAAGAGTTCTTGCAGCATGCGCGCGCGCCCGAACCCAAGCTGGGGGCGGTCAATCTCAACGAGAAGCTGCAGGCCCTGATCGACTTCCACCATCTGGAGATGAAGGACGTCGACTTGTCGATGCGCTTCTATCCGGGGGGTGAGGTCGCCGAGGTCTGGTGCGATTGGGATTTGGTGCAGGCGGCCGTGGTCAACCTGATGCGAAATGCCAAGGAGGCGACGCCATCCGGCGGGCAGATCTTTGTTTCGACGATGCGCGAGCAGGACTTTGTGGTCATCAACGTGACCGACACCGGCGAAGGCATCGACCTGCAACAGATCGATCGTGTGTTGGAGCCGTACTTTAGCACCAAGAAAGGTGGCACCGGATTGGGACTGCCAACGGCGCGACGCGTCGCCGAAGATCACGGTGGCACACTGACGATGCAATCGGAGCCCGGAAAGGGTACGCAGTTCTCTCTGCGGCTACCCATTCGCCAGGGCGATGCGACTGCCGAAGCAACACCATGACAACGAATCCGATTCTGGTCGTCGATGACGACGACGCGCTGCGCGAAGCGTTGGTAGCGGCTCTCGAAGTGTTGCCGGTGGAAATCACGGTCGCATCCGGCGGCAAGGAAGCGGTCGAGATGGTCTCCGAGCGGCGCTTTGCGGTGATCGTTACCGACCTGGTCATGAAGGGTACCGATGGCTTCGCGGTCTTGAAGGCCGCCAAAGAAAGCTATGCGAACTGCCGCGTCGTGATGCTGACTGGTCACGGTGGCCGCGAGATCGCGGTGCAGGCGATGGAGCAGGGCGCGACCTACTACGTCGAGAAGCCCGTTGACCTGGCGGACCTGCGTGCCAAGGTCAAGAAGTCGCTTGAGGACCACGACAAGGATGTCGCCTACGATGATCTCAAGGGCCAGATGGCGCGCGTCTCCGGTATCGAAGGCATCGTTGGCCAGGACCCTAGCATGCAGCGCACGATGTCGTTGGTGCGCCAGATTTCGAGCACCGCTGCGTCGGTTCTGATCCTCGGTGCGTCCGGCACCGGCAAAGAACTGATCGCGCGCGCGATCCACAACCTGTCGCCGCGCGCCCAGCGGCCGTTCGTCGCGATCAACTGCGGTGGCATGTCAGAGGGCACGATCGAGAGCGAGCTCTTCGGTCACATCAAGGGCGCGTTCACCGGTGCCGTGGCGGATCGCGAAGGCAAGTTCGAATACGCGGCCGGTGGCACCCTGCTGCTCGACGAAGTCGGCGAGATGCCGATGTCGACGCAAATCAAGTTGCTGCGCGTGCTCGAAGAACGCACCGTAACGCGGCTCGGCGACAACAAGACGCGGCCCGTTGATGTGCGCGTGCTCGCCGCGACCAACGCCGACCTGCTCCAGAGAGTCACGGACGGCTCGTTTCGTCAGGACCTGTACTTCCGCCTCAAGGTCGTGACAATCGATTTGCCGTCGCTGAACGAGCGGCGCAGTGACATCAAACTGCTGATCGAGCACTTCCTGGCTCACTTCCGCAAGATGCACGATAAGCACGTCGAGTCGATCGATCGCGATGCCTTGGTCGCGCTCGTGCAATACGACTGGCCCGGTAACGTGCGCGAGCTGCGTAACGCGATCGAGTCGATGGTCGTGCGCGCCAAGGGCAACATCCTGACGCGTGGCGATCTCCCGCCCGAGATCTGGGCGCCGTTGCCGACCGATCAAGACTCTTGGCAATTCTTGGCGGGACGCCAGTGGCAAGAGGTCGAGCAGAACCACATTCGGGTGTCGCTCGAACTGAGTGGCGGCAATCGGCAGAAGGCCGCCAAGGCCATGGGCCTCAGCGAGCGCACGCTGTACCGCAAGATCAAGGAATACGATCTGTAGTGTGCGTCCGCCGAGAAGCCTAGCGGTAGACGGAACCCAATCCTCAGAAACAGGTAACGCGATCTTTTCGCGGTTGCTGGCTAGCGGTGGATCAATCCTGGTCCGGTAAGCTACATTCCTGCCGTGAGCAACTCATCCACCAAGCTAGCGGTCCAGGGCGGCCTTGCCTTTGAGCGTCCTCTCATCGATCTACAGACCAAGATCGACGAGCTGCGCAGCCTGAACACTGGTTCGCACCTCGAGCTACAAGGCGAGATTGAACTGCTCGAGGATCGACTGAAGCGGCAGACCGCCGAAGTCTACGCCGGCTTATCGCCGTGGGAGCGTGTCAACGTCGCGCGCCACGCGGATCGTCCGATGACCAGCGATTACGTGTCGATGCTGCTCGACGATTTTGTCGAGCTACACGGCGACCGGGTCTATGGCGACGACCGCGCGATCATCACGGGCCTGGCGACGATGGGGGAGCACCGTTTCCTGCTGGTCGGCCACCGCAAGGGCAAGACGGTCAAGGATCGCCTCGCCTGCAACTTCGGTTGCGCGCACCCCGAGGGCTACCGCAAGGCGCTGCAGAAGATGAAGCTCGCGCAGAAGCTCAGGCTGCCGATCATTTCGTTCATCAACACGCCCGGCGCCTACCCTGGCATCGGCGCCGAAGAACGCGGCCAGGCGTCGGCGATTGCGCGCAACATCATTGAGATGTTCGCGATCGATGTGCCGATCATCTCGATCGTCATCGGTGAAGGTGGTTCGGGCGGTGCGCTCGGCATCGGCGTCGCCGACCGCGTCGGCATCTTGGAGAACAGCTACTACTCGGTGATTTCACCGGAAGGCTGCGCGGCCATTTTGTGGAAGAGTGGCGAGAAGGCGCCCGAAGCCGCCGAGGCCCTCAAGCTGACGAGCAAGGATCTGCATCGCCTGGGTCTGGTCGACGAGATCGTGCCGGAGCCACTTGGCGGCGCGCATCGCGATCAGAAGGCCGCGATCGCCAATGTCCGGGTGCAGCTCGAGACTTGGCTCACCGAGTTGAAGGCGATCGACCCGGCCGAACTGCTGGAACTGCGCTACCAGAAGTTTCGCAAGATGGGCGTGCCGATTGATCTGTAGGGCTCGCCTGACGTGCTCTCGACGGCGATGTCATCGGTCCCGGCATGGCCGGGCGCGGCCGCCTGCGCCTCTATGTGGAAGGCTTGACGCCGGCCGTCGATTACCGCTGAGTGCAGTGCCAGCTGAGTG
>JAPYTD010000035.1:0-2525 GCA_029936315.1 Planctomycetota bacterium | reverse complement strand
GTGGAAGGCTTGACGCCGGCCGTCGATTACCGCTGAGTGCAGTGCCAGCTGAGTGTAGTGGGCCAGCTGAGTGCAGTGGACACGTTGCTCGCAGCGCTGCGTCTGCAGTCGAAGCAGAAGCGCTCGCGCGAATCGATTCGCTAGCGCTAGCCCCGATAGTTCACAAGCTGGACTAGAGCTCCTGCAACCGCAACTGCCCACACGCGGCGCTGCGGTCGGCGCCACGCTGGCGGCGCACGGTCACATTGATGCCGCCACCCCGCAACAACGCAGCGAACGCGTCAACGCGCGCCTCACTCGGTCGGCCAAGTCCATGCTCTTGCACAATCTCGTCGACCGGGTTCCACGGGATCAGGTTGACGGTGCACGGCAGGTCGCGCAGCAGGCCGATCATATTGTTGGCATCGATGCGGCGGTCGTTCTTGCCGGCGAGCAACACGACTTCGAAGGTGACCTCGCGGTTCTTCTTGGCGAAGTAACTGTCTGCTGCCGCGACGATCTCGGCCACGCTGCTGGTCACCGTTGGCACGAGTTCCTTGCGCAGTTCGTCGTCGGCCGCGTGCAGCGAGACCGCCAGGTTGTAGCTCGGATCGGCTTCGGCGAAGCGCTCCATTTGCTTGGGATATCCTGACGTGCTGACCGTGATGCGGCGGGCGCCGAGGTTGATGCCGTCGGGGTCGTGGATGCGTTGCAGCGCCGGCAGCAAGCCGTCGAGGTTGAGCATCGGTTCGCCCATACCCATGACGACCAGGTTGGTTAGGCGGCGACCTTCGGGCAATCGCGCGCGCGCGATCAGGACCTGCTCGACGATCTCGCCGGCGCTCAGGTTGCGCCGTACGCCGAACATGCCGGAGGCGCAGAACACGCAGCCAACCGGGCAGCCGACTTGTGTCGAGATGCACAGCGTCGTGCGTTCGCCGTCGGGGATGATGACGCACTCGACGTTGTCGTTGTCATGCAGTTTGAGTAGCAGCTTCTCGGTGCCGTCGGCAGCGAGTTCGGCTTTGTGCAGAGCCGTGCTGTGGGGCGAGAACTTCGCTGCCAGCGCGGTGCGCAGTGCTTGCGGCACGTTGCGCATTTGCTCGAAGTCGCTGATGCCGTGCTTCCACAGCCAGTGCGACACTTGTCGGGCTTGGAACGGTTTGCCGCCAAGGCCCGTGACGATGTCCGTGAGGTCAGCGTCCGAGAGATCTGTCAGCGCGTTTGCGCTCACGCCGAATCGCGTTTCCGCGGCATCGGACTCTTCTCGGTCGGCGGCTCGGTCTCTTCCTTGGCGTCCGCTTCGGTCGGCAACGACTTCGAGCTCGGCTCGATGGTGTTGGTCAACAGGCTCTGGGGACCGCGCTTGAGGGAATTGATGACGTATTCCTCGGTGATCACAACCTGGCCGCCCTTGTGCTTGGCGATGTCGTAGCGGATCTCCAACAGGACTTCCTCGAGCATCGAACGCAGCGAGCGCACGCCGGTCTCACGCTTCATGGCTTCTGCAGCGAGCACACTCAGAGCGCCATCGGTGAACTCGAGCTTGACGCTGTCGAGCTCGAACATCGCCTTGTATTGGCGGACCAGCGCGTTCTTCGGCTGGGTCATCACGTTGAGGATCTCGTTGTGCGTCAGCGAACGCATCGGCACCGTGACTGGCAAGCGGCCGACGAACTCGGGGATCATGCCGTAGTCGATCAGGTCCTTCTGGTCGAGGTAGGGCATCAGGCGATCGCGTTCGGCCTGGCCCGTCACGAGGGCGTTGCCCTCCATGTCGACCGGACCCTTGTCCTGCTCGTCTTCGCTTTCGCCGAAGCCAATGATCTTTTGGCCGAGGCGACGGGCGATGAACTGCTCGATGCCGTGGAACGTGCCGCCACACAAGAACAGGATGTGCTCCGTGTTGACTTGGATGTAGCTCTGCTCGGGGTGCTTGCGGCCGCCTTGTGGGGGAACGTTGGCGGTCGTGCCTTCGAGGATCTTGAGCAAGGCTTGCTGCACGCCTTCGCCGCTAACGTCTCGCGTGATCGAGACGTTGCTGGTGGTGCGGCCGATCTTGTCGATCTCGTCGATGTAGATGATGCCTTGCTGGGCGCGCTCGACGTCGAAGTTAGCTTCCTGCAAGAGACGTAGCAGGATGTTCTCGACGTCTTCGCCGACGTAGCCGGCTTCGGTGAGTGTCGTCGCGTCGGCGATGGCCAGGGGCACATCGAGGATGCGAGCCAGCGTTCGGGCGAGCAGCGTCTTGCCGGAGCCAGTCGGGCCGACGAGCAGGATGTTGCTCTTCTCGAGTTCGAGGTCCGGGTTGTGGTAGCGCGCGTGCAGGCGGCGGTAGTGGCCGTAGACAGCCACCGCGAGCACCTTCTTGGCACGGTCCTGACCGATGACGTATTCGCCGAGTCGGTCGACCATGTACTCCGGCGTCGGCACCTTGTCCTTGAGCACGAGGTCCTTGACGAACGTCGGCGGCGCGGTGTCACCCTTCTGTTTGCGGTCCTCTTCCTTGAGGATCGTGTTGCAGATCTCGATGCACTCGTTGCAGA
>JAPYTD010000003.1:70932-125668 GCA_029936315.1 Planctomycetota bacterium | reverse complement strand
ACGCTTAGGTGCACACACCGACGGTTGCAGTCATTAAGCACGTGTGATCGATGTCTTCAGTATCAATGCGCCCACGTGTTGCAGACATCGCGCTAGCGTAGTCATGATGGCATCACACAAAACCTCTGCCGCGGCCCCGGCCTCTCGCTACATCGCCCACAAACAGGCCCCACTAGCTCTTGCTGCCTTGCTGCTCGCCGTGCTCCCCGGCTGCTTCACTGGCAACCTATGGGACATGGGTCGAACCGGTGCCTACGAACTGATCGGCGAAGAGCACATCGAGCAAACCGTCGACGCGCGTCTGATCTCGGGTCACACCCCATCGTGGTTTCTGCGAACGCACAACGACCCTTCGAGGGAGCCGATCCGCGACCTGCTGATGAGCCCGAGGATCAAGGCGCACGAGGCCGTTGCTTTGATGAGTCGTCCCGAGCTCTTCGAAGTGCAATCCAACATCGTGACGGGTGAATGCGCCGTGAGGTCCGGCGTATCGATAGAAGGCAAGGCGACCCTCGACCTGACCGGAAGAATTCTGAGCACGGGCTGGCGAAGCGACGTGGCAGAGCAAGACCTGTCCGCGCTGGTGCGCGCGCGGCTGAACGAGGCGATGACAGCGCGATTGCCACAAGCGCTACGCGAGTGCGGCGAACGGCTAACGACCGCCAACATCGAACTGCTATTCCCCGAGGCGGGTCCAGCGGCAAGAGTGACTGGCTACGTGTTTGTCGATCAGAGCAATGCGCCGCTGCCGCACCCCGCGAACCCCGCGCCGCTGCGCGACGGAGCGCCGAGCTACACCCACCGTTTCGCCCATCTCAAAGCCTGCACGCTCTTTGCCAAGCTTCAGGATGGAGACCGTGAGCGCATCCTGCGCATCGACCCCGATGCGTTCTGGCTGCTGTCGGGCCTGACTCCACACCAAGGCATCGCGGCGCATCGATCGAATTGGCGCATCGACATTGGCATGCCCAACGGGGAAACGCTCAGTGAATCGCCAACCAGGCAACTCAATGTCAACGTGTGCGTGCGGAGCTACAAGAAACCAGAACCACCCGCGGCAGTGCGCCTCGTCCAGGTCGTATTGACGCCGGCCGCTCTGCTGGCCGACCTTTTGATCACGGTCCCAGTGGTCGTATTTCTGATGGCCACTGGCGCACTCGACAACGTGCAATAGAAGCAAGCCTCGCGCCAGTCGAAGCAGATCCCGGCCACCAAGGTCTCGCTGCAGAGATAAAGTAGCCGAAGTCCGTACCGCACCGCTCAAAGCGCAACGGGCGTTCTCTTCATTCTGTAGAGTCCGGGGCCATGTCGGCAGAGCCAACCCAAGAACGCGCATCCAGGATCGCAACAGGATGCAACTTCGCAGCTGCCTGCTGCTTCTTTGCCCTTGCCAGCAAGGCCGACAGTGGCGCGGTCGGATACGTGGTGGCAGGCGGACTGTTCTTGGCCGCCACGGTCGTCAACTTCGCCAAGTGGCGCCGCCGGTCGTAAGCCGCGCCTTGGCATTCGACCGCGGGCGCCGATGCATCGTTAACCTGGCAAGCAATGCATCGGGATCCGAGCCTGCGCATGCGATCCGCGTGACGTCGGCAGCTAGCTGCCGATCGTCGCTCGACCGCTGCCCGAGACCACAATCCCGAGTGCGTTGACAGTTGGGTCGAGCACGGCCCACTGGTGGTAGACGCGCAGTCCCAATAACCCCGCCGACGACGGCACGGTGATGCCGTAGATGGCCGTGCCGACCGATGTCGTCGGCACCGCGTCGAGTACTTGTGGCGCAACGAGAACGTCGCATCCAGGTGCCCCCGGCAATGCAACCGGCAACGGCGACCCGTTGTAGCTCGTGTTCGACAGGCCCGACATCAAAACGGCAGCCGACGAGGCAGTAGCACCCGACAGGGTCAGATCATAGACCGTGCCAAGTACCGGCTCGCCGGCGATGCCGATTGCCGGCGGTTCGAACTGCGCGGGGCCGGCGCATTGGATGCGCCATGCTGGCCGCGCGACGGCCGCCGACCAGGTCTGCGCCGCACCATTGCGCGACCATACAAGCTGCACCGAACCAGACGTGAGGTTGCTGCCCAACGTTGCTTGCGCGCCGCTATCCACTGCGAGGTAAACCTCGCCCAGGGAGTAGGCAGGCGTCGTAAACGTTGCCCGATAGAACCCCGGCGTTGGACCGATCGTCATCGTCGTCGACGCAATGGGCACAAGGCTCGGCATGGCGCCGGGGGGCAGCCCCAAAGGTGCCGCGTATACGTGTGCCGGAACCACTACGGTGCCCCCCGTCGAAGCCGTCCAGACATCAAAGCTAACGATTGGTGACGACAGTCCAAACGGCACGCGGTAGGCGTTCTCAAGGTTGGTCGCGGTCTGCGTCAACGCGCCAGGCACCTCATTGAATTGCAGGCATGACGCCAGCACCGAACCATCGCAACCGCCGCCCAACGCGTCGAACACGGGGAACGTCGCGCCGCCCGGGACCTTGGTCTCAACGGCTACGAATGCTGCGCCAGCACCTGGTCGCGCAGCATCGAGGTGGCACATGGCCACGCCCGGCGAGAAGTCAGCATCGAAGCCGAAGTTGTAGATTGTGTTCCACTCAAGCGCGTTGTTGGCGGTCGCCGTGAAAACGATCTCGTTGCCAACGCGCGCGGCCGTCCAATCGTTGGCCGCATTGCCATCAAGGTCGCGGAACGTGAAGTTCGAAGCCGTAGCAGTAGCCGCAATCGGCAGTCGCAGAGTGGCACCGGCGCGGCTGTTGTCGACGTTGTGAATGGCGTACTCGTAGTGGAAGTTGCCACCGCCGATCGCATAGGTCTTAACCGCGACGAAGTAGCGCCCGTCGTCGTTGCCATTAAGGCCGAACTTGATCGACGCGCCGCTCCATCGGGCTAGCACACTGCCATACGTCTGGCCTTCTGAGTTGGTGGGGAACTGCCAGCTGGATCCGTCCCACGTCGGGTCCATGCCACGATGCGCAAGGTTGTCGCCGCGGTTGGCGAGGGACTCCCCCCGGTGGATCAGCTGCAAGCCGTAGTAGTAGCTTGCGCCCGGCGTCGTCAAGTCGATCTCGGTGACCGTAACGCGGTTGTCGACCGAGTCGAACACGCTCTGACTCAGACTGCGCACGCCATCGGCCGGTGCCGGGTAGCCAGCCTGCGACGGATCGCCGATGTCGAAGTAGCTACCGACCGGATTCCAGGTGCCGAGCCACGGGTCAATTTCTTCCGGCGGGCCAAGCCAGGTCCGGCTGGCGTTGTTGCTCGGCGCGTATGTGTCCGCACAGTTGAGCCCCATCAACTGACCGGTGCCGGGATTCTGGCACGAACCACAGGCACCGTTCACGTTGATCGACAAGAAGGCGTGCTTGCAGAAACTCCACTCGTTGATCTGCTCAATGCGATCGTTCGACACCCGAACAACCATGAAGCCAAACTTCGGATGGTTCGGCTGCATCGCCTGTTGCCACGGAATCGTCACCGACCCCGGGTTGCACATCGTGTTCAACATCGCCATCCCAATCTCGCCGTTGGGATGCGACGGCCCGCGCCGCCCGTAGTAGGTCATGTTGTTGATGACGGTCAGGCGTCCATCCAATCCAGCGACGGTATTCGATTGCCCAACGATGCTTGATGCAGTCAGGGCCAGAGAGAGCGATACGAGGAGTCTCATGTGGGCCGGAGGTTACCACGACGACCGTGAGCCATGGAAACCAAGGAGGCTTGGTTGCGGTGCGGCGCGTGTATGGGCGTCAGCCGGCTGCTCGCCCAAGCGAACGGCTCGATGTCTACTTGCAGTCGATCAACGCCGGCATGCCCAAACCCAATCCTGACTTTCGACGGGGCAAGTAGCCTGCGGCAGCGATGCGGACTGGTGGGCGATGACGGGCTCGAACCGCCGACATCCTCCTTGTAAGGGAGGCGCTCTACCAACTGAGCTAATCGCCCTTTCGGGGGCGAAGAGTCTAGCGGCTCAGACTGCCGCGTCTAGCCACCCGTTTTCGCGGCAGCCTTTGGCAACGCAATGGGATCCAGTGGCACAAGTTCATAGCTCGTCACTGGATCGACTGGTGTGACCCAGGCGCGGTAGAAGGTCCAGTGCACGAAGTCTGCAGGCAGGCCAAAGAGACAGTGCCCGACAGCCGCCATGCCGACGGCGGGGGCCAGGATCAGTTCGTCGGCGGAGTGCTCGCCAAGGCCTTCGTCGGCCACAAGACTCAGGGGATACGTGATCGGCAGCGTCGCTAGGGAAGCTATGCCGCCGACGATCCCACCGACCCAACCACCGACTCCGGCGAACGTGCGCACCCAACCGGGGCGGCCGAACTCGGGTGGCGGGGAGCTGTCTTGGAGCATCTCGATCGTGTTGGGGATCGCGCACGATGTGAGCATCAGGGCGGGCAACAAGAACACGCGGGACAGCCGTCGCATCATGCGCGAATGGTAGCAAGGCAGCTGGCCCGGTGATCGCACTACTTGGCCTGCTTCGCCTTCTTGGTCTTTTTGGACTTCTTGCGTTTCTTGCCGCGCGCCTTCTTGGCGGCTCGCTTGCGATGCTCGTCGAGACGAACGGCATCGCCAGCGACATCAAACTTCTCGTCGCTAGCTTGTTGTAGGGCGCGATGGGCACGCATGCGCTCGAAGGCGCGGCGCAGACGTTCGGCAACAATCGGGTCGCCGTTCTTTTCGTCCTGGACCAAGGTGCGCGCGTGGTCGATCACGAACCCAGCCGACTCGAGGTCTCCTTTGACGATCCATGCCTTGGCCAGGTAGTCGGCGGTCTCGATCGCCTGACGCGTGGTTGGCGCACTTTCGAGAGCTGCTTGGAACTTCTCGATCGCCTTGTCCACCTGCTTGCCGGCGAGCAGCAGACGAGCAACCCACAGCCGCGCCTCCTGGGCGCGCGACGTGCGCGGGTCGACCGCCTCGGCCTTTGCGTAGGTCTTCATCGCATCCGCGACGCGCTGCTGGCGGCGCTGCATGTGCGCCGCCCCGAGCAGGCCGCGTTGGCCATAACGCAGGGCATCGGCCTTGGCTGCGTACAGGTAGTCCTTTTCAGCCAACGGCGCACTGCCGTGGCGCTGCCAGGTTTCGGCTGCGTTCCATGCGCAGTACGCGGCTACGGCCGGTTCCTTTTGGAACTGCGCCACAAGCGAATCAAACGCCGCGGCAGCCAGCTCAAGCTTGCGGCTGCGCGCCGGCCCAGTGACCTTGCGGCTCTCCTTGACGAGCTTGCGCACTGCGGCGAGAGCTACGCGCGCATCGGCGCTGAACTTTGGCGCAGGCTTCTGCAGTGGACCCTGATCGAGTGGACCCTGATCGAGTGAACCCCGATCGGCAGTCTTGGTCGCAGACACCGGCTCCTTGTTCGAGCCTTGCGCAACAACACAGCCGAACGACAAACAGCCCACCAACAACAATCGCAACATCATCATCTCTACTCCTCCAACTCAGGTTCTTCGAGGTCGCCCGACGATCGAACGAGATCCTCAAACACAGTTCGCACGCGTCGTCGCGCGCGACAGATACGGCTCTTGATGCAGTCCTCGGTGCGGCCGAAGCGGCTGGCGAGCTCGGCGCAGCAGAAGCCCTCGTGAAAGCCAAGCAGCAGCTTCTGGTCGAGCACTGGCAGACAACTCAGCACACGCGCCAGACGGCGCCGGGCCCACGGCAGGGCAACGGTGCGGCCGCCGATGCACAGGCTGACGCCCTCAGGTTCGGGCACATCCGGCTCGGCATCCTGGATGCCAGCAAAGTCGACGTAGTGCAGCCAACGCCGCTTTTGCTCGGCAATCAACGAACGGTTGCGATGCCGCCGGGCGATCGTGCGCACGGCAGCACCCAACCGCTCATCATCCTTGAGGCGATCCGCCCATTTCCACGTGAGCAACGATGCTTCTTGCGCAATGTCCTCACAAGCTGCGCGCGTCGGCGCATCGCGGTAGCGACTGAGCACCAGCCGTGCCTGCCGTAAAACCCATCCCCACTGCTTACTCCCTTCCATGCAGGAGGTGTGGAAGGCGACGAGTACTTGTGGGCCAAAAAACTGGCCAAAGCGGAACTCGACTAGTGGCTGGTCGTCGGCTGGACGTCGGGCGGGACCGACTCACTGGCAACGGTACCGCTGTTCGCAGCTGCAAGCACATCTTCGCGCGCAGTCTGGCCAGTCAGCTCCGCGATGCGCTGCATGATCAGGTAGGTCGCATCACGCAGCCGCGTGCGGCGGTCCGTGCCAAGCACCGCAACCTCTTCGGGCATGATCGGCTCGCCATAACGCACCGTCACCCGACGAAAGCGCAGGCCACCCGAGGCTGGCATCACATCATTCGCACCGACGATGCCAACCGGCACGATCGGCACGCCTTGGTTGAGCACGAGTGAAACCGCACCGGGACTGCCGAGCATCAGCTTGCCGTCGCGGCTGAGGCCCCCTTCCGGAAAGATCCCGACAACGCGCTCCTGCTGGAGAACATCCCGTGCCACGCGCAAGGCGTCACGGTTGCCACCGCGCGCACTAAGCGGGATCGAACGGTTCCAGCGGTAGAACCAGCCCGTCGACTTCGAACGCCACACCGTCTCCGTCATCAAGTAAACAACGCGGCGACGCAGAGAAGCGCCGAGGAGCAGCGGATCCAGAAACGACGTGTGGTTGGCGACCAGCACATAGCCGCCACTCTTCGGGGGTGCGCCTTCGATGCGAAAGCGAAAGCAGATCCGGAAGAACAGCCGGACCACCGTGTGGAACACCCAGAACACGGCGCTGTCCAGTCGCGACGACGGCCGGGCAAGGCGCCCAAAGTCCAGTGTGCGAGCGGAAGTAGGCAACTGGCTTAGTTCTTCGCCTGCTTGGCCCATTCCGAGTTCGGGAACTCGTTCAGCAGCATGCGACGGCAACGACTGCGGATGTAGTTGCTCTCCGGGCCGCCCCACTTGCGAGCAGCTTGCATGCTGCTGTAGAGCGCTTCGGCCTGCAGGCTTGGCCATGCATCGCGGGTCTCAAGGCGAACGCGCAAGAACATCAGCAGCGCTTCGCGTGCCTTCGCCTTATCGCCCGTGTTGAACATGATCTGGCCAAGGCCGAGGTAGGCGCCGGCGCGCGAATTCTGGTCGACGTTGGTGCGCTTGGCGATGTTGTCGTAGATGCGCTTCGCTTCATCGACTTGGTCGGTCTTGCGCAGACTGTGGGCCAACTCGACGTTGGCGCGGTGGCTGATGACCGGGTTCGTCGCGCGCGCCTGGGTGATGATGCCGCGCAGCTTGGTTTGGTACTCGGGCGCAGTAGCCGGCGTTGAAATCGCTATGAGGAACTTCGCCTCGACGGAGAAGCCCGACGGCCAAGCACCACCAATCGCATCGGACTCGTACTTCTTGGCGACCTTGAGCGCGTTGCCGGCGCCCTTCGGACCGGTGCCGAGGTAGTACTCAAACTTCATGCGGTGCACCTCTGGAACCAAGCCAGCCTCGGGCATCACCGTGCGCAATTCGTTGAGCGAGCTCACCGCCTCAGAAGGCGAACTGTAATCGAAGAAGGTCTTGGCAGCGCCAATGAAGCCGAGTTGCGCCATGACCATGTTCTTGGCGGCGAGTTGCTCGCGCGCCATGGTCAACATGATGCCGGGCTCACGCATGCCGCGGGCGTAGACCTTTTCGAACTTTCCAAGCTCGACCTTCGCAATCTGATCACTTGCAATCGACTCCGTGCTGCCACTGCGCCTGAGGCGCAGGTTGCGCACATCGAAGGAGATGACCTTGATGTCCTTCACAACGGTGCCGTTGTGAAGAGTGACCTTATCGGACTGAGCAGTGGCGGCCGTAGCAGCCACGAGGGCGATCAAACTGGCAGCGAGGAACTTGGGCGTCATTGGGTTCGCGTTGGGGTGCGAGTCGGGAGGGGGCGAAACATTCTGCCGAGGGGGGTGCGCCGAGACAACGGCCGGGGCGATCGTTGGGTTCGATGCGGGACAAATAACAGCCTCGAAGGCCCACCCGGGCCGTCCGGAGGGGCGAAACTGAGCCAAGCAGAGCCCTCAGGCATCATCAGGGAGGTCGCGCACGCCCTCGTTGCGGGCCGGGTCCTGGTCGCGTTCGGCCCAGCTATCCTTCAGATCGTGGCCGAGGCGGCGCACCGCGATCAGTTCGGCAACGACGCTCACGGCTATCTCCTCGTGGGTCCGGCCGCCCAGGTAGACGCCCATCGGGGTTCGCACGCTGTCGAGGAAGTCGTCGCCAGCCCCTTCGGAGCTCAAGTGCTTCCAAAGCAATGCCTGCTTGGTCTTGCTGCCAATCATGCCTAGGAAACGCAAACGTTCCCCAGCAGCAAAGCGCCTGGCGAATGCCTCGAGCACCACGCCGTCTTCCTTGTGGCCGCGCGTCACCACGATGCCGTAGCTGTTTTGCTGGATGGGCATCTGCGCAACTGCTTCGGGGAACGGCGCGGTGACCGTGCCGTGCGCCTCGGGGAAGCGTTCGCCGGTCGCATACATCTCGCGATCGTCGGCGATCGTGACCCGGAAGCCGGCTAGAGCTGCGACCTGCGCCAACGCCTTGCTGACGTGGCCGCCGCCAAAGATCCACAGAACGGGTGTTGTTATCGGTTCCACAAAGATGGTCACCTCCCCGCCGCACATCAGACCTGAGTCCGGCGAGTCCTTTTCAGTCAGTCGAAACTTCAGCGATTGCGGCTTCTCATCGGCCAGCACCTGCAGCGCCGCGTCGTAGACCTCTGCTTCGAGGCAGCCGCCACCAACCGTGCCCAGGAACGTACCATCACCCAACACCAAAAGACGCATGGTCGCGCGGCCCGGCGTCGAACCGCGCGTGCCGACGATGGTCGCCAACGCCGCGGGAGTGCCTTCGGCGCGCAAGCGCACGATCTCTTCAAAAATGTCGGGTTGGGCGGGCACAGATGGGCGAACACAGTAGGGCCACGTGGTGCTCACGAAAAGTGCGCTCGCACCTGACCATCACTCATGCGCAGCAGCGCGCGGCGACCGGCGGCACTGGCCTGCGTCTTGACGACCAGATAGTTATCGCGGCTTGAGCAGCCACCGCAACGGCCATAGCGAACTTGTTCGAGCACGACGCGTTCGCCGCACGAGCCGCACATCCGCAAGTACAGAGACAGAGAGCGCCGCTTGCGCTTGGGCTTCTTGCGGCGAAGGTGCTCGACAGGCAGCTTGTGGGTGATTTCTGGTTGCTGACCGGCGATGCGCATCAGAGAACGCCAGTGCCGGCCGTGGGCGGGGATGTGTTCGCCAAACAACCGAAACGCCGCCACGTGCGCCGCTTCGTGGATCAGCACGACTTCGACCTGATCGCACGCCTCGGCTAGCAGCTTGGGGTTGAGTTCGATGCGACCACTGCGCACGAACGCGCGGCCCGCGGTGGTCGACAGGCGGCCGTTCCATGCGATTTCGACTGCGGTATCCAATACGCGCCACTGCGCAAACAGCGCAGCAGCGCGTTGCTGCAGTTCTTCGAGGGTTGGCAGGCCGGCTTCGGTCACGCATTCAAGTGTAGCCGGTGGCGCTACCGCACTGCCAGCGCTGCACAGCCAGACCGCTCTGGCGACGACGACATGGCCTCAGAGGCTGGTCCGTTGGGCGGGGATTTCAGGGGACTAGGATTGCAGGCGACGCGCTTGGAGTTCGCGCAGAGCAAACGGGTAGGTCACCAAACCGAACGACGCGATCGAAGTAATGATGCCGCCGGCGATGACGTCGACGTCGTTGACCATTTCGCCAAGCACCCAGACGCCAATCCCGGCGAACAGGCCAAGCCAACCGAGGCCGAGCACGACCGCCATCACCTTGTTGCTGCCGCCATGGTGTGGGCTGCGGTTGCCGGTCAGCTGGTAGGTAAGCGACTCGACCGTGGCGCGATCAATCGCGGGGTTCCTCAACGCCTCCTCAAGCAGCTTCACTCGCTCGCTGCGAGCTTTGATGCCCGCGTCCATCCAGCTCTTGAGCAGCCCGAACGCGAGGACCACGACGAGTACCGGGACAACGAAGTAAGCGATTTCTTGCATGGGCGGGGTTTGGGTGCTGAGCGGGCCGGGGTTACGGGCCGCGGCCAGTCTATTCGCAATTGCTTCGATTGGCGCCTAAGCGCCGGCCCCCCAGGTGCCGGCGATTTAGCCGGTCCCCATCGGGGTCAGGTCAAGCGCCGCCAAGAAGCCGTTGGCATCTCCGTCCCAGGCCCAATCGGCGGTGTCGATCGAGCAGCGATCATTGCGCCGCCACACAAACGGCCAGCCGTGAGCTAGCGCCGCCTCGTGGTCCGGTTCGCGATCACCGACCATCACAACCTTTTGTGCACCAGCTACTTCCTGCGCCCGAGCAAGCATGTCGGTCTTGCTCTCAACGCCGGGGCTGTCGAGGCAAAACTGCCAGTCCGACAATGCCTTGAGGCCCTGGCCGTTCATCATCGCGTCCATGTATTCCGTGCGGCAGTTGCTGGCCAGCGCGACCTTGACGCCGATCTCACGCAGGTGGGGCAGCATCAGGCGAATCCCGGCAAACAGGTAGTCGACACCGCGGCTGACCTCTTCGACCTCCATCGGCAGCACAACCGAGCGCAAATCAAACCAACGATCCTTGTGGCCTTCGGGAAGGAACGGCGCCCAAACGCCAGCGTCTTTCATGCCGACGACCGCCTCGGCTTCGCGCACATTGGGCAGTTCGATCTCCATGCCGTTCTGCTCAGCGAAGCGCGCGACGCCAGCGCGGATTACCGGCGCCCACCACGCGAACGTGTTGTGCAGGGTTCCGTCGACGTCGAAGATCACCAGATCAGGCGGGCAGTGCTCGGTTAGCAGACTCATGTTGGTTCCGTCAAAGGCCGCCTTGGCGAACTCCCATGATCTGCAACTGCAGCATCAGGTAGTTGTTGCCATCGCTGGCCATTCTCGCCGCCGCTTCATCGGGCAAGTCTGGCGAGACGCGCCAATCGACGGTGAAGCGCAGCCGATCTTCTTTGCTCAGCGCTCGGACCGTTTGCCGCATTTCCAGCACGAACGCTTCGAGCGGAATCCGCCGATCGCCAGTACGCACAAAGCCATCGCCGAGGATCACGCACGATGCGGTGCCGGCACTGCTATCAAACGAGGTTCTGAAAGGCAAATCGCTCGCGCAGCCGACCAGCAGCGCCAACAGGCACAGCAACATCGTTACCTTCATCGCGCCGCGATCCCCTGCACTTCGATGAGTGCGTCCGGATCGAACAACGACACGACCTGAAACATCGCCATGCCGGGGTAATGCACGCCGCAGTGCTTGCGCCAGATCGCACCGAATTGCTTGCGGGCGAGTGCGTAGTCATCGCGACTCGTCACGTAGAAGTTGAGCTGCACGACATCAGCAAATTCCATCTCGGCTTCGCGCAGGATGCAGGCGATGTTGGCCATGGTTTGATCCAACTGCCCCGCGAGGTCACCCTTGTGCATGATCGCACCCGCCTTGTCGTAGCCACACTGACCAGCGAGGTAGAGCGTTCGCTGCGGGTCGTTGTCAACGAGCCAAGCGTGGGCAAAGCCAACTGGGGCAGACAGCTCGCCCGGATTGATCGCGCGTTTGCTCATGAGAGTTCGAGGCTAGGACAGTTCGCGCAGAATCGCACGCACCGGGCTTGAATCGCATCCGACGATCCGCAGCGGCAGCGCAATCAGCTCGTAGTCGCCCGCAGGCACACCAGTCAGGTCGAGATTTTCGAGGATCGCGATACCGCTGGCGTAGAGCGCCTGGTGGCCATCAAGGTCCTTGTTGGCCGAATGGTCCATGCTCGGCGTGTCGATGCCGACGAGTTTGACGCCCGCGTCGGCGAGCACCTTGCCCGCCGGGCCACCGAGTGACGGAAACTCGGGGTTGAAGGTCTTGTGGTCGTGCTCGGCTCTGGTCCGCAGCAGCACGCGTTCGGCACCAGCGAGCAGTTCGGGTGTCAACGCGGCGGCCGGGATCAACGGCGGTGACCCCGCCACCGGGACATCGATCACGCGACATCGACCGATGTATTTGTGCAGTTCGACCGACGCCATGTCGCTGCCCCCGTTGTCGTAGTGCAGCGGCGCATCGGTGTGGGTACCGACATGCACCGACATGCGAATCGTACTGACGTTGCACGAATCGCCGCGCACCTTCTGCATAACCCACTCCTGCGAGAAGGCCGTATCCCCCGGAAACGTCGCCGTGTCGGGTTCGATGCGTTCACTGATGTCCCAAATGCGAGGAGCACTCATCCCGGCTTGCGCTCCGCCTTGAGAAAGCGTTCGTGATCACCGTTGTCGAGGATGTCCCGGATCGCTTGCAGCGCTGCGCGCACTTCGTCTTCGGTGTTGTAGAAGTGCGGCGCAACCCGCAGCCCGGCGTCGGGACGGAAATCGACGACGATCTCGCGCTCGGACAGCGCCTGGCAGACGGCGTAGCCATCGGGCACATCGAGCGCCACGTGGCCGCCACGCTTCGCGGCATCGAGCGGCGACTTCAGGCCAAAGCCGTGACGTTGCGCTGCTTCGATCAAGAACGTCGTCAGCTTCTGGCTGCGCGCACGAACGTTGCGTAAGCCCGCTTCGGCCAGCGTCGCGATGCCTTCTTTGCCGGCATACAGAGCGGGCACGTTGGGAGTCCCAGTCGCAAAACGGCCACCGTCATCGCGGAAGTCCTGGCCTTCGGGCGAGAACAAGAACGGTTGTTTGTGGGCCGCCCACCCCGTGAATGCCGGCTTCAGGTTCTTGGCCTCGTCGGGGTCGACGTAGAGGAAGCAGTTGCCCGGCCCGCCACACAACCACTTCAGCGCACCACCAACAACCGCGTGCACTCCCCACTTCTTGGCTTCGAGCGGCACCGTGCCAACCGAGTGGAACGTGTCCAGAATCACGAACGCACCAACTTCGCGTGCCTTCTTGACGATCGGTTCAATGTCGACGATCGCCGAACTGCGGAACATCACGTGGTCGATCGCGACCAGCAACGTGGTGTCATCGATGTGCGATGCGAACTCTTCGCCATCGGTCGAGAAGCCGTCCGCCGCTGCTGGCACGCGCGTCAACTTGGCACCGTGGGCCGCGCGCGCTTCGTAGATGTATTGATCGCTCGGAAAGTTGCGGTCCGCGTAGACGATGCCGTTGCGCTTGCCGTCGAAACGGAAGCACGACAGGATCATCTCGAGGGCAACCGCAACGTTCTGATGCATCGACACGGTGCCGTCGTCGACGCCGAGGATACCAGCAACTTGATCGGCGACCTGCTCTTGCAGCACCCACCAGCCATCACCCCAAGCGCGCACGCCGCGCGAGTCCCACTCGTCGAGGTATTGCGCCAGGCTGTCACGCGTCGCGGCGGGCATCGCGCCCAGCGAGTTGTTGATCAGGTAGTTGCTGCGCTGCGTGATGGGAAAGCGATCACGGAACGAAAGCAGGGAATCGGAGGTAAAGTGCTCGGCCACGGAGAGACCGTTCTAGCTCCAGGTGGCGGCCGGTGCACGCCCCTGAGTCTCACTAAGCGGCGCGAATCTCGTTGCGCACGGCCTGCACCAACTTCGGATCCGCGCCGAGCTTCTCAGCCAGCTGGATGTGCTGCTCTGCCATGTCGAGGCGGCCATTCAGCGCCGTTGCCTGGGCGAGGTGCAGCAGTGTCGACGTATCGTTGGGCGAAAGCACGTTGGCGCGCGCAAGATGCTCGCCGCCCTCCCTCACGTTGGCGCGCTGCAGCAACACGATGCCGAGGCGGTTGTGGGCTTCGGCGCAGCCGTCGTGGTAGCGAACGGCTCGACGCAGCACACGCTCGGCCCCCCGCAACTTGCCGAGCTTCTGTAGCACGATGCCGAACATCAACCAGGCCTCGGCGACCGGACCAACCCGGCGAACGAGGGTGCGCACGGCACCGAGAGCGGCACCCAAATCGTTGACGAGGATCGCCTTCTCGACGAGGTGCGTGCCGATCCACAATCCGGGCACGAGCGCCAAACGCAGCAAGTGCTTGCCCTGGCCCTCAAGATGCTCTGGCAATCCGAGGTCGACGGCGCGCTGCAGGGCGACCGACGCGCGTGCCGTATCGTCGACCAGCAAGCACGCGCGGCCGAGCTCGTAGTGCAACATCGTCTGGTCAGGCGACTTTTCGAGCGCAGCCTCTAGCACGGTTCGAGCCAACGCAGGCTGATCTTCTTCGAGCAAGAACGACACGACCAAGCGCGTGACTTGGACCGGCAAGTCGTCCCGGCCAAGCAGTTCGGTGACGAGTTCGCGGCGGCGACCGACATCGCCAACGCGATCACAACTCGCCGCCAGTTGCGCGATCATCTTGGCGTTGATGGCGCCAACCTTGCGCGCGGCCTGCACAACTACCGCGACGCTTTCGTCGTCACCTGCGCGAAACGCCATCGACGCAGCGCGCTCAACCAAGTCGTTCTGCTCGGGCGCCAACAGTGCCGCCCGAACCACCATTCTGACCGCTTGCGCTTCGTCGCCGGCGGCGAACATCAGGCCGCCGAGGCGATCGATCGCAGCAGCACCCTCAAGTTTCGCGGCGAGCTGCTCACCCAACGCCGCGACCTCTTCGCGATGCTGGTCACGGCGCAGCAACAACGCCATGAAGTCGAGCACCAGCTGTTGCACATCGTTGTCTCCGCCGGCAGCTTCGACGCACTGGCGCGCCGCGCGCAACGGATCGGAACTTTCCGGAAGGTTGGCTTCGTGGCGCAGCAACTCGTCCTTCAAGACCAGATACCAACCCAGCGCCGCGCCCTCGAGTTGCGTCGCATCGCTACCGGGACCCGTGCAACCAAGCAATCCCGTCAGCTCAAATACCAACCGCGGCATCACCGCGAACGGATCGCTGGCGTCAAACGGCACCTCGATCGTCAACCGCACTTCACCGCTAGAACCGTCGACAACACGCCATTCGAGCCGATCCTGATGCAGAAGGCCGTCGACAAGCAGATCGATGTCACCTTGCTTATGCAGATCGACGAGCGCATTCGGCGCAAGCAGTTGGCGCAGCCGCAAGAAGCTGCGCATGCCATCAACTGGACCGAGGAACGGGAAGAAGCGAAGGCCGCGATCACCGTCGCCGTTGAGGTGCGCGACCAAGGCGCGAGGGATCTGGCGACCGAGCACGTCGTACGGAGCTGCACCAACAACTGGTTGCAGGTCATCCGCGATGGCAAAGGCGAATACGACAGCGCTAGACATTCAAGTTCGTTATCGAGCGGTCGATGCCGTTGGCTTGTCCCAGCTCCACGAGGGCCATGCCACCGCGAGTTACCGACGAGTTGTGGGAGCGGCAACGACGAACGTCTCCGCCTTACCATGGTCATCGTCGCTCATGACCACGACAACCTCGTCGAGCCGGGCTCCTTTTCGCATGGCCCCAAGCCAGACTTCCTGACCCGCCGACTCGGCGAGCGGCCTCTTGTTGAGGCCGACCAGAACCGTCGCACGAACGGTCAGCCTGACATGGTCCGCTTCGACCTGTTCTTCGATGGAAACCCGGCCGACGCGACGCGAACCCAAGCGAGATTCGACCGCAGCAGTGTAGGGCGACCGGTCCGTCTCCGTCGCAACCTCAACGAGATGGCGCATTACGAGGCTCAACAAGATGGCACCGACAATGCCAATCACGAGCAGGGTAAGAACGGACTTTGACACGGCCACCCACTCATCGGCAGGTTGGCACTGCCAAGCTGAGCGCGCCATCCGACAAGAAACCCGACCCAGGGCTTTGCCTCGTAGGCAGTAAGGGGTAAGGATCGGCTCGTTCCCTGGGCCGATACCCCCCCACCAGACAACCGACACCATGGGCAAGATCCTTAAGTGCCGCGAGTGCAGCAAGGTCTATCGCGACCTTGAAGAGCTCGAGGACCTCCGTGACAACGACAGCGTTTGCCTTGTTTGCAACAACACAATCGAGGTCGCTGACTGGGACCGCCTCCTCGCCTCCTACGAGGATGACGACGAAACCGGCGACGACGAGGATGACGACTGGGATGACGACGAGAACGAGGACGACGACGACGACGACGACGACGGTCTTGGTGACGATGACTTCGACGACATCGATGATGATGACGAGGACGACGAGGATGACGACGAGGATGACGACGACGACCTGGACGAGGACGAACAGAACTAGCCTGGCCTGAATTAGGAGCCATACCCGCCACGCCGCCAACTTGGCAGGCGGACGGCCTGCCGGAACCGCCATTTTGACACGACTGGCTCGGCACGCATCTCCGGAGGAAACAGGTAAGATGCTGCTCATTCACGAGATACACCCATTTCGTCGACTCGGCACATCGCTTGCTTTGCGCGAGAGCCGCATTTCGTCAGGCGCCCGACTTCATGGCTCAGAGCTTTCGCATCCTCCTGGTTGAAGACAACGACTCCCTGAGAGCGTGTCTAGGCGAGTTTCTCGCCGGCCAAGGGTGGGATGTGGCCTCAACGGCCTTTGCCACCGAGGCACTGACCATGATGCGCCGGCAGCGGTTTGACTTCTCGCTGCTCGACTTCCACCTCCCCGAGACGACTGGCCCCGAGCTGCTCCAACAACTCGCGACCGTGCGGCCGCTGCCGTCGATCCTGATGTCGGGCTTGGCCAACGCCGCCGAAGTCGCCGCCGCCCGCCAGGCCGGCTTCTTCACGTTCTTGCGCAAGCCACTCAACCTCGATCACCTGCGCCAGTCGCTCGAGCTGCTCATCCAATCCCACTTCGGTGGCCCACTAGCTCCCTGGAGCCATTCGCATTGCAGCCCTCCAACTCAGGGCAATCAACCTCAGGGCAATCAACCAGGTGGCCATCCCGGCTACCAACCCCCAACGCCACCATCGCAGTAGCACCCGCAGCCCCGGCTGGCCCCCGCCAGCCACTGCGAGCCGCGAACGGCGCCCCCTTATCCTCCCTAATCTCCGACTGAACCCCCACGAAGGAACTGAAATGGCCAAGACCAAGACCACGACTGTGACTCCCCTCGGCGACCGCGTGCTCGTCAAGCGCGTTGCCGCAGATGACAAGACCGCCGGCGGCATCATCCTGCCCGACACCGCCAAGGAAAAGCCGCGCGAAGGCGTCATCGTCTCGGTCGGCCTCGGCAAGATCGGCGACGACGGTGAGCGTCAGTCCCTGACGGTCAAGAAGAAGGATCGCGTGCTGTTCTCGTCCTACGCCGGTTCGGAGATCAAGATCGACGGCGAAGAGCTGCTGATCCTCACCGAAGACGAAATCCTCGCGATCATCAACTAATCGCGCGAGCCCTCCCTACCTACCGCACACAACCACACAATTTAGAGCACTACCATGGCAGTCAAGAAGATCGCATACGACCAGGAAGCGCGCGAGCGCATGCGCGACGGCGTCAAGCAATTGGCCCGCGCCGTCAAGGTCACCCTCGGCCCACGTGGCCGCAATGTCATCATCGAAAAGTCGTTCGGCAGCCCGACGGTCACCAAGGACGGCGTCACCGTCGCGAAGGAGATCGAACTCGAAGGCAAGTACGAGAACCTCGGCGCACAACTCGTCAAGGAAGTCGCATCGAAGACGTCGGACGTCGCCGGTGACGGCACCACGACCGCGACCGTTCTCGCCGAAGCCATCTTCGAAGAAGGCATCAAGAACGTCACCGCCGGCGCCAACCCGGTCGCACTGAAGCGCGGCATCGAGAAGGCCGTCGCGAAGGTCGTCAGTCACATCCAGAAGATCAAGATCGACGTCAAGGGCAAGAAGGAGATCGCGCAAGTCGCCTCCATCGCCGCCAACAACGACGACGAGATCGGCAGCATCCTGGCAGACGCCATGGAACGCGTCGGCAAGGACGGCGTGATCACGGTCGAAGAAGGCAAGAGCCTGCAGACCGAGGTCAACTGGGTCGAAGGCATGCAGTTCGACAAGGGCTACCTGTCGCCGCACTTCGTCACCAAGCAGGACAAGATGGAGGCGGTTCTTGATAACCCGTTCATCCTCATCCACGAGAAGAAGATCGCCTCGATCAAGGACATGCTGCCGCTGCTCGAGAAGATCGCGCAGAGCAACCGTCCGCTCTTGATCATCGCCGAAGACATCGAAGGCGAAGCGCTGGCGACCCTCGTCGTCAACAAGCTGCGCGGCGTCTTCAAGTGCTGCGCGGTCAAGGCACCGGGCTTCGGTGACCGCCGCAAAGCCATGATGGAAGACATCGCAGTCGTCACTGGCGGCAAGGCGATCTTCGAAGACCTCGGCGTCAACCTCGAATCGGTCACGACCGCTGAGCTCGGTTCGGCCAAGAAGGTCATCGTCGGCAAGGACAACTGCACCATCATTGAGGGCGCTGGCAAGAACAAGGACAGCCAAGCCCGCATGGAGCAGATTCGCGCAGAGATGAGCCGCACGACGTCGGACTACGACATCGAGAAGCTGCAAGAGCGCCTCGCGAAGATCTCGGGTGGTGTTGCGCAGATCATGGTCGGCGCGGCTACCGAAGCCGAGATGAAGGAAAAGAAGGCGCGCGTCGAAGACGCTTTGCACGCCACGCGTGCAGCCGTCGAAGAAGGCATCGTCGCTGGCGGTGGTGTTGCGCTCGTTCGCGGCGCCAAGACTCTCAGCAGGTTGTCGCTCGAGGGTGATGAGCGCATCGGCGCCGACATTGTGCGTCGCGCGCTCGATTCTCCGATGCGTCAGATCGCCGTCAACGCCGGCGTTGACGGCTCGATCGTGATCCAGACCGTGCGCGACAACAAGAGCGACACCTTCGGCTACAACGCCCGCACCGACAAGTACGAGGACATGATCAAGGCGGGCGTCATCGACCCAGCCAAGGTCACCTGCGCCGCGCTACAGAACGCCGCGTCGGTCGCAGTCCTCCTGCTCACCACCGAAGCGCTGATCTCCTCCGTCCCGGAGAAGAAGCCAGCCGGCGGTGGTGGCCACGACCATGACGAAATGGGTGGCATGGGCGGTATGGGTGGTATGGGTGGTATGGGTGGCATGGGCGGCGGCATGGGCTTCTAAGCTCGGCGCACCAACCAACCTTCATCCGAGAGTCGACTCAGGTCGCCTCAACAACGAAGCCCGGCGATGCACCTCGCATCGCCGGGCTTCGTTGCGTACGGCGAGGAACGGCTACTCGAAGAGTCGCTCTTGGCCATGCAATGAGCATGCATGCCAAGCGCGCACTCGATCTCAGCCATTGCTCTCTCTACCGAGGATGTCGAGACACATCGACTTCACGTCGGTCGCAGCAACACGATCGCGCGCTACAGACTTGTCGCTGCACAAGAACACCGGGCCGGCATCGTCGTCGTCGTAGAGGCGTCCGTGCGAACCCATCACCAAAGACGGGTCCGTTCCAATGACGTCCATCAAATAGCGGAACCCGAGCATCTTCTTGGCGAGCGTTTTGATGACCTTCAGCTTCGGGAAGCGGATCTTGGGATCGACAAACAGCTCGGTCGGGTCGTAGCCGGGCTTTCTATGGATGTCGACGCAGTTCGCAAAGTCGGGACGGCGCGACTCATCGAGCCAGTAGTGGTAGGCAAACCAACAACCCGGTTCGGCGATGCAAACGAGCTCGCCACTACGGTCGTGGTCGATGTGCAGTTCCTTCTGTTGCTGCCGATCGAGCACGCGGCCAACACCCGGCGTCTTCTGCAAGAGACCACGAACATGCTCGAGGTCCCCAGCATCGCGAACGTAGACGTGCGCGCACTGGTGGTCGGCGACGACAAACGCGCGGCACGCACCGCAGTCCATCAACTGACCGTGGCTCGTCTCCTGCACTCGCAAGAGCCCCCGCTCGTGCAGCATGCGGTTGAGGAACACCGGCGTCTGCGCCTTCTCGATGCCGTACTCGGACAACACGATGACATGTCGGCCTTGCTCGCGCGCGACCTCGATCAGACGCTGACACTGCGCATCGAGCTCGCGAACAGACTGCACGCTGCGTTCGTCATCGGGCCCAAAGCGTTGGTGGTTGTAGTCGAGGTGCGGCAGGTAGACGAGTTCGAGATCCGGGTTGTGCGTCTTCATCACCGACAGCGACGCCGTCGTGATCCAGTCCGTGCTCTTGATGCCAGCGCGCGGACCCCAGAAGTCGAACAGCGGGAACGGCCCATACTCAGCCTGCAACTCGCGGTGCAGTTCTTGCGGTTCGCTGTAGAGACCCGGCTTCTTCAAACCATCGGCGTGGTACTCCGGCCGCGGCGTGACACTCCAGTCGACGCTCGGCGAGTACATGTTCCACCACCAAAAAATCTTCGCAGTGCGTGAACCAAATTTCGCCTTGGCTGCTTCGTACAGCTTTTCGCCGTGCACGAGTTGGTTCGACTGCCGCCACAACATCACCTGCGCCAGATCGCGGAAGTACCAGCCATTGGCAACTGCGCCGTGACCCGACGGCTGCATGCCCGTCAAAAACGACGCCTGCACGGTGCAGGTCACCGCAGGGAACACCGTATCGAGCGGCGCAACGAAGCCGTGATCGCCGAGCCCTTTCAGGACTGGTGCGTGCGCGAGGTCCTTCGGACGCAGACCAACAGCGATGACGACAAGTAGCTTCACCCACGCAGCGTCGCCGTACAGCCCCGCGACGTCAATTCGCGAACGGTGAAGCTACTCGTTCGGCAGCCGCATGCGCTGCCGTAACTCTGCAACATCAGAGGCCTGCGGCAAGCACGCTGCTGTGTGAGACGTGGACTCTCGGCAGCACTTGGACCCAGATTACGACGTTCACCGCACCACCACCGCGCGTGGCGTTCCGTTTGGCACACGACCCAATCTGCGGTCGCACCGTATTGCAGGGTGGTACTAGCTTGATCCAGTCACCCTGGTACGACGATACGTGGGAGTTCGATGGCAGTCAGTGGTTGCAGGTGCCCGTAGCCGTGCCTCCGGCAGGCAAGTTCGGTCGAGACCTGGTTTTCTGGCCCGCGGTCGCAAGCGTTGTTTGCGTCGGTGGCGCCACGGGCATGGTGCTCGCGGCCTTCACGCCCACGACAACCGCGGGAGCAGCGGAACAGGTGTCCGTCTCGATACCGACAAACCCATCTCTGTCGGGCAGTTTGCTGGCGGCGCAGGGCGTCACGCTGGACCCGACATCGATCAGTGGCTTCGGCGCCGTCAGCAACGCAGTCGTTGCGACGCTGTATTACCGCTTCAAGACCATCGTGCCGCGCGCCTCGGCGACCTCGTGCCTGGTCTCGACGCCGTCGGGCCAACGTACGACGAGCGTGTCCCCTCGCTGCGCATTGTGAAACCATGCAATCGGAGCAGACTGTGCCAGGTAGCCGCCTCCAGCACGCAGTTCGCGCACGAACGTCTGCTCGCCGCGCAGCAGCGTGATCCAGCTGCCAACGCCAGCGGGATTGCCTGTGGCACCCGCAAGACGGACGGCCAGTTGAGGCTTGCCGCGTGAAGACAACACGCGCAGCGGCCCATCGTTTGAAGAAACCAGCAAGTCGACCACGCCGTTTTGGTCGTAATCGAGCGACGCAACGGCCTTGCTGTCGCCGGGCAAGGCAACGTCATCTAGCCGCTGCTCGAACCTCAGGTCGCCAACGCCATGCAGGCAGATACTCAGGCCGCCATCAATGCGGCCCGTCTCCGGCTCGGGCGAGAAGAAGTTGTGTGCCAGGAAGATGTCCTGGTGGCCATCGGCGTCGATGTCGCGGATCACGACGCCGAAGCCGGCCGACACTTGCGCGACTCGCGGCAATGGATGCGCAACGAAGCGACCATCGTCGTTCTCCAACACCACGTGCCGCAACTCGGTGCACGACAGCGTCAGGCATTCCTGTAACGCCGTACCATAGATCTGGCCGAGGGTGGCTCGCGCAAATGCGTCGTAGGTTGAGAACTTCTCGCGCAAGAACGGCATCGCGCCGCCACTGCAACTAAGCCCGCGAACGGGCAGTATCTTGCCGCCGGAGCGCTTCGCCTCGATGACGTCAAGCGTGCCGTTGCCGTCGAAGTCGCTCGCGAACAGTTCCATCGGCTCGGCTGGCGACGCGTGGTATTTGCTGTTGAGACCGAGGTTGGTTGCGACCAGATCGATGTCGCCGTCACCATCGAGATCGCCGGCTGCGATGCCGTTCCAAAGGCCTTGCAGAGAATCGAGCTTGTAGTCGGTTGTTTGCTCCGTGAACTTGCGACCCTCGTCGTTGTGGAACACGCGGATTGGTTGCCACTGGGCCGCCACGACGAGATCGACGAAACCATCGCCATCGAGATCCGCCCAACACGCACCGCTAACCATGCCTACATCGGCCAAGCCAGTGACAGCTGCGCTCGCGTCGACGAACTTGCCATCGTCGTTGCGCAGCAGAACGCTCGCATCCGCATGCGGGAAGCGGCCGGGTGTGACGCGACAGCCAACGAACAGGTCGAGGTCGCCATCCCGATCGTAGTCCGCTGCCGCAACGACACTGGTGCTCGTTGCATGCCCGGGCAACGCGTCGTCGCTGGCGCGCGCAAACGTGCCGTTGCCGTCATTGACGTAGAGCCGGTCGCGCAACAACTCCTTGTTGTCGCCAGCTTCGACCCCACCGCTGCCGACGAACAGATCCAGATCGCCGTCGGAATCGAAGTCGAGGAACACAGAGCCGAGGTCTTCGCATTCGTGATCCGCCTGCCACGGACCTGCAATCGGCTCGAACTTGCCATCCGTGTTGCGCAGCAAGGTCCCGGCCTGACCTGCCGCGCCGCCACACCAGACATCGTCATCGCCGTCGCCATCGACGTCACCGCAGGCAATGCCCGGACCCAGCCGTGACAAGCGATGCGGCAACAGCGGCTGCTCGGCGAAGTCGTCAAAGTCACGCTCGCGATGTGAGAACGGCGTTGCCGCCACGGACAGGAGTGGCATCACGACTTCAGACACGAACGCGTTCGGCTTGAGCTGCTCGTCTTCCCATATCTCGTGCACGAAATCGACCGCCAAGCCGTCGACCCTTTGTCTGCGACCACTTGGCCACCGCACTTCCAATTGTGTGATCTTGGTAGCAGAACCAAGGCCAAAGTTCAGAGTCGCATCGCCGGCGCTCATGTAGCCACGCGTCAACGAGACCTGCTGCGTCTGCACTAAGCCCCCGGCTTGCAACTGCACACTGGCGCCCACGCCGAAGTGGTTGCCAGCGGCGGCGTGCAGGCGAACCACCAGTCGATGCGTGCCTGTCGTGCGGTTTTGGAACACACTCGCATCGGCGTTGAGGTTGTTGGTGACAACATCGAGGTCGCCATCGCCATCGAGGTCGACCACGACGGCACCGTGGGTGACGCCATTTTCATCAAGGCCCCATTCGGCGCCGACGTCCTCAAACTTCAGGTCGCCAAGATTGCGCCGTGCGATGTTCTTCTCGTCGATGCGCGGCATGTTGCGCATGACTTCGAGCGCTGCCTGACGTTGCCCCTGACTCCATAGCTTCTTGACGCGGTTGCCAATGTCTGGGTTGTCGGCAAACACGGGGATGCCGTTGGTCGCGAAGAAATCCTGTCGGCCATCTCCGTCGAAGTCCGCGAACCGCACCGTCCACGTCCAATCGGTGCTGGCGAGCCCGGCCATGTGTGCCGCTTCGAGAAAGTGCTCGGTGCCGGTGTTCACGTACAGCGCGTTGCGCATGTACTGCTGCGGATCTGAGTTCATCAAGAACCAGCGATACTGATCCATGTTGCCCATGAGCATCTTGCCCATGTAGTGCGACGTGCTCGACATGTCGGCGACGCACAAATCCATCATGCCATCGTTGTTGATGTCGGCGAAGTCCGTGCCCATGCCGAAGAACGCGGTGTGCGGCAGGCGCTGCTTGGTGACATCCATAAACGTACCATCGCCGAGGTTGCGATAGAGTTGGTCCGGCGAATGGAAGTCGTTCGCGACGTAGAGATCCTGATAGCCATCGGCATCGAAGTCCCACCAGACCACCGACAAGCCGTTGCCGTGGTCCTTCAGGCCAACTTCGTCGGTCACGTCGACGAACTTCGCATAGCCATCGTTGCGAAACAGGCGATCCTGCTGCCCCGCGATGAATGTGTGGCCATCGAGCGTGAACGTCAGTTCTGGCGCCATCAACTCCTCCCGTGACTTGCGGATCCGACCAGGCAACGTGGTCGCAGCGACGATCTCCCTCTCTAACCTCGGCCGGAAGACACGATTCGTCAGCAAGTACAGGTCTAGATCGCCGTCGTTGTCGTAGTCGGCGAACGCCGCCCCGGTCGATGCCGCGGTAGCACCGAGCCCAAACGCCCCTGCCTTCTCAACGAACGTGCCGTCGCCCTGATTCAGAAACAGCAGATTCGGCGACTCGAGATTGCAGACGTAGAGGTCGAGGTCCGCATCCCCGTCGACATCGGCAAACGTCGCCGCCGTGCCCCAGGCATCGCCGCCGTCGAGGCCTAGACCGACCTTATCCGTCACATCTTCAAACTTGAGCGGCGCCGTCTGGCGGAACAGCTTGTTCGGCCCGTCCTGCGACACCAGGTAGAGATCGGGCAAGCCATCCTGGTCATAGTCCCCGACTGTCAGGCCGGCGCCCATGTAGACATAGCCGACAACGTTCTCGGGCCGCAGCTCGTTGCGGAAGGACAGGCCAGTCGCCGCCGCATCCAGTCGGGCAAAACGCTTGCCTGCAACCACGGGCCGGTCGGGCAACGGCTTGCTAAGCAGCAGATGCGCGGGCTTAGGCGGCCCGCCAGAGCCCTTTGGCCCGGGGTTCTCTGAGCAGCCAGTAAATGCTGCAACCACGGCCAACAAACCCAGACGCCACATGTTGTCGATCATCGCCACCCGACACCCAACTGAACAGGCCCACGTGCGGGTCACACGACATTCCGCGATCGCAGCTTTTCAGACTCGACGATGCGGCTTAGTGTCGGCATCGCATGACGTCCGAGGAGACCAACGAAAAGACGCTTCCCCCACCATGGGATCGCATTTTCTCGCTCACCACCCGCTGCTTCGTGTGGGGCCTGCTGATTGCAGTGCTCTACATCCTGCGGCCGTTTCTGCTGCTGGTCTTCCTGACCTTCGTGTTTGCCTACATCCAGGCACACGGCGTCGAAGGCCTGGCGCATCGCATCAATCACCGACCCTTGCGGGTGATAATCGTTGGCCTGGTGTTCCTCGGCACGCTGTTCGCGACCGGCTTCACGCTGCTGCCGCAAGTGCAGAAGCAAGCGAGCGACTTCCTCAACGAACGGGATAAGTACATCGCCGACGCAGACAAGCAGGCGAACATCTTCCTGAGGGACTACCCGGCGGTCTACGACTCGCTCGTCACGCACATGGAGGCGCGCGAGTATGCCGATGCGCTGAGCCAGGGATTGATCGTGCCAAGCCCAGGTGACCAACCGGGCACACAGCCAGACGCCACCCCGGCCAACAACAAGCCGGAGGAGAACGGCAAACCACAGCAGCCCGAGACCCCCGACAAGCCCAAGGAAGGCGGTGGTGATCAGAAGAATGGCGAACAGGGAAACGGCGAACAAGAGAACGAAGAACCGAAGTCAAAGCCGGAGTTGCACATCATCCGTGACCTCGTCTCCGATGTGGGAGAGTCGCTAGCCAAGAATCCGCTCGAGATCGGACAGTCCGTCCTGAGCTACGCGTCGTCGTTCTTGCTGTCGCTGTTGTTCTCGTTCTTGATCGTGCTCGACCTGCGCAAGATCAAGCGCGGCGTGCAGGGACTCCGCAACACCAAGATCGGCTTCATCTATGACGAAGTCGCCGAGAACATCGCCGGCTTCGGCCGCGTGCTCGGCCGTGCGCTCGAAGCGCAGCTGTTCATCGCCGTCTGCAATACGATCCTGACTGGCATCGGCATCTGGATCCTCGGCCTCGACAACCTGCTGGTGCTGTCGACAATCGTGTTCTTCTGCAGCTTCATCCCGGTTGTGGGCACGTTCATCAGCTCGACACCAATCGCTCTGATCGCACTGCAAGCCGGCGGCGTCAGCACCATGCTGATTGCGATTGGGATCATCATGGTCGTGCACGCGCTCGAGACCTACGTGCTCAATCCGCAGATCTACGGGCATCACATGCACATGAACCCGGTGCTCGTGCTGATCGTGCTGACCATCGGCGGCAAGCTGTTCGGCATCTGGGGCCTGATTCTCGGCATCCCGATCGTCAACTACGTGTTCCGCCACGCGATCCGACACCCGAGTGAGAAACCGGTCGAGACCTGACCGGGTACGGTGCCTGGCACCGTATTCGTACCCTAGACGACCGTCAGTGGGTCGCGGTCAGTCTTGGCGACCTTGACCAGCAGACCCTTGCCGAACTCCGAGCTTAGGCGCTTGCCGAGAATGCGCAAAAAGCCTCGCTCCGTGTTGCTGTGACCCGCCAACACGACTGCCGTGCCACCAGCAACCGCCGCCAGCACTTCATGGTGCGACATCTCGCCAGTCACCAGCACATCGGCTGATGCGCCGCGCAACACGCCACTGCCGGCGCCGGCCGCAACCGCAATCGTGCTCACCTTGCTCTTCATGCCCGCGGGCTTGGCGACCTGTAGGTTGGCAACGCCATAGAGCGCCTTCAAGCGATCGAGCAAGGTCTTGAACGCCAACGGCTTCTTGAGCTCTGCCAAGCGACCATAGTCACCATCGCCGCAAACGTGCACGGCATCCGGGGTGTCGTCGCCGAGCGCGCCCTGGATCAACCAATCGGCGAGGCCACCGGCTGCGGCATCGAGCGCGGTGTGCGGTGAGTAGACGACGAAGCCAGCCTGCAGCGCGGCGATGATGCGACGCTGGGTCGCATCGTTGGCGTCGAGCCGGCCCAACGGCTTGAAGATCGGCGGGTGGTAAGAAACGACCAGATCGGCACCGAACGCCTTTGCCTCCGCAATCACCGACTCGGTCAGGTCGATCGTCAGCATGCACTTCGCGACTGGACCGCTCTCGCTGTTGGGCCGCAGCAACACGCCAACGTTGTCCCATTCGGCGGCCAGTTCAAGCGGCGCGATCTCGTGCAGGATATCGAGGACTTCGTCGAGAGAAGGAGCGGGCATGTTCTGGCTGGTTGGCAGGTGGTTCTGGCTGACTGCTAGGAGGCGCCGGCGCTGATGATAGCCAGGCGATCGGGGCGTAAGTGCTTTTCGGCCACTTCGCGAATCTGCTCGACGGTGACCGACTTGATCAGATCGGGGTAGCGCTCAATGAAGTCGAAGCCCAGGCCAAAGCGACGCGCGCGGATGGCATACGCCGCCAGGTTGCTGTTGCGCTCGAGTGCGAACACAAAGCTGCCGGTCAGGTAGTCCTTGACGTCCTGCAACTCCGTCTCGCTTGGCAACTCCTTGCGGATCGTGTCGATCTCGGCGAGGAAGCCAGCGAGCGCCTTCTCGCGATGCTCGGGCGAAGTGCCGATGTAGGCGGTGAAAGTGCCCGGCTCTTCGCCGGCGCTGCCGGTGATGCCGGCCGAGACGGAGTAGCACAGGCCCTGTTCATCGCGCAGCTTACGTGAACAACGCGACGTGAAGCCCGGGCCAGAGCCGAGGATGTGATCCAAAACCGACAGCTTGTAGAAGTCCGGATCCGTTCGCCGAATGCCGAGGTGGCCCAAGAACAGGTGAACCTGTTCGCGCTTCATCGGCAAGTGCACGTTGCACCCCTTGGCTGCCAACTCAAGTTTCGGCTGCGGCGTGTGCTCCGGCGCCTTACCGCGGAAGCTCCCGAATGCGCGTTCGAGACGATCCAGCATGTCGTCATGCTCAAACGGCCCCGAAGCAGCGATGTAGCCGCCACCCGGTCGGAACCACGTGCGATGATGGTCGCGCAACTGCTTTGGCTTGATCGACGCGACGCTCTTGACGGTGCCATGCAGCGGCCGACCGAGGGGATGGTCGCCGTAGACCTTCTTGCGGAACAGGCGACCGGCGACCGAGCGAGGGTCGTCTTCTTCCGCCTGGATCTCGGTCATGACCTCAGCCTGCACCCGGCGAACTTCGCGCGCAGGGAAACTTGGCTCGAGCACCATCTCGCGCAGCAGGTTGGTCGCCTTCTTCTGCTGTGCAGCCGGACACATGACGACGCCGCCGCGATGGTTGCCTTCTATCATCGCACCAAGGTTTTCGGCCGCCGTAGCGAGCTCAAGCGCATTGTGCTTGGAAGTGCCTTCGTCGAGGCACTCACCAACCATGTTCGCGACGCCCGGAGAGCGCGAGTCCTCGTTGGCCATGCGCACATCGAGCGAGGTCACGCAGGCGTAGGTCTGTGCGCCCGGGTTGTGCACGGAGAGCAATGTCAGCCCACTCTTGAGCTGGCGTTCGGCGATGGACAAACGAATGATCTGTTTGCTCACTGCTTCTTGCTCCCCGCCTTGCCCTTCTTGGCGACCTTCTTCTTGGTCACCTTCTTCTTCGGTGTTTTCTTCTTGGCTGTCTTCTTCTTGGCTGCCTTCTTCTTGGCTGCCTTCGGCTTCGCGATCGCCTTCTTGCGCCCCTTGGTCTCCGCTACCGGCGCCGGAAGTCCCCACACGACCACCGAGCGGTCAAACTGCAGATACTTCGCCGCGGTTTCTTTCAGTTCCTTACGCGTCATCGAGTCGTAAGTGGGCAGCACCTCTTCGAGTGTGCGATAGCCCTTGACCGTTCCGGCTTCGAACCGAGCCAGCTTCATGGCCAGGTCGAGTGCGGTTTCGTTTTGGAACAAGAACGACGATTCGATCTGCGTGCGAATGCGGCGCAGGTCACGTTCGGCGACACCTTGTTTGGTCAGCTCCGCCACCTCCTCGCGAATGGCCTTCTCGACCTTCTCGGGGGGCACGCCGGGATGCAGTTCGGCGAGAATGAAGAAGCCACCAGGATCCTGCCGCGGCTCGTTCATCACACTGATGTCGGTCACGGTCTGATCCTTGATGACGAGGCGGCGGTAGAGCCGACTGTTCTTGCTGTTGCCGAGATCGTTCGCGATCAGATCAAGCGCGTAGTCGTCGCGTTCGCCCGTACGGCAAGTAGGGAACCCGATACACAGGCGCGTCACCGAGTGCGGCGTGTGTAAGACGGCCCGACGCTCGCCCTGCGGTTGCGGTTCTGCAATCGCGGTCTGACGCTCCTGCGCGCGCGGGATGCTGCCGAACAACTCTTTGATGCGACGACGCGTGCGTTTCTTGTCGATCGCACCGACCACCGTCAGGCACGCGCGATTGGGGCCGTAGTGGCGCTCGTAGTATGCGCGCATGCTGGCCGCATCGAGGCGCTCGAGTTCTTCCTTGTAGCCAATGATCGGATGGTGGTACGGATGCGTTTGGTAGAGCATCGACTCGCTCGCCTGAAACAGCGGCCGCCACGGCTCGTCCTCACCCATCGCCAACTCTTCGAGCACGACGCTCTTCTCGCTTTCGAACTCGACCGGGTCGAGCAGGCAGCCGCGCATGCGACTCGCTTCGATCTCAAGCGCAGTCTCCCAACGATCCGCAGCCATCGAGAAGTAATAGGCCGTGCTGTCCGTGTCGGTGAAGGCGTTGTTACTGCCGCCCATCTTGCTCGTCTGCACGTCGATCTGGCCTTTGCCAAACTCGGGCGTGCCTTTGAACATCATGTGCTCCAAGAAGTGCGACAAGCCGGTCTCGCCGGTGTGTTCATCGCGCGAACCCACCTGATACCAGAGCACCGAAGCGACAACTGGCAGTGGACCGCGCTCGACGAGCAACGCGCGAAAGCCGTTGTCGAGCTCGACGACATCGACGTCGGGCAACATCTCGATTTCCATAGTCTTCATCCGCGTCGGCTGGTCCTGGCAGCAGGCTTGCGCGCGGGCTTGCGCGCGGGCTTGCGCGCGGGCTTGGTCCGGGCGGTGCTCCGAGATTGCGGAGCAGGTCTGGGCTTGGGTCTGGGCTTCGGCTTAGGGCCGGACCTCGACCCGGGCTTCGCAGGGGCCTTCGCTGCGGTCTTCGCAGGCGGCTTAGGCCGGGACTTCGTGCGCGACCGCACACCAGTCTCGGCGAAGGCATTGCGCCGTCGCGGCGCCGTCGCACCACCCGCTGCCTGCTCCTCGCGAGCCAGATCGCGCAACTTGCCAATCTCATCCAACTGCAAGAACCGCCACGCGCCCGCGCGCAATCCGTGCAGACTCAGGTGGCCAATACGGATGCGTTTCAGTGACGTCACGGGATAACCGAGTTTGGCGAACACGCGGCGAATCTCGCGGTTCTTGCCCTCGCGCAGCGTCACCTTCAAGAACGTGCGCTCTTTGGCGAGGCGTTCGATCTTGATCTCCATGCCGGCGGTCGGGCCTTCGCTCAACCACACGCCGCCGCGCGCCTTGGTCAGATTCTTGTCGTCGATGCGGCCACGAACCACGATCGAATACAGCTTGCTGACACCATAGCTCGGATGCGTCATCTCCTGCGCAAACGCACCATCGTTGGTGATCATCAGCAGGCCTTCGCTATCCATGTCAAGACGGCCAACGGTGAACACACGACCACGAATCATCGGTAACAGATCCACGACGCGCTTCTTCTGTTCGTCCGCAGCGTTGGTGCAGACGACACCAGTCGGCTTGTTGAGCAGCACGTAGACCACGCGCTCCGGCTCAAGGCGAACACCATCGAAGCGCACCTCATCGTCGGTCGGGTCGACGCGCACGCCGTGCTCGCGAATGATCTCGCCGTTGACCGTGACGCGACCGGCCTCGACCAAATCATCGGCCGCGCGGCGACTGCAGACGCCAGCCTTCGCAAGGAAGTGGTTGAGGCGAACCAAGCCATCCTTGGTGACCACCGAGTCCTTGAAGATCGAACTCGGCGTAACGGTCAGTCCCTCCGCCTTGCGCTTGCTGCCACGCAGGGGCGCGCGCTTGACCGGCGCCGTGCGCAACGACGTGCCGCGCTTGGCCGGGCCCTTCTTGGCCGGACCCTTTTTGGCCAGACCCTTTTTGGCTGGGCCCTTCTTTGCGGGTGCCTTCCTGGCCGGCGCCTTGGTTGCTGTCTTCTTGCTCGCCGTGCCGGTGCGCGCAAAGCGCTGCCCAGGCAACCGGTCTTCGTGACGTTTGGCCATTTATCGTGTCCCCGGGTCGCAAGCGACGAAGTCAATCTCGCCGTCGGGCTCTACTGCAACCATCGAAACGCAGGCGGGCACGAGTACGGTGTCGCACTTGCCAACCGCGAGCGAGCTCTCGTTCGCGCCGCTCGCCCACTGCAAGCGCCCACTGCCGTTAAGAACTGTGAGCGTCAAATAGCGACCGCTTGTCGCCAACTCGATTCGTCGCGCCAGCTCATAGCGGCGCACCACGAAGTGTTCGGTTGCCAGCAGCAACTCGCCGCCGTCGGGCAGCGAGGTCGAGCGCTTGACTGGCGGCCGCTCGTTGGCGACCAGGTTGACCACGTCACGCGCGCAATCGACGTGCGTCTCGCGACCCCGCCCCCAATCGTAGAAGCGGTAGGTCTGGTCGCTGTTTTCCTGCACCTCGAACGCGACGAGCCCCGGACCAAGGCTGTGCGGCGTGCCTGGCGGGATGTGGATCATGTCGTCGACCTCGGGTGCAAACGAGTAGAGTATCGACTCGACCTCAGCGGTCTCCCACTTGGCGAGGAGCTCATCGCGATCCACACCCGGCTTGACGCCGTGCACGATGCGCGCGTCATCGCGCGCATGCAGGATCAGGCAGCACTCGTTCTTGCCCATATCCCCCTTGGCGTCACGATCGCTCGGATGCACCTGCAGGGACAAGCCACGGTGCGCGTCGATAAACTTGAGCATCAACGGGAAGGTGCCGCCGTAACCGAGGCGCACGCCGCGACCAACGATCGCCTCGGCATCGCTGCGCATCAGGTCGGCCAGTCGGGTCTCGGTGCCGCGCAGCTTGCTGGAACCATCGGGCCGGTCAAACAGTTCCCACGCTTCGCCGATCGGCTGCGCGTCGGCTGCGTCGGCCCCCGGCAATGGGATCCCGAGTTTGTCCTGCAGCGCTCGACCGCCCCAAACTTTGGGCAGCAACCGACGGTCCAGCAAGAAGGGTTCGAGCACGTTATTGATGGTGGACGGCTTGCAGGGCGTTGCCACGGAGGGTCGTAGTCTATCCGCATGGTCTGCCTGGCTCACGCGGCAAAACATCGCAACGCCAGGGAAACGACGCCATGATGGCCGCGTGAACAAGCCAAGCCGCTTCCCGCATTCGCTAGTTCTGATCTTCGCCATGGTGATCGTCGGCCAACTGCTGACGTACGTGCTGCCACAAGGCGAGTTCGAGACCGAGCCCAAGCCAACCGCCGGTGAGGCCTACTCCGAGATCGAGGGTCAGGCGCCCTTGCGCGACCGAGTTGCCAAGGCCCGTGAAGATCGCGGGCTCACCGTGAAGCAACTGGGCGCCCTGTTCATCGTCTCCGCACAGACGATCAAGGATTGGGAAGCCGGCAAGCCGGCCGAAGGCGAACCCTGGCGCCGTGGCACTCAGATCGAAGCCGCCGTTGGCGCCCTCCTGCACCAGTGGATTGCGGACGGCGCCCCGCCAGACGCGAAGGTAATCAGCGATTGGAAGTCTGCCGCGGAAGGCCGCAAGCGGGTAGTGCCAGGCACCTATGCGACCGTGGACGAGGGCGAATCGCTGCCATGGCACGCGACCCTGACCTCGATCTCCAAAGGCTTCAAGGAAGCACAGGACATCATCTTCTTCGTATTCGTGGTCGGTGGCGTGATCGGCATCGTGCGGGCAACCGGCGCCATCGACGCGCTCATCGGCCGAGCGATCCAGGCGTTCTCCGGACAACCCGTTCTGCTGGTTGCGGGCATGACACTGTTGTTTGCGGTCGGCTCGTCGACCATTGGCATGGCCGAGGAATACATGCCATTCGTGCCACTCCTGGTCACGCTGTGCCTCGCGCTCAAGATGGACGCGGTCGTAGCACTCGGCATCGTCTACATCGGTGCCGGGGTCGGTTACGGGTGCGCCGCAGTCAATCCGTTCACGGTGACGATCGCGCAGGACATCGCCGGCGTCGAACGACAATCGGGCTGGGAGTTTCGGGTGATCTTCATGCTGATCGCGGCAGCGATCGGCATCATCCACATCATGCGCTACGCGCGCAAAGTACAGGCCGACCCGCAGCGCAGCCTGGTCAAGGACATCGACTACTCCACGGGCTACGAAATGCCCGAGAACGTCAAGCTGAACGGCTCGCGCATCATCGTGCTAATCTGCTTCGCGGCAGCGATCGTGACGTTCGTTTGGGGCTCCGCGAAGCACGACTGGTACTTCACCGAGTTGATGGCTCTGTTCCTGGGTCTCGGCATCGTCTCGGCCATCGTCGGCAAGGTCTCACCCAACACCGCCGCAACAAGGTTCTGCCAGGGCGCCGCCGAGATGACGACGACAGCTCTGTTGATCGGCGTCGCACGCACGATCGAAGTCGTGCTCACCGACGGCACCGTCATCCACACGATCATCAACGGTATCGCCGAGACCATCTCGGAGCTCGGCCCGTTCCTCGCATCGGTCGGCATGCTGATCGTGCAGAGCATTGCCAACGTGTTCATCCCGTCAGGCTCCGGGCAGGCATACGTAACGATGCCGATCATGGCCCCGCTCGCCGAGATCTGCGAAGTCACGCCGCAGACGGCGGTGCTCGCCTACCAGGTCGGCGACGGCTTCATGAACATGATCGTTCCGACCAATGCCTTGTTGATGGGCATGCTCGCGCTGGGGCGCATCCCGTTCGAGCGCTGGATCAAGTTCATCCTGCCGCTGATGTTCCAGCTCTACTTGCTGGCGATTGGCGCATTGTTCGTCGCCACGTACATCCAGTACTGATCCGGCGCCGCATCGAGACGCTCCAGCAACCACGTGGCCGCGGCGCGTGGCGCGTAGTGCTGCGCGTAGATCGCGCGCACGGAGTCGACATCGGTAACCCGCACATCTGCAGGATCGCGCACAACGACGTTGCGCAACCCACGCGGCAGCACAACCTGACTGGCTAACGGGCGCCAAACCGGCATGCCAAGCGAAAGGCACTCGTGCAGTCGAAAGCACATCTCACCGACGCCAGCCAAATCGAGACCGAAGCGCACCGACTGAAGCACTCTCAGGACATCGCCAAACGTCTCCTGCGCCAGCCTTGGTATCGTTCGGCCGACTCACTTGCGGCAACGACGTTAGCCCTGCTCGGCAGCGGTGTTCTGGCGCGCTTTCGCAACCAACATGCGCGCCTGCTTGAGCGCCGACGCATCCGAGCCGTCGCCGGTCGCCATCGCCGCGAGTTCCTTTTCGACTTCGTTGCGGCGCAGTTGGCGCACGATCGAGCACGTGCGCTCATCGCTGCCAACCCCAGCGACCTGCTTGTTGACCAAGAAGTGCTGCTGCGCGAACGCCGCAACTGGGGCCAGGTGCGTCACAATGACGACTTGGTGATGCCGCGCCACTTCGTGCAGCTTCTTGCCAACGGCCAGACCCAATCGCCCGCCGATCTCGGCATCGATCTCGTCGAGCACCAGCAACGGCACGCGATCCTGGTCGGCCAGCGTCTTCTTGACGGCCAACACAACGCGAGCAAGTTCGCCGCCCGAAGCCGTTGCCCGCAGCGAATGGAACGGCTCACCGGGATTGATGCGCACTTCGATGTCGACCAGCACCGGGCCGTGCTCAGTTGCTTCGTCGAGCAGGCGATCCACCTGGAACGTCTCAGCCATCGAAACCCGCACTTCGGTGCGCGGCATGCCGAGATCCTGCAACTCGGACATGATCGCCTTGGCGAACGCAGCGCCGGCCTTCTTGCGGGCACGGATCAACTTGCGCGCGATTGCGGCCGTGGCTTCGGTCGCGGTCTTCAGCTCATCGATCAGCACCTCTGGCTCAACGTCGGCAGCCTCAGCAACTTCGAGCTCACTCTCGGTTGATACCAAGCTCTGCCGGAAGTTGTGCTCGGTCGGACCAAAGCGCTTCAACGCAGAATGGATCTCATCGAGTCGCTCCTCGACGCAGGCGAGTCGGCTCGGATCCAATTCGAGCCTGGCCTGACCTGACTGTAGTTTGCGGCAAACGTCGGCGACGAGATCTTCGATCTGTGCCATCTGTTCGGCAGCATCCTCAAGCTGCACATCGATCGCCGCAGCTTGTTGCAACGCCCGCGCCGCCTTGGCCAGATCATCCGTGACGTTGGCATCGCCTTCTTGCATCACCGTCAACGCGGTGTCGAGTTGGTTGCGCATCGCATCGAGATTGCTCAACACGAGATGTTCTTGATCGAGCGACGCGAGTTCGCCCTCACCGAGCATCAACTCCTTCATCGCACCGAACTGAAAGCGCAAGAACTCGAGCCGCTGCTTACGTTGCCGCTCACCGTCGGCTTGCTGACTGACGCGCGTGCGCAGTGCACGCGCCTTGCCGAGCGCCGCAGCAAACTCGAGGCGCAGTGGCGCGGTGCCCGCGAAGGCATCGAGCGTTTCACACTGGATCTCGGGGCGCATCAACGCGCGCGACTCGCCCTGGCTATGAATCTCGAGCAGCATGCTGCCGAGTTCTCGCAACGCCGACAGCGTCGCCGGTCGCCCGCCAAGCCGAACCCGGGTGCGCCCCTGCCGATCGACGATGCGTGTCACCAGCAACAAGTCGTCGTCGACCGCGCCACCGCAGGCTTCCGCCACGAACTTGGTGATCGCCAAACTTCGCGCACCCGACCCGAGCCGAAACTCGCCATCGACTTGCAGTTCCGGTTCACCGTGTCGCACGAGGGCGCCCGCGGCTTTCTCGCCGCGCAGCAGCTTGAGCGCCGTGATCAACAGCGACTTGCCACCCCCGGTTTCGCCGGAAACGACCGTTAAGCCATCGGCCATACGCAATTCGGCGCGTTCGATCAAAGCAAGATTGCGGATGTGCAGTGTGTGCAGCATGAGTCGTTGCACCGCGAAGCATGGCGGTAGGGAAGCTCCGACGCCACCGACACTGTGCACAGGAGTTGTCAGAGGTGGCAGGTTGCCTCCGTAAAGCGCCATCAAGGGCCGCATTCCTTGGTACACTCTCATGGCCCTCCGCCCCTCCCCCACCCTCCCATGGCCATCCTCCGCTTTGCAGCCGCCGCGCTGCTCGCTACCGCTCTCTGTGCGCAAGCTGTGCCAGAAGAAAGCAGTTCTCATTTCCTCAACATCGACTCGGGTCTGGTCAACAACCAGTCGTCGTCGCCAGCGACGATCGGCATCCCGCAGGTGGTCTGGTCAAAGTTTGTCAGTGTCGCCGGCTCCGCCTGGCTGCGCCTCGAGTACGAAGGCGTGATGCTCTCCGGCAGCGCCGACCCGAGCCTCAACGGCTCGTTCTTGCGCATCACATCGATGTTGGACGGTGCCGTGCAGACGCAGCACCTGCGTCACATCGGTGAGTGGCAAGACACGTCGGCCTACTTCAACGGCGACACGGTCTTGGTCGAACTGCTGGCACACGCCAACACCGGCGACAACCGAATCATCCTCAAGAACGCCATTGCCGGCCCTGCCGCACCTCTGGGTGTCGACACGATCTGCGGGCCAACGGACGATCGGCAGCTCAGCAACGATGGTCGCGTCGGTCGCAACCAGCCAACCGGTTGCACGTCGTGGATGATCAACGACTGCAAGCACTGCCTGCTGACCGCTGGCCACTGCGCTGGCTCCGGCCTGCAGGTAGTTGAGTTCAACGTGCCACTGTCGTCCGGGGGTGGCTCCATCCAGCACCCGGGCCCACAAGACCAATACGCGGTCGACACGGGCTCGCTGCAAACGAACGGCGGCCAAGGCGTCGGCAACGACTGGGCCTACTTCGGCGTGTTCGACAACTCGACGACCGGCTTGAGCCCGTACAACGCCAACGGCATGCAGGCGTTTGATTTGCAAACCACGCCGCCGTCCGTCAGCGGCCAGAACATCCGCATCACCGGCAACGGCTCGACAACGTCGCCCGTCTCGCCGACCTGGCACCTTGTGCAAAAGACGCACGCGGGCCCGTACTTCAGCTTCAGTGGTTCGACCGTGCGCTACACCACCGACACGACCGGCGGCAACTCCGGCTCGCCGGTGATCGTCGATGGCACCAACCACGCGATCGGCATCCACACACACGGCGGTTGCTCGTCGACCGGCGGCTCCAACATCGGCACCGGTAGCAACCACGCCGGCCTGCAGGCGGCACTCGCCAACCCGCAGGGCATCTGCGATTGCCCGGGCGTTGAGTTCACCTTCCCGAACGGCCTGCCGCAGTTCGTGCAATCAAATGGTTCCACCACGATCCGCACCGTCATTGCTGGCTCCGTGCCACTCGTCGCCGGATCGGTTCGCCTGCACGTCTCGACGGGCGGCGCGTTCCAAGCGATCGTGCCGACAACCGTCAACCCAACAACGTTTGACGCAACCGTACCGGCCACGATCTGTGGCTCGACGGTGTCGTTCTACTTCAGTGCCCAAGGCACCGACCTCGTCACCTACACGGCCCCCGAAAACGCACCAGGCACGAGCTACAGCCGGCCCTCGGCGGACGCGCTCAACGTGCTACGCAACTTCAACTTCAACACCAACCCCGCCGGTTGGTCCGTCGTCAACACGGCCCTCGCAACCGGTGCGTGGGAGCGCGGTGTCCCGGTTGACCCGCGCGGCCCCGCCAGCGACTACGATGGCAGTGGCCAATGCTGGATAACCGGCAACGCCAACAACGTCGACGTCGACGGCGGCCCAACCGAACTGATTACGGACACCGTCGACCTGTCAACTTCGTCGGCACCGACCGTCACCTACGCGATCTGGTTCGACAGCACCGGCAACGACGTGCTGACCATCAGCGCCTCGAACAACGGCGGCTCCACCTGGACCACCGTCGAAGTCATCACCGGCACCGCCGGCTGGGAACTGCGCACGATCGACGTGCTCAGCTTGTTCCCATCGCCGAACCAGTTCGTGCTGCGCTACTCCACCGAGGACCAGCCGAACGACTCGGTAACCGAGGCCGCGCTCGACGCGTTCCGCATCGACGACGCCGGCTGCAACCAAGCAAGCTGGAGTAGCTACGGCTCAGGCTGCAACAACGGCGCAAGTGCTCCGAGCCTGCAACTCGTCAGCCTGCCGACCCTTGGCACGACCTTCGAGGTTGCCGTCAACGGCCTGGCCACCGGCCCAGCCGCAATGGTCACCGGCTTGTCGCAGATCTCGATTCCGCTCGCCCTGCCGGCGTTCGCAGTCGGTTGCACCGCCCTGGCCCAGCCAACCATTGCCGACCTGCTCGTGATCAACGCCGGCAGTGCGACCCATGGCCTCACGATCCCCAACAACGCCGCGCTAGTTGGCATGCAGGTGTTCCAGCAAGCCATTGAGCTCGGCGCCTTGTGGACGTTGTCGGAAGGCGGCGTCGGCACGATCAACTAGATCGTGCTCGGCCGTGTGGGCAGTGCAATACACATCAATTGCACTACCCGCACCGCGCCGATCTAAAGATCGGCAAACCCTGACCGCGGCTGACCCGCACTCACTTCTTCAGCGAAGCCACCTCATCCAAGAACTCGCGCCGCTCCTTGAAGAACTTCGCCAAGCCCGGCGTGCGCCCGGAGCCTTCGCCAAGCGCGTCCTTGAACGCATCGTAGCCGTAGAGCCCCTTGTCGTCCTTGGCGACGATCGGCTCAATCATCTTGCGCCAACCGGCGAGGATCGGGCCGACCTTCTGCCAGTTCACCCAGGTGTCGCGCAGCTCGCGGCAATGGTCGAGATACTTCGCGCGCCACGCCGGCACGGCCAACATCTTGCTTGAGAGCGCAGCGCGTTCTTCATCGGCGAGCTTCAACGGATCCATGATCGCGCCACGCGGCCGCCTACCCCGGCCACCACCGCGGCGGCCACCGCTGTCACGACCGAATCCACCCGGACCACCGCCGTAGTTGAACGACTCGTTGTTGTCGCGGAACAGTGGGTAGAACTTGCCGTTCGGGTGCAGGTAGATCGCGTAGTCACTGCCGCGGTAGTGATAGCCATCACCGTCCATGAGCACGTTGTCGAGCGCGAGGTACCACAGCGCGTGATCGATGTCGAGCATCGCCGGCAGCGCCTTCTCGAGCTGCTCCGGCGAACTCTGACTCAACGTTTTGCACAGCTTGATCAGTGCCCGCCACGACTTCTTCTTCGAACCGGACTTCAGTTCGTAGTTCGTCGAGTAGTCCTTCACTTCGGCGCCTTGGTAGGCGAGCGCCGCCTCGCCATTGAAGTTGGGGCCAATCTTCCAGCGCGAACCCTTCTTGGTTGCGAACGCCTGCTTGATGAAGTCCTTGTTGAGTTGCTGATCGTTGATGTAGAGCCCCCAACTCTCGCCATTGATCACGAGGTGCACGAAGCACGCCTTCGGCGACTTGACGTATTTGCCAACGATGTGCGCGAACAGAACCGAACGCATGTAGGACGGATCCGCGTGCCCGCTCAGCAGGTTGACCGATTTGAGGCCTCCCCACCGCTGCTTATCGTCTTCGTGGTCGAACGACAACGACATCGACTTCTTGTCCCGGTTGACGACGGAGAAGTACGACGACGATCCGCGAAAGTGCACGCCAACGCCCGGATAGGTGACACCATCGATGGTGGCAGTCGCCGGCTCATCGATGTCCGTGCGATAGAACAGCTTCATGTCTTCGGACCAATTGGCATTGGCGAAGTCGAGGAAGACCGTCCGGATCACCGTGAGGTCGTAGAGATCGCGATCGGCGTAGTGCTTGACGCTGTCCTTGGCGACCTCGTATGGCTGCAACTCCGACTCGGGTGCTGGCCGACTGCCGCGCCGACGCGGCGGGTTCTTCTCACGGTCATCCTTGATCCACTTGATGGCGGCCGCACGCTCCGCGCCGGTTAGGCGGCCGTTCTTGTCGTCGTCGAACGCTGTGACGAGCACCTTCTTAGAGAAGCGCGGCGCGCCTTCGGGGCGGCCTTGTGCGTTGAGTGATGCACTGAAGAGGCCCCCGAGGATGAGGACAGCGGAGACGGTTCGAATCATGTTTCGCTTTGGGCGTGGGAGAAGAGCGCACTGTAGCCCGTGGCCTAGCGGGCAAGTTTGGTTCTCGGCCGCGTGGTACGCAGACGGGACGTGTCCCAAAGGGAACTCGCAGGCCTGCCAATCGTGCAATGTCCCCTCACGGTATGATCACAACCATCATGTTGGCGCACCTCACCATTCCTTCTCTCCTAGCGGCCTGCTTGCTCGCAAGCTGTGCAACACCTGGGACGTCGCAAGGCCTCATCGATATCGATGGAGATGGGTTGGGTGAGAAGGTAACCGTGCTCGAGCGGCCGCAGGACCAACAGACGGTGCTGCTGCATCTGCAGAAGATCGAAGCCCGCCAAGAGATGCTCGACATTGTCAAGCAGGGTCACCTGAGCTTGGAACGGTTGCGCTCCGCCGGCCGCGTCAGCTCAACTCAGCTGATGACGAGCGAAGCCAAAGTGGCCAAGGCGACCATCCGCGTCATCGATACGAAGCTCGCACTCGCGCGCACCGGTCTCTTGCCAGCGGACGAGTTGATGATGCTCGACACGGACGGTGACGGCCTACCCGACATGCAACACACCCCCCTCAGCGCAAACAAACTACTCGAACAGAAGCTCGCACTGAGCTTGAAGCTGTTCGAGCAGAGCAAGCTCGTGCACGCCGACGCCGAACTGCGCCACGAAGCTGGCCGGAGATCGATCCTCGATGTGCATGAAGCCGAGCGCCTGATGTATGCGGCCAAACTAGATTGGCTCAAGGCGCGCATGGAACGCGACACAAACTCGAAGATGTAGCGCGAAGCAAAGATCAGGGCAGGGCCGTTGACGAACGCAACCAACCTACATCTGGTAGAGCATCAAATAGATCACCACGCCCGTCACCGACACATACAGCCAGATCGGTGTCGTGATCTTCGCCCATTTCTTGTGGGTCTCCCGACGATCCTTCAGGCCGAGATACACCGTTCTCAGGATCAACGGAACCTGAACGACGGCGAGCACAATGTGCGTGATCAACAGCACGAAGAACACGGTTCGGATCGTGCCCTCGCCCTGAAACTTCACCGGTTCACAGGTGAAGTGGTAGGTCAGGTAACAGACCAAGAACAGCGCCGAGCAACCAACCGCTGACAGCATCAGCTTCTTGTGCAGCTCGATGTGGCCACGTTTGACGGCGATCAAGCCTGCACAGATCAGCAAGAAGGCGATGCTGTTGAGGATCGCGTCGATGTCGGCGAGGATTCGGAAGTCGAAGGCGGCGAGCATGGGTCAGGTGGCGTCGCGGGAACTGCGACGGGTCACGACAAAGGTCCCGAGGGCGAACATGGCGGTCGCAAAGATCACGGTTCCGATCATGCAGACGGCGAACGTCGGACAACCCGGCGCCGATCCTTGCAGCGCGTGGCGCAGGGCACCGACGCCGTAAGTCATCGGGTTGACGTGGCGCACCCAGCTGATCAACCAGTGCGCGTCTTCGATCGGGAAGAACGCGCCCGACATCAACAGCATCGGCATCAAGAACAACATCATGATGCCGTGGTAGCCGGCGGTGCTGTCCATGAGCCACGCCAGCGTGAAGCCAAGGCCGGTGACGGCGATCGACAGCAGCGCCAACACGCCGATCGACATCAGCACCCGGTCCAACTCGAGCTCAATGCCGGTGAACGGCGCCAGAAGCAAGAAGATCACAGCGAGGCCCAACGCGAGCGTCGAGCCGCCGAGGATCTTGCCGAGTGCGATCGCGGAGCGCGGCACGGGCGAGACCAGCACACCCTGCAGGAAGCCTTCCTTGCGGTCTTCGATCACCGTGATGGTCGAGAAGATCGCCGTAAACAGCGTGATCATCGCGAGCGTGCCGGTGAAGAAGTAGACGCCGTAGTCCATACCATACGGCTTGAAGGAGCCGTGCAGCGCGCCGCTGAACATCAGCCAGAAGATCACTGGCTGCATCAGCGAACCGGTCAGCCGCGAACGATCCCGCACGAAGCGGATGATCTCGCGGTGCCACAACGCATAGACCGCGCGTCTCATGACCGCCTCCGCTTTTTCTTCTTCTTGAGGTCTGGCTCCGGATCCTGCACCACGAAGCGCTTGCCGGTGCGATGCAAGAACACATCCTCGAGCGAAGGGTGCGCCAGGTGCAGACGGCGGATGCGGTCGCCAAAGCGTTTCATCACTTCGGGCACGAGTTCCTGCACGGTTTCGCCTTCGATACGCACGGTCTGGTCGACCTGCACGGCATCCACCTGGAAGGCGTCGCGCAGCTCGGCAACGAGTGCGGCTGCTTCGACCGTCTCGATCTCGAGCACCTGGCCGCCGACCTCTTCCATCAATTCGCCCGGTCGACCGCTGGCGACGACCTGGCCCTCATCGAGCAGCATCAGGCGATCTGCTTCGGCGGCTTCTTCCATCAGGTGCGTCGTGAACAAGATCGTCAAGTTGTCTTGCGCGCGCAGCACCTTCCACATCTCGCGGCGGGCGGCGGGATCCAAACCGGTGCTCGCTTCGTCGAGCAGCACCAGGTCGGGTCGCGCCATCAGACACTTGGCAATCTCGACGCGGCGGCGCAAGCCACCGGACAGTTCCGCGACCGGATCGGCTCTGCGATCGGTCAGAACAGCTGCGGCGAGCGCTTCGTCGATGCGCATCTTCAGCTCCTTGCCGCCCAGATTGAGCAGCAGGCCCGCGTAGCGCAGGTTCTCGAGCACGGTCAGGTTCTTGTCGACGGCCGGCGACTGGAAGACGACACCGATGCGGCGGCGAATCGCGGCGGATTCGCGCAAGAGGTCGTGGCCGAGCATCGTGATCGAACCAGCCTGCTGCGGCAAGATCGTCGACAACAGCTTGAACAACGTCGACTTGCCCGAGCCATTTGGCCCGACGAAGCCAAACGAAGCACCGGCTTCGACTGCAAACGACACGCCACGCAACGCGGCACGTTCACCATAGGCAAACGCAACATCCGCAGCGGTGACTGCATGGGTCTCACTCATAAACGCGTCCACACCATCGCGATCAACAAGAGCGGCAGGTAGATGATCGACACGATGAAGGTCATTCGCATGGCGACGTCGCGCCGCGTCAATGCCGCAAACAACACGGGCACGATGAACAGCACGTCGAGCAAGACCGCGATCACGAGGTATCGATCGTCGACCATCTGCGTGACGTAGGGCACGAGGCTCGCGATGCCCAGACCACCAACGTAAAGCAGCATCGCGATGCCAGTGCGATGGCCAGTCGGATCTACGACGGGCAACATCTGCATGCCCGCGCGGGCGTAGTCTTCGCGATAGCGCCACGCAATGGCTAGGAAGTGCGGGATCTGCCAGCAGAACAGGATCGCAAACAAGACCAACTGTGGTTTGGCCAAATAGCCAACGGCTGCGGCGTGGCCGACGACCGGCGGCAAAGCGCCCGGGATCGCACCGACCAACGTGTTGAGCGGCGTGCGGGTCTTCATCGGCGTGTAGACGAGCACGTAGCTGACGACGATCAGCGCACAAAGGCCCGCGGCCGCCCAGTTCCATTCACCGATCGCACGCGAACCATCCGCAGCCAACGGCGAACTCAGCAACACGAGAAGCACACCGGCAACCGACATCACCGCGCCGAACACCACCACGTTGCGCGGCGACAACCGTCCCGTCGGCAACGGCCGCCCTTGCGTGCGTACCATCAGGGGGTCGAGATCGCGCTCGCGATACATGTTGAGCGCCGCCGCGCCGATCGCCGCCAAGAACGTGCCGATCGTCGTCATGACGACCAGATCCATCGGCGGGTGCGACGTATGCGACGGCCAGCCCATGTAGGCACCAGCGACCACCGCAAACACGGCCATCATCGAAAGCCGTGGCTTGCCGAGTTCCCAGTAGGCGCGCAGGGTCCCGGCCTTGGTCATTGTCATGACGGGTCGGGCATGCGGGTGGCGCGGAAGACGTGCGCAGCGAGCGACGCCATCAGGGCGGTCAGCAAGGCACCAAACAGAACGTGCACCGAGATCACTGCGGCGGTGCCGAGGTTGGCGACGTTCTCCGGAGTCTTGCCAGCGTTGTTGCGGATAGCCAAGGCGACGAAGCCTAGTGCAATCTGCAGGATCAACAGCAGCACGATTGCGCGGGCCAGGCCACGAATCCCCGGCGTGTCGCCCATGCGGCCAATCGCGAACGCCGTCGCAATCGTCGCGACCAAGAACACCACGAACGCGTTGCCAACGTGGGTCCACAGGGCGTGCGGACTGTTGCTGTGGCGGGCGATTGCACCAACGATGGTCTGCACGACCAGGATCCCCAACGCAAACATCACCAGCTTGCGGCCGGTGCCGGGTGCAACGCCCTCTGCCGGCGGGGTCTGGCGGTAGCGACCCGAAAGCTGGTAGGCGCTCCAAGCGAACGTCGCCAACGTCAATTGCGCGAGCGTGGCGTGCGTCACCGACGTGAACACCGGCAACTCCAGCAGGACGCCGACACCACCGAACACACCTTGGGTCAGGATCAAGAACCCGCCAAACCAGGCAGTCTTGCGCGCCTTCGCATCCCCGAGCTTGCCGTGCGACAGCCACAACGCCAGCCACAGTGCCAGCAGGCCCGCAAGGGAGGCAAAGATGCGATGGAAGTGCTCGAGGAAGCCGGGCACCGTCGTGTAGCTGCGCTCGGGCATCAGCTTGCCGTCGGACAGCGGCCAGCCAGTAAACGCGAGCCCAGACCCGGTACTCGTCGTCATGGCTCCCCAGAGAATCGTGACGATCGTCACAACGACCATGGCAATGGCCAGCCAGAACGGACCCTTGGTCAAACGTTCGGCGGGGAGGGGCGGGGTGCTCGTCGTACTCATGGGCCTTCAGGGGCCCATGACAATGCCCCCTAGGGCACCGATTTTCAGCGACCGAGCACGCGAGTCATCGGCGTGGCCGCCCGATCGCCTTCAAAGGCCTCCCACATGGGGCGCTCACTGTCCTGGAGAGTGCTCGAATCGACCGTTCGGTCGATCGCCTTCGCCGGACTGCTCTTGGCCATGGCCAGCAAGTTTTCGACCTCAAAGTCGCGACCCTTGCTCATGGCAGAGGCCGACTGCAGGTAACCGATGGCAGCCTGAGACTCACCCATGCGGAGCAGGCAGACGCCGAGGTTCTTGTGGGCCGCCTTGGTGACGGTCTTCGGAACGCCCGCGCCGGGAGCCAGCGACAGTTCAGTGATGGCGCGCTGCCACAGGCGTTGCTTCATCAGGTTCTCGCCGCGGTGCATGTGCGTCAGCACAGCCGTGTCCAGGTGCTCATCGAGCACGGCGAACTCGAGCACTTCGAGCCACGGCAGACCTTGGAACGTGTTGCGAACAACCGCCGTGCACTGGATGCGCTGGTAGAGGCGCAGCGAGTAGAGGCTATGGAGTTGCCGGTTGGTCTTGCTCAGAAAGAGCGTGCCAAACACATCGTTGTAGACCTTCTCCTGCCAGATCTTCTGCTCGTCACCCCACGCGTAGAAGTTGGCGTAGTCGGTCGGCACGAACTTCGTGAAGAACGGATTCGAAATCCGACCTAGCGACGCAAACTGCACCGTGAACTTGACCTTCACATTATGGAAGGCAGTCGGGTTGGCGCGCATGGCCTCAAGGTTGGTGTGAACAGCGACACCGAACACTCGGCCTTGCGCAGGAAGCGCGGCGGCGACGAGCAGGAAGGAAACAAGCAACGCAGATCTCATGGCGATTCTGTTTTGGTCTTTGGATCGATTAGGGGCCGCGGTCACTCGGTGATCCGCTCCATCAGTTTGCGCAGTGCCTGGTCCATCAACTCTTCGGGAACGTCGTCGCCTGATGCAGCAAGCTCGCGCAGACGCTTGATGCGCTGCGCCTTGCTGAGATCACCGTCCAATAGTTCTTGGACAATGCGATCAATGTCAGGATTTGACGTCGTCAAGTTGTAGGAACCCGGGTGCATGTGGTGCGCAGTTGCCTGCGCATTGATGGCTATCGGCCCCATCTACCCACGGCCTTGACGCCTCATTGCCAGCATTCCCAAAGGGGATCACCAGGGACCTGCACGCGCAGCTGCCGGCAATCGCCGACGTCATCGACGACATAGCGGACTGCTCAAGAACACAACGGTCCGACGACGAACTGATGTGAGAATCGACACCCAGATTGAACCTTGATGATTATCGCAACAGCTACAAATCGTCTCACCACCATGCTGCTCGCCGCCCTCTTAGGCTCGGCAGCCGTGCGCAGTCAGGCTCAGGACGTAATCCTGAGCGAGGTGCGCGCCGATGCCACCGAGACTTGGATCGAAGTGCACAACCGCGGCACCAGCACGGTGAATATCGGCACGTGGACGCTGCACTGCGCGACTACGACCGCGGGGCTGCCCAACAACTATTGGTGGGGCTTTCCGCTTGGCACGACCCTGGCGCCAAACGCCTTTCTACGCGTTCATTGGCACCAAACGGCCCCAGCAACGCCTGCGCCAGGCAATCTCTACACCGGCACGTCGCCGTACGGCTTCTTGTTTGGACTCGGTAGCGAAGCCCTGAGCGGCAATGAAGGGGCCGCGGCGCTGATTGCCACGCAGAACAACGCGCAGGTGATCTCGCCGACGTTCATGCGGGACTGGGTCAGCTGGGGCACATCGGGCTTCCAGCGCGAGAACCTCGCCATCAGCGCAGGCTTATGGGAAATCGGCCGCTACACGCCGAGCATCCCCGTAACTGGCAGCATTGCCCGCGACCCAGATACAATCGGCACGACCACACATCCCGATGAGAGTTGGTTTGCCGACTTCACGCCAACGCCACTGATGCCCAACATCACCGGTGCCGTCGTGCAGGCGTATGGCACGGCTTGCACGTTGCCAGGTCATCACCTGCTCGGGTTGCCAGGGCTGAGCGCGACATCGCTGCCGTTGCTCGGCAACAGCCAGTTTGGCTTCGTTGTCGACAACACCACCGGCATCTTCGGCGAGTATGTGATCTTCGTGTTCAGCGCGGGCGCCGCACCAGTTGGCGTGCCATCGATCTTGCCGCAGTACGCCGGCATGGGATGTCAGGAGTCGATCGACACGCAGCAGATCGTGCTGACGTGGATCGTGCCGGCCTCGCTGTTTAGCACCACGGTGCCGTTGCCGCTGACCAACTACTCATCGCAGGTCATGGGCACGGAGCTGCACGCGCAAGCTCTCGTGATTGAACTGCTGCCCGGAACGAATCCGCCGTATCAGGGTCTCAGCAACGCGCTGCGGGTTGTCGTCGGCCAATAGAGTCGTCGGCCAAGAACATCGCTACTCGCCACCGCGCGCGCGTTCTTTGGCGCGGCGCTTGTAAACTGACTCCGGTGCTTCGCCTTTCCGCCACAGCATCGCGATGACGCTGGTGCCCCACTCGCGCAGGTCGACGTCGAGATCCGTGTCGAAGTCATCTTCGTCGAGCACACCACTTTCGAAGTGGAACAAAACGCAACCATTCGGCGCCGTGCGATCCAACAACCGTCGGGCGCGCGCCATCGACTTGACCGGATCCTCGGCGACCATCGAGTAGGGTGGATCGAGGAAGATGATGTCGGGCGGCACCTCGACCTCGGCAGACCCATCTTCCGTGGCATCCGTGTTGGGGTCCTCGATCTCAGTCACCCCGTTCTCAGGAGCGTGCTCGACCGTCGATTCGTCAACCCCCTCCTCGCCACGGGACCCGCCCAAAAGCGGCCGGTTAATAATCGGTGGGTCCCAAGCGTCGGCCCTGACGACTACACCCCGGTCGAACGCATCGTCACCGAGCGACTGCAAGTTGTTCCGTAGGATATCGATCGCCTTGCCGTTCTTCTCGACGAACAAGACCCGCCCGGCACCGCGCGACAACGATTCCATGCCAGAAGAGCCAGTTCCTGCAAAAAGGTCCCATACGAAAGCGCCCTCAATCTGGTCTCCCAGGATGTTGAAGAGTGCCTCCCGTACTTGCCCTAGCAGGGGACGAGTCCCTTGGCCTCGCACCGTCTTCAGGATACGGCCACCAAATTCACCACCAATGATACGCAGGCTCATGTTTGCGCCAAGATGGTGGCAGGCAGATCGCCTCGACGCAACTACGACACACGCCCTCGGAAGACGATAAAACAAACACTGTGGACCCAGGCTCCCCTCTACTGGCTCTGCGACTCGGTGATTTGAGCCACGCACTCGAACCGGGTCGGGACTATCTCATCGGTAGCGCCGACGATTGCGATCTCCAGATTCGCGACGCGGAGCCGGTGCACGTGCGCATTTCGGTCACCAGAGAGGCGGTCACGATCACCGATCTGAGCAGCGCCGCCGGGATTCTCCACAACGAAGAACGGGTGCCAACCGCGACTCTGCAGGCTGGCGACCGGATCGCCGTCTCGGACGAATTTTTGGTCGCCGTGGTCGACGACGGCTCGGCCACCCTGGTCCCGATCCCCGAGATGCGCAAGGCCGCAGTGGCCCGCCGCATCCACAAGATCCGGTCAGCCGCAGCGGCACTGCGCCGGCACGAGGACCCCACGTTCTCGCAGATGATGGCCGCCGAGATGCGGCGCGCGCCGTGGGTGATGATTTCGCTGGCCCTGCACACGCTGCTGTTGTTGCTGCTCTGGTCGTTCACCCCCACACCGCAGATCGGCGGCGACAGCATCGCAACGCTCAACTTCGACATGCAGGCCGGGGCGCCGATCGGGAATGGACCGCCAGCCATTCCGCAAGTCATCAGTGAACCCGAAGACGATCATGTGATCGAAGACGACGAGCCGAAGGTCGACGAGATGCCCGTGCCGATTGTCGACGGGCCCGAACCGCTGCCGACCGACATTGCCGAGAACCCGGTGCTCGCCGAACGACATCTCACGAGCACGGCTGGCAACGGCAGGAACACGGTCAAGGATGAAGGCGGCACCGGCTCTGGAAGCTTCAGGCAAGAAGTCGAAGCGCTGCAGGAAAGTGGACTCGAGATTGTGTTCGTGTTCGACAGCACCGGCTCGATGACGCGCACGATCATGGACACAAAGGAGACGATCGTGCAAATGCTCGACGTGTTGCGCACATTAGTGCCCGACGCGCGAATAGGCCTCGTCACCTATCGCGACCACAGTCGCCGCGAAGAGTACCTGGTGCGACAAGTGCCGCTCGATCTCGACTACTGGCGCGCCAGCAACTTCGTGCAGTTCGTCGTTGCCGAGGGTGGTGGCGACCGCGCCGAAGACGTACGCGCTGGCTTGAACGCCGCCTTTGCCCAGCGCTGGCGGCCCGCCGCCCGCCGCGTCATCGTATTGGCAGGTGATGCACCGGCGCACCAACGTGACATGGAGAAGATCCTGCACGAGGTGCGCAAGTTCGCGAAGAACCGCCGCTCGTTCGTGCACACATTGATCACGAGCCCCGAGCGCGCCGGCGACGATACCAGGCGACAGTTCACCAAGATCGCAAAGGCCGGCCGAGGTGCCTGCGAACCGATTGCAAACCGCGACCGGGTGCTGCAGCGCGTGCTGACGCTCGCGTTCGGCAGCCAATACGACCAAGACTTGCAGCAGGTCATCGAGTCGGTCAGCAAAGAACGCACTCACGTCGATGTCGCGTCGCTGTACCTCGTGCGCAAAGGCGGCACCGACTTGATCAACGCTCTGAGGCAGCGGCCCGTGCCGACCGTGCTGTGGAACGCGCTCGTCAGGCGCCCGCGCCAGCACGTTGCCAATACGCTGCTCGACCTGCTCGGAGATGCCCGCACGCCATCGCATACGCGTCACGCCTGCGCGGCCGCGCTGCAACGCATCTTCAAACTCGCGGTGCCACCAATCGATCCGGGTTCCAACGACCCGCCGTCGCAGCACTACGTCGCCCGCCTACGCTCGTTGGCGAAGTTGCTGCCAGAATAGCGCTTGCCGGAGTAGCACGTTCGGATCCAGTGGCCAGAACCAGCCTTTCAAGCGCACTCGCAGGCGCTATCGTCACCCGACCAGCAATGTCCAAGCTCTCCGACCGCCTAGGCAGACCGATCCGCAACTTGCGGCTATCGGTGACCGACCGATGCAACCTGCGCTGCCAGTATTGCATGCCGGAGGCAGAGTATCGCTGGCTGCCGAAGGACGACTTGCTGTCGTTCGAGGAGATCGCACGCATCGTCGACCAGTTCACCAAGGTCGGCGTCGACAGGGTCCGCATCACCGGTGGCGAACCACTGCTGCGCAGGCAGCTGTCGGTCTTGATCCAGGCGCTCGCCGAACGTGCCGAGCTGCGCGACATCGCGATGACGACCAACGCCGTGCTGCTGGAGAAGCACGCGCAAGAACTCAAGGACGCCGGCCTGCATCGGGTCACCGTCAGCCTCGACACGCTCGACCCCGAGACGTTCCAGATGTTGGCGCGGCGCGACGATCTCGAACGCGTGCACGAAGGCCTGCGCGCTGCCCGGGAAGTCGGCTTCGAAAACACCAAGATCGACGCGGTCGCGATCCGCGGCGTCAACGACGGCGAGTTCGCCGAACTGATCGGGTACGGCAAGTCCGTTGGCGCAGAGGTCCGATTCATCGAGTATATGGACGTCGGCGGCGCAACACGCTGGCGCATGGACCGCGTCGTCAGCCGCGCCCGCATCCTCGAGATCTTGTCGGCGAAGTTCGGTTCCATCCGTGAACTACCGCGGCATGACGCCGCCCCGGCCGATCGCTTCGAACTCAAGGACGGCACAACGTTCGGCATCATCAGTTCGGTGACGCAACCGTTCTGCGCCACGTGTGATCGCGCCCGTCTGACCGCCGACGGCATGTGGTTCACGTGCCTGTATGCCGAAACGGGCACCGACCTCAAACAACTCGTGCGCTCTGGCGCGAGTGACGAGGCCTTGCATGAGAAACTCATCGAGGTGTGGGCTGCTCGGCGCGACCGCGGCGCCGAGGTGCGCGCCGGCATGAAGGACCGCGCGCCGTTGGCCGAGCTGGCCAACTTGCGCGCCAACCCGCATCTCGAGATGCACACGCGGGGCGGGTAGCTAGGCGGCGACAAGCCGCGTCAACAGCATGCCGACAATGCACCGGTTGCGGTCACGCCGTGCCTGCCGCTCCATCGAGGCCTATCGCCTGCGCCGCCGCTCAGCGCGAACAGCCGGCGCATCAGCAGCTCCGTCCGACGCCTCCGCCTCCGCCTCCGGCTGCTTGCGCAACGGCCGCACATCCAACGCATACATGCCGCGGCCATGGGTCGCGATGATCGCGACATCGTCACGTGGGTGGATCACGAGGTCGTGCACATAGGTACTCGGCAAGCCACCCCCCAAAACGTTCCACGTCGCGGCGCCATCCGTGCTGACGTAGACGCCAACATCGGTGCCGACGTAGAGGATGTCCGGGTCGGTCGGGTCTTCACGCACGACGTTGATCGGGCCGCCGGGGATACCTTCCGAAATGTCCTGCCAGGTCGTGCCGTGATCGGTCGAACGCCACAGGTAGGCCACGAAGTCATCGTTGCGCTTGCCGTTTTGCGCAACGTAGATGGTGCCCTCGGCAAAGCGCGAAGCCTCGATGCGCGCAATCCACCGGTGCGGGGCGAGTCCCTTGGTGATGTCCTGCCAATTGGCGCCACCATCAAACGTGCGGTGCACGCGGCCGTCATCCGTGCCGATGTAGAGGTAGCCAAACTTCTGCGGGGACTCGGCGATCGAGAAGATCGTCTGGTACGGGATATCGCCGATCTTGTCCGCGTCGGCGTAGCTCAGGTCCGGGCTGATGCGCTGCCACTTGTCGCCACGGTCCATCGACCGGAACAAATGGTTCATGCCGTGGTAGATGATGCGCGGGTTGTGCGGCGAGATAATGAACGGTGCGAGCCACTGGCCCCGCAGCTTCGGCTCGCCCTTTCGATTCTTCGGCTTGATCGCAGTGCGCTTGCGCGTCTCTTGGTTGGTGCGTGAAATGCTGCCGTAGAAGCCTTCGGAGTAGAGCGTGTTGTCGTCCGTCGGATCGACCGCGTGCGTCGACGCTTCGCCGCCTGACGTGCCTTGCCAATTACGACCGACGATGCGCTTGCGATTGCGATCGATCACCACCTCGCCGCGACGGCTGCCGTGATCCTGGATCGAACCGTAGATGTGGAACGGCGTCTGCATGTCGTAGGTGACATTGTAGAACTGCACCGCCGGCAACGTCTCGGTCGTCGTGCGCCACTTCTTGCCGCCGTCGTAGGAGATCGCGGCGCCGCCATCGTTGCCGTTGATCAGGTAGCTCGGGTTGTTTGGGTCGATCCACAACGCGTGGTGGTCGCCGTGCATGCCGCGCAAGCGCCGGAAAGACTCGCCGCTGTCATTCGAAACGTTGAGAGCGAGGCCCATCATGTAGACCGTGTCCGGATCGACGGGATCGGCGCGCACCTGGCCAAACACCCAACCGTAGGTCGAGCAGGCGCCGCGCATGTAGCGGTCGGCTTTGCTGGTCTTACGCCACGTCTCACCATCGTCATCCGAACGGTAGATTTGCGCGCCTTCGATCGTTTTGAGCCGCTCGCGGCCGTAGGAGTCTTCGCCGCGCGGTGGTTCGCCTTCCGCCTCTTCGTAGGAATCCACCATCGCATAGAGCGTCGATGGCTGGGCCAGACACAGGTCGATCCCAATGCGGCCCCGATCCAGCGCTGCCGGCAGGCCCTTGTTGATCTGCTTCCAGTTGGCGCCGCCATCCGAACTCTTCCAGATGCCGCTGCCGTCGGAGCCTGGCTCGACGCGCGGATCGTTCCAGCGCTTGCGGATACGCTGCCAGGTGGCTGCATATACGATGTCCGGGTTATCCGGATTGATCACCAAGTCGATTGCGCCCGTGCTCTCGTTGACGAACAACACGCGCTGCCAATTCTTGCCACCGTCGGTGGTCTTGTAGATGCCGCGCTCGGGATTGTCGGTCCACTCGTGGCCAGAAGCCGCTACGTAAACCGTGTTGGAGTCGCGTGGATCGACGACAACGCGCGCAATCGTATTCGTCGCGCCAAGACCGCAGTACGTCCACGTCTTGCCAGCATCGTTCGTCTTGTAGACGCCGCAACCAGCGGCCGAGCTGCGAAAGATGTTGGCTTCGCCCGTTCCGACCCACAGCGTGTCGGGATCGCGAGGATCCAAAGCGATATCGCCGATCGACGTCGTGAGCTGCTGTTCGAAAATCGGCTGCCACGTCGTGCCTTCGTTGTCGGTGCGCCAGACACCACCGGTCGCGGTCGCAGCATAGATCGTGTAGGTGCGGCCGCGTGGCACCGGCACGGCGACGTCGGTTACGCGACCACTGACATTGTCCGGGCCGAGGAAGTGCCACGGCATCTCTTTGTGTGGCGACGCGTCGCGCATGCTTTCGTGCTGGCCGAACCAACGCAACCGCTTCTCCGGGTTGGACGGCGGAGTCGGATCTGCCGGCCCGGACTTTTGCCGAAGCTCGGCCTCGAGCCGCTCCAAACGCGCGACTAGCTTGTCGGTCTTGGCTTGCTGCCCGGGAGCCTGGCAAGCAAGGCTAGTGGGGCAGGAAAACAGCGCGACGCTCGCTGCGAGCGTCATGGACAAAACGGATTGTTGCGTTGGCACGGCGGTCTTTGGACTACTCGGAGGGATGGAGAATCGACTCTAGCAAGCACGGCGTGAGAGCCAAGCCTCGCGCAGCGTATGGCCTTTGCACCGTTTCCTCTCGGCGGACAGCAAGTCGCGGACGCGAAGACAAAGTGGTGACAACTACAGGAGCCCCATGTGACCTGACAGAGTGCTGAACATGCCCTAGCCTGCGGAGCCCGTCAAAGTCCGACTTACTCTGCCCTCGCGCCCCGAGGGCCATCCCCACTGGCATGTCATGTTGCGCTTGAACTCTGCGGAAACTCCCCATCATCAACATCGCGAACCGAGCAAGCCCATCAACAGGCTGACCCTGCTTTCGATGCTATCGGCATCCATGCTGTTGTTGACTCCAACGGCCTTCGCGCAAGGCACCACCGCGCCCATTCCCGCCAACAAGGCGAACTACCACCTCGCGAAGAAGTTCTCGAGGACCTTCTTGCGCAAGTTCACCTACGACTCGACGGTGAGCCCGAGCTGGATCGGCGAGTCCGAGACCTTCTGGTATCGCTTCCGCACGAGTGAGGGACGCCGTTACTGGCTGATCGATGCGGTCGCGAAGACCAAGGTTGTGTTGTTCGACCACGATCGCCTCGCGGCGATGTTGAGCGTCGAATGTGAGACGCCCATCGACCCCGAAGCGTTGGATCTGAGCAGCCTCAAGTTCGACAAGACTGGCGACGAGATGACCTTCACGGCGAAGGGCAAGAGCTTCGTCTACCACCGTTCGACCGAGAAGCTGGAGAAGAAGGAAAAGAAGAAGGGTGATGCGACCGAAAGCTCGACCCCAGGTGGCAGATCACGAGGTCGCAACCGCAGTCGCTCCCAACGCGGCGGCAGCACGACCAAGACCAAACTGACCGAGAAGCAAAAAGCCGAAGCCACCAAGCAGCGCAAGAAGCGCCTGATGGATCAGTGGTGGCGGGCACTCGAAGAGCACGACAAGAAGAAGAAAGAGAAGGAGGACAAGGCAAAGGGCAAGGTCACCGAAGAAAAGAAGACGGAGACCACTGACGCTCGCCGCCCGCCCCAGCAGAACCGCGGCCATCGTTCGTCGTTCTCGCCGAACCTCGGCATGTATGTGCTCGCGAAGAAGAACAACCTCTACATCGTCGATCGCAAGGGTGAGCTGCAAGACCTCGCGAAGACCGAAAAACCGGGGGCCAAGAAGGCGGTTGTCGCTGCCGGCAAGAAGGACAAGAAGGCTGTCGAGGGCGACCTGAAGAAGGGCGACAAGAAGAAGGACGGCGACAAGGACGGCAAGGCCAAGAAGGACAAGAAGGCTGTCGAGGGCGACAAGAAGAAGGACG
>JAPYTD010000003.1:69132-70832 GCA_029936315.1 Planctomycetota bacterium | reverse complement strand
GAAGGACAAGAAGGCTGTCGAGGGCGACAAGAAGAAGGACGGCAAGAAGGACGGCGACAAAGACGGCAAGGCCAAGAAGGACAAGAAGGCTGTCGAGGGCGACAAGAAGAAGGACGGCAAGAAGGACGGCAAGGCCAAGAAAGAAGACAAGAAGGAGGCCCTGCGCTTCCCGTTCCCGGAGAAGGGCGCCAAGCAGCTGACCAAGGACGGCGAGAAGGACTACAGCTACGGCGGTAACGACGAGGCCGATTACACGACGCCCGCCAGCGTCACCTGGTCCCCGGATTCGAGTTCGTTCTACGTGACGCGCGGCGACTCACGCGATGTCGCCGAGCTGTTCCTCGTCAACTCGCTGACCGAGCCACGGCCATCGCTGGAGAAGTACAAGTACCCGATGCCGGGTGAGGACAAGATCCGCCACAGCGAGCTGATGATGTTCTCGAAGAGCACCGGCAAGCTCACCCGCCTCAAGCCGAAGTGGAAGGACGAGAGCTACCTCGATACGCGCTGGCTTCCCAACGGTGAGCTGCGCGTACTGCGCCGCGACCGCATGCGTCGCGAGGTTGAGTACGGCATCGTTAACCCCGAGACCGGCGACTTCAAGACGCTGTTCTCCGAGCGCTTCGCCGACGTCGGCATGGTTACGCAAGGCATCCGCTACCTCGACAAGCGCAAGGAGCTCGTCTGGTGGTCGGAGCGCTCGGGCTGGGCGCATTTCTACCTCTACGGTCTCGACGGCAAGTTCAAGAATGCGATCACGCGGGGCAAGTTCCGCGCGAGCAGGATCATCGAAGTCGATGAAGAGAAGGGCCTGATGTGGTTCCGCGGCAACGGCCGCGAGAAGGGCGAGAACATCTACTTCGAGCACCTCTACCGGGTGCGCCTCGATGGCGGCGACCTGACGCTGCTCGATGAAGGCAACGCAACGCACCGTTCACAACTGTCGAAGTCACGCAAGTTCGTGGTCGACAACTGCAATCGCGTCGACATGTCGCCGATCTCCGTCCTGCGCAACGGCGAAGGCGAACTCGTCATGGACCTTGAGAAAGCCGACATGTCGCAACTCAAGCAGATGGGTTGGAAGGCGCCCGAGCGCTTCGTCGTCAAGGCTGCGGATGGAGTCACGGACCTCTACGGCAACATGTACAAGCCGTTCGACTTCGATCCGAACAAGAAGTACCCGCTGATCGCGCACGTCTACCCGGGCCCCCAGACCGAAGGTGTTTCACACACGTTCTCATCGGCGAGCCGGCTGCAAGAACTCGCACAGGTTGGTTTCATCGTGATCCAGGTCGGGCACCGCGGTGGCACGCCGGCGCGGTCCAAGGCCTACGCGAGCTACGGCTACTTCAACATGCGTGACTACCCGTTGGAGGACAAGAAGACCGCCATCGAGCAGTTGGCTGCGAAGCACAGTTTCATCGACATCGATCGCATTGGCATCTTTGGCCACTCTGGCGGTGGCTTCATGACTGCAGCTGCTTTGCTCAAACCGCCTTACAACAAGTTCTTCAAGGTCGGCGTGTCGACCTCGGGCAACCACGACAACAACGTCTACAACAACTCGTGGGCCGAGCGTTACCACGGCCTGAAGGAAGCCAAGGAGAAGAAGAAAACCACCGACAAGAAGGGCGACAGCAAGGAAGGTGACACCAAGAAGGACGACGACAAGAAGGGTGACACCAAGAAGGACGACAACA
>JAPYTD010000003.1:55443-69032 GCA_029936315.1 Planctomycetota bacterium | reverse complement strand
GAAGGGTGACACCAAGAAGGACGACGACAAGAAGGGTGACACCAAGAAGGACGACGACAAGAAGGGTGACACCAAGAAGGACGGCGACAAGAAGGGTGACAACAAGAAGGACGACAACAAGAAGGACGACGACAAGAAGGACGGCGACAAGAAGGACGGCGACAAGAAGGAGCAGGGCAAAGACAAGATCAAGGAGAACGAAAACGACTCCCTGGAGAAGAAGACGCGCTTCGATATCAAGATTGCCACCAACGCCGAGCTCGCGGCCAACCTCGAGGGCAAGTTGCTGCTCGTGCACGGCGAGATCGACAACAACGTGCACCCCGCTGGGACGATGCGCCTCGTCGATGCCCTGATCAAAGCCAACAAGCGCTTTGACATGCTGATCATCCCGGGGGCCCGCCACGGCTACGGCAGCCGCGGAGAATACGCCAAGCAACGCACCTGGGAGTACTTCGCCGAACACCTGCTCGGCGACCGCCAGTCGGGTGCCAACATCGGAGAGAAGTCGAAGACCTGGCAATACTAACCCGGATCGAATGTCGGCTTGGCGAGGCTTAGACGGTAGCCTGCTTCGCGAATGTCCTCGCCAGCCCGACCCACCGCGCTCCGCGGCATTGCGACCCTCGTTCTGATAGCAGCCCTGCAAGGCTGCGCCATGCCGTCACTGGAGCACTCGATGCCGGCGTTGATCATGCCCCGCACGGTGTCGATGGACGGCAGCCTGGTCGTTCCGGAGGGGCGGCCGGACAAGGGCTGGATCGACCACGCCAAGCCGCCTGGCGATGATCTCGTACAGTTTTGGGTGCGCGACTCGTGGTATGTGAAAGACTGGGCGCTGCATCCGTTCTTCCTCGTCTACGACAAGAAGACGAACTCATGGGAGCAGTGGGAAGTCTGGGCGGGCTATGTCTTCGGCTACTACAAAAGGCAACATCCCGTCACGCGCCACTACTCGGACGGCCGCGAAGCCGAGCCGGTCACGTTCACCCACCACCAGATCGGTTGCGTGCGCAATCGGTCACCGATCACCTACATCGATGAGCGCCCGTCTAAGTGCCTGGCCGCCGAATGGACCGGCGCAGACGCGCGCCGCCTGATCGAAGTGCTGCAGCGGCCGGAGACTTACCCTGATCACCACCGCTACATGATTTGGCCCGGCCCCAACAGCAATGGCTACGCGCGCTGGGTGCTCGATCAAGCGGGACTGGGCATCGACTTCCACCCTAAGATGGTCGGCAAGGACTGGCACGGCCCGCTCGGCTTTGGCGTCGGCTTGACGCCGTCGCGCACCGGCATGCACGTAGACGTGTTGACAATCGGCGCAGCTGTCGGATTGAAGGATGGCATCGAACTGCACGTACTCGGCTTGACGTTCGGCATCGATCTGTGGCCACCGGCCATCAAGACTCCACTCGGCCGCCTCGGCTGGCACGAGTAGCTGTGGCTCGCGCGTCGAAGACCTAGTCTTTGACGAAGAACAACCGCTGCTGCGATCCGCCACGATCACCTGCGAGGATGTACGTACGGCTGCTGATGTTGATTACGTGATCCTGGCGATTGAGTTTCGTAGTGAACGGCAACACAAACTCGGGCACCACCACCTTGCCATCCGGCTTGAGCTCCATTGCGCGCAAGCCTAGTACATCGCCTGTCTTCTCCCAGATCACGAGCACGTTGCCATTCGCGCGCTTCAGCAACTGAGGCGCATGTGCTTCTTCGCCGCTCGCGTAGTTTGTCAACCAAGTCACACCGACGATGCGCTGCTTGTGCCAGCGACCGGAGAAGTCGTAGTAGCCGCCAGTCTCAGTCTTGGTCTTGCGCGGCAACGAAGCCATCAACGAGTTGCTGACCTCACTGCCGCCGGGAGCGCGGCCGAAGTCTTTGACTACCCGCACCAACGCCAGATTGCGCGGATCATCACAACTGCGAAACGCGCGACCGTTATCCAGCACACGACCGTCTAAACCCTGGTCGGTCGCAAACACAATGAAGTAGTCCTTCTTGCCCTCGACCAAGCCACCTAGCTCGGTGTAGACCGCGTTGTCGTTGGACCACTTGTAGAACGTCTGGCCATCGCCGCTGATCTCGTCATAGACCGGCATGCCATCCTTAGGCCTCGTCGAATGGGCCGTCTTGAATGTATAGACGAGCCGCGACATGCGCTTGCCTTTATCGAACGCGTGTAGGTGCACGCCGCGCGGGTAGTTGTCGCCAAGATCCAATGCGACGAACTGACCCTTCTTGTTGACCGTCAGGAAGTTGGCCTTCGAGTGGCCGCTGGTCTGGCCGTGGTTGCGCGTCAACTTCAGGTCCTTGACCGCGAACGTCAGCGCAATCGCTCCCTGGTGCTTGAGCCCATCGCGGCTCTTGTGCATGCGACGAGGCAAGATCACTCCGAGCGATCCCTTGCTGTAGCGCATGTTCGCAGAACCCAGCGCACTGGCACTGAAGTCGTAGATGTTGGTGCCGGCCTTCGACACGTCCAGTGCCGCCTGCATCGCGCCACTGCCATCGGCGCGCGCCTTGTGCAGGATCGCCCGGACCTCAAAGCCTGCGGCCCGATTGCGCGGCGCATCCTCGATGGCCAGGTAGTAGACGTTGCCGACGTCATCCGCGGTGCCACCCGCAAGGCGCATGCCTTTGACCTGCGTCAACGCATGAGTCTCGTGAGAACGAAGCTCCGGATCCAACCACGTAATCGCAATCGCCCAGGACTCACTGTCCTGCCACAACACCCCGACGCGCTTGAGCTTCTTGTTCTCCACAAGGACTCGGCGCCCGGTCCCGGTCACGACATCCGCAAGATCGTAGCAGTAGAAGTCGAGGCCGGGCCCGGCACCAGCATGCGACCACGAACGCGTGCGCACCCAGCCTGAACGTGCCAAGCCCCCCGTGAGCACACCGGCCTGCCTCAAGCCGCCCTCCGCGCGCGCTTCGTCCGTCGGCGCTCGCGAGCGCAACGGATAGTGCGCCAACAGGCCCTCGCGATGATCTTCGCTGCCGGCGCTACCAATCTCGTCCGCAGTCAGGGCGCGCCGCCACAACTGCACGCGCCCCAGGCATCCGTCAAACAGAATGGGTCGGCGAGACCTTGCGGGAGTAACCGGCCCGATCACCAACGGATGCGTGCTCGTAGCCAGAGGCGCAAACCCCGCCGGCTCGTTCTGCGCCAACTGCTTGCCATCGACGTAAACCGACATGCTCGCGCCATTCCACGTCGCCACGGCATGGTGCCACTTGCCATCGAGCCACTTGCCGAGCCCCGACAGCTTCACCTCCTTGCCTTCTGCGTTTCGCAACGCAAAGACGAGGCTATTGCTCGATGACATGCTCATCGCAAACAGCCCCTTGTCGTCGTCCTTGCCCTGATCCGGCCAGATCTTCACGAAGTTGACCGGAGTGCGCAGGCGCGCCGAACTGCGAAACCAACACGCAATCGTCAAGCCATCATCGGGCGCCGGATTACGGGGTTGCTCAACGACGACGTTGCCGCCATGCCCGAAGTAGACGTGGTAGTCCTCCTGGCACGACAATGCGGTGGCCAAGCAGGCGAGGACTAGAAGGTGCGCGTGCAAGTTCATGGGTCACCAGAGGGGTGGCTACATTGTAACCGCGGCCGCGTCGCCCGTGACACTTATGCGTTTCGGGGCAACGGCGGCGTCTATTGCTCGCGCCGCTCGCCATCGAGCACCTTCTTGAGACGCGCCACGACATCTGGCCGGTGCAGCCACAAGTTGTTCGTCTCGCCGGGATCTCGCTCGAGGTCATACAACTGACCCCGCGGCCCATCGGCAACCGGCTTCTCGCGACGTGGCGGACTGAAGCCTCCCGATCCGAGGTGCGTGATCAGCTTCCAATTGGCCACGCGCACGACGGCCGCATTCGCCTTGAGGATCGTATGCCGCCGCGTCGTCTGGGCAGCGGCATCACGCAACACAGGCAACAGGCTGTGGCCATCGCTGCCCGCGCCAGCCGGCAACGCCACACTTGTGATGTCGGCAAAGGTCGCCAACAGGTCCGTGAAGCAGATGGTCTGCTTCGTCGTGCTGCCGGGTTCGACCGTGCCCGGCCACCGCACGACGAACGGCATGCGGTGGCCGCCCTCGTAGCTGTCGCTCTTCATGCCACGCAGTTCGCCAACCGACGAGTGACCCAGCCGACCAACATCTTCCGGATACCACACAGGGCCGTTGTCGGACGTGAACACCACCAACGTGTTGTCACTCTGCCCCGTTCGATCCAGCGCCGCGAGGATCCGGCCGAGTTCGCTGTCGACTTGCTCCGTGAAGTCGCCATACATGCCGGCGCCGCTCGTCGCCGCGCCCGTCGGCAGCCACGGCGTGTGCGGGGCCGCTAACGCCACGTACAGGAAGAACGGTTGCGGTTCGCCTTTGCGCTCATCGAGGAACTGGACCGCCTCGTCGACGAACTTCGGCAACACCTCGGCATGCACAAAGCCCTCCGCGATGGCTCCCTCACGCCAAAACGCGCCCTGGATGTTGGTCCATCCTTCGGAGTGACTGGCCGCAACGCGCTGCTTCGGCGCCGCCACCGGAGTGCGATTCCGGATGTAGTAGTAAGGCGGGATGTCGAGTGACGCATGGATGCCAAAGAACTGATCGAAGCCGTGGTCCAAGGGCCCACCGTGAAGGTCCTCGCCATTGGTCTTCGGCCCGCCCTCAAAGCCAAGATGCCACTTACCAACCATCGCGGTGTCGTAGTCCTGCTGTTGCAAGAACGACGCCAGCGTCACCTGCCCGGCAGCCAATACAGGCTCGCGACCATGGTGGAACTTGCCAACCCGAAACGGGTAGCGACCCGTTAGCAAGCCGTAGCGCGACGGCACGCACCAAGCTCCGGGCGAGTGCGCATCGACGAAGCGCATGCCCTCATGCGCCAAGCGATCGATGTTTGGGGTTGCGATGCGCGACTCTGCATTGAAGCAGCGCGGGTCGCCGTAGCCCATGTCGTCGGCGAGCACAATGACGATGTTGGGGCGACGCTTCTGCGCGGCCTCCGGCGAGTTCGCGCAACCGACGGTAGCAAGCAACACGAGCACAAGGGTGATGGTTCTCAGCGATAGCATGCTTGTTCCGTCGTTGTCATCGTCACTTCAGCCACAGTGTGCAGCACGAAGGGCACGCGAGCCTAGACAACAACGGCCAAGCTGCAAAGGCGCCTCGCGCCGTTGCCGCCATGCGGCCGATGAGCCCAACCGCCCAATCAGCATGCGCGCAGTGGTCGGCTGGGTCGCAGCACTCATTGGCGCCTGGCAGCCCATTGAAAAACTCGCTGGGCCACTAGTGTGAGTTGGTCACCTGCGGCCGCAGACGATCCGCGAGCACGTGGCAACTGACCACGACCGAGATGATCGCAACGGACGGGAAGAACCAAAGGTGCCACGCTCCCAATGAGGCATGCTCGCTGCCCTGACGCAGCATCGTGCCCCACGAGCTCTGAGCGTTGGGCCCAACCCCGAGGAATGACAGGGTCGACTCGGCGACGATCGCGGCGGCCATGCAGAACGCCGAAGTGACGCCAATCGAGCTGATCACTTGTGGCATGAGGTGCTTCGTCAACACGCGCCACGTCGACAGACCGAGGCCCTGAGCTACGAGTACGAAGTCACGTTCGCGCAGAGACAGCATCTCGCCGCGCACGATGCGCGCAAAGGTGATCCAAAACCGCAGCACCATCACGATGATCAGCGCCAGCGACGAACTGCCGAAAAACGCCGCAGTAAACAGCAGGAACAGCAGCGTTGGAAAGCACAGGAACAACTCAATCAAGCGCTGCACGATGACGTCGACGATGCCCCGTGACAAAGCCGCCCACGCACCCAGTAGCGTGCCAATGAGAGCCGCCAACAAGACGGCGGGAAGACCGAGGCTCACGGCAGTGTTGGCGCCGTGGACAAGTCGCGCCAACACGTCGCGACCGGTGTCATCGTTGCCGAACGGATGTGTCAGCGATGGCTCGTCGTAGAACATCGACGCGTTGGTTTCCAATGGGCCATACGGACGCGGCGGCATCCAGGCCCAGTCGTCACCATCGACAGGCAATCGCGCCCACCATTTCTTCCAACTGAGGTCATGCGGTCCAGGCGGGGCATCACCGACAAGGTCCGCAAACGCCGGGAACATGTAGCTGCCGTCCACCTTGGCGACCAGCGGCACATCGTTGGCGACAAGCGGAGCAAACAAACCGACTAGCAACGTCAAGAAGACGCAGGTCCACGGCAGCATGCGACGCACCAAGCCGGGGCCTGCCCGCTTTGGCTTGCCGCGCACGCTCTGTGGTTCGCCAGCGCTCAATCCGTCAACCTCACCCGTGCATCGACAACACGATGCAGCAAGTCAGAGATCAGCAGCGATAAGAGCGTCGCCAGTGAGGTCAACAGAACGATTGCCATGACAATCGCCTGGTCCTGCTCCAACACCGCGCGGAAGGCCAGGTGGCCGAGACCATCGAGCGAAAAAAGGTTCTCGACGATGATCGAGCCGCCGACCAGCATGGGCAACAGCCCACCAGCAAGCGTCGCCACGGGCACCGCGCCGTGACGCAACAACCGACGACTGACTACGTTTGGAGCGACACCCAGCGCCTTCAGACTGGTCATGAACGGTGCGGCGCTGGCGCGAGCAACCGCGTCCCGCACAAACCGCGTCACCATCACAATCGGTGCAACCGACATCACAAGCACGGGCAGTGCAAGGTGCCACGCGAAATCAACCAGTTGCCAGAAGAACGTCCACTGCTCGGCGCCATTGGAACGCAGACCACCCGCAGGGAACCACTGCACCCAGACGACACTGAACGTCAACAGCAGCAACGTCGCAAACAAGAACTCGGGGACGCCAATCGCCGTCAACATCACCGCCGACCAGAACCGCTCTCGTCGTCGCCCGGTGCGGCGACCGAGCCACACGCCGATCAGCATGCCACACCCCAGCGCAAGCGACAGACTGATCCCACCAAGCAACATCGTCACCGGCAACGCTTCGCCCAATCGCCGCCACAGCGCATCGTGGTCCTCGCCTTCGCCCGCAAGCTGCAGCGTCATGGCTTTCTGCAACCACGTCGTATAGCGACTCCAAACCGGCAACGCCTCGCGCGTGACCGGATCGATCAAGCCAAGCTCAATGCGTAGCCGCTGGATCGATTCGTCGCGATGCTTCGCATCGACGTATGAATTCGACCGGCTAGCCTTCTCCACCTCGAGTTCGACTCGATCCACCGGCGCGCGATCGAGCACGAAGAACGTGACGAACGTGATGCCGAACAGCGTCACGAACAACCACAGCAGCCGAATCAGGAGCCAGCGACCCATGGCCTCAAGCAGCCAGGATCACAGCCAGGATGGCGCGGCGGGTATGCAACCAACATCGCAATGGATCGGAGCCGCGTTCGTGCTCAAGCGTCAAGATCGGGATGCCGAGCGTGCGACCGATCCACGATCCGAGCGAACCCGGCGTCGGTGAGATGCGGCCCGATGGCTTGACGCGATACCCCGATCGGTCGGCGAACAGTTCGGCGAGCTTCACCGCCGGTCCGTCAAAGTTGATGAAGTGGTCGTTGCGCCAACTGTGCGCGACGATCACGAGGTGTGGCCGTTCCGAACGGACCAGGTCGTGCAACGCCTTCGCTTCCGGCTGATCCAACGGCCGCATGCCATAGGTCTTGCCAGGCAAGAAATTGCGCGCCGGGTAGTTGCGATTGAGGTCGATCCCCCTGGCGTTACCACGCCGGTTCATCGCCGTACCGTCTGGATTGACGTCTTCGAGGATGGTCAGCGTGACCTGCCCGAGCGCGCCGGGCACGCGCGACAATGCCAGCGGCAACTCGGCGGTTGAGATCGCACCCTCTCGTTCGTTGCCGTGGATGCCACCGACCCAGATCACGCGACGTGGCCCATTGCCGATTCGGCGAATACGCAACGGACGGCCTTGGTGGCTATAGCCAATTGTCTGCCACGGACTGCTCCGCGTCGGCCGCGGCACCGACGCTTCGCGCGGTGCAGGCACTTCCCCTGCCGGCGGTTTGTCAGACTCCGCCCAGTCCGGGTGCAGTGGATGAAAACCCGTGCACCCAGTCAACAACAGCACCACCGCAATCGCCCACCGCATGAGAGAGAACGATACCTGACTTCACCAACGGAGCCATCATGACGATCAACGAGTTGCCCATCTAGCCGATCAACCATGCATTCCCCATCCGTCATCGCCAGCATCGACGCCATGTTCAACGTGACGGGTCTGCTGATCCGGGCGGCGATCTACGGAGTGTTCGGTTTGTTTGTCGGCGCTGCGCTCGCCAGCGACCTGCACCGAGGATCTTCGCCTCGTCGTCGATGCTGTTCTGGGCCACGGCCGCTGGCGTAACCGCCTTGCGATTAAAACGCGGCATGCTCAAGCCGGTCGGGCTCAACGACTACTGGTCGTAGACCGGAAACCGCGGAACAGAACTTCGCGCAAATCCCGCCACATCGCCACCGCTCCGCCACGACTCGTCTATCCTCCAACGCCTGGAGATAGCGATGCAAACCCAACTACCCCACCTAGCCACCCTCGCGCTCACGTGCGCGACTCTGACTTCTTTCGCGTTCGCCCAAGGCACGCAGTTCGCCGACCCCGTGCAGGTCTCTGCTGGTGACAAGCTACTCGGCAAGGGTCGCATGTATCCGTCGCCCGCGATGCACGACATCAACGGCGATGGCCGACTCGATGTCTTCATCGGCGACCTACGCGGCCACATCACCTACGCACTGCGGCAAGCTGACGGCACATTCAGCAGCGAGATGAAGCTCAAGGATGCCAAGGGCAAGGTCCTCGACTTCGGCAACTGGTGATGCATCGGCATGAGTCCACAGTTTGTGGACTTCAATGGCGATGGCAACCTCGACATCGTCGCCGGCATCTTTGATGGCTCGCCGCACGTTGCGCTCGGTGATGGCAAGACGTGGAGCCAACCGAAGTCGATCCTCGACAAGAACGGCGCCCGCATCGTTCTGAATGCGTTCTGGAACTTCGACTCAAAGGCGTGGGATAGCACGGACCGCTGTGATCCCACTGGTGGCCGCCCGATGAAGGGTGGCCAACCGGCCAAAGGCCATCTGACGTCAGCGATCGCGATGGACTGGGATCGCGACGGCGACTTCGACCTTGTCCTCGGCGATCACAGAAGCGGCTACGTCTATCTGCGTCGCAACGCCGGCAGCAACCAGAAGCCACAGTTCGAAGCGCGCAACGAACTCGTCATGGCCGGCGACCAGCCGATGCATGACCCGGGCACCGTCGCGACGCTGCGCGCGGTCGATTGGAACCGCGATGGCCTGCTCGACCTGATGGTGTCCGGCATGGGCGATCCCTACGGCACGAAGACCGGTGGTGGCGTTGCCGTCTACCTCAACACCGGCACAGCCGACGATAAGATCGCGAAGTTCGGCCAGGCGATCTCGCTGATCGCCCCAAGCAAAAAGGGCGCGATGAACAACCCTTCCCGCCCCGACTCGGGCCTGCATCCCGAAGCAGTCGACTTTGATGGCGACGGCGACCTCGATCTCTTGGTTGGCGGCTACTCGATGTGGACACCGGCCGCCAAAGATCTCACCACCGAGCAGAAGACCGAGGTCAAGAAGCTCAAAGCCGACCTTGCCGAGGTCGCCGCGGCGCAGAAGAAGACCATGGACGCGATCTACAAGGCCACCGAGGGTCTCGGCCAAGACGAACGTGCCGCGAAGTTGAAGAAGCAGTTTGAAGGCGTCTCGAGCGAGATCAACAAGCTCAACAAAACGCGCCGCGAACTCTCACAACGCATCCAGAAACTGGAGCCAAGAGCCCAACGCGTCTCGTTCACCTGGCTCTACGAGAACCTTGCAAAGACCGCGAGCGGCGACACCACCGGCCAACGCTGAGTTTGTTGCTCTTGTCCTGGCAGCGGGTGGCAGACCTTTGCTCATTCGACTAGCGTCGCGGCTCGCCTGATCGCTCATGATCAGCGAGCCCGAATAGCTACGAGGATGAACATCAAGATCTCAACCATGCGTGTGGCCCTGGCAACTGCCGTGCTCGCTGTCGTCTCGACATTGTCCAGTTGCGGCGACATCAAGGCCAACGCCAACACTTCCGGCAATGGCGCAACACAACCCGACATGCTGCGGTTCTCGGTCATCCCCGACTGGAACAAGGGCAAGCTCGCCATCGATGCCAAGAAGCTGGCCACGATGCTGTCTGAAAAACTCGGTGTCGAGGTTCGCTACTCGCCGTCCAACGACTACACCGCGTGCGTCAACGGACTGATCGCCAACAAGCTCGACTTCGTTTGGCTCGGCGGCAAGACGACGTGCGATGCAATCGATGCCAGCAAGGGCTCGGTGCATGTGCTCGCGACTCGCGACATCGACCTGCACTTCAAGAGCTACTTCATCGGCAACGCGGATGCGGTCGCGTCCGGCAAGGTCACGACAACGACGGACTTGTCGGCGTGGCAGGGCAAAACGGCCGACCTGAGGTTCACGTTTGGCGACGTCAACTCGACGTCCGGCCACTTGATGCCGCGCCACTTCTTGGTGCAAGCGGGCATCGACCCCGACAAGGATTTCAAGTCGGCGGCCGGCTACGCGCAAGGTGGCCACAGTGGCACCTTGAAGTCGGTCGCATCTGGCTCGGTCGACTGCGGCGCACTGAACTTCGCCTACTACGACAAGGCTCCGGCCGAAGAGAAGGCCAAGGCGCCGATCCTGTTCACCACGCCCGACTACGTCGACTACGCCTGGGCTGTGCACGATCGCGTCGGCAAGGATCTGATCGCCAAACTGCAGAAGGCCCTGCTCGGCCTGGATCGCAGCAACCCCGACGAAGCCGCGATTCTCGACTCCTGGTCGGCGGGCGCGTTCTTGGCGGCGAAGGACGAACAGTGGCACGCCATCCGCGAAGTGCGTGATTCGCTGCCCAAGGGCTTTCTGACCAAGTAGTGGCCACCAGAGGTGCTATGACCGCTGAGATCGAGTTCGAGAACGTCTCGCTCCACATCAACGGGGCGCGCCTGCTCGATGGCATCACACTGTCTATTCCGCGCGGACAGAAGGTCGCCCTGATCGGTCCATCCGGCGCCGGCAAGACGACCATGCTGCGACTGATCAGTGGCATCGCCTGGCCGACCATAGGCAAAGTGCACGTCGCCGATCAGGAAACCGGCACGCTGTGCGGCAACGCGCTGCGTCGCTTTCGCCGCCAGGTTGGCTTCCTGCACCAGCAGGACAATCTGGTGCCGCAGTTGCGCGTTGCCCACAACGTACTGATGGGCAAGCTCGGCGACTGGTCGTGGTGGCAATCCCTGTGGTCGTTGTTCCGGCCGCGCCAGGTCGACGTTGCACTGGCGGCGCTCGAACGGGTCGAGTTGGGCAATCGCCTCTGGGCGTTGCCAGACGAATTGTCCGGTGGCGAACAACAGCGCGTGGCGCTCGCTCGCTTGCTGGTCCAAGAACCGCGCGTCGTGCTGGCGGACGAACCTGTCAGCGCCCTCGACGTGCGCCTCGGCCGCGCTGTTGTGCAGCAGTTGTTCCAACTCGTAGCGCAAGAACGCACACTCGTGGTCAGCCTGCACTCGCTGAGCCTGCTGGATGAAGGCTTCGATCGCATTCTGGCAATGCGCGATGGCCGCATCGTGCACGACGGCCCACCGAGCAGTCTGTCCAAAAAGCTGCTGCAAGAAGTCTACGGCGCCGAGCTCGCACAGATCGACGTCTCCCCATTCCACCTCGCGGATGACGAAGGCTAGTGAGTGCTACTGAGCCGCTGACGCGCCCACCGGCAACGATCATGCGCACCATGCTGGTTGTGCTGGCACTTGTCGTGCTCAGCCTCTGGGCGCTGCCGATCGACTTGTCCGCAGTTTCCTCGTGGCAAGGACTAAGCAAGTCGTTCGGGCGACTGAGTGACTACTTTGCTGTGTTCGCGCCCGACCTGTCGTCAGAAATGCTGTCCCGCTGTGGCGTGCTCGCGATCGACACGGTCGCAGTCGCACTGCTCGGCACGGCCATCGGCCTGTTGCTCGCCTATCCCTTGGCGGTCGGCGCATGCCGCGCCATCATGCTCGCCGACGGTGGCCCATGTTCCGGCTGGGCGCGCTGGTCGGCACGCATCGTGCTGGAGGCATCGCGGCTCCTGCTTGACGCGTTGCGTGGGGTTCCGGACTTCATGTGGGCCGTGTTGCTCGCAAGCATCACCGGCCTCAGTCCCGTCACTGGAGTGCTGGCAATCGCCATCAGCGTCGCTGGCATCTTCGGCAAGGTGCTCAGCGAACAGTGGGACAACGTCGCCAACGAGAGCTACGTCTCCCTGCGTTCCACCGGGGCCAGCCGACTCCAGGTGTTCCTGTACGGAGTGCAGCCTCTCGGCGCACGCACGATGATGTCGTTCATCCTGATGCGCACCGAATGCGCAATCCGCAACGCATCGGTAATCGGTGTCGTTGGCGGCGGCGGCCTCGGGGTGGGCCTGTGGGATGAATACACCGACGGCAACTGGCCCGGCGTCGCCACGGTGCTCCTGACCCTTCTAGCGGTCACCGCCTCGGCAGACCTCGCGGCGAACTTCGTTCGTCGTCGCCTACGCATCGACCCCAACCACCCAAGCTCGACCCGCGCGCTCGATCGCAAGGCCACCGCGCGACGGCGCAGCCAAATCCTCGGCGGCGTCGCCGTCGTGCTGCTTGGTTGCCTGTGGTGGCTGCGCGAGCCAATGGGCACTGCGCTGGACGAACTAAGCCGCATCGAATGGAGCTTCGTCAAGCCCTATACCCTCGGCCTGTTCCAGCCAACTCTCAGCGCCGCCACATGGCTGACCGTGCTGCGCGAAAGTGTCGTGCCGCTGGCCATCGGGGTGCTCGCAACCGTCGGCGGAGCTCTGCTGGCAGCGCTGCTCGTATACCCGGCTTCGATTGCCTTTCAGATCGACAGTTCCCGCTTTACCGGTGAGCGCGTCAGCCCACTCACCCGCGGCGCGCGAATCGCCACGGTGATGCTCGCGCGCGCCATCGCGCTCGTGATGCGCGGCATCCCCGAAGTCGGCTGGCTGGTGGTGCTCATTGTGTTCTTCGGCTCCGGCGTGACACCATGCATCATCGCCATAGTGCTACACACCGCGGGCGTGCTGCATCGCGTCTTCACCGAGTCCCTCGACGATGTACCGTACCAGCGGCTCGAACGCATCGGTGCCGGCCGCTTCTCGACGTATGCCTACGGTGCGTTGCCAAGCGCGTGGGCGAACTGGCGCACCTATGTGTTCTTCCAGTTCGAAGTCAACATGCGCATCGGCGTCGCCCTTGGCGTCGTTGGCGCAGGCGGCCTGGGCTTGTACTTCAAGAACAACCTGGCGTGGCGAGAACACGGCAACGCAGCCGCGTTCTTGTGGGGCATGATCCTGCTGACGGTTGCCGTCGATCGGCTATCGCGCTACCTGCAGCTAAAACGAAATCGCTGCTAGTGGGGTCGGTCGTTGCGCCATGGCGCCGCCCGTGGTTGCACGGGTTAGTAAGCTGCCCGTTTTCGAACGGGTCAGTAAGCTGCCCGTTTTCGAACGGGTCAG
>JAPYTD010000003.1:26926-55343 GCA_029936315.1 Planctomycetota bacterium | reverse complement strand
TCCGAGTCGAAGTATTCCACGCGGGCACCGAGGCCAAGCATGTCGTTGACGTCGAAGAACAGGTAGCCGTTGATGCCCGAGACCTTGCCGTCGCCGCCAACGAATGTGGCGTTGTCGACGTGGTCGGACTGGATAACCCATTTGAGCTTATCGGTCAGGTCAACCTCGACGACGATGCTGTGCGAGTAGCCATTGGTGTCACTGCCAGCAGCACCACCGCCAAAATCACCAGCGGTGACGATGTAGGTCGCGGAGATCTCATCCGTAACCTGCACGCTTGCGCCACCGAGGAACGAACTACCATGGTTGCGGGTGAAGCCAGTGTCCCAACCGGCGGTCCAGCCCCCGTGAAGGGTCAACTTGTCGTTGGCGATGTACGTCGCCAGCACACCCGTGTGGGTGAACGGCTCGGCGTTGTACATCGTGAACGCGTGCGAGTAGAAGAAGTTGTCCGGAGCCGTCACAACCTCGTAGCCAACCAGCGTGAAGAAGTGGCCAACGCGAATGTTGAGTTTCTCCGAGGCGATGTCGACGTAGGCCTGAGGCAACGCCCAGCCGTAGTCGGTGCCGTTTTCCCACTGGTTGTCCCACTCGTGAGGCCGGCCACCGAAGGCCTGGGTGTCCTGCGAGTCGGTGCCGTACATGCCGTCGAAACGGAAGCCCCAGTCCAAGCGGCCTGCGGTCGGCGCGGCCGTCTTCTCGAGGTAGAACCACTGCTGGTTCAACACGATCTCGTTCGGTCGTGAGTTGAACAGGCCGGTTCCAACGCCGTTCTTGCCGTCGGTCGAGTAGCCGGCTTGCGTCCAGCCCCCGACTCTGATGCCCGAACTGCCGAGCTCGCCGATCAGCTCAAAGGGCTCATCGGGTCCAAAGAAGTAGCGCGGATCATCTATAGACTGGGCGGTACTGAGTTGGCAAACCGTGAGAGCGATCGTGCCAAGGAATGCGTGCCTACGAAGGTTGCTCATCTGACGTGTCCTTTAGCTCACGCCTGACGGGCATTACGTCTGGGCGCATGGGGGTCCTAACCAATCTTTGACGCGCCGCCCACTGCCTGAGCGATGCGCGATGCCAGGAGTACGAATCCTATCCCTGCGGCACAACGCGATTGAGCGCAAAAGTAGCATTGTTGTGGACAGTTCTTAACATCCGGTGTGGCCGTATGCCGGTGCGGGATCGGTGGCTGGCGACGAGTCTGTTGAGCCCGCTGACCAACTAGACCTGGCGCGAGCCAGGTGACGAGAACCACGTCTTCTTTGTGTTCGAAGTCGCGAGCCTCGACCAGGCGAAGCAGTTCCTCGACAACCCGGATGCAGCAGACGTCGGCAAGGAATCCAGTGTCATCGATGGCGAGTACCACTGCGTCGAAGACGGCGGCGGTTACGGACCAGTGACCACGCTGGTCCCGTTGCGAGCAGCCGCAGCGGTAACATGCGTGATCCCCAACGCCTTGATTGCCAATGTGCCAACTTCCCGCCGCGGTCTCCCGCCTGTTTGCCATCACGCTCACGACCCTGCTCACCGCGCAGAATCCCGCCCCCGCGCCTGATCGGCCCGAAGGCGAAGGACTCGGTCCGTACGAACGACTGCTGCTGCGCGGCGCCATCGTGATCGACGGCACCGGCGCGCCGCCACGCGGCCCAATCAATGTCACGATACACAACAACCGGATTGCCTCGGTTGGCGGCCCGGCGCTGAAGCCCGATCGCGTGATCGATGCACGTGGCATGTACCTGATGCCTGGGTTCGTCGACATGCACGCCCACTGCGGCGGCAAGAAGAAGGCGCCTGAGGCCGAGTATGTCTACAAGCTCTGGCTGGCCCACGGGGTCACCACGGTGCGCGGCGTGCCGCTCGGTAGCCACGCGTGGACCGAGAAGGAGAAGGCACGCAGCGCCAAGAACGAAATCACCGCACCGCGCATCTTCAACTATCAGCGGCCGCGCGTGCATGACGCCGAGGGGGCGCGCGAGTGGGTTCGCAAGATGGCCGGACGCGGCATCGATGGCCTGAAACTCGGCGCCTATGAACCGGAGATCATGCACGCGCTGATCGATGAGGCGCACAAGCACAAGCTCGGCACCGTCGCCCACCTGGCGCAACTTGGTGTCGCCCAGATGAACGCGCTCGATGCCGCCCGGCTCGGGCTCGACACGGTCACGCACTATTACGGCCACTTCGAAGCCCTGCTCAAGGACTACGTCGTGCAGCCGTGGCCCGTCGACATGAACTACAGCGACGAGCAGTACCGCTTCGGGCAAGTAGCGCGGCTGTGGGACAAGATTCATCCGCCGGGAAGCCCGGAATGGCAGGCCTACCTGCAGGAGCAGCTCAAGCTCGGCACGGTGTTCGATCCGACGATGACGATCTACGCGGCCGGTCGCGACTTGATGCGGGCCCGCGCTGCCGAGTGGCACGATCAATACACGCTGCCGTCGTTGATGCAGTTCTTCGCCCCGAGCAGAAAGAACCACGGTTCGTTCTGGTTCTACTGGACGACCGAAGACGAAGTCGCGTGGCGCAACTTCTACCGCGTCTGGATGCGCCTGATCAACGACTACAAGAAGATGGGCGGCCGGATCACGTGCGGCTCGGACTCGGGTTTCATCTACAAGACCTACGGCTTTGGCTACATCGAAGAGCTCGAACTGCTGCAGGAAGCTGGCTTCCACCCGCTTGAGATCATCCAGGCTGCGACAATGAACGGTGCCAAGACAATCTTCGAACCGAAGGGTACCAAGGCCCCGTTCGGGATCGTCAAGCGCGGCATGCTCGCGGACTTGATCCTGGTCGATCGCAATCCGCTACGCAACCTCAAGGTCCTGTACGGAACGGGCGCCGTCGAACTCGACGACGAAACCGATCAGGTGCGCCGCGTCGGTGGTGTGCGCTACACGATCAAGGACGGCATCGTCTACGACAGCAAGAAGCTACTCGCCGATGTCGCCGCGATGGTGCAGCGGCAGAAGGACGCACGGGCCGCCAAAGCAGGTGACGACGCGCCGCGCGACAAACCGCGCTAGTTCTTGTCCGCGAGCAACACGGCAACGCCGATCGCCAGTTTGGGCGCCAGCTTGGGCGCCAGCTTGGGCGCCGGGTTGTCGAGCGTTTCAGGGCTCGATCAGTTGCCACCACCACCTGTCACCGGCTTCGGCTTGGGAGTCGCCTTGGCCTTCTTTGGCGGCTTGCGTGTGATCTCGATCACCTTCGTCTTCTTCTTCTCGACAGGCTTCGGCTTCGCCTCTTCTTCCTCGGCGACTTCCTCGAGGAAAAGAACCTGGCCTTGGATCGGCTGCACTTCCGAGGCCCGGGCGAACATCAAGAACGGCGACAAGGTGCCAAGCATTCCCGCTGCATTCCTGGCACGACCGAGATCGAGACGCCAGATTGCGTCGGTGCGATCGCGTTCGTGTTTGATCTTCTTCAACAACGGTCGAATGATGCGCGTCTCTTTGATCTCGCGCACTCGCTGCAACGCCGAGGCAACTGCCTTTTCGCTCGCAACCAAACCCGCGCCATCCTTGCCGTGGCGCAACACAAACTCAAGCGTCAGGTGCGGATCGTCTTCGTCACCAGTGACCAACAGACGAATGCACGCGAACGTTGGTCGGTCATCTTCGGGCCAGGCCGCATCGGGGAGCATCTCATCCAGTCCTTCGCGCGGCATGTCGCGTGGGCGAAGGTCACCAACTACATAGCCCAGTAGTCCCTTCTGCCCGGCGGTGAACGACATCACATCGCCAGACGGCAGTCCCCCGCGCGGTTCGCCTTTGAGAACGCTCTCGAGCAGACCAAGGGGACCGAACACGAGCAGTTTCGGTGTGACATGCACCATGGCATAATCAGGTATGAACTGATCAAGCATCACGGCGTAGTCATCGACATCGGTCGCCACGTAGCGTCCGTACTGAACGTCGGCCGACTCACCGAGGTCCGCATTGCCTTCGACGGTGATGATCTCGTGGCTTTTGGTGTCCTCGCCGTCGACTGAGAATCTCCGCACCAAGGTGGCTCGGTCGAGTGCGTCCAGAGGGAAACCAAACTGCTTCTCCATCATGCCGAAGATCATCTTCAGCGCGGTGCTGGTCATTTCATCCCAGACCCCACTGTCACGCATCTTCTTCATGTCGATGCTCATCACCGAGGTGTAGTCATCGAACAAGAACTGACGCGCCGTCGGGACCTTGGCCTGGGCGGGAAGGACTGCTGTGCAAGCCGCGAGAGCGACGAACGAGAGAGCGAGTTTCATCAGATTGCTTATTGAGGGGGAGCAGGTTATTCGATCCGATGCGAATCGGGGCCACCATGCGCAACTAGGGTCCCGACGTTGCGGAGATCCGTCAACCCGCAGCGACTGTCTTGCCACGAATACGAACCGGGACGCTGCGCCAGATGACCAAGCCCCCAGTATCGGCGCGACCCCAGAAGTATTTTTCTTTGGCACCGCACCACTTCGCAAGGCACTGATTGGGACGCCTCGCGCGGCACAACCAACTCAGAACTTAAGGGTGAGCGCGTCACACAGCCAAGTCATCTCCTCACGCGAGAATAGCTTGGCACCGTGCCAGGTTGACGCTGTGCCAGGCACAGCACCAACCGATTCAGATGCCGTGGCGGCAGGGGTCGTCGGGGTCGATGACGAACGTGGCGAAGCTCGTGATCCACGCGGATCCGGTGATCTCTGCAATGACTGCGGGAAACTTGCCGACGGTAGTTTCTTCGATGACGCGGGCAGAGAAACGGGTTCCGAGCACACTCTCACTATCGAAGTGCTCACCGGTCTTCAGTTCGCCCTTGGCGTGCAATACCGCCAACTTTGCTGATGTTCCGGTGCCGCACGGAGAACGGTCATAGGCAGTGCCCGGGCACAACGTCAACGCGCGTGCTCCGTGATGCTCGCCCTCGAGTGGCACGAACAGCTTGACGTGATCGATGATCTCTTCTTCGCCGCTGTCGGGATGCACACCGCGCACGCCATCGCGAACGAGGGCTTCACGGATCGCAACGGCCGCTTGCATCAACACGGAGATGTGCGCCTTCTCCACCACCAGCCCAAGCTGATCGGCTTCGACGAACGCGAACCAATTGCCGCCGTAGGCGATGTCCGCTGCGACCTTGCCAAAGCCATGCACGTCGACAACGACTCGTTGGCGATACAAGAACGATGGCACGTTGGTGATCGTAACGTTCTTGGGCCGGCCACCTTCAACCGCGACGCGGCACTTGACCAGACCAACCGGCGTATCGAGCACGATCTCGGTGACCGGTTCCACGGTAGGCACCAAACCCATCGCGACCGCAGTCGTCGCCAGACCAATCGCACCGTGACCGCACATGCCGAGGTAGCCGGCATCGTTGGCGAAGACGACGCCAAGATCCGCGTCGTCACGCGTTGGCGGCAACAAGTAGGCGAGAATGATCGCGGCGTGGCCACGCGGCTCGAGCACCAACGAGCGCCTGATCGGATCGTGCAGTCGCTTCAGCTCATCGCACTTGTCAGCCATGGTCGCCCCGCGAACCATCGGCAGACCACCGGTAATGACGCGTGTCGGCTCGGCGGCGGTGTGCGAATCGACTGCCTGGATAACGTGCGAAAACTGCAGCATGCCTAACCGCGCTTCCTGTAGTTGGCCTTGAAACTAACGAACGGCTCCATCGTGCCAATCAACGTGTGACCAATGCTACCCTTGAGCTGACCCTTGCGACCAAGCGTGATCACGAAGCGCTGGGTCATTGGCTGACCAAACTGCGTGCCGCTACTCGTGCTGACGATCTGGTCACCGACCCAACGAACGTCCATCTGGCCCCATTCGACGCCGGGGCTCGCCCAGAATCGACAAGCAGATCAAGTTTGGCCCGAATTGGCCGCAATCCCGAGATCCAGCGGCAGTCCAGGCATTGCGTCGTTGAGTAGGACCGCAGCGGTCGCCATACTGCTCGGCCCAAATGCCACCCGCACCCGATATCTGGACCTGGATCGCAATCCCCGTCATCGGTGGCCTGATTGGCTTCACCACCAACTGGCTCGCCGTGAAGATGATCTTCCGGCCAGTCAAGCCGCGTCGGTTCTTGTTCTTCAAGCTCCACGGGCTGATCGCCCGCCGTCAGCAAGAAATCGCGAAAGCCATCGGCAACGTCGTCGGCAACCACCTGGTCGAACACAAGGACGTCATCAAGAGCCTCAACAAGCTCGACTTCGGCGTCATCCTCGGCAAGGTGCTGGACATGGGTCTCGGCCCCAAGATCCAAGAACTGCGCAGCCTGCCGCTGATTGGCGGCTTCCTGACGGAAGAACGCATCGCCGACATCAAGCTCTCGATCACCCAGAGCATCATGGACCACAAAGATGCGGTGCTCGACGAAGTCGAGAAGGGCCTGAGTCAGGGCCTCGATGTGGCCAAACTGGTTGAGGATAAGGTCGCTTCCTTTGAGATCCTCAAGCTCGAGTCGCTGATCCTCGAAGTCGCCAACCGCGAATTGCGCACGATCGTCGTGCTCGGGGGAGTTCTCGGCGTCATGATCGGTCTGATGCAGGTCGCATTCTTGTGGTTCCGCGGCTAGCCGGATCCCCTCCGCCCCCCCTGCGGCACCCCACTCGCTCCAAATCGCGTTACGTCCCCCCAGGTGCCCGACTAGAAGTCACGGTCTACCTATGCCCGTCGCCACCAACACGTTGATCGCCATCGCCATCGGGTGCCTGTCGCAGGCACCGGTTGCGCAGGATCCCATTCCCGCCGCCTACCCCGAGCAGGACGCACTTTCGCCTTTTCGGAATCCAACGGACTTGTATGCGCCGCCGGACGAGCTGTTCCGGCAGCTGGGCATCATGCAGAACATCGCCAGACGGACCGGGGCGAAAAAGTCGTTTGACGAGAAGGGGCGCGAGGTCGTCGACGATCCGTCGTGGCGAGCCGCGCGCGCGAAGGTCGACAAGATTGGCATCGATGCCGGCGTGCTCGCCGGAATGATGCGACTGCACCGCAACGCAATGCAACGCGACACGGCGTTCTATGGCGCCTTCTACTGCGCCAACATCAGCTACGTGATGGAGCTGATCACGCACATCCCGGGCGAGCCAAGCCGACGCGCGCGCGAAGCAGCATTCCCGCGCGCGATTGCATTCTTGCGTGCCAACCTGGGGCGTAAGTTCGGCCAGCTCAGTAACGACGAGAAGGCTGTAGTGATCGGCGCGTTGCCGGAAATCGGATCACCAGCCGCAAAGGCGCAAGGCCTGACGCGCCACCCGACGGATGGCGACCACCTGCACGCGATGACACTGAAGCCGTTCTTCCAGCTGCTCGACGTCGGCGAAGCAATCGATCAAGCACAGGCGCTCTGGTTCCTCAAGGAGACCTTCGCCATCCGCGCAGACTTCGCCAACTTGTGGCTAGAGCCAGCGCTGCCGCGTATGGAGCAACTGCTGACCAGCAGCAACGAAGACGTGCGCAACCAGGTAATCGAGATCTACCAGTTGATCGGGCCGAAGAAGCTCGCCCCACCTCCGAGCGACCCGCAAGAACTGATCACGTGGGCAAGGAACGCCGCCAAACACCTGTTCCCGCCGATTCGCAACATCAACGACGCGATTGTGCAACTGTTCCCAAGCGAGGAGCGTGACGCCATCGCCAAGGCCGGCATCAGCGCACTCGAAAACTCGGGCATCGGGGATCCGTACCGTGGTCGTCGCAAAGACGGTTCGTGGTTTAGCGGCTTCCGCATCGGCCACATCCCGGATGAACTGGTACCGCTAGCCATCCCCAAGGACGCGACGGTCACCGCCGTCAACGGCATCCCGATTGGCAGCGCTCAGGACCTGCTCGCGACGGTGACGAAGCTCGTCGAGAAGAAGGCGAAGTCCGCGCAGCCGGCGCGGTTGATGGTTGAATACGTGCTCAAGGGAATGACGCACGCCATCGAGTTCCGCATCATGTGATGCGGCACGCTACTTGTGGGCCTTCTTGATCCACTTGCGCCACGCGACATCCAGCTCTTCTGACGTCATGCCGTAGGCGGCCTCAAGCGCAGTAAGTTGACGACTGCGCGAGTACTTGCCGAGAACAGACTGGAAGAACAGTTGGAACTTCTCCTTGTCCTCCATCAGGTACTTGCTCAGCGACCAAGCCTGCACATGCCCGTAGAAGCCTAGGTCGGTCTCGCGGCACAGCTTGGCGAACGGAATCAGCAGCGCGTCGTGCTTGGAGCGCTTAAGCATCTTGCGATCCCACTGGTACTGCGTCGACGGATCGACACTCTCGTTCGCCTTGACGCCGCAGTTGATCATGTTGCACGGGATCTGGCGCTCGTACCAGTGCGCCATGCCATACGACAACCAGAACGGCGCGCCGTTGGCCGCGTCGCAAAACATCTGGATCAGGAAGAAGCGGAACTGCGCGTTGACGGTCTCGCTGTCGCGCGGCCCGTCATCACCCTGCGCCGTCAGCACCAGCGAGTAGTGGCCACCCGCGTGATGAAGCCGCTGCGTCTGGCTGGTCTTGCGGCCACCAAACACATCCATATAGCGCGCCAGGTCCGACTTCTTCTCAAACAGCAGGAGCAACAGCTTCTCCTTCTGGCCAAGCTGCTTGCCCGGTTCGTTGTGGCCACTGAGTTCCGAGAACTCGGCCAACAGGTCTTCGGCTCGCTGCGCGTAGATGTGCAGCCGAAGCCACGGCCCCATCTTGCCTTTGCTCGCCGGGATCTTCCGGCACTTCTTGTTGAGCCGCTTCATCTCGGCCTTGAGCTGGCGCCGAGCCACGGAGTCTTTTGGCGCGCCGGCAAACCCGAGATTGCAGCCAATCTTGAAGTGCTCCGTCTCCATCCACAGGATGCGCCCCTCACCCAGGACCTTGTCGACATCCGTCGTGCGCTTGTGGTTGGCCCAAACCAGCGGTCCGTAACCAACGACTCCGAGCTTCTCCATGAGCTTGGGGTCCTCAGCCGTGTAGGGGTCCTTGAGTCCCTCCTTGGCCAGCACACTGCCCCTGGCAGGGCGCTTTTCGCCCTTCTTCTGGGCAGTCAGGCACGTTCCTCCGAGCAAGAGGAGCGAGGTCAGCAGGGCTACTCGGATCATGACGCGGTCTGGGGGACGAACGGGTGGTGCCGAGTCTAGTGGTTCTTGGCCTTCGGGTAACCGTGCCTTGGGTGGCTTGAGACTGGAATGGATCAGATCAGGGATCTGGCAACGGTAGGCTTGCCGAACGCCACACCTGCCCATGAACAGCGAACCAACTGACCCTGTCTTCGGCACCCTCGGACCAGATGGCCACGGCCACTGGAGCACTACCCTTGTGCACAGGGACCGCGAACTGCGCGCCGATCTCAACATCGATGGCGAGCTCGACATCGATCGCGTCAAGCAGCTAACCAGCAAACTGGCCGATCTGCCGGCACTAGAACAGGCCGCGCGGGACGCCATGGTTGCCGACTTTGCGCGACCACGCAATTCGGCGGTGGCGCTGTATCGAAGGCATCACCAAGACCAATTGGCCGCGATCGAATCCGCAACCAACATCAAGGTGTCGGGCGAAGACACGACGTTCTTGTCCATCTGTGAGCTGCGCTCCGTCGCGCTCTATCCCGACTACCCCAGCCACTGCATGATCATGGACTTCAAGCTCAGAGAAGCGACGACGGACTATCTTCTGGTGGTGTCGTTCAACTCGAAGGGTGAGGTTGCTGGGATCGACATGGAGAGCTGAGCCAGAGAACTTGTTGCCGACGGTCGACACTAGAAAAGCATCGGGAGCTGCAGCGACGCTAGCTCAGCGCTTCATCAAGGTGTCGACGTCAGCAACGATCGCTTCCGCCCAAACGCGGTAGGACGCGGCGTTGAGGTGCAGTAGATCCGGCATCACGGCCTTGCGCAGCATGCCGTCCGCCTCGAGAAAGCGCGCGCCGATATCCTTGAACACCACCATGTCGTCGTCGGCAAACGCCTTGGCTGCCTGCGCTGACGAGCGCGCGTTCTTGATTCGCTGCGCGCTTGGCTTGGCACCGCGCGGGAACGTCGCGAGCAGCAACACCTTGGCCTTCGGCAATCGCGTGCGCAAACGCCGCACAATGGCCTCGGTGCCGTAGCCAATCTCTGCGGCGGTGCAGTCGTTGCGGTTGCTGTTGTTGGTGCCAATCATCACCACAACGCAGCGCACATCGTTGTTTGGCTGCGAGAGCGCATCGAGCAAACCGTGGTCCAAGCGCCACAGCACATGCTGCGTGCGATCTCCGGACACCCCGATGTTGATCGCATTGCGTTCGACCCAGAACTCCTTCCACACTTTCTTGCCCGAGGCGCCCCAACTCTGCGTGATCGAATCTCCGAGCATGACCAACTGATGGCCGCCCTTCTTGGCCAAGACGAGATCACTGGCAACGCGCTTGGTCCACCATGCCGCGGGTCGCGGAGTCGGATACACCGTTCCGGGCTCACGCGTCAAGGTGGCGGCAGGTCCTTCGGCCAGTGCGTCCAGTTGACGAAGCTGCAACCGGATCGAACGGATAAACGGCGGCGCACCCGGTTGCCAGTGGCCGTAGGTCGTCGTCACGAACGTGCCGTCCGCGAGCACATCGACACCTGGGTAGGCGCAGTCCGTGCCCTTCCAATTGCGTGACAGTCGCACGCGGTATTGGCCTTCACGACCGCGCACGATGTCGTCAAACGTGCCGACCCACCCAACCCAATCGCCGCGCGTCGGACTGCCCTTGGCCATATCGCGGAACGACACAAACAGCCTTCCATCTGGTGCATAGGCCCCGGTGTGCCGATCGCCCGTCAAGCTGAGCGGCAATTCGACTGCGTTGGACCAGGTCTGCGACTCGTCATCCGAGAACATCACGTGGCTGTTCTTGGTGCGACTGTTCTCGCGCAACAACATTGCCAGACGCTTGCCGTCGGGAGAACGGATGACGCCGGGTTCGCACAGATGCACGTCCTTGCCAGTCCAGACAATGCTCGGCGCCTTCCACGTCAGGCCGCCGTCACTGGACAGAGTCTGATAGACCGTGAATTGCGTGCGCCTCTTGCCGTCCTTGAAGAATCGTCCGTCGTCGTGGAAGTAGGCCGCGTAGTCGCCGTTCGCCAGCTTGACGACACTGCCCATCGCGACGATGCCGCCAAAGTCACCGATCGGTGCAAGCTCCGTCCAAGTCGCGCCTTCATCGAGTGAGACACTGCTGCGGATTGGATACAGGCCCGAGAACAAGACCAACCGCGCCGTGCCGTCCTTCGGGTGGAGCAAGCGATGGATCGTCGGCGTCTCCTTGCTGGTGGCCCAACTTTCTGGAACCGGCAGCGGCTTGCTCCACGTCAGTCCCGCATCGTCACTGCGCTGCAACTTGATCGGCCCCTTGCCATGGCCTTCCGGATGCACGCACAACATCGTCTTGCCATCGGGCAAGAGCAACGTGGTCGGATGGCCGAGATAGCGCCCATTAACCTGACGAACGGTGACCTGCTGCACCCCCGCCTTCTGCGCGGTCTCGGTGTCGAGGTCGAGCCAACGAATCGGAGCCTGTGCAGATGCGGCGATTGCCAGGAGAACTACTGCGAGGAGGTCGCGCATGCCGTGTTCGTACCGTTCGCGGTCGCGCGATCCAATTGCTATCCTGTTTGCCCCGATGACTCTTGTGACTCTCGACAAGATCGTGCGACGCTTTGGCGACTTCCCGGTCTTGGATGGGTTGTCGCTGCGCGTGGACGAACGCGATCGCATCGGGGTGGTTGGCGACAACGGCGCCGGCAAGACGACGATGATCCGTATCCTTGCGGGCGTCGACCATGCCGACCTTGGCCAGCGCAATCCACGCCGCAACCTGCGCATCGCCTACGGCGCGCAGATGCCCGCGATGCCGGCGGGCATGACGATCGAGCAGTTCGTCATGCACGGCACCGGCGAACACGCGTCGCTCGAACAGCGCATGCGCAAGCTCGAAGCGGAGATGGCCGACGGCAGCGATTCGGCCCTGAGGAGCTATGGCGAACTGCAAGCCGCGTTCGAAGCGGGTGGTGGCTACCACCGCAAACATCAGGTCGAGAAGGTGCTCAGCGGCATCGGCTTTCCGCTCGACGACCTGCAGAAAGACGTCTCGGTTCTCAGTGGCGGTGAGAAGTCGCGGGTGCAATTGGCGATCCTGATGACCACGCCGGCGGATCTATTGATCCTCGATGAACCGACCAATCACCTCGACCTGCAAGGCATCGAGTTCGCCGAAGACTTCATCGTGCGCTACCCGGGCGCGGTGGTGGTCGTCAGCCACGACCGACGCTTTCTCGATGGCATCGCCAACGCGATCGTCGAGGTCGCCAACGGAGTAGGCAACCGCTTCAAGGGCAACTTCAGCGCCTACAGCAAGCAGCGCGACCAGGCACTGCTCGCGCAGCAGCGGCAGTTCAAGAACCAGCGTGACTTCCTCGACAAGGAGATGGACTTCATCAAGCGCAACATGGCCGGGCAGAAGAGCGCCCAGGCCAAGGGCCGCTTGAAGCGCCTGCAACGACTGCAACTGATCGGCAAGCCCAAGGGCAAGCGCGCCGAGATGAAGGTGACGTTCGGCCAGAGCACGCGCGGTCAAGCAGGTCAGGTCGCCATTCAAGGCGAATCCTTGCGCGTCAAAGCCGGGGACAAACTGCTGCTTGAGAACAGCGCGTTCCGCATCTGGTTTGGCGAGATCACAGCACTTCTCGGTCGCAATGGCTCCGGCAAGACGACTCTGCTGCGCCTGCTCGCACGCCAAGGCGTGCCTGCCGGCGGCGAACTCACGCATGCCCACAACCTGCGCATCGGCTACTTCAGCCAGGAGAAAAACGACCTACCGCAACAGGGCACGGTGATCGAAGCGATGCGCGAACTCGACCGCACCATCGAGGACCGCACGCTGCGCGACCACCTGGCGTTGTTCTTGTTCATGGGCGACGAGATCGACAAACCGGTCACAGAGTTATCCGGTGGCGAAAAGCAACGCCTGTCACTCGCCCGAATGACGCGCGCCGAGTTTGACATCCTGTGTCTCGACGAGCCGACCAACCACCTCGACGTCGCCGGCACCGAAGGCTTGGAGCAGGCCCTCAAGGAGTTCCCCGGCACGGTGGTGTTGATCACGCACGACCGGCAACTCGTCGAGCAGGTCGCCGATCGCGTGCTCTGGGTCGAGAACGGCACCGTGCGCACGTTTGATCAGGGGCTCGAACAGTGCCAACGCGTGCTCGCCGCAGAACGCTCGGCCGCGCGTGCCGCCGAGTCGCAGGCCAAGGGCCGCGAGGTCGCAAAAGCCGAACCGCCAAAGCCAGCGCGCGAGACCGGCAAGATCCGCAACCCGCTACTGTTTGCGCGACTCGAAGCAAAGATCATGACACTCGAGAGTGACATCGAAGCGGTGCAGGCGGCCATGCTCGAACCGGGCAATTACTCAAGCGCGGGCAAGATGAAGGAGCTGCAAGCTCAGGAGGTGCAGCTCAAGGCCGACCTGAGCACTGCCTACGCTGAGTGGGAAAACTGGCACTAGCGCGAAACGATGTCGCCTGGCGTGGATCGAACCAGCCGGGCATCCGCCCGGTAAGAAGGGGCCCGCAATTGCGGGTCAATGCGCTCGAACTGCGAGCGCCCGCCCGTACTCGATAGCGCTCGCGTGAGAAGAGCGAGCTAGAATGCCGCCATGCCGACTCCTCGATCGGTGGGCTGCGTCGCGTTGTTGCTGGCTGGGTGCGCAACGACACCAGACTCCACCACAACCAGTGCTGCGTGGACCTGCAGCTCGCGCCTTGAGCTGTCGCAGGTTTGGTCGTTTCTTGAGGGCAAGTACGACCGCAACCACGACGCCCGCATCACGACCGTCGAATACACTCGAGGCGCAACTCGCTTCAAGAACTTCGACCGCGACGACAACGGCGTGCTCGAAGCAGCGGACTTTCCGGAGGACACGTTCTTCAACGGATTCACGCACTTGATTCTGCGGCAGGCTGACCGCAACCACGACAATCAGGTGACCGGCAACGAGTGGGCAATGTTCGGCAAGAGGCTCGACGACAACGGCGATGGCCAGATGACTGCCGACGAAGTTGCCAACGTGCTCGGGAGCTGGGCCAGCGATTGGCGATTGTTCTTGCTGTCGTTTGATCAAGACGGCGACGGCAAGTTCTCCCCACGCGATCTCGACCTCGCGTTTCACGATCAGGACTTCGACGGCAACGGCTCGCTGTCCGGCAAGGAGATGTCGGGCTGGCAGCCTGTGGCCGAGGACCGTGGCGATGCACCGGCACCTGGCACCCAGGCTCCGGACTTTGAACTACCTCTAGCCGGCAATGCATCGCAAACCTGGCGGCTGCACGGCGCAATCAAGACGCAGCCGGTCGCGCTCATCTTCGGCAGCTATACATGACCACCGTTCCGTGAGTCAGCCGGTCGGCTGAACGAGTTGCACGCTCGCTACGGGGACAGCATTGAGTTTCTCATCGTCTACTGCCGCGAAGCGCATGCGATGGATTCGTGGCTACCGATGGCGTTCGGCAACATTGAAGACCCGGTCACCCACGAAGAACGCGATCGCATGGCGACGTTCTGTTCGCGCGAACTCGGCTTGACCATGCCCGCGGTTGTCGATGAGATCGATGACGCAGTCTCTCGTAGTTACTCGGGTTGGCCCGAACGTCTCTACCTGATCGCACAGGACGGCAAAGTCGCCTACCGCGGCGGTCCGGGGCCGTTTGGCTATGACCCCGACGGATTCGAAGATGCCATCCGCAGCCACCTTGGCCTGCCGGACAAGTAGCGTTACTTACCGCCGACCTGCTTCAGCAGTTGCTGCACGGCCGGCTCGTTCGGCCGCAAGAACGCCGCGCGCTTGAGTTCCTTCAGCGCCAAGTCCTTGCGACCCATGCCGACCAGCACTCGCGCCAGGTTGAACTGAGCGTTGAAGTACTCCGGACTGATCACGACCGCGCGGCGGTAGTGTCGTTCTGCCACAGCCAGGTTGTTGGCCGCAAAATTCGCCGTGGCAAAGTTGTTGTGGGCGCGCGACGAGTTCGGCAGGACTCTGACCGCTGCGCCAAAGTGCTTGAGCGCCATCGCGTCATTGCCACTACGGCCGAACAGCGTGCCGAGTTGCATGTGCGCCATCGCGTGATTGGCATTGATGCTGAGGGCCTGCTGATAGCTGGCAGCAGCAGAATCGAGTTTGTGGGTCGCTTCGCAAAGCATGCCACGTTCGAACCAGACAGCCGCCGCGCCGGGTGAGATCTTGCAGGCGCGCTCGATGGCCTTCTCGGCTCCGATAAAGTTGCCGCGTTCGCGTTCGAGCTGGCTCTTTCGCATGAGCAAGTTCCACGCGTTGGGCAGCTTCTCAAGATCGCGATCGGTCGTCGCCATCATCAGCTTGCTGCGATCCTGAGGGTTGTGCAGCGTCACCGAGAACGTGCAGGTGCCCATTTCGTCAGCGGAGGTCTGACCAAACTGCACGCGCTTTGGCGGGCGGACCGGGTTGTTCTGGTTCTCTTCGCTGTTGTCGTAGACGTACTCAATCGCGATGCGCGTGCCTTTCGGCAACGACACCGGATTCTGGTAGCGATAGTCGTCCTGCCAATCAAAGTCCCAGTTGTCGATCGCAAACAGCACCCGCTTCGATCCATCGGGCAGCGTCGCGATGCTGTGCATGCGGCGGCAGACGTAGTGGGCGTGCGGGTAGACGGCGTGCAACGTGACCGGCACCGGCAACACGAGGTGATCGCGCAAGACGAAGTCCTCGACGCCAGCCGCAATATCGATCTCCTCGGAAAACAACATCAACAGCTCGTAGACGCTGCGCGTCGGCTTGTCGGTAAACCAGATCCCGATCTCCGGCTGCACGCGCTCTTCTTTGCCCACCGGAACGGCGTGAACCTGCAGCACGAAGTCGTCACCCGGATACAGGCGCCAGGCCATGCCATCTTCGGCACGACGAACACTCTTGCCGGGCGTCCAACCCATGAAGTGTCCATCTGGCGGCATCGCCGTACCCAGCGTCATGCCCGGGAAGCCCGGCTGCCCATCGCGCCCATCTGCGTCACGCGATTGGCGCGTGCGGTCGATGGCGAGCACAGCATGGTGTACTGCTGCGTTGCCTGGCCTGACTTCCACCGCCGCGACGAAGCGCATGCGCTCGATGTCGATCGGCACGACAAAGTTGCGCACGATGTCCGGACCTGTCGACGGCACAACCAAGACATCCGGCATGCGAACGATCACGTCGGGCTGGCCAAGCTGCCAGCCGTTCACAAACTCAGGCAACTTCGGTTCCGTGTCCTTGTCACCACGCGGCGCGCCGGCTTCGACCCAATCCTTGATCGTCGCAATGTCCACCGTCGACAAGCTGCGATCGCCAACAAAGTCCCCGTGCGTCGGCTGCCACGGCGGCATGTAGCCCGACTCCATCACCTCGATCACAAACGAACGCTTCTTGAAGAACTCGTCGTAGCTCTGGAACGAATACGGCGCCGGTTGGCCGGGACGGTGACATGGAGTGCACGATCGGTAGACGATCGCGGCGACATGCGATGCCCACGTCGGCGCTGTTTGCGTCACGCCCTGACCTGGCAACCCCACACTAGCCAGAAGGCCCCAGCCTGCGATGCGGATCAGACGCCTTTGGTTGGAGGTCGTGAACATGGTTGCAGAACGCGATCATCACGCCTGTAGCGACGATGTCCAGCCGGGTAGGCATTCCCTGCCACGGGTAAAGGGCCCACGGATGACTTGGGGTAATGGCGACATCAGCGCGCTATCCTGCTCGCCCAACTCAAGAGAGCCAAACTGTGACCGACCTGCACCGCCATCTTCGCGAGAAACTGCTCGCTGCCATCGCCGACCTGGGACTGCCTGCAACCGAAGCCGCGGGCATGCTGCGACTCGATCCGCCCAGGAACCGTGATCACGGTGACGTCGCCCTCGGCGCGTTCCAGTTGGCCAAGCTGGCAAAGCTACCACCGCCGAAGTTCGCTGCCGAAATCGCGGCGAGGATCGCAGCAGACGACATCATCGAGTCGGCCGTGGCTGCGGGGCCGTTCGTGAACTTCAAGTTCCGTCGTGGGGCGATGGCGCGCGAAGTGTTGACGGCGATCCATTCCGATGCTGCGCCGTACGGCAAGGCCGCAACCAACGACCAGGTCGTGTGCATCGACTTCAGCTCGCCCAACATCGCGAAGCCGTTCCACATCGGCCACATGCGCAGCACGGTGCTCGGCAACGCTCTGTGCCGCATCCATCGCCATCTCGGCGCAACCGTGCACGGCATCAACCACCTTGGTGATTGGGGCATGCCATTCGCCAAGATGATGACGGCCTACATGCGCTTTGGCGACGAAGTCGAACTGCACAAATCGCCGATGCGCCACATGTTTGAGCTCTACAAGCGCTACGACGCGGAGGCCAAGGCCAACCCCGAGCTCAACGAGGAAGCCGCGCAGCGCTTCAAGGCGCTCGAAAGCGGTGAGGACAACGAAGAACGTCGCATGTGGCAGTTGCTGCGCGATGAATCGCTCAAGGCCTTCCAGGGTCCATACTCGCGCCTCGGTGTGACGTTTGACCACATCACGGGTGAGTCGTTCTTTGAGGACAAGATGGACGCGGCGATGGCGCGCGTCGAGAAGGCAGGCGTGCTCGAAGAGAGCGACGGCGCCGATGTTGTCTGGCTCAAGGACCAGGGCATCAAGCAACCGTGCCTGCTGCGCAAGAGTGACGGCACGACGCTCTACCACACGCGCGACCTCGCGGCGGCGTTCTACCGCGAGGAGACCTTCCATCCGACGCGCATCCTGTACATCGTTGGCGGCGAACAGAAGCTGCACTTTGCGCAGCTCAAGGGCGTCTTGATCAAGATGAAGGAGGCAATCGCGGACGCGATCGAGCACGTTCCGTTTGGGCTGGTGCTGTCCAAGGGCCCCGAAGGCAAGTGGGAGAAGTTCGCGTCGCGCTCCGGCAACGCGGTCTTCCTCGATGAGATCCTCGACGAAGCGGTGCGAAAGGTGCGCGGTGTGATCGCCGAGAAGAACCCCGATCTTGACGACCCGGATGCGGTGGCCGAACACGTCGGCGTGTCGGCAATCATCTTCAATGACTTGAAGAACGGCCGCATCAAGGACGTCAAGTTCGATTGGGACGCGATGCTCGCGTTCGAGGGGGAGACCGGCCCCTACGTGCAGTACGCATGCGCGCGCCTCAGTTCGATCCTACGCAAGGTCGACCTGCCGGTGCCCGCGGTCGACAGCATCGACTTCGAGTTGCTAGCCGATGCCGAACGCGTGCTGCTGACGATGATGGACTTTGCGGCCGCCGTGCAACGCGCCGCGGACCAATCCGAACCGAGCGTCGTGACCCACTTCACGATCGCCCTTGCCGGCGAGATCCACAGCTACCTCGCCGATCACTACGTCGTCAGCGCCGAGCCCGCCGTTCGCAACGCGAGACTGGTGCTCGTCGATGCCGCCCGCCGCTTGCTGACGACGGGGCTCGACCTGCTCGGCATCAAAGCTCCCGAGCGCATGTAGCGGCTACCAGGCCCGACGATCGACTATCAGGTCGGGCTGCTCCGCAAGCACGTGCGCAAAGGGAACCCTACTGACGTCTTGGGCTAGTGGGTGTGAGGTTTGAGGACGAACTCCTCGGACGTGCAGTTGGCGAAGCGCACGATCACGATCGAGGAGAAGTCTTTGCCTTTGCGCCATTCGGCGTCCGTGCTTGGTGAGATGAAGTAGTTGGTCTTGCCGTTGCGGATGTTGGCGTTGCCGTCTTCGTCTTCGTTCTTGTCGGTGTTGCGCACCCGCAACGTGACCTTGCGCGATTCCTTGTCGACGAACTCGATCTCGATCACAGCATCGAGGGCGAGATCGAACGGCTGCTTGCCAGCAGCGTCCTTGCTCAGCCACAACTCAAGGTCGCCCTTGTCGTCATGTAGTTTGAGTTCGAGGTGACCACTTTGGTCTCCGCCCTTGAACGTCGCCGGCAGACCGTGGTGCTGCCCCTCAACGTGTTCGTGGCCGTGGCCGTCGAGCGGCAGGCTACCACGCTCGTCGACACCGTCGGCTCGCACGCGAACCACCACGCGGAAGGCGGGTTCACCATCCTTGTTAGCCATGGCGTGAAAGTGCAGCGGGCTCGCCGTCGTCGAGGACTTGGCCGCGGGACTGACCTGGTCGCCGCCACGCGTCTCCAACCAGATGTAGATGTTGTCATCCGTTTGCAGACCAGCGGTCGCATCAAGTTCGAAGGCGCATTCCACACCCGGCTTCACTTCGCCGAGCAGGGTGACCGCAAACGTGCGCCCCGCAACCGTCACGCTACCGAGGCTCAGCGGTTCTCCGTGGGCATCGTCTGCTTCCGAACCTATGCCTGCTGGAGTGTTACCGCCTGCAACCGCCGGCTCCTCACCGCAGGCCGACAATAGCCAGAACAGACCCAGGGAAGCTGATGCGAGACTGAGGGGCTTCGTCATGACAGACACCGTAGCCCCTCTGCTACCTATGTGGTCCTAGTGAGCAACCTGGCCTTCGAAGACGACGGCTGCCACTCGGCGCAGGTTCTTGATATCCGCAAGCGGATCGCCGTCCGACTCCGCAGCACGGACTTCGATGATGCGATCCGACAACGTCGTCACGGCCAACGAGTAAGCCGCCAGAATGCGCATCGGAATTGCTAGATGGGCACCGAGGGTTTTCGCTGGAAGTACCACGTGCCCAAGTAAAAGAGCGGCGTGTCGGCGAGCGCGACCAACGCCTTGAACAACCACAGGTCCAAGATGATGGTCGTCATTTCCGAACCCGTCATCTTGCCCCAGAACAGAACCACGATGACCAGCACGGAATCGAGCAACTGCGACACGATCGTCGACGCGTTGTTGCGCAGCCATAGGTGCCTACCTTTGGTCAGCGTCTTCCAATAATGGAACATGCGCACGTCGATGAACTGCGCCACCAGGTAGGCCGTCATCGATGCGGCGATCGCGCGCGGTGCCAGGCCAAAGACCTCGCGATAGGTCTCATCGCTAAAGCCGGGGCTGCCTTCATAAGCATGGAACTGCTCTCCAAGCCACAGCGCGCTGAGAGCAAACAACGACGCCACGAAGCCCGCCCAGACGACCTTGGTGGCGCGGCGTCGGCCGTAGAGTTCGGATAACAGGTCCGTTACCAAGAAGGTCAACGGGTAGGGCAACGCGCCGGCCGACAACCGAAACTCATAGAAGCCCAGGTCGACGATCAGCAGCTTGCCAGCGATCAGGTTGCACGTGACCAGCGACGACAGAAACATCGCTGCCAACAACAAGAACAAGAAGTCCGTCGGTCGTTCTTTGCCCGTCGCCAACCCGGAGCTGGTCATGCGTTACTCCCAGCGCAGGCTTTCAATGAACTCGATCACACCACCACACGACACCTGATGGCATGCGACACAACTGTTGATGATTACGTTGTAGGACCCCTTGCTCGGCGCGGCATCGAAGCCGCGCACGATCGCGAGGTAACTCTGTGCGCGCGCGTCGTAGCCTTCATCGCGCTCCGCCGGGATCGTCGGCCAAGCGCAGCGCATGTTGCGATGCACCGGGAACAACGGCTTGACCGCCTGACCAGCCTCGACCAAGACCCGCGCATCGCGCAGATCGTCGACGAATAGGCGCATCAACACCGCTAGCTCACTGTCGCCATTGGGATTGCGGTCGGACTTGATCAGGTGGCCGGGACTGCCGGGCTTGTTCGGATCGAGCACCGTTTGCAGGTTGCAGTCAGAGTCGTCGAGCGGGTCCGGCTGGGCATCCCGGTTGTTGGCAGCAGCGACATGCGGATCCGTACTAGCGAGTTCACTGGTTTCACCAGAACACCCGGCAAGCACGAGAAGGAACGGCAACAGCAAGAATCGATTCACGACAGCCCCGATGCTCCGGGTCGCGCCGCACGCACGCAAGCCTGGGCACTGGAGATCCCGACAGGGGATCTCCAGTGCCCGGCCAGAATCCCATGCCTGATGCCAACAGCAGCCTAGACCCCCATAGAGGGGTTGATGCTGCTGGCGATCGCGCCAAGTGCCCGCACACTGCGCGTTAGGCCACGCTAGAATCCGGGTTTGCCGGGCGTTTGGGGGGCATTCTCGCTATCGTGTTCGCCCCGTTCTTCAGACTCATATGCGCGACAAGATCAACATCGGATACGGCCAAGGCTTTTGGGGCGACTCGATCCTTGGTCCGGTGCGTCTGGTCAAAGAGGGGCCGCTCGACTACCTCGCCCTCGACTACCTCGCCGAGGTGACGATGAGCATCATGCAGAAGCTCAAGGGACGGAATCCGGCAGCGGGTTACGCCACCGACTTCGTGCAGATGCTGGACCGGACCCTGCCGGACATCCACGAGAAGGGCATCAAGGTCATCGCCAACGCCGGCGGCGTAAACTCCGAAGCGTGCCTGCAAGCCGTTCTGGAGCTGGCCCGCAAGAAGGGCATCAAGGGCCTCAAAGTCGGCGTTATCGACGGCGACGACATCCTGACGCGTATCCCCGAACTGGTGAAGAACGGTCACGCGATGAAGAACATGGACGACGGCCGCCCGTTGTCCGAGATCCAAGGCACGCTGCTGAGCGCCAATGCCTACATCGGCGCCTTCGCCGTGGCCGACTGCCTGGCTGCCGGCGCGCAGATCGTCATCGCCGGTCGCGTCACCGACCCGGCCCTCGTCGGCGGCCCAATGATCCACGAGTTTGGTTGGGGCCCTGAGGACTACGACAAGCTCGCCGCGAGCACCGTCGCCGGCCATATCGCCGAGTGCGGCGCCCAATGCACGGGTGGCAACTACACCAACTGGCGCGAAGTTGAGGATTTCGTCCGCATCGGGTACCCGGTGATCGAAGGCCGTCCCGACGGCCAGTTCGTGGTCACCAAGCACGAAGGAACCGGCGGCCTCCTGAACCGCAACACGATCGTTTCGCAGTTGCTCTACGAAATGGGCGACCCCGAGCGCTACCTCGGCCCGGACTGCGCCGCCGACTTCACCAGCGCCATGGTCGAAGAGATCGGCCCCAACCGCGTGCAGGTCTCCGGCATCAAGGGCGGCCCGCCAACCGACACCTACAAGATCTCGCTCAGCTACAAAAACGGCTACAAGGCTGTCGGTCAGCTGACCGTTGCTGGCCCGGACGCCATCGACAAGGCCAAGCTGTGCGCCGAAATCGTCTGGGGTCGCCTCGCGCTGGACGGCTGCGAGTTTTCCGAAGACGAGAAGATGGTCGAGTTCGTCGGCGCGGGTGTGACCCACGCTGGCATCCTCGAAAGCAACGACCCGCCTGAAGTCGTGCTCCGCATCGGCGTCAAGAGCACGGACAAGGCCAAGGTCACCCGCTTCGGCTCTGAGATCGTGCCGCTCGTTACGTCCGGTCCGCCTGGCGTTACTGGGTTCGCCGGCGGCCGCCCGAAGGCCACGGACATAGTCGGCTACTGGCCGGCATTGCTCGACAAGACCCAAGTGCGCACGCGAGTGCGCGTGGAGGAGTCGTAGTGACAAAAACCAAATTGGGCGAGTTCGCGATGGCGCGCAGCGGCGATAAGGGTGACGGCAGCAATGTCGGCATTTTTGTCACCAACGCTGCTGACTACGAACTCATCAAACGTGAACTTACTGTCGAACGCGTAAAGCAGCACTTCGACAGGATTTGCTTCGGCGAGGTCACTCGTTACGAAGCACCAAACATGCTGGCGCTCAACTTCCTGCTGAGAGATTCTCTCGGTGGGGGCGGCAGCGAAAGCCTCAAGACTGACGCGCAAGGTAAGGCGCACGGGCTCGGATTGCTCGAGATGGAAGTCGAGCGATAGACATATCACCTTGCACTAACCGCATCTAGCGGATGGAGTAACGATCAATGGCAAAGAAACGCACCCCACAGACGTTCGAGAAAAGAGCGCGCGAGCGCGATAAGCAGATGAAGCGCGACGCAAAGAAGCAGGAACGCCTGGCACGCAGTGCATCGCGACGCGATGGCACGTGGGATGTGGGTGAGACCATGGGTATCGAGAACCCAGAGCGGCTAGCCGACGAAGAAGCAGAACGCGTGCGCATCGCCAAAGAGAAGGCCGAGAAGGCTGCGCAACAGGCGCGCAACGAGCGCTCTGGTCCGCCGCAGTAAGCTGGCGGCGACTCGCTGCCTGCATGCAGGCAGCGAGGGCTATTGGCAGCGGGAGCTATTGGGCAGAGAGGGGCAGCAATTCGAGTCGGCGGAACTCACATGGCGCGCCCTCTGCCTGGATTGCAATCTGACCGTGATCCGTCGTGCAGTCAGAGCCGTTGTTGACGTGATCGCCGTTGACCCAGATGTCGATCTTGTTGCCGCGGCACTCGATGATCATCTCGTTCCATTCGCCGACCGGATTCTCCGAATCGTCGGTCAGGTTCTTGATGCGGCGACCATCGCCCTCGTTGACGCCCCACTTCTCCTTCTTGCCGCGACGCGTAACCATGTCCGGCACTGAGATGTCTTCGCCGATGCACCAGAAGTCGCCGGCGTTGCCGACGTACAACTGACATTCGATCGAACGAGGGAACATCTTGTAGAGCATGCGTGGCTCGGACGCGTGCACGAGCACACCGCAGTTGCCCGGCTTGCCTGGCCAGCGCCATTCAACCGCCAACCGGTAGTCGCGATAGACCGCGTCACTGATCAGGTGTCCTTGCGGATTGCCGTTGCTGATCAGCATGCCGTCGCGCACTTCGAACGATCGCTTGGCGTCGGGCGAGGCGTCAGCCTTCGGCACGTCCGCATGCCAGCCGCTGAGATCCGTACCGTTGAACAGCACTGGTTTCGGAACCAGCATGGTGCAGCAGGAGGTGAGAAGCGCAAGCAGCGCAGTCGTAAGCGCAATCTTCATGAGGCGAGACCGGAGGTAAGTTGGGGGCACGACATCGTGCAGCACCTATGTATCCTGCCGGCAGCCATGATCGAACCGAGAATCGAGATCGTGCTACCGGCGAAGCCGATGGCCGAGACGCTGCGCTTCTTCCTGGAGCGACTCGGATTTCGGCTTGTGTCGATCCTTCCGGCCGACGACCCGGCGGTTGCGGTTGTGGTTCTCGGCGGCATGAAGGTGCAGTTGCGCAGCGACTACGATGGCCATCCGGGCCGTTTGCAGATCACAACGCATGCTGCACAACTGCCAGCAAACACGCAGGCGCCTAACGGCACCGAGATCCACTACGCGCCGGTGCAGCGGCCACTGGTGGTCCCCAAGCCGGACGACACGGCGGTCCTCACGACTAGCGTGCATACTGGCTCGCGGGATCCTGGCTCCTGGGTCACTGGGCGCGCCGGCATGCTCTACCGCGATCTGATTCCGGGCCGCATGGGCGGTCACCTGATCGCGTCGCACATCCGCATTCCCGATGGTGGTCCTGTTGCTGACGACGTGCACTTCCACGACGTGCGTTTTCAGATGATCTACTGCTTGTGCGGCTGGGTGCGACTCGTCTACGAAGACCAAGGCGAGCCATTCGTCATGCGCGCCGGCGACTGCGTACTACAGCCACCGCAGATTCGGCATCGCGTTCTCGAGGCATCGCAGGGCCTAGAAGTGATCGAACTCGGATGCCCCGCGGTGCACCTGACGACGCTCGATCACGAACTGGAGTTACCGACTAACGAAGTGCGGCCGGACCGCGAGTTTGATGGCCAACGGTTCCAACTGCATCAGCACGCGAACGCCAAGTGGCGCGAGGATGCCAGCACCGGCTGGCAGATGGCCGACCTAGGCATTGCCGATGCGACCAAGCAACTTGCCGACACTGCGGTCCTGCGCGCGACCTGCGACGCAACGTGCACCGAGGATCGCCTGTGCTTTCTGTTCGTGTTGGCGGGATCGTGTCGAATCGCGGTCCCCGGCAAGCCGGCAACCGAACTACAAGCTTCGGACTGCGCCACGATTCCTGGCAGCGTTTCCTTCACGATCGACAACTGCTCAGACGATGCGCAGCTGCTGCGGGTTCGCCTGTAGAGCAGCTACGTCAACGCAGCCAACGCGGCGGCTTCGGCGTGGATATGCGCCGTATCAAACAACGGCACCTGCCCGCTCGTAATCAGTCGCCGAGGTTCATCCAGGTCAGCTCATGCTTGTTATGGTGCAGGTGCACCACGCGTGAACCAGGGATCTCGGCGAACGCGCGTGCGATCGAATGTTCGTCCGACCCCTGGAACTTGATCGTGCAGACGAAGTGCTTCGCCATGCCCGCCTCTCGCCAGCGAGTGACCAAATCGAACAATCGCTTCGGATAGCAGATCACATCGCTAAACAACCAATCGACAGGGCCGACGGCCGTCGGGTCGAGACCAAACGCACTCTCGTAGCGCACCTCGACGTTGGGCAAGGCCACGATGGCCGGATCGAGCGCCGCCTTATCGATCGCCAGTACGTTTGCCCCCAATGCCTGCAGCACCCAAGTCCAGCCACCGGGAGAGGCGCCGAGATCGATGCATCGTTCGCCTGCGACCGGATGTCGACCTAACAAGACCAACGCCTCCCAGAGCTTCCGGTAGGCGCGGCTTGGTGGACCAACCTTGTGCTCTTCGAACTCGATCTCGCCATTCGCAAACGGTGACGAACAGCGCGCACTTGCCAGCATCAGATCCGATTCCCACAACGTCCATGCACCCATCGGCGATGGCGGCACTTCAAAGGGAAACGGCCGAGCCCTTTGACGCAATGGCGGCAGCTTGCCCTCAAGCAACGACGCGCGCCGAAAGAAGTCGGTCGCATACAGCGCCCAGTTACGTTGCATCGATCGCAACCACTTGGCGCCATCCCCGATCGAATCAATGCGCCGTGATTGCAGATCGTGCCACGTGTTGGCGGCCCACCATTCTGCTCCGCTTCCGCCCTCGCGCGCGAGCACAAGACGCTCCCGCACCGCAACAACGCGATTTCCGAGCGCAGCAACAATCGGCTCCACAAACCCCTCGGGCGCAAGGTAGGCGACCGTTGCAGCACTCACGTCGGAAGAAGTCACTGGCAGCGAGCCTAGCGCCGCCGCAGCTTGCCGGACAGCGAAGAACTCATCCCCTCACCACGCCCGCGCCAATCGGCACCTGCGTTTCCGCGCACCAATCTGCATCGATGATCACGCTCATGGCAAACCAAAGCACTTCTTCAGCGCGCCGCTAGCCGCCTTCGGGCACATACGGCAACGTCGGCGGCCGACGCACTCCGTCATCACCAAAGATGTCGATGAAGAAGATGCCGAGCGTGAAGTCCACGAACTCGGCGACGTTGAAGCCAACGTGTGCCTGCAGGAACAGCGGCGCCACCCCGACCTCGACCCCAAACATGTCGACGAATCGTTGCGCCGGTGTCAACGCAAACGGGCTGCCGTCGTCGAGGTCGAATACATCCGACAACAACAACCACGACGTCACATCGTCATAGCCGTTCGGGTCGGCGACGTGGTTGCCGGTCGTTCCAGTTGCGAACAGCCGCGACAGATCCTGCCCATAACCGAACGGGCCCAAGGTGGTGAACGGAACGCCAGTACCGTGATTGGTCAGCGTGTAGCCGGGTGTTTGCCACCAGGTGTCCTTGCCGTAGCCGTATTCCGAATACCAACCGCCAACTACGACACCGACCGGACCCACCTTGACGTCAGCGCCCACGCCAAATGCATCACTCTGCCAACGATAGACAAAGCAGTCACCGAGATCGGTGAGGCGAGCGTCAACGTAGCTGCAAGCCGCAAATGGCAGGAGCAAGAGCAACCGACAACAAGCTGGCACGCGCATCGATCTCAGTTGTAACCCGAGGCCTATCGAGGATGCTATGGTCGATGCAATGACCGATATCCCAACCCAGCTTCGCAAGCGCGCCAAGCAACGCAACGCGCGCATTGTGCTGCCCGAAACGGGCGACGCGCGCATGGTTTCGGCGCGGCAACAGATCGAACGCGAAGGCCTAGGGCAAGTCATCTGGGTTGAAGACCCGGCGGAGGACCCGCGCATCGACGACATCGCGGCGCACGTTCTCGCCCGGCGCAAACACAAGGGCGTTACCGCCGAAAAGGCCCGTGAACTCGCCACGCAGCCGCTGATCTTCGGCGCCGGGCTCGTGGCAACCGGCCACGCCGACTGCGGCGTCAGCGGCGCGGCGCACTCGACCGCGGACGTCATTCGCGCCGGACTCATCTGCCTCGGCACCACGCCAAGCATGCCGCTGGTGTCGTCGATGTTCTTGCTGGTTCGCAAAGACGAGGTGCTGTCGTTCGCCGATTCCGGTGTCGTTCCCGATCCCGACGCCGAGCAACTCGTGCACATCGCCAGCGCCACCGCGAACAACCACCGCCTATTTACCGGCACCGAGCCGCGCGTCGCGTTCTTGTCGTTCAGCACCCACGGCAGCGCCGCTCATGCGCGTGTCGACAAGATGCGCACCGCCTACGAACAGTTCCGCGCGGCGCACCCCGACATTGTCAGTGATGGCGAATTGCAGTTTGACGCCGCCTACGTCGCAGCCGTCGCCGAACGCAAGTGCCCCGAGAGCGCACTCTCTGGTAGCGCCAATGTGTTCGTGTTCCCGGACCTCGACGCAGGCAACATCGCCTACAAACTCGCCGAACGCCTCGCCGGTTTCAGAGCTTACGGCCCGCTGCTGCAAGGCCTGAGCAAACCGTGGCTCGACCTGTCGCGCGGCTGCTCCGCCGAGGACATCGTCGGAGTCACGACGATCGCCAGCGCCATGCTGGGCTAGTTTCAGGCACATTGCCTGCCCCACCTACTTGCGCACGTGCATCAATCGGCCCAGACTCGCGCTGATCTGCGCCATGAAGAATCTGCCAACTGCGTTCGCCCTTCTCCTACTCCTGTTCCTCGGTGGCTGCCTCGAGATCGACGGGCAAGACGTCTTCCTTCGCTACGACGAGGAGAACGACCGTATTGATGCGATGTTCGTCTACCGCGGCATGTTCGCCGAAGGTGGCTCCGGCGGCGACGCACTCGAAACCTCGACCAAGGATCTCGAGAAGGCGATGGAGACCGGCGAGTTCATCTTCTGGAACAACTGGCCGCTGTCGTGTGACCCTGCCCGCAAGTACGGCGTCCCGTACAACACGCTGGTCGAGCACCTCGACGTCGAGAACGGTGGCCTGTTCACCGATCCTCACGGTGTCTTGTGCGGCTATCAGTTCATTCGTGTCACAAAGGCAAAGTCCTTCATCAGGAAGGTCAACACGCTGCTTGAGATTGCGATGCAGGCCGCTTGCCTGACCGGCATCCCACAGCTCCAAAATCGCAAGTTCGACGCCGACAGCAAAGAGAACATCCGCGAGTTCCTGCGCGGCCGCGGCAAGTTCTTGACGATTGAGAAGGGCCGCATCAAAGTCCAACTGCCATTGTCGAAGCAGGATCACATCTGGCTGAAGAAGGCCATCGGAGATCTCTTCATGGACAACATGCCCG
>JAPYTD010000003.1:0-26826 GCA_029936315.1 Planctomycetota bacterium | reverse complement strand
AAGGGCGGCCTGTATCACGAAGCGCTGCTGCTGAAGTTGCGCGACGACAAGTTCAAGATCGAGGACGGGCTGCCGGACCAAGAATTGGTTCGACGCTTCGAGGACTTCCGCACGCGCGAGGCGAAGCTGCCGAGGAAGCTCGCCGTGAAACGCGGTAACTAGCTGGCAATTCGTCAATAGCCGCGCTGCGTCACCAGGTAGACCGCGAAACTGCCAAGCCAGTGGCCGCCTTCGTAGTGCTCACCAGTTACTGCCGCGAGACCGGCTCTGCGGTGGGCGACGGCAGCAGCCAGCACCGCGCTCGTGCGCGCATCGTGCTCACCGAGTCCATGCGCGATGCCCTCGAGCATCCATGCACGGGCCAGGTTAAGGCCATCGAGATGCGCAAGCTTGCCGTCAGACTTGTCGGTCACAACGGCAGGTGCCATCGCGAAGCGATCGGTCATGCCCGGCAGGAAGCCGCCGAGCCAATCGCCAAACTCGGCCGGCACCAAGACGCGGCGCATCAGGTCGGCCTCGGCGAGACCGGGTGACAAGAAGTCCTGGCCGCTTGGTTCGAACGCGAGGTTCCAATTGCGATCTGCGAGATAGAACGACTTCGAACGCTCGACCAGCAGTTCTTCGAACGCAACATCCCCCACGAGTCGCGCCCAATCGAGCATCAAGCCCATGGCGAACGCAGTCTGGCTGTGTTCTCCGGTCCGGATCGGGTGACTCAATTTTGGCAACCACGCAACCAGGCGATTGCGTGCCGCAATGGTCAGTGGCGAAAGCGACGTCGACCACTGCTGCGCATCAGGGTCGGACCACAAACGTAGCTCGGCATCGAGCTGCAGCAACCAGGCCAGACCATACGGACGCTCCCACGAGGCCCGGCCCAAGCCGTTGAAGTGGGCTACTTCCGCGGTGAGATTCTCACGACTCAACGACTTCGTCAAGGCGACCCGTATCGACGACGCGAACGGCGCCGCCGGAAATCTACGTAGTAATCGCGCCAACAGCCAGTGGCCGTGCACAGCGGAGTGCCAATCAAAACAGCCGTAGAACGCAGGCGTCAGGGTGCGCGGCGGCAACACGTCACGGTCGGACTGCAGGACGTGGCTGATCTTGTTGGGATACTCCTGGTGCACGCACGCGAGCGCCAACTGGGCGAAGCGATCCGCATGCTGCTCAGTGAAGACAGGCCCAACTGGGTCTTGCCCAGGACCACGCTCGGCGATTGCCTCCCTTGTCGTCGTGCACGACGACACCAACAACACAATCGAAACGGAGACAGCGAGGAGGCAACGCATGGTAGTTTTCAACTCGTGCGATCGCGCAACCGCAGTTGCCCGCACGCAGCTTGCACATCGGGACCCGACGAATCACGGATCTTGGCCAGGATCCCGCGAGCCTTCACGGCGCGGGTCATTTCGACGATGCGATCGCGGTCGGGTGCCTCGAACGGCAAGCCTTCGACGGGGTTGTAGACGATGAAGTTGACGTAGCCGCGCACCCCATGCAAGAGGTCACAGAGTTGCTCGATGTCCTCGTCGCGATCGTTGATGCCGCGCAGCAGCGTCCACTCGAACTGGACCGGCGTGCCGATATCGCAGCCGTAGGCGTCGGCGGCCGCGACAATGTCCCGCAACGCATCCTTGTGGGCACGAGGCAGCAATTCGCGGCGCGTGTCCTCATCGGCAGTGTGCAGCGACACCGCCAGGCACGGCCGCACGGACGCTGCGCGAATGCGTTCGATGGCGCTGACGCTGCCGATCGTCGACAAGGTTTGCCGTCGCGGCGAGATCAGCACCTCGTCTTTGATGCGCTTCACCGCCGCCAAGACATTGTCGAGGTTGTGCGACGGCTCGCCCATGCCCATGAACACGACGCGATCGATGCGCATCAGGCGGCGGGCATGCACTACCTGCTCGACGATCTCGTCGGTAGTCAGGTGGCGCTCGACACCAAAGAGCCCGGACGCGCAGAACTTGCAGCCAACCGCACAACCGACCTGACTCGACACGCAGCATGCACCGACCGGCATCGCGACGGTCTCGACCTTCTTGCCATCCTGCAGCTCAAGCAGCAGCTTGATCGTGCCGTCCTTCGAATGGGTTTCCTCGCACACCTTGGTGGCAAGACCATCTGCCAGCCACATCGTCAACATGTCCTCTTCCTGCTCGGACAGGGTGAGCCCTTGTTGATCGAACTCCGCCGCTTGCGGAACCTTGCCAGCGGCAACGATCCGTACCGCCAGCAACGCCTTCTTCGGCGACAGCAGCAAAGACAGCCGGGACAAACCCAGGCGAGGCACATCCGCCGCGCCGGTCACCAGCCCTTCTGGACGCGCAACGTCGTGATATGCGCCACGTGATGTGCACCGTGCCAGGCGTACTTCGTCACGATGTCGTCAAGTGTCATCGCGCCGTTCTCGCTGTGCATGCCGATCCGCCTGAACACGCGCTCTGGTTGCGAACGCAGGCTGTCGACCAACGTGAGCTTGCCTTTGCACTTCACTTGGCCAATCGGATAGCGAGGATCGGTCACAGGTCCTTCGTCTCCTTCGAGGCCGCAGGAACCACAACCACAAGCTCAGCGCCCTGATCGACGGTCGCGTCCTTTTCGATGGCAACCGACTGCACAGTGCCTGCGACACCAGCCGCCAGCTTGTGCTCCATCTTCATCGCCGAAACAACGACGAGTGTTTGGTCCGCTTCGACGACGTCTCCTGGCTTGCATAGGACGTCGAGCACGGTGCCAGTCATCGGCGCGCGCACCGTGCCGTCTGCGCCACCGCCGGCACCACCACCACGTCGCGACTGCGGCGCAGCGAGTTCGTGGGTCTTGCCGTCGACGCGCAGCATGTAGGACTGCGCGGAGCCAGCGCCATAGGCAACCGATCCCTTCGCATCATCGCCGATGCGCTGCACGCGCACGCCGCCATCCGCGAGGGCACGCGCGTCGTATTCGTACGTATTCTCACCAACCCGCACCCGGTAGCGATCGCCCTCGAGACTTTCCACGTGCACGGCAACGGTCTCGCCACCACGAACAAACTCGCGTGAGAGCTTCATCGGGTCACCTCAAACAGTCGGAAGCCATTCAGATCTTGCCACACAGCGGTCGAGCCCTGCGTCGAGGCGGCCGAACTCGTCGAGCTATCGCCCCCCGACTGCCGCGCCAATGCCTGGCACAACACCGCCGACGCCAACGCGTGATCGTCCGGTTCTTCGGGCGTTCCCGCCGCCAACTCCGGCCGGTTGGACAACATGTCGGTACTGATCGCCGCAGTCTGGAACGCTTCGTCATCGACGATGCGCCGCAAGAAGTCGACATTGGTCGGGATGCCGAGATACACAGTATCGCGCAGCGCCAGGCTCAACCGTTCGCACGCGGTCGCTCGATCGGGCGCCCAAACGATCAGTTTGGCCAGCATCGAGTCGTAGAACGGCGGCACAACCCAGCCGGTGTAGACGCCACTGTCGACTCGGATGCCGGGCCCGCATGCTTCGCACACCAACTCGAGCACGCCGGCCGCGGGGATGTATCCCTGCTCGGGCGACTCGGCGCAAATGCGCGCTTCGATCGCGTGGCCGCGCGGCGTCAGGTCACGACCGGCGAGCAGTTCTTCGAGCTTGCCACCAGCGGCGATCTGCAACTGCAGGTGCACAAGGTCGACGCCCGTGACCAACTCGGTCACCGGATGTTCGACCTGCAAACGCGTATTCACTTCGAGGAAGTAGAAGTCGTCGTTGCCATCCAGCAAGAACTCACACGTGCCGGCATTGTCGTAACCAACGCGCTTGGCGAGAGCGATCGCGGCATCGCCCATGCGCTGGCGGAGGTCTTCGCTGATGACCGCCGACGGCGCCTCTTCGAGCACCTTCTGGTGACGGCGTTGCACTGAGCATTCGCGTTCGTGCAGCGAGACAACGTGACCGTGCTTGTCGGCGAGGAACTGGATCTCGATGTGCCGCGCCGGGAACACCGCGCGCTCGACGATCATGCGATCATCGCCAAACGACTCCTTCGCCTCGCGGCGGCCGGCAGCTATCGCCTCGGCCAGGTCTTGTTCGCGCTCGACGCGGCGCATGCCGCGGCCTCCGCCCCCGGCACTCGCTTTGACCATGACCGGCATGCCGATCTCCTTGGCCACTTCGATCAGTTGCTCGTCGCCGAGGTCTTGCTCCGTGCCCGGGATGACCTGCACGCCAGCAGCAACCGCTTCTTCGCGCGCCGCCTTCTTGCCACCGAGCCGATCCATCGCATCGGCGTTGGGACCGACGAACGTCAGGCCCGCCTCGTCAACCGCGCGAACGAACGCGCTGTTCTCACTAAGGAAGCCGTAGCCGGGGTGGATCGCCTGCGCACCAGTCGACTTCGCCGCGGCAATCACCTTGTCGATGTCGAGGTAGCTTTCGGCCGCGGTGTTGCCACCGAGCGCGACGACGTGATCAGCCGCGAGCACATGCGCGCACTTGGCATCGGCGTCACTGTGCACGGCCACCGACTCGATGCCGAGTTCGCGCAGCCCGCGCATCACGCGCACGGCGATCTCGCCGCGGTTGGCGACGAGCACGCGTTGGAAGGGAGGTTGGTCTGCCATCTAGGCGCGCGACGATAGCGGCACGGGCGTTCGCTTTCTCGTTCGTCGTTACGCGGGCGCGGTGGAAGCGGTCAATCGTCCAATTTGTCACGCCCTCGCCGAAGGGCATTCATGAGCAACAGAAGCAGGGAACCGAACCGGTCCGTGTTACCGGGATTTCTCTGGGGCCCGTACTCGCCTACGGTTAGCAGGATGAGCGATTCGCCGATGACCACCCCCCCGCGAGAACCCGAGATTGAGTTCATGGGCAAGCTGGCGCACGGCATGGTGCTAATCGTGCGGGTAGCACTGTGGGGCGGCGGGGTTTACGCGCTCGTTTACGGCTTTCAGCAGATGCTGGATCCAACGCCCTCGCCCGAAGTGCCTGGCTTCGAAACCCATTCCGATCGTGGCGCCGTCTGGATCGCGCTCGGATTGCCGCTCGTCATCGGGGCAAAGAGGATCCTCAAGAAGGGGCCCGCTGCCATTCTGATCCTCGCCATCTTCGTGGCGTTGTGGTTCGGCCCAATGCTGCTCGAGAACGACAGCCCTTACGGCTACATCCTGCGCCTGTTCGCGACACTGATCTCATTCATGTCGGTGCTCGTCTGGCGCACGGTTTGGCGCCTGACTCTGCCTGACCCCGAGGCACCAGCACCGAGTTAGGCCACCCGGGGTTGCCCCAACCGGGCGATGCCCTGAAGATGTCAGTCGCCCCTCTGCGATCGCCTCACAATGCTGATCATCCATCGGTCCATCGCGGCCGCTGCCCTATCCCTCGCGGCAGCGCTATCGACGCAGTGTCCGCCCGGCGCCCCCATGCCGCGTGACATCGCGCTCGAGACCACCCTGCCGAAGACCGGCCCAGCGCAGAAGCGTCTGCAAACGGGCCTCGGTGCCTTGCAGACTGGCGACCACCACGAGGCGCGCAAGCACATGTTTGCGGCGCTTGAGTTCCACCCGTGCTCGCCGGACCTGTTGCTCGAATTGATGTTGGCTTGCGGCGACGACCCCGATGCCTTTGCGCAGTGGTGTGAGCGCTACGTGCGCGCCAGCAGTGACGAACGTGGCCGCCTCAAGATCGAAGGCGCGACGCGCAAGCGCCTGAAGGCAATCCAACTCTCGGCCAACTTGCTCAAGCCAGATCAGGCGCTGACCGTCAAGCGAGTCGCCGCGATCAATGAACTGGCACGTTTCATCACGAGGCAAAAGGCGACCGGCAAAGAAACCGCGACGCGTGCCCTGGTTGTGCGATGGGCCAGTGGATTGTTGCTGAAGATCGCGAGCGGAGCACCGAACGCACTCGCCAAAGTCGCGAGCAGTGTCGACAAGCATCAAGCTGCGTTCGAGCCAAACTACGAGATTGTCTACAAGGCGCTGGCCAAGGTGATGAACCAGCCGCGCCCCAACGACGCGCAAAGCTCGAACGCACCGACGACCGGAGTCAGTTCGCATACCAAGGTCATCAACGACCAGCGCATTCGCGCCGCGCGCATCCTCGTTGGCCTGGCGAAGCAGATTGCCTTCAAGGACCTTATGGGGCCGCGTCCATCGGGCCCCGGCAGCTATGCCAACGCTGCGCGCCGACTGCTCGGGGACGAACGCAAGCGCGACGTCGAAGCGGGCAAGATCTGGACGATTGAAGAACTCGAAGCGATGTCGCCCGAAGACCGGGAGGCGTTCACCGAAGAGCACAGCGACTGGCATCACCCGGGGATAGCGCTGAGCACCAACAGCCTCTACCGCATCGAGACGATCTGCGGCCACGAGACGCTGATGAAGACCTCGATGACGGTCGAGCTGCACCATGAGCGACTGATAAGCCACTTCGGCAAGGACCCGTTCAACGGCCGGCAAGGCATCGTACGTATCGTGCCAGAGAACAGCGGCATGGAGACCGAGGGCGTACCGTACTGGTGGGCCGGCGGCTTTCAGGGCGGGGACCGCACGACCGTGCGCTTCGCATGGGGCAACATCGCCTCCCTCGGCAAGACGCTGACGCACGAACTGACGCATCGCTTCGATGGTGTGATGCGACCGTTCATGCCGTCGTGGTATGGCGAAGGCCACGCCGACTGGACCAGTGGCCACTACGGCCGCATGTCCGACAAGGAATTCGTCGAGAACTACCTGAAGAAGGGCACGGCGGCGACGACCTACTACAAGGGCTACGCCACCAAGCGAAACTTCGAGAAGCTGCTCAAGGGCACGATCGATGACTACCGCGACAACTACCCGGCCGGCTACTCGCTGTATGCCTTCTTGAACAGCTACCCGCCGCAGCAGCCGCGCTACAAGTCAGCGATGGCGAAGTTCGTGCGCAACGCACGCGCGGGCCGCCGCGATCCGGTCGGCTACTTCACTTCGGTTTTCTGCGACGGTAAGGATGGTCGCCCGTCGGAGTTCAAAGAACTGCACGAGGAGTGGCGCAAGTTCTTGCGCGACTGCTACGACTGGCAAGACCGCAAACGCGACAACAACAAGTGGCTGCGCAGCTACCGCAGTGACATTGGCGGCGAGAGACGCCGCATGGTGCTCGATGTGCCAACGCGCTCATGGGCGCGCGTGCACGCCGAACCATTCTACGGGCAGGAGCACTCGGCAGCGGCGGCGCTGCTGCTCGATGAAGTCGGCGATGCCTATGGCGTCATTGCGGCAGGCGTGTGGTCGCTGACGGCTGATGGCTGGCGGCCCGAAGTCGCGCGCGCGTTGGCAAAGTCACTCAAAGTCAGTCGCGCCCAAGATGCGTCGATGGCCTTCACAGCGGTTGCCACCAAGCACTTTCCGGAGATCGCAGCACTTGACGGCAGCACCATGCTGTCACGGTTGCCCAAGGTGGCGGGCCTGCTACAGACCTTGGCGGAACGCATCGATCAGCTGGTTGCCAACAAGGCTCCCAATGCCGCCGAAGCGCTGGCCCGCGAACACGCAGCCATAACCAACAGCTTTGGGGCACCGCCAATTGCGCACGCGAAGGCCACCGCCAAGGCACGCTTGCCGCGACACCTCGGCGGCAGTGGCTTCACCGAAAGCGGATTGACCAACTACGAAGAACGCCGCAACAAGGGCCTTTGGTACGTGACGCCCGAAGGCGACCTGCACGTTGGCCGCAACAAGCCGCGCGAAGCGACCGGTGTGCTCGATCGCCGTGCGCACCAACGCCACGCGTTCGCCCACACGGTCGCATGGCAGGCACCCGGCCACTACGTCATTCGTGGGCGTGTGCACTGGACGACGTCCTACATTTCGGGCGCAATCGTCATCGGCTACACCCGGCGAGATCGCAACATCCGCATTGGCTTCTCTGCCGGCGACTTCCGGTACGCCATCGGCAAGAGCGAACGCAACGGCGGCGAAGGACGCGTGCGGCTGAGCCTGCGAGGACTGTGGGAGCGCGACGACCAGTTGCCCAAGATGCGCAGCAACACCACTATCGAGCTACCTGAGAAGCAGAACTGGTTTGAGTACGAACTGCACATTCGTGGTCCGCGCATCCAAGTGATCATCAATGGCGAGCCCGAAATGAACTACGCCGTTCACGACGGCACGCCAATCGAAGGTCACATCGGCTTTGCCACCAGCACCGGTGCGATCCGCGTACAACAGCCGACGGTGCAACGACTCGACAATGAGATCACCTCGCCCATTCTCGGCCTCGACATCCTGCAGCAACCCAAGGTCACACTCGAAGACCTGATGCAGTTGCAAACGCGCGGTCTGCCAACCAACCCGAACGGCACCCTGGTACTGTGGCTGCCGACCGTCAGCGAAGGCTCACCGGCCGACCGCCTCGGCCGTGCGATCCGGCCACTGGGCAAGATCCTGCAGGACAAGCTCAAGCACCCCCAGCAATGGGTGCTGGCGGTGCCCAAGAGCATGAAGGCCGCGGACCGTTTGGGTGCCATCCGCGACCTGATGGATCTGCGGCCCGACCCGATGCCCGTCGTCGAACACCAGATCGGCGACCCGTTCGACAGCCCCTATCCGTGGGTGCTGTTCCTCGATTCCCAAGGCGTGCTGCGCGCCGCATCCAACTGTCGCGACGTGGGTTTGCACACGACAGTGGCTCGCTGGGCGAAGATCTATCGGGGCCGGTAGCCGATCTCGTTACGTTGCTGCAGCTCGGCTTCCAGAGCTAGAGGTCATCACACCCTAGCTGGGCTACTTACCTGGCCGACCCTAACTGGGCCGACCGGAAGGTGGGATCAGCTTGCTCATCGCGGTGTCGCGCTGCTTCATCAAGAACGCTAGACGACGCTGCTCGCTCACTGCCGGGAACTGTGGCTCGGATTTTGGCGCGGTTTTCGCGGCCGCATAGATGTCGAGCAACGCATCGACATGTTCATCCAGACTCGGCGATGGAGCCGGCCGTTGCTGGCGCAGGTCCTGCCACAACTTGGGCTCATCCAAGAACCGCAACATCGCGCGTGCCAGGTCCTCGCTGTCACCAGCGCGCGTTGCGATGCCGGCACCGCCCGACCGTTCGGGTAACGCGCCTAGGTCGCTGGTGATGCACGGCAAGCCGAGCTCAAAGCACTCGTCAAGAACGAGGCCAAACGTCTCAATGCAGGTGCTCGGAAACACCCCAACGTGCGGATTGACTGCGTGCAACTGGGCGGCATCAAACGCACCGTGAAACGTAACTGGCAAGCCGTCGGCAAGTGGCCGCAGTTCGGTTTCGAACGCAGGGCTTTCAAAACCGCCCAACACGTGCAGTTCCGCCCGGCCCGGCCGTTGATCACACACCGTTCGAAATGCTTGCAACAGCACATCGACCCCCTTGTGGCGCCCGACACCACCCCAGAACGCGAAGCTCAGAGGATTGCCCTCATCGGGCGCAATCAACGTCGACATGCTGTTGAAGCGCTGTTTGTAGCCCAGCGGCAAAGTCTGGTAACGACTGCGGGCAACGCCCGTCGACGCGGCCAGCAAATCCGCCGTGCTACTGACCGCTACCAACACTGCGCGCGCCAAGGAAAGTTCGGCGCGGTAGTGGTCCGCGTAGAGATCGATGCCATCGGCAATCTCATGCGCCGGTTCGTAGCCGTAACGCGGCACACAACTCGCACAGCTATCAACGCTCAGCACGCGACGGCATGCCTCGTCGCCAGCGCGCCGCCGAAACGCGCGCGGACAACTCGTGTAGTAGTCGTGCAGCGTCACAACTGCCGGCACACCAACGCGCTCGCACACTTCAATCAAGTTGCACGTCAAGCGAACCCAATGGTGCACGTGCACGAGTTGCGGTTTGTGTTCGCGCAAGAACTGCTCGAAGCGGCGTTCGACCTCAGGGTGCCACATCTTCACGTGGTGGTCGAAGAACAGATCGTTGCGGTGGAGTCGATGCACGCGCAGGCCGTCGACTTCGTCTTCGACCAGCGTCACCACTTCTTTCGCATGCTGCGTGCCAGTCAGGACCGCAACCGACAAGCCACGCGCGCGTTGCCGCTGCGCCAGATCAAAGGCATACGACTCCGACCCGCCACGACTCTCGGGCGAAAACTGGTGGGTCACGTGCAGAACGTCCATCGTCACCGGGGCATCCTAGCCTGCGCATCGCCTCTGGCGTGCCAGCAACCGCGCACGAACGCACCCGAAGTTGAGCACTTGGGGGCTACCGCCATGCGCCCCATGGCCAGCCGAGCAGTTGTCCCCTAACCTGTTCGCCTCCCCAACACCCCGATACCAATGCGTAGCCTGCAAATCCTAACTGCCGTTTCTGTTGTCTTCTCCCTGACCACCGCGAGCAACGCGCAGGCCAAACCCGAAAAGCTCGATGCCAAGGCCTACGACCACTTCGGCACTGGCATCACGGTTGGTGAAACGCCGATCTCGTTGGCTGCCGCACTCAAGAACGCCGACAAGCTGACCGGCAAGACGATTCGCGTCCAGGCGACGATCACCGGTGTGTGTCAGACGAAGGGGTGCTGGATGAACCTCGGCAAGCCGGATGAAAAGGGCAACCCGCCGCTGTTCGTCAAGTTCAAGGACTACGGCTTCTTCATGCCGAAGGACTCGAGCGGTCGCACCGCCATCGTCGAAGGCACGATGACGCTCAAGCAGGAGACCGTCGCTGAGACCAAGCACTATCTCGAAGACGCAGGTAAGCACGAGCAAGCCCAGAGGATCACCGAAGGTCGCAAGATCCTTCGCTTCATGGCCAGCGGTGTCGCGATCAAGAAGACGCCAGCGCTCGACCTCGCCAACTTCGATCAGTTCGGTGCCGGCATCAAGCCGGGCAAGGCGCCGTTGACGCTCAAGCAAGTGATGGCCAACCCTGGTCAGTACATCGGCAAACCGGTTCGTATGCAGGCGCAGATCACCGCGGTCTGCCAATCCAAGGGCTGCTGGATGCATCTCGGCAAGCAACTCGCCAACGGCAACCCGCCGGTGATGGTCAAGTTCAAGGACTACGGCTTCTTCATGCCGAAGGACGCCAGCGGCCGCCTCGCCGTCGTCGAAGGCCAACTGGCGTTCAAGCAGGAGACCGTCGCCGAAACCAAGCACTACCTCGAAGACGCAGGCAAACACGAGCTGGCCACGAAGGTCACCGAGGGCCGTAAAATCCTTCGTTTCATGGCCGATGGGGTCGCGCTTGAGAAGGTCGCCGTAATCAAGTCGGCTGCCAAGAAGAAGTAACGCCGCGCCGCACTAATCAGCCAGCGACGCCCGAGCGCAGCCGTCGATTGCCAGCGACGCGCGGGAGTCGCCCAACCTCGATCAACCGCGCAACTTCGCGATGAGCTTGAGCACCTGGTCGCCGTGCTGCGCGATATCGACCTTCTTGGTCATGTGCCGCACAATGCCCTTCTCATCGATGAGGAACGTGACCCTCTTTGCGTACGGCCGCCCCTTCATCAGCACGCCGAATTTCTTCGCCACGCTGCCATCCGGATCGCTGAGCAGATGGAACCCAAGGTTCTGGTCCTTCTTGAACTTCGCCTGCGACTTCACGTCGTCGAGGCTGATGCCGTAGACCGTGACGCCATGCTTGGCAAACTCTGGCGCTGCGTCCCGCAACGCGCACATCTGCTTCGTTCAACCGCCAGTCGAGGCCTTGGGATAGAACGCCAACACCGTCCAGGTCTTGGCCGCCCCACCAACCTTGGTCATCGCCCCCGTCTCATCATTGGCGCGAAAACTCGGCGCCGCCTTGCCGACTTCAGCCGTCGCAACCTTCGGCGTCGGACCAGGAGCTGGACCAGGATGGGGAGTCTGTGCCAGAAGCGGCAAACACAGAACCACGACAGATAGCACTAGGCGCATGACCTGAGATTGTTGGCCCGGTGTCAGGACAAGAAACAACAATCTCAGAACGTGCCACCGCCGCCAATTCGCATCCGATTCGCGGCAGTTCCCGGCCCTCCGCCTCTACCTCGTCGACACCGACGGCCACATCGCCTACGCCGGCGGCCGCGGCCCGTTCTTCTTCTCAACGGGCGAGATGGAAGAAGCGATCAAGGCCATGGTAGCGCGCTAAGATGGTCATTCTTGCCCTGGCACGGCACTGACCACTTGCCCCTAAATCGCCCAACGGCGCATCCATCGTGGTTCGGTACACCGCTGCGACGGATGGCACCGTAACCTGCACGCGCCCCCTAGCTCACAATCCCATGTCGGCACGATCCATTCTTACTTCTCTCGCGCCATGCTTGATCGCCGCAACGCTCGCGGCCCAAGGTCCATCGTGGCAGCGATCGCTCGACGTGGCGCTGCAAGCGGCCAAAGAAAAGAACCGACCTTTGCTGGTCGCAGTCGTGATGCCGGGCGAGCGCGGCAGCGATGCCCTGATCGAGCACTACCGAGACTCGGGCGTTCGCAAGATCTCCAACCAGTGCGTCTGCTTCCGCATCGACGTCGGCACCGCGCGGCCATCGGCGGACGAACGCGAAGTGCTGCAGCAATACCTGGGCGCCGCGCCGCGCGATCCGATCGTGGTGCCGCACCATGTCATGGTGCATCCAGACGGCAAAACGGTGCTGAGCTCCGCCGGCTACCAAATGACCGCGGGACAGCTCGAGTGGTTTATCGCCGATGGCGTTCGGTTGTTTGACAAGACCTTTGAATGGCCGCTCGGTCAACGAGCTCGCGCACCGGAAACTCTTCGCTACGGGGACGTCAAGAAAACCGAAACGGAGGTCATACCCCCGCCCTCCAAAAAGGACGTGAAGGAAGCACTCGAAGGGTTGAAGAAGGGCGGCACCGGTTGGCAGGGATCCATCAAGCACTACACCACGCTTCTACGCAGCGAACAGTCGTCGGCCATCAAGTACGTGAAGTCCCAACTCTCCGGTACTCGCGGTGGCTTCATGGCAGGCATCGTACTCGGCACCATCGCCGAGATCTCGCCGACCGTCTGGTCTGTCGTTCTCGTCGACTTCTTGGACGACCGCAATGATGACCGTCGCAAGGATGCCGCACGAGGCCTCACCAAGATGGCTTACAAGAAGACCGGCAAGCCCATCAAGAAGCGGCTGAAGGCCGAAAAGGACTCAGAGGTATTTGCGTGGCTGCTGCGGGCTGCTGCTGCAACTGGGCCAACAGACAAAACGGTGATCGCGGCAATCGAGAAGGCCCTCAAGAAGAACAAGGACGTGAACGTTCGCATGCACGCAGCCGTCGCCGCGGGAGTGCTCGAGGACAAAACCGCTTCGTTCCGGCTGATGCGCAGGGCCTTGGCGGACAATCACCCCGACGTGCGTTCCGCAGCGGCATACGCGATGGCGGTGCGGCGCGATCCCGATATGGCAGTTGCCCTCGAACCTGCCGTGCAAGGGGAACGTGACGCCGAGGCCAAGCACTGGATCGAACTGGCCCTCGACACACTGCACAAGAAGCGCGACTTGCGCGAGTTCGAGAACTTCCGCACCAAGGTCCTCAAGGAGACGAGGCAGCGCGGCGGTGGCTTCGGCGGTGGCCGAGGTGGCGGTCGCCGAGGTGGCAACAATGGTGGTGGCAACAATGGTGGCGGCGAGAACGGCGGCAAGTAGCTAGCTCTAGACGATTTCGTCACACTTGTGCGACTGCGAGCGCGCACGAGCACGGGCCGGTCCACTATCCTGGCTAGTCGTGCTCGCCCTACTCACTCTAGCCCTCGCCGTTTCGGTCGCTCCACAGGATCCGGTCGACCCCGAACAGACTCCCGCCGGCCGCAAGGTTTACCTCGGCCGCGAAGTCGCGCGCACGATGCACTGGACGGGCGCCGCCTGGTTGATGCGCCAGACGCGTGAGAAGGAAGAGAACGGGGTATTGCTACGCAAGTGGCTCGCGGTGCAACCGGGCTCGTCGGTCTGCGATTTCGGCTGCGGCAACGGCTACCACACGCTGCCGATGGCCGAGGCCGTCGGCAAGGGCGGCACTGTCTATGCCGTCGACCTGCAGTCACAGATGCTGACGTTGCTCAAGAAGCGTTGCGAAGAACGCCAACTCGACAACGTGAAATATGTGCAGGCAACCATCGACGATCCGAAGTTGCCCCCTGCGTCGTGCGATCAGGTGCTACTCGTGGACGTGTACCACGAACTATCACACCCCGTGCGCGTGATGGCACACCTGCGGCGCGCACTCAAGCCCACAGGGCGGGTCGTGCTGGTTGAGTTTCGCGCCGAAGACCCGGATGTGCCGATCAAGCCAGAGCACATGATGGCCAAGGCACAGGTCGTGCGGGAGATGGCTTCCCACGGCTTCGCGCTCGTCGAAGAGTTTGACGAATTGCCGTGGCAACACGCGATGGCGTTCTCGCCTGCGAAGGTAGCGGGGCCGCGATTTGCGGCGATGGAAGTCGCGCGTTCGTTCTTGCGAGCAGCAGCAGGCAAGGACGCCCGCATCGTGGCGCCGTTTCTCGACACGAAGATGTTTCTAGAAGACGTTCCGAAGTTGCCGGCCAAGGCGCGCATCGAGCTGCGCGCGGGCACACAAGGAACTCTGATCGCAGAGCTGCAATCGATGCACGGACAGTACGAGGTTGTGATGCGGCGAGACACACAGGGGCGATGGACGGTGCAAGCTGTTCACGATGCAAAGCCAAGGCGCGGCGGCGCAAGACCGTTCGTAGCCATGCACACAGCGCTTGGCCGCGGCTCTGTTGCCGAACGCGTAGCGCTCGCCACCAACCAGGGATTCGATGGGGTTGCCTGGGACCTCAATCAACTTGACGAAGTGCAAACAGCTTGTCATCGCATGGACGGCGACCTGTGGTCGGCCTACATCGTGCTCGATGTGCACAAAGCCGACGACAAGCGGCTAGCTACAATTCGAAGCGCGATGCGCACGATGGCCGGCGGCCCAGGCATGCTCTGGCTCGGTCTCCGCAACAGCAAGCAGAAGCCGCGCAATGGTGCGGGCGACGACAAGGCGGTCGCCGTGCTGACGACGTTGTTGCACGAAGCCGATGTGACCGGGATCGAGATCGCACTCTACCCCCACAACGGGTTCTGGCTGGAGACTTGCGACGATGCGCTGCGTCTGTGTAAACGCTTGCAGCACCAAAGGCTGGGCATGTGCTTCAACCTGTGCCACTTTCTGCGCACCAACGAACAGCACGGTGCCAGTGACTTACTGAAGCGATGCGGCAAACAGCTCTTTGCCGTCACGATCAACGGTGCCGACAACGACGGCAAAGACTGGTCCACGCTGATTCAGCCGCTCGGTCAAGGCAGTTGGGATCTGCGGAAGTTCCTAAGCGTTCTCGATGATGTGCCGTTCGACGGGCCGATCGGGTTGCAGGGTTATGGGATCCGGCAATCTCCGAACGAGCATCTGCCAGCATCGATGGCAGCATGGCGCGCGGCGCAGAAGGGGTGGTGAGCCGTCGACGACCGGAACGGTTTCCTTAGTTCCGCTCGGTGAAGATCAGTTCGCCACGCGGGACCAGGCCGCTGCGTCGAACCCTGAACAGGGTGATCGTTGATGGGCGACGGTCGTGAAATGAGCCCCCAGGCGCCAGCATCTACTTGCTGCGCAACCTGCATCAGAGCCCTTTGCAGCACAACTGCGAGCAAACGCGGCCTCCGTTTTGCCGGTGTTTTTTCCCCCTCGTGCCTATCCCTTAGGGGGGCGCGAAGTCGTTCCGCCGGCGTTGATTGCAAAGGCGGTTTCGGCTGTACGCATGAATGCCCAGAGCGGCAGTGCTTGCAACTGAGCCATATGGCTCATGTCCGCCTGCGAATGCGCCGAGGACTCCTGTAGCGGCTCAAAACAAGCTCGTCTCGTTCAAACAGCGTTGCGCTCGAACGGGACACGGCAAGCCAAGTCGAGGCCGCAACACCAACGACCATCCAAGGGAGCAGTCATGGCAGGGTTTGATTGTCGCAGTGTGCGCATCGGCGCCATTGCGGTGCTTGCGTTCGCGGCGTTCAGCTTCGCGGGGTTGCCCGCGCAAGCGGCGCATCCGTTCCAGGCTCCGGGCGACGCGCCGGTGTTCAGCATGTCTGCGATTGCGGGCATGGTCGACGTCAATCGCGATGGCAGTTGCGACGTGGTAGTACCGGGACTGTTCTTCGGCTCGTTCGTGTCAACACTCGACGAGGATGGCGGCACGCTCGGCGCCAACGCTTCAGGGCCCAACTTGACCATCCCACCCGGCGTCCCAACCCTACCGACAATCCTCGCGATGGTTGGCGGCCAGTTCGATGGCGATGCGTTGCAGGACCTCGTCACGATTACGAGCAATGGTACGATGCACTTCCATCGCAACCTTGGCGCGACCCAACTCAATCAGAACAACTGGGCGCCGGATGTCATCTTCGACAACGTGCGCGCGACCTATCCCGTCAACCCACCGTTTGAGATCTACTCGTTCCCAGTCGCCAAGCTACTCGACTTCGATGGCGACGGTAACCTCGACATCTTGGTTGCCGGCGGTCCGGTTGACCGTTGGTCGGCCACGACGAAGCCTGGCTTCGTATGCATCTACAAGGGTGATGGCCAAGGCGGCTTCCAGCCTCTGACTCACAGCTTGAGTGGCAACGTCATCGATGCAGAGATCGCGGACCTCGACAACGATGGTATCGATGAAGGTGTCGTCGTGTTGATGGAGACCGGCTCGGTCGGTGTCTTCATCTACGACCTCGTGCACCTGAACTTCACGCCGTCGGGACTGATCCAGAACGGACTCGTACAGACGATCGGTCCGGGTAGGCTCACGGCCCTCGAGATCGGCAACATCGTCGGCGACAGCAACAACGACTACATCCTGTCGCAGATCTCAAGCAGCCCCGGCGGCAGTGGCGCCGGGATCTACTACTACGAAGGCAACGGCCAAGGCGTCGTCAACACCGCGCTGTGGGGCGTACTCACTCTGCCGACGACCGCCGCCGGCATCAGCGATCACATCGCTTCGATCCAGGTCGCGGACTTCGATCGTGATGGCCATGATGACATCGCGATGCTGCATGGCTTGGTGCAACCGCCAACCGGACCGACGGCGTCCGCCGCCATCTACCACCACAGTGAGGTGTGGATCGCGATGGGGCCATCGCCGACCACCGCGTTGATCGAGACATTGCCGCTCCCTGGCGCAAACATGTTCGCCGACACGTGGGTGTTCCCACTGACACCACTCATTTCGTGGCCGGACCAGTTGAAGTGCATCGATCTTGGCGGGGACGCGTGTATCGACTTCCTGATCCCGGGCTTGCGCGGCGGCACTTACTACAACCAGCCTCGCGTCGCCACCATCAAGAACCAGACGACGCCACACTACGGCGACGCACGCCAACTGAAGATCGGCAACTCTTCGGGTGGCGTGCCGAATCGCCCAGCTCGCATCGGGTTTGAGGGTGGTCGACCGGTGCCCGGCAACAGCAACTTCGCGTGCACGATCCAGAACGTACAGGGCGGCTGCCTCGTTGGGTTGATGTGGAACCAGATCGGCATCGCCAACCTGTTCACCTCACACGGCTTCACGTTCCACATGGGGCCGCAGCTGTTCGGCTACGCCAACATCGCGTCCGGGACCCAAGCCAATGACGGCTTCTACAGCTACCCGTTGCCGATCCCCAACCACCCATCGTTGATCGGCGATGTCGGTTGCTTCCAATACTGCTACTACGATCACATCGCCGGCGCGTTTGGCGGCACCCAGGCGACCACCGTCTGGATCGGCAACTGAACCCGGCGCCCGATCTGGGCGTCGTAGCGGCCGCCATCCCGATTGCGATCGCCGACAAGGCTTGCACCGGTCGCGGTGAGTTTTGGTCAGTCAGCGAATCCAGGTCACGATCGTGGTGGCCGAAGGAGCAGCTCGCCAAGCGTGCTCGACTGCGATCCCTCGTTGTTGATGGTAATGGGTCGCCCCAACTCGAGACCGCGGCGCAGCAGGCAGAGCCCGTCGGGATCGACGAGGTACTTGCGCGCGCGCGAAGCACCCCTCGTAAGATCGCGGCCGTGAACACCATTCGAAAGGGCCTGGTTCTCGCCTGCTTCGTCACCGGCCCGGTCATGTCACAGGCAGTTGTCACCGTTGACGAAGACCGCAAGGCTTCCCGCCTTATGTTTGTCGGTGGCTTCAAGCGCACGGCGGAAGTCAGCGTGCAATATGGCGCGGCAAAGTGGCGCGAAGAGTATGCCGAATCTGAAACAGGCAAGACGGCCGCTCACTACCGACTCGGCACAGGCTTCTGGGCCAGCCTCCACGCCAACGTCGAACTGGACTTCGGCGACAAGACGGCCCCTGCCTCCGTTTGGTATCTGGGTCTGTTCCGTGACGAAGCGAATCAGTGGCACTTGTCGATGATGGATTCTTCGAAGCTGCACCGAACGGGTCTAACGTCGGGCTCGACCCGCGATGTGCGCCCGGATTTGCTCGTGCCGCTGCACATCACGAAGGAGAAAGCGAGCGCAGAGCAGCTCTCCCTCCGAGTGGTCGCAGCGGAGATCAAAGGAAAACCGGGCGCCGGGCAGATCGTCATCCGCTGGGGTCCGTACCGAGCAGTGGCGAAGTTCGACGCTGCAGCTGAGGTTGGTAGACCCGCCGGCGAGCCGGCGTTCGCCCCATTCGACGAAGCGCGAGTCGTCGAGACGGCATCTGGTCTGCGGTATCAAGAGTTGCGGCCGGGTGTGGGCAAGCAACCACAGAACGACAGCCGCGTAACCGTCAACTACGTTGGCTGGAACACCGACGGCACGAAGTTCGATTCTTCGTTTGCGCGCAAGCAACCAACGACCCTTCCGCTGAATGCAGTCATCAAGGGTTGGCAAGAGGGCATTACGAAGATGAAGTCGGGCGCGATCTACCGCTTCGAGATTCCGCCGGACCTCGCCTACGGCAAGCAGGGTGCCGGCGCGGTAATCAAGCCCAACGCGACCCTGGTGTTTTGGATCGAACTACTGAACTTCTAACGGCAACGTCACATTCCAGCGGTGATGCGACTGCTCGGGGTGACGGCGTGATCACCACGTCGTCGGCAGACAGCGATGATTGCGGACGCGAATGTCGTCTACTCCAAGATCCAAAACGTCCGTGCCAACAGCAAGCTATTGGGCAGTGGTCAGACCGGTAGTGGATCCGTCACAGATACAGGAGACCGTGTGGTCTTGGTCTAAAGCACTCTACGAGCACCTTAGGCCTTGTTCGTAGCAACACAGGATTGCTCCTGTAGAAAAGGAGGAGCACTACGGAACGAAGGTCACCGTGGTGACATTGCTCGCACTTTCGACAGTCATCGTTGCGTCGAAGATGACGTGCGAAAAGTCCATCGACACCCCAGCCAGCGCGGCTGGTACAATGCCGCCTGGCAACACAATCGACGAGCTACCATGGCCGCTTGCGTCGATCGTGCCCATGGTATCAACAAAGACTCCGACGTTGGGTTGCTGCAACATGCTCACGGTTAGGAAGTCTGCGTTGAGTGGCAGGGTTACACCACCGGGTAATAGCGTGCCTGGTGCCGTACCGCTGAACGATCCGAGCAGCAAGTAAGTCTGCCCAGCCAGTGATGAATCGACCAAGTAGTCGAAGTCTACTTGCCCGCCCGACACTGGCAGTTCTGCGCCAGACCACTGCGAGCGATCGACGCTGTGGGCCTGAAACAGGGTGCCCGTACCCGCATGCGTGTAGCTCCACACGGTCTGGCCGGTCGGAGTAACTTCAAACATGCGCTTCTGCATGCCGCTGCAAATCAGTGTATTGCCGTTGTTCAGGCGTTGAGCGCTCGACACAAACTGCGAATAGAAGCCAGGCTCGGTAAAGCTCCAGGACGGTGCCAATGGCCCGTATCTACCCGTCACAGGGTCTAGCAGGATGTTGCCCGATGTATCGAGTGGCAACTGCAACTCAAATACGGCTGACTCTGTGGTTGTGTAGCTGTTGTTGAATACGGTTATGTTGCCCTCACCGGCCAAGCCGGGGCGAATGAATCGCGGGTCGTGCTGACCACGCAATTGTTGATTGAGAATGTTGCCGGCGCGATAGGCCTCCGGATTGCCCCAACGGTACAGCAGGTCGCCACCTTTGCCGCGCTGGCCGCCCGAGTGGCTCGCTGCCTCTGCCGTCGTTGTCGAGTGATCGATCAAGTAGATCTCCCCCTGCTGACGAGAACTCAAAACGATCCAGTCTTGGTCCTCGTTGTAATCCAGGCCGTTTGCATGATTCCAATCGCCATTGCTGAGCACAACCGTGGGGTAATTGATATCCAGCAATTCGGGGTGATTTGCGACCACACCATGGTTTGCTTTCGTGGGGTCGAAGTCCTGAATAACGTGATCCATCAAGTGCCACTCCCAGACAACCTGGCCGGTGGTCGGTCCCGTTCGCTGCAATTCCAGAATCGAATCCGGCAGCCAATCAGTCCCCGTGATGGTTGCCGGATCGCGGCCGGCGGCAATCGCGTCAACCCGAGTCTGGATGTCCCACGTGATGACTAGCACATTGCCGTTCGACATCGGCTCAATATCGTGATGCATGGACCGTGTGGCATTCGCAACCACGAAAAACCACAGCACGGTTCCATCAAGGTCCATCTGCTGCAGATTGCCCGTCGACCCTGGGATGCCACCAGGTGCCCCGACAATGGCACGCAGCAATGTACCGTCGTCCAGGATGTGCATCGTAGAACTATGCGTGCCTGGCCACGTATGAACGATCGTGCCTTGGCCATCAACCAACTGCGTCTGGTTCGCTTGAGTCGGCGAGAACAGTCGAAGGCCCGGAGCTTGCGCCGCGGTCCAGGCACTCGTTAGCAACATGGCCGTGACCAGGGCAGTTTGGGTGTGCATACGGTCATCGTAGCGACGGACATCTAGCAGGAAAACCCGCTCAGCGCGGCGCTCACTTCCTACATTCCCCGTAGCCCTCGTGACGTCTCCGGCTGACGTCAGCGCTTCAGTTGCGGCTCAAGCTCTTCGTAGAGGGCGTCAGACAGCATCCTGTGCCCGTCGACCGTCGGATGGAGGTCCCATTTGGCAATGACGATGTCCTGCCAGTTCTCGACGGAATCATAGGCGTGCGTCAGGTCGATGGTTGGGATTCCAGCCTGCTTGGCCAAGGTGATCTGCTCAGCCCGATGCTGCTTGGCAACCTTGCCTTCCTGAGGAGTCGGAATGAACACGAAGAACAACTGCTGATTGTTCTCCTTACAAGTGCGCTCCATGTCTGCATAGACCCACTGAAGAAGCTCAGCCTGGATCCGCTTGGCGCGGTTGTTGGCAATGACAAGCTTCTGACCCTTATGGATGCCGGCGCCCTCCATCAGTCTGCCGAGTTCCGCATACGGCGGCTCAAAACCACGCTTGACGATGGTCTCGACTTCGGTGACGACAAACGACTCATCATCTGTGACGAAGTAGAGCACGACATCGGGCGTGAACTGCAGGGCGCGGTTCTGCAGCGTCCAAAGCTTCGCGATCGGCCCATAGCCGTTGACTGAGAAGTTCAGAACCTCCCACGCCGCTCCTGGTTTGCCCAGTCGCGCGTTCAGGTCAACTTCCATGAGATTCTCGAAGATCTCATCATTGTCGACACCACTCCCAACCGGATGCGAATCACCAAGTACCGCAATACGAGTAGTACCGGCAGGCTTCTGCAGATCGTATTCTTGATCGCGCATGCCGGCCGAGTTGATGCTCACAGTTGCGCCCTTGTTCTGTCCCGTCATCAAGGGAATCAGCTCATAGGGCGGATAGGTATCGCGCACTCTGATCGTTGGGTTCTCGTTCCAGTCCGCAGGTCGGCCCCGGAACATGTCTCCGAGGGCTCCACCAATCCGCTCCGTATCGCCAACGTCCTCGTAGTAGCCACGCCGCAAGACAGTCGCGTCACGACTGCTCAAGATACTCGGATCACTGAGACGGTCGAACATCTCGGCAAGATCGGGCGCAAAAGAGAGGCTCGCAGGAGCCGTGCCGAGGAACAGCAGCAGACCACCAATCGCGACGGACCGGATGGCCGGCGCCCAAAACGGATTCTTCGGATGGCCAGGCGGCCGCGCCTTTGCAAACCGGTCCACGAGTACGGCGATCACGCCGAGCGCCGCTAGCGCCGCAAGGATCCCGAGTACGCCGGGGGCGTCAGCCTCCGCCGCTGCGTCGGTAAGGATCAACAGTTCGTCGCCCGACTGCGCAGACCAGAACAACCACGTAGTGCAGATGAACACGAACATCCCGATCGTCTTGAAGGCGACGACAAAGTCGTCACGCAAGGTGCGCGCCTTCTTCTTCAGACTGCGCCCTTTTCGCGACTGCATCACGATGTTCACACACACCAGGATGGCGAGCGTGTTCCAGTAAACTGCGTCCTGCCATCGCAGCGGGAACTCGCCCCGGATCCAGAACCACTGATACGAGTGCAGCAACCAGCTGATGATGAACGCAAGCACCGTCGACACCAGCATTGCCGGTGTGCTCTTCATGCGACGGCTGAACGCCATGTACATCGGGTTGAACAACACCTTCTGGACGAAGTCCTTCCAGTAGATATTGATGCGACGCCAGAAGTCCGTGAAGCTCGACGCGAGGAGGAAGCGATTGTTGGTCTCGCCAAGGTTGAAGCCGAACAGGTGCAGCAACCCAACGATCAGATGAAACGACCCCGATACTCGCAGATAGAGTAGGTAGGTCGAAAGCGCATAGACCGCGACACCACCGAGGTCAGTAACGCTCGTCGGCTCAACCAGCAGGTTCTGGTAGAGCACTCGGTACACCAAGAGGTGCACGACTCCGCGCAGCATCCACGTCACGCCGGTTTGGTAGATGGCGAACTCTGGACCGCTGTAGTGCTGCCTGCAGAACGCCTTGTAGTCGACGACTGGAAAAAGCGGGAAGCAGATGTTCGGCAACATGAAGAAGTAGCCGAGCGCGTGCCAGAAGCTGCGCGGCACGTTGCCGGCGCGGAGGTCAAATACATAGATGACCATCCGAAACATCATCATCGAGCCGAGGATCGGCCAGATTGCTCCGGGGATCGGCGAATCGATGAGACCGCTGCGCAACACGGCGAGCACACCGGTCAAGCCGAGCAACGCAACCACTCGGCCGCCGACCGGGATGGGCAGCCTTGCCACACCGATCAAGCCAAACGCGAAGCCGGTCAGCCACAGTGCCGTCTCAACCCCAGCGGTCATGAAGACCCCGGCCAGCGAGAGCAGCCCGAAGAACGGCAACCGCATAGGACGCGGCAGGACGCTATGAACGGTGAAGCCACCGAACGCCAGCACCAGAAGGTGCAATAGCTTCCGGTTCTCGCTGGGAAGGTAGTAGGCGCGGACCAGCAGGATAACCAACCCGAACTGCAGCGCGATCGCCAACCAACGCATGACGAACCACGCAGACAGCATGGATCGAGCAGGGTCAGTGGCTACCGGGAGTCGGGTCGCTGGGGCGGCTGTCTGGCCGTCGGGCATCTGTAGTCGTTTTCCTTACTTCAGTGAGCGGGAGTCACAGCAAGCTGATCAGCCAATGCGACCAACGCCTGTTTGGTAGAGCAACTCGAGTTCCCCATTCACGAACATCTCGCGGAAGTGGCGGTGTCGCCGCTTGCCACTGGAGGTCTTGGTCAATGCACCCTTCGCGACGAATGCCAACTCAGCGATGGTGACGCCAACTTCGACCTGAATCGTCCGGCAAACGAGATTCCCGAGAGTCTTGTGCTGGTCGGTTGTCACCGAATTCTCAACCTCCGCGATGATGACGAGAGTCTGTGTGCCTTGCACCTTGTCATCGACACCGAACGCAACGAAACAACCTTTGCGCAACCCATCGATCGTCAACAGAACCGACTCAAAATCGCTCGGGTCGTATTTCTTACCGTGCAGGTTGATTCGTTCTCGATCGCGGCCAGTCCAGAACAACTCGCCATCGCGCGTGTAGCCGAGGTCGCCAGTCAGGATCCAATCGCCGAACAGTGCAGCTTCGGTCTCGGATGCATCTTCCTTGTAGCCATCCATTCGCGAAGGTGTCTCAAGAGCAAGACGGCCAACTCGACCGTCAGGCAGTTCCTTGTCGTCGTCACCGATAATGTGCAGCGTCATGCCTGGGTAGGCACGCCCCGCACCAACGATCCAATCGCCACCCTCTTCGCCCGCCGTATCGCCCAGTGGCCGAGCTTCGCCGCTGCCGTGAAGCGCCGCCGAGTCAACGCGTTCGACCAGGAGTTCCGTTCCGGGAGCCGTGAACGTCGCTCCTCCAATGTTCTCCGCGCAGCCAAAGTTCGTCTTCAGCTGGCTCCAAGAGACGCCAAGGTGCTCGAACTTCTTGTGGAACTCACGGACGGTCTCGTAGTGGATCCGCTCGGCGGCGTTCCAGAATCCCCGGACGTGGTCGAGGCGAACACCCTCGACGTCTTCGTTGCGGATCCGCTGCGCGGCAACGGCATACCCGAAGTTTGGCGACCAGGTAACGGTCGCGCGCGTGTCTTGCAGCGCACGAAGCCAAAGCGCGGGCTTGCGAATGAACTCAATCGGGCTCATCAGCGCGAGCGGCATGCCCTCGGACAGCGACAGGAAGAAGTTGTTGACCAACCCCATGTCGTGGTAGAGCGGCGTCCAGTTGAAACAGATGTCGTCGTCGGCCACGCCCATCGCATCTGCCATACCGTCGAGCGCCGCGACGATGGAGCTATGACGCCATACGCAAACGCGAGGAAAGCCAGTCGTACCGGACGTTAACTGCAGCCCACCAATCTCCGTCGCGTCACACACGACCCGCGGCGGCTCACGATCCGGTGCCGCACGGAACTCGTCCGCACCCGTTATGTAATCCGCACCGGTTTCGTCTGCCGCCGGATCGATTCCTGTCGCAATCTTGCCATCACTGAGGAGCACCAGACGCGCTCCAGACTTGCGGATCGTGTGGGTCAACACCTTCTGAAGGTTCGAGTTGACTCCCTGAATCGCCGGCGGCGCAACCAACAGCGGGATCGCCCCGAGCTGCAGAGTCGCCAACACGGAGGTCGCTGCGAACTCAGGCTCAACCGACACGATGACCACGACGTCTCCGGGCCCCGTTCCGCGGCTTTCGAGCAACCCGCCCCAGCGGGCAGCCTCACCAAAGAACTGCGCACGGGACCGCCACTCGAACTCGCCGCGATGGTCGACGAACGCCACCGCAGGCGCCTCGGGAGCCGCATCAAGGTGATGGAGAATGCGTTGCTGGATGGTAGGAAGGCGATAGTTGCGCATACTGGATAGTTCTCTGCCGTTGGAGTGTAGACGATTCAACGTGCGGTCCGGACCACCGGAACCCAGCCAACCGACTCTCACCCCGTCACCCAGCCGTCAACCAGCGGGCCGGCACGCCGTCCACCCAGGCATTCCAGCCGGAGTCCTCACCACCAGGCGGCGCCCTCGCCGGTGCCAACTTTGGCAGGTGGTTTCGGCGGCGTTTGGCGGCGGTGGCTTTGGCGGCGGCGGCGGCTTCAGCACAGGCGGAGGCTTCTGAGCCAAGGCCGGCGATACGCCCGACCGAGCGGCGAAGGGGGTCTCGCGAACACACACCCGAGCGACTCCATGGCAAGCACCGCGATGGCGCTCGGCAGGTATCGAGCCGTCCCGGGTCACGGTCGGGGCCTCAGGACGGAAGTTGGCACGCGCTTGCTGCGCCACGGCGCGGCCACCGACCCGTCGCCAGAGTCGGCGCCCCTGCTGGAGCACGTTCTGCTGGCGGGTGCTCAAGTCAGGGGTTGGGGCAGTAGGCGACCCTCTTCTCGATTGGTAGCGGGGGACGCCTGGCTCGGCTCAAGAATGCCGCCGGCCTGTTCGCTATGCTGCATCGCAAGAACCGTCCACCGCACGGGAGGCGTGGATCGCAGCCCCCGGGGAATCGGACCTGCCCCTTGTGAGCAGGGACTGCGGATCGACCCCGAGCAGAGCTCTGGAGGAGCCGAATCATGAGTACAACCGTCGTTGCCCAGTTATTCCTCGTCCCCGTCCTCTCTTGCGGTGTGGGCTTCGGACAGAAAGTCGAAGCGAACCGCGTCGTCGAGATCGAACTGGAGTCGGTCGAGACCTACGAGAACCCGTTCGTCGAGATCGAGCTGGACGCGGTCTTCACCGGACCCGACGGAGGGGAACGGCGCATCCCCGCCTTCTGGGACGGCGGGAATCGGTGGCGCTTTCGTTACTCCTCGAGCGTGCCAGGCGTGCATGGCTGGCGAACCGAGTGCACGGACGAGGAGAACGCCACACTGCACGGGGCAACGGGCTCGGTCGAGATCGTCCCCTACCGGGGCCTCAACCCGCTCCACCTGCACGGCCCCATTCGAGTGGCGGACGATCGCCGACACTTCGAACACTCCGACAGCACGCCGTTCTTGTGGCTCGGAGATACGTGGTGGAAGGGCCTCTGCAAGCGCTTGCCGTGGGCTGGCTTTCAGGCGTTGACCGCCGACCGCAAGGCCAAGGGGTTCAACGTCGTCCAGATCGTCTGCGGGCCCTACCCGGACGAGAACATGATGGCGGCAAGCTGGGAAAACGAGGGTGGCAAGCCGTACGAGACCAGGGATTTCAGCGTCGTCAATCCCGAGTACTTCAATGGCTCGGACCGCCGTCTACAACACCTGGTCGGTGCGGGGATCGTCCCCGCAATCGTCGGCGGCTGGGGTCGCCCGCAACACGGCGGCAAGAGCACGATCTCCCAGGTCGGGGTGGAGGGATACAAGCGACATTGGCGGCACCTCGTCGCACGGTACGGTGCCTTGCCCGTGGTCTGGATCGTCGGGGGGGAAGCCAAGGACTCACAGGGTCCGTGGTCCGAGGTGGCGAACTACCTCCACGCCGTGGATCCCTATCACCGCCCACTGACCTACCACGCCCCGGGGCACCCGCGGC
>JAPYTD010000131.1 GCA_029936315.1 Planctomycetota bacterium | reverse complement strand
CCGCAGCGCCCGCGGCAGCAGCGCCCCCGGCGGCAGCGCCCGCCGCAGCGCCCCCGGCAGCAACGCCTCCGGCAGCAACGCCTGCTATTGGGGACCCGCCCGCGGCCAAGGCAGAGAGTCCGCCGGAGAGCCCTGCCGATGGTAGTGCCGATTCTGGTCAGGGGCCGACTGCATGAACGAACCGCGGATCGGAATTGTCACGATCAGCGATCGTGCCAGCAAGGGCGTGTACGAAGACCAGAGCGGTCCGGCCATCGAGGCGGCATTGCGCGACTACCTGTCGACGGCGTGTGTGTTCGAAAAACGCGTGATCGCCGATGAGCGCGAACTGATTGGCTCGACGCTAAAAGAACTCGTGGCGCTCGGTTGCTGCCTGATTTGCACGACCGGCGGCACCGGGCCATCGCTGCGTGACGTCACGCCCGAAGCCATTCGCGATGTGTGCCACAAAGAACTGCCCGGCTTTGGAGAGCAGATGCGTAGCGCGTCGCTCGCAGTTGGCGTGCCAACCGCGATCCTGTCGCGACAGACGGCAGCGATCCTCGATGAGGCGCTCGTGGTCACGCTACCCGGCAAGCCCGGTTCGATCCGCGTCTGCCTTGACGCGGTGTTCCCAGCGATCCCATTTTGCATCGACTTGATCGGCGGCCCGCGCCTCGAGGGCAATGCCGACGTGGTGCAGGTCTTCCGGCCGATTGGCAAGTAACCAATATGACTGACACGTTGAACAAGGAACAGTTCGTCGAGATGTTGCGCCCGCTCGCGGCAGCGCTGCAAGCCGTCGATGTCGATGCGGCCGATGCGTCGCAGCAGGTGGAGAACATCGCGGCCTTCGGTAGCGACTCGATCGCTGCCATTCGCAAGGCCGCGCTAGCGCATATCGATTCCGAATGGCTTATGCCGAAGGAAGCCGGTGGCGTTCGCTTTGGCCGCGTTGCCAAGGAGCTGTGTGGATTCAGCGTCGATTGCGTCTACATGAGCGGTCCGGGCCCGCGCCATCGCCACCCCAACGGCGAGATCGACTTGTGCTTTACCACTAAAGGTGCAGCGCGCTTCGACGGCCACTCCGAAGGTTGGCTTGTCTATGGCAAGGGATCCGCGCACGTTCCGACCGTCACGGATGGCGAGATGTTGATCCTCTACTTCTTGCCCGGCGGCGCGATCGAGTTCTTGAACTGATCGCGGCGACCAGGCCGGGTCGCTGCGTGCGGTGTTCGTAAGCGCCGACGATCGACGTGCAGACCGGCGAGATCTCCGCCGCCAACGTGGCGCCAGTTCGCGCGCTCGCGCGTCGAAGTTGTCTTCCGCCACGAGAGCGCCTGGACCCGCCTACTTGTGTTTGTTGAGTTTGTCCTGGATGACATTGGCGACGGTGTTCGTCGGTGCCGTCTTCAGCTTCTCTTCGAGCCACGGTACCGCTGCCTTGCCTTCGATGTCGTCAATTGCGCGCACGCAGATAGTCAGGAACAGCGGGTTCTGCTGATTGTTCGGCGGGTTGTCGTAGACCTTCTTGATAATTGGCAAGGCGCGCATGCTCTTGCGCCTGGCGAGCTCTTTGATGCAGTCCTGAATCGTGATGCCGTCGTGCTCGATGCGCGTCAACAGCATCAGCAGCGTGTCTTCTATCTTTGGGTCTTCGGAGCGAATGTAGCGCTGTACGTAGTTGTTGAAGCCGGTGGAGGCGAACGCCGCTGGGTCCGGGATCTCCATGCCGGCAGCCATGGCGCGGTTGACGTCGATGCCGCGGCTGGACTCCGTCAGCAGGATCCTGCGCAGCAAGTTGCCGGCGAGTTGCTTGTCGTGTGAGATCAGCAGGTCGGCTGCCCACCAACGCAAGCGCGGGAACGGCAAGCGATGGCCTTGCAGCACTTCCTTGGTGATCTGCTTGCCAGCAGGTGGGTCGAGGCGGATCAGGATCTCGAGCAGATACTTGATCTCATTGAAGTCATCGTTCGGGTGGACCTCCTTGAGGCGATCCATGATGGGGGTCCACGCCGCCTGGCCAACGGATTCGAATGCGCGCACGATCGCCGCAAGTTCCTTCTTGGCGTTCTGGAAGTCCGGCTCGGTGATGCGGGCGTCGGCGGTCATCGGCGCGTAGACCCGCAGTTTTTCAAGCAGGGCTGGGGTGCCTTTGCCCTCGGCGGACTGCTCAATGCGCATTCGGGTCAGTTCTCCGAGCACCGCGTCGAGCGATTCTTGGGTTTTTTCGATCGAAGCCTTCTGGGCCGTCAGGGCCTCGTCGGCACGCAAAAAGCTGTAGCCGGAGAACAGAAGAGAGCCAATCAGGGCGGCTAGGAGGATTATCGTGGGCGTCCTACGACCACGTTGAGGGGCTTGCGAAGTCATCTTAGCGGAAGGTATTGGCGCCGTAAGTTACGGTCACAGCCCGTTCGATGTCGAACAATGCGACGGGCCGAACTGCAACCGCTCAGGAATTGAGCGGTCTCGAACGGTCCTGGGTTGGAATACCCAGGAGTCCTTGAGAGGCGCAAGTCGCGATGGTGCCGTGAGTTGGTGGTTGGCGCCATCATCCAGGGCCAGAACCGCGTCGCCCGGCATGGAAATTGTCGGCAGCACTCAAGACGTATCTCTCTTCTTCTCCCATCCGTTGGCCTACGCCGACCTTGCAGCAACTCCTGCGGTATGGTTTCCTTGCCCAATCTGCGCCCCGTCCCCCCGTCATCCGATCCCCCCTCTCGGTCGTCGGCACGACATCCTGTGCACAGGTGCCAGGTGGGCGTAACCCGCATGGGAAATCGCCCCAGTCCCGTTTGGAGTTGGGTCGAAGAATGAGTGTCGAGAATGAGTGTCGAAGAATGAGCGATGTAGTCCGAGTGTCTTCCCCGGCGGTGTCTTACGCCGGTATCTTCCCTGGTCGGGTTTGTCCCGATCCCAAGTTTTCTGAACAGACCGAGTCCGCCAGTTCTCGATACGGAGCAAACATGATTGTTGGTGTACGGACACGAATCGCGCTACTCGTTGCTGTGGTTACCCTTGTATTGACCCTTGCGAGTTGTTCGGGCGGCTCAGGCACGGTTGGTAGTGCTAGCTTCGATTGTGCTGGCGAAGCGACTGGCGTCATCTGTTTGGCGCAGTGCAACCTCGGTTGCTCGGCGACAGGTTGTGCGCGCACGGATATCGCGCAGAACGAGATCATCATCCTCAAGTTCAGCGAAGCCGTTGATCCGGCCTCGGTGAACGAGTCGTCGATCCGCTTCCGGACCGCGAGTGGTGACGAACCGGTCGGTGAGTTCTTCGTGCAGAACGAGATCGTGCAGTTCGTGCCGACGTTGTCGATTTCGGGCGGCCAGACGTTCTTCGGCTTCACCGGCGGCGAGACCTACACCATGACCATCGTCGGTGGTCCGGATGAGCCAGCGGTCGTGCGCGGCAGTTCGGGTCGCCCGTTTGCGGAGACGCTGACGTGCACGTTGCGGTCGTCGCTCGGCATCGTGGACCTTAATGGCGTTCCGCCGAGTGCGACTCTGGTTGTGCCGACGACCTCGTTGTTGACGGCGGCCCCGTTGGACACCGAAGTGCGACTTGAGTTCAACGAACTGATCGATGCGACGCCGTTCTTGACGGGCACGCTGAGCCCGGTTGCCTTCACGGTTCGCCGCACCCGGCCGGATGGCAATGGCGGCTTTGAGTGCGACCCGGAATCCAGTCCGCAAACGCTCGGTGGTTCGCAGTCGCTGACGTTTGACGCCAGTCGTGGTATTTCCGTGCTCAACTTCGTGCCGTCGCAAGACCTGCCCGGCAACGTCTGTATCGAAGTCAGTGTCACCGATGGCGTGACCGACTTGGCCGGCACCCCGGCGCAACCGCAGGTATTCGTCTTCCGCACGATCATCGTGCCGTTGACCGATGAGGAAATCATCGAGAACTTCGATGACAACCTGATGCTCGACGTTGATGCCTCGGCCGGCGATTGGGCTGGTGGCGTCGCGACGTTTGCGAACATCGGTGGCGACGGTCGCCATGGCGTGTTCTCGAAGGATCTCGCCGAGAACCTGAACCTGATCGTCGACGGCAAGAACGTCTTCCAGATCGACTGCGACAATACGATCATCCCCCAAGACAACACGACCACGGGATCCGCGATGGCGATCACCGATGGCCGCTTCTTCTTCTCGACGATGGTCGTGCCCAGCGACGTGCGCTTGCGCTTCGTAGGCAGCTCGCCGCCGGTGATCACCGTCGCTGGACGCCTTGACATCCAAGGCGACATTGAGATGGTTGGTAAGTCTGTAACCACGACGCATATCGCCAGCACTCCGACGGGCCAACTCGGCGCCGACGGCGGCATCTTTGGCGGCAAGGGTGGCCAAGGTGGCGATCGCTGCCTCGGCGCAGGCGCAGGCTCGGGTCAGTTCAATGGTCGTGATGGAGAGAGCGTCAACGTTCTCGCCGGCCACGGGTATCTCGGCTCGGTGCTCGCCACCGCAGGCCAGGGCTCGACTCTGTTCCCGGCCGACGGCCAAAACACTAGCCAACAGTTTGGTGCCGACCCGCCCGTTGGCCTCATGTATTGCTTGTCGGCCGTGGCTGGCGGCAGTGGTGGCGGCCTGTATACTGCGGGTGGCGAGGGTCGCGTGCTCGGCATCTTCAGTGGTCTGAACCACCTGCCGAACGAGAGCACGTTCATGGGCGCGCCGGCTGCCGGTGGCGCTGTAATGCCGCTGTTCCCGTTCCCGCCGGCGACTGGTTTGCAGCGTAGCTCGCAGCACTTCCTGATCGGTGGTTCTGGTGGCGGTGGCGTCGCCAGCAACAGCACCCTGTCCTTGAGCGTGGCCCGTTCGTGGGCGTCGGGTTCAGGCGGTGGCGGTGGTGGTGGTGCCCTGGCGTTGCGCGCCGGTGGTTCGCTCCGCGTTGGACCCAGCGGTCGCCTGCTGGCGACCGGCGGTTCGGCCAAGGACTACGCTGGCACGAGTGCTGGTTCCCAGGTTGGCCCTTCGGGCGGCGGCTCCGGCGGCTCGATTGTGATGCAGAGTGGTGGCACCGGTGAGATCATCGGTCTCGTCGACGTGCAAGGCGGCGCAGGTGGCCTCTTCGACCGCCAAGGCGGCAGTGGCATCGGCCCGGGCGCCGGTATCGTGAGAATCCGCGGTGGCGATGGTGCGCCCGGTTTCGTGCGCTACGAGCTGCCGACCGCGCCGAGCGTCAACGACCTACAAACGATGGTGCCTGCGGCGACGACTGACAACGTTGGTCAGCTGACCGAGGTCGACGACCTGATCAGCATGCGGTCGCTCTACTACTCGACGGGCCTGATCTTTGGCCCCGAGTTCTCGCACTACAAGATCGAAGCCATGATCGATGGCACGCCGGTTGTCTTCAGTGACAACACGACCGTCTCGAACATGGAGGCTGGTGTCGGCTCCGCGGTGCGCGTGCTCTTCCAAGCCGCGAACCTCGACGTCGTCACTGGTGAGGTGCTTTCGGTTCGGCCGTGGCGCACGTCGGTGCGCAGCAGCCCGAGCCAGACTGGCATCGCCTCAGACGGCCTGAACGGCTACCGCTTCATGTTGTTCTTCGACCGCACAATCGCGACCAACATCACCATCGATCGCCTTACGGTTGTTTATCGCAACTAGTTTTGTCCATCCCAGCTAGATCCTGGCCAGTCCCACATCGTCCACTCATTCAGACTGCATCGAGCCCTCGACGCACTCTCAATCGAACGCCCTTTCCCGCTTTCATCATGCGCAACGCCCTTTCGATTCTACTCTTTTCTAGCGCGCTGATGCTCGCTGGATGCAGCGGCGGCGGTACGGACTCCGCGTCTTTGTCTTTGCGGATTCCCTGCCGCGACGGTGAGTCATTCTGCATCATCAGCTGTGATCTGGGTTGCTCGCAGACGGGCTGCGCGATCACTGAGATTGCCGAGAACCAGCGCCTGCGGTTCAAGTTCTCGGATGCAGTTGATGCATCAAGCGTCAACGGCGCGAGTGTTTCGATCCGCACTGCGACCGGCGTTGCTCCCACCGGCCGGTTAGAGGTGGTTGGCAGTCAAGTGATCTTCATTCCTGAGGTCGCGACGGCCAATGGCGTCAGCACCTTCGGCTTTCTGCGCAACGAGAGCTACATCATCTCGTTGGTGGCTGGCGCGCAGGCTGTGCGCGACCTGTCCGGCGATCATCTGACCCACGACTTTACATGCACCGTGGTCGCCTCGCAGGGCGTCATCGATGAGGACGGCGCCCCGCCGACGGTCGAGCTGATTACGCCAACGGTCCTGGTCAACGCTCCGGTCAACCCGACGATCGTGTTGCGCTTTTCTGAGCTGATCGATACGACGCCGCTGCAAGTCTCGCTGAGCGAAGCTTCGCCGATCCGCGTCGTTTTGCGCGGTCAGCTGCCGAACGGCGAATGTGATTCGGACTCGGACGGCATTGCCCTCGAAGGTGTGCCGGCGCTGTCCACTGAGATGGTTGGCCCCCGCGAGGTTACCGTGGTGACCTTCCAGCCGTCCGCGCAGTTGCCAGGCAGCTCCTGCATCACGGTTCGCGTGACCGCGGACTTGCGCGACCTTTCGGGTACTCCGGGCATCCCGGCCAAGTTCGTGTTCCTGACCGAGGCCGGTGTCTCGACGCCGATCACGATCATCGAGAGCTTCACCGGCCCGTCGAAGCAAGAGGTCCTGATCTCTGGTGGTGTCTGGGGTGGTCCGCAAGGCCCCGGTGCCCGCCCGGGTCTTGTTGGTGGTGATGGTCGTCACGGTTCGTTTGACCCCAACCTCGGTAACGCGGTCGGCGGTGGCGTGTTTGTTTGGAACACCGACAACCTGCTGATTCCGCAAACGTCCTCGCTGACCGGCGAGCAATACCTCGTCACCGATGGCGCATTCTTCTTCACCGACATGGTGGTCCCGGAAGGCAAGACCATCCGCTTCGTCGGCAGCGTTCCACCGGTCATCCGCGTTCGCGGGCAGGTCGACATCCGGGGCACGATTGAAGTGAACGGCTTCGACGCTGCCGGCATCGTTGCGACGGGCGCGCCC
>JAPYTD010000130.1:5663-7107 GCA_029936315.1 Planctomycetota bacterium | reverse complement strand
GTCGCCCGCCAGGCTGGCTCCGCCACATCCGAGATGCCCGCGAGCAGGGTGGGATAGACCATCGCAGTGCCGGCCCCTAGCACCGCCATGCCGAGGGCGTAGCCCCAAAAGCTGCCGACGGCGCCCACCGTGGCGATCCCCAGCGCTTGGAGCCACATGCCCCCCACGATGAGTCGCTTTCGTCCCACGTGGTCGGACCACGCGCCCGTGAGCAGCTGGCCGAAACCCCAGACGGCGGGGTAGATCGCCGCCAGCACGCCCACCTCGGACAGCGACAAGCCCGAGGCCATGAACATGAGGGGAAAGAGGCCCCACGCCATCCCGTCGTTGAGGTTGTTGACCAGCCCGGCCTGGGAGAAGGCGGACAGGTTTCGGTCCTTCAGGCTCGTCTCCACGAACACCGCCCGGGCGGTCCAGGCGGTATCCGGCGCTTGCGCGGTGGAATGTTGCTCATGGGCCGCATGATCGGAAGTCTCACGCACGAAGAGGAGCGTGAGCCCGAGGCCGGCCACGACGTAACCCACGCCGAGCATGAAGGGCGCGGGCCGCAGGCCGAACTCAGCGGCCACCCAGCCCGTGGCGGCCGCCGAGACCGCGACTGCGAGGTAGCCCGCCGCCTCGTTGAGGCCCATGGCGAGACCGCGGCGTTTTGGCCCGGCGAGATCTATCTTCATGATCACGGCGGCGGACCAGGAGAGCCCCTGGCTGACACCGAGCAGCGCGTTGGCCGCGAGAATCCAGGACCAGGACGGCGCCCACATCAACAGAAAGGGCACGGGGGTGGCGATCAGCCACCCGGCCACCAGGACACGCTTGCGGCCCGTCTTGTCAGCCCAGCTTCCGGCGAAGACGTTCGCGAGGGCCTTGGCCAACCCAAAGACGGCGATGAACGAGAGGACGGCCACCCGAGCGACCTGGTGGAACTCTTCCTCGGCCAGGGCGGGCAGGATGCTTCGCTCCATCCCCACCATAGCGCCCACAAACCCGTTGATGAGCACCAGCAGGGCAAACTGTGCCGCGTTCTCTTGGATACCCAGTCGAGTCGTCGGGCCTTTCCCGGCCGTGGGGCTTGTCTGCTTCACTTGTGTTTTCTCCGGCTCTGAAGGACTGTCTCAGACAGTATGAGCCCAGCGCGCGCAAAAGGGTTCAGCGTGGCTGGAGCGCCACCGGGAATGGCTCCTGATCGTTTCTGCTGAACCCTTTTTGGGTTGGTTTGCTCACACCTGTCCAAGGGGTCCGCTGTATGTAGCCAGACCTTCGCGGTAGAAAGGACTTAGGAGAGAGCGATGATTCAGGAGAGCGACACACCACGATTATTGGAGAGCGCACGCGGCGGTGATGCCGCGGCGCTCGAGGCGCTGCTGCGGGCAGTACAACCGCAGATCTACCGGTTCAGCATGAAGATGTGTCGCCACACCGAAGACGCCGAAGATGTCCTGCAGGA
>JAPYTD010000130.1:0-5563 GCA_029936315.1 Planctomycetota bacterium | reverse complement strand
CTCCGCGCCAAGGAGGTCGCCGAGATCGTGGGCATCAGCGTGCCGGCGGTCAAGAGCCGCCTTCACCGCGCCCGCGCCGAGCTGCGTGAGCACCTGGCCACCACGCCCTACCAGCCGCAGCCCGGCTGTCCCAACATCCGCAAGGTGTTCTCCCAGCACCTCGAGGGCGACTTGTCGCCGAACATCTGCTCCACCATGGAGGTCCACGTCGCAAACTGTCCGGCCTGCGCTGTGGAGTGCGATGGACTCAAGGCGGCGCTCAACGCCTGCAGTAGCGCCCCCTGCGAAGTCCCGGCGGCGGTGCAACAGCGCGTGCAAGAGGCGCTGCGTGCGGTGCTGGAACGTCCGGCGCTGTAGGCGCTACAGTTTTCTGAACCCTTTTGAGAACGCTTGGCTCTACCCCAATGAAGACGGTCGTTCACACCGGCGTGAACGGCCCAACCATTGGAGGAACCCATGCTTTTCAAGCAACTCTTCGACCAGGACACCTGGACCTACACCTACCTACTCGCCGATCCGGGCAGCCGCGAGGCCATCATCATCGATCCGGTGGTCGAGCGCGTCGACCGAGACCTGAAGCTCATCGCCGAGCTGGGTCTCGATCTCGTCTACACCCTCGACACCCACGTGCACGCCGACCACATCACCGGCTCGGGCAAGTTGCGCGAGAAGACCGGGGCGCTCAGCGGCGTGGCGGCCGTGGCCAAGGTGACCTGCGTGGACCACAACCTCGAGCATGGGGATGTGCTGCGCTTTGGTCGCTACGCACTCGAGGTTCGTAGCACCCCCGGGCACACCGACGGCTGCCTGACCTTCGTGGTCGAGGCCAACGGCCAGACCCTGGCCTTCACCGGAGACGCGCTCTTCATACGAGGCTGCGGCCGCACCGACTTTCAGCAAGGTGACGCGGCGACGCTCTACCGCTCGGTGCACGGCCAGATCTTCAGCCTTCCCGACGACACGCTCATCTACCCGGGCCACGATTACCGGGGCCACACGGTGAGCACGGTGACCGAAGAGAAGGCCCACAACCCGCGGCTCAACACCGACATTGCCGAGGCGGGGTTCGTCGCCATCATGGACGGACTCAACCTCTCCCACCCCAAGCGGATCCACGAAGCCCTTCCGGCAAATCTGGGGTGTGGCCTGGCCCCAAAGGATGGCCCGGCCAAGGCAGCCGACAGCGCCGTCAAGCAGCTCTCTGCAGACCGGTTGGACGACTTCTCCGGTGGTCTCGTCGTCGACGTGAGGAGCCGCGAGGAGTTTCAGGGCGAGCTTGGGCATCTGCCCGACGCCGTCCTGACGCCGCTCGCGGAGCTTCAACAGCAGGCCGCCGCGTGGCAGCGCGACGTACCGGTCCTGCTGGTCTGCCGCAGCGGGGGGCGCTCGTCGCAGGGCTGCTCGATGCTCTCGCAGATGGGCTTCACGGACGTCACCAACCTGTCGGGCGGCATGATGGCCTGGCGTGAGCTGTCGGGGGTGACCCGATGATGTCCTCGATTCTGTGGGCCACCCTAGGCGGTGGGTTGATCGGTCTGGCCGCTTCATGGCTGCTGCTCGCCAAGGGCCGCGTCGCCGGCATCAGCGGCATCGTGGGTGGGTTGCTCGGCGCCTGGAACGCCGACTCGACCTGGCGCTTGAGCTTCCTGCTCGGCCTCATGGCCGGCGGCGGTGTGCTGATGGCAACTTTGCCCGAGGCCATTGTGGCGCCAGCGGGTCGCTCGCTCGTGGCAGTGGCCGCGGCCGGTGCCCTGGTGGGCTACGGCACGCGCCTCGGCAGCGGCTGCACCAGCGGCCACGGTGTGTGCGGTCTCACGCGCTTTTCACCGCGCTCCCTGGTGGCGACGCTCACCTTCATGGGCACGGGCTTTGTGACCGCGACGCTCCTCGGCCTGATCGGAGGTGCGTCATGAGCCGGCTCATCGCAGCCTTCTTGGGTGGATTGGTCTTTGCTCTCGGACTCGGCGTCTCGGGCATGACCGACGCCAACAAGGTCATCGGCTTTCTGAACCTGGCCGGCGACTGGGACCCCAGCCTGGCCTTTGTCATAGTGGGCGCCATCAGCGTGCACCTCCTCCTGTACCGCTTGATCCTCAGGCGTCAGAGCCCGCTCTTCTCCGACCGTTTTCACATCCCCACGCGCCGAGACATCAACCCGCACCTGGTGGGGGGAGCGGCCCTCTTCGGCATGGGCTGGGGGCTGGGTGGCTTCTGCCCCGGTCCAGGGCTGGTCTCGCTGATGGGCTATGGCTCCGCCCCCGGTGTGTTCGTCGTCTTCATGCTGGGCGGGATGCTGGTGCACAAGCTGCTGAGCCAGCCGGAACGCAGCGCCCGCGAGCCCGCGGAGGCGACATGTTGATCGTTGCACTCCTGGCCAGCTTGATTGGTATCTCACTCGGACTGCTCGGCGGCGGCGGGTCCATCCTCGCAGTGCCGGTCCTGGCTTATGGCGCAGGTCTGACGGCCAAGGAGGCCATAGCGACCTCGCTCGTGGTGGTGGGCGTCACCTCTCTCTTTGCGCTCATTCCCCACGCCCGACGCGGCAACGTGGACTGGCGAACCGGCGCCATCTTCTCGGGCACTGCCATGGCGGGCGCCTACCTGGGTGGGCTGGCGGCGGACTGGTTCTCTGGCACGACCCTCTTGCTGCTCTTTGCCGGAATGATGGTGGTCACCGCGCTCGCGATGTTTCGCGGACGGGGGGAGATGAAGGCCGACAGCGCAAAGCCGCAGCCGGTAGTGCTCGTGGTGGCCGAAGGTCTTGCGGTCGGCGCGGCGACCGGTCTCGTGGGCGCTGGTGGCGGATTTCTGGTGGTCCCCGCGCTGGTGCTGCTCGGCGGCATGGAAATGCACAAGGCGGTGGGCACGTCTTTGATGGTTATCGCGCTCAAGAGTTTTGCTGCCTTCGCTGGTCATGCCGCGCATGTGTCCATCGACGTAGAACTTGCGTTGATTGTGACCGGGGCAGCTGTCATGGGGAGCGTGGTGGGCGCTGTGCTCGCCAAGCGCATCCCGGCAGAAATGCTCCGCAAGGTCTTTGCGGGCTTCGTGTTGCTGATGGCCGGCTTCGTCGTGTGGCGAGAAGCGGGAGTTGTGGCTGCTGGGAGCGTCTCCGGAGGCGTTTGTGTCCTCCTGATGTGGCTCCAGTTACGCAATGGCAAAGCACCAGCAGCTCATCATAGTGATGCAGCCGAGGATTCGGACAGCCCAATGGGCAATCGTCTGAAGCAAGCGACCTGAACCCAGCTTGCGGCATCAGGTCGCCCCCGCCGACCGCGGCCTACTCGAACGGGCTCGCGAACTTGGGATCGGTGAGCATGTCGTGATCAGTTAGGGTTTCCAAGAAGACCTCGAGTGCGTCGCGGTCCGCCTCGGAGAGATCCGGGGCGTGCATGTTCAGGGGCATGCCCAAGTTGGGGTGAGCCTGCACGGTGTCCCCATAGTGATCAATGACCTCCCGCAGGGATGTGAAGCGGCCATCGTGCATGAAGGTCGCACGAACGGCGATGTTGCGCAGGGACGGGACCTTGAATGTGCCCATATCGCCAGCGAGTTCGGTGACCTCACCATAGCCGAGATCGTCATCTGAGTTGGCGTCCAGTCCGTTGTTGTTGGCCTCCACAGCAGACATGGTCTCGCCTTGATGGCACACAGCGCAGCCCGCCCCATTTGGCCCCATGGGGGTGTTCATGAAGATCTGCTTGCCTAGATTCTCCTGTTCGGTGAAATTCGGAAAATCAACAATTGCCGACGAGACTTGTGCGCGCCCGTCGTCGTAACGGCTCCCGAAGCTCACCAAGCTGCGAACGAACTGGGCTAGGGCCCGCGAGATTCGATCCGAGCTCACCTCCGAATCTCCGAAGGCCTTCTCAAACAGCGCGGGGTAGAAATCCTGCTCCTCGACGGCCGCGACCAGGGTGTCCAAGGTCATGCCCATCTCCACAGGATCCTGAAAGGGCATGAGCACCTGGTCCTCCAGGCTCTCGGCACGCTGGTCCCAGAAGAACATCCCGGGAGCATAGAAGCGCGCATTGGTGAGCGACATGGAGTGTCGGCCCGTTTCGCCCCCCTCGAATCCCTCGCTCAGCACCTTATCGTCGGAGAAGCCGAACTCTGCCTTGTGGCAGGAGGCGCAGGCGATGGTGCCGTTGGCGCTGAGGTTCGTGTCGTAGAACAAATGTCGGCCAAGGTTTGCCCCGTCGTTGGTGATGGGGTTGTCTTCGGGCGTGTTGTCCATGTCCAGGGCAGAGGGGCCACCCATTCCGCCTGTGGCAGCGACGCCAAAGTGATCCGGAAAATCCACGTCTGCGTAATTGAAGCCGGTGGAGCTGCCTGTATCCTGGACGGTGTCGCCACCCGAAGTGGGGTTGTCTGTGTTGCACCCAGTCAGCAGGACAGTGGCGAGAAATAGGCGAAAAGCGATGTTCTTCATGAGTTCTCCAGAAAACTAGGGGGTTGGCGCGGGCAGGCGCAGCACAGAACCGGCCCCAATGAGGGCATCTTCCACGTGGCCAGTGATCTGGCGTTCCGTGTCGACGACGTGAATGTGAAGTCGGACGCCGCCGTGGGTGATGACGCCTGCGTGTTGGGTTGAATAGAAGCCGATGAGAACAGGCGAGCCGTCCTCCAGGGTGCCTTTTACGGCGGCATTCTCGTGGTCCTCATGGCTGGCTTGGCCTTCTGGCAAGCGGGAGCCGTCGATGACGTGCCAGTCTACCCGCTTGATGGCGCCCTCAATCTTGAGCGGGAGGGCCCCGGTGTCCGGCCAGTGAGCGGTCTCGAGGATGTCGGCGATGACCTCTGCGAGATCGTCGTAGCTGGTGTCTTGCTCTAGGGTGAAGCTCACCCACTCGGGGACCTCACTGATCACAAGCAGGGCAGCCTCTTCGTCAGGGCCGCTCTCATGAACGACGCTGATGGCATCTTCTCCGTCTGGGTAGCCGAGCCAGCTCTCGCCACCCAAGATGGTGATCTCTCCGCGCAACCCCGAGAGGGCTCCCAGCCCTACCGTTTGAGCGCTGTCTCCGTGCTCAGCGAGGCTGGCTGTCGCACTGAGGTCTCCGAGGGCGAAGATCTGTTGCAAAGAGCCAAAGACCTCGACCTCGGGGCTGCCGACGAGGCTGTCCGGCTCGGAGCTTGTGTCGAGATGACTCGTCGCTGCGGGCTCAGAGGCCCCACAGCCCCAAGTGAGAAGCAAGATGGCGAGCATGGCGATCTGTTTCACGGGGAGTCTCCATCTTGTCTTTGTTGGATGGCGCGCGTGAGCTCCTGGACGGCCTGTATGACACCCTCACGACTTGCTTCGGGGAGGTTGCGTAGCACCGCTGAGAACAGATCTTGACTCGTGCGATCCACATTGGCTGCGGTCTGGCGACCTTGCTCGGTAAGGTGGATGCGCTTGGCGCGTTTGTCGGACGGGCAGGTCTCGAGCCGCACGAGGTGTCGACTCTTCAGTTGCTGCAACAGCCGAGTGACCGTGCTCTTGTTCAGCCGCAGATAGTCCGCCAGAACCTGCTGGGTGGGGGGGGCTTCTTCAGGTGGTCGGGCCCTGAGAAACATCAAG
>JAPYTD010000034.1:41955-43611 GCA_029936315.1 Planctomycetota bacterium | reverse complement strand
CATCCAGAACGACATCCTCAAGGAGTTCATGGTCCGGAACACCTACATCTACCCACCGGCACCGAGCATGCGCATCGTGCGCGACATCTTCGCCTGGTGCGGTGAACACACGCCGAAGTTCAACACGATCTCGGTCAGCGGCTACCACATCCACGAGGCGGGCGCGTCGGCCGATCTCGAACTCGCCTACACGCTGGCGGATGGCCTCGAGTACCTGCGCACCGGAGTCGAAGCCGGACTCGACGTCGACCGACTCGCCGGCCGCATGTCGTTCTTCTTTGCGATCGGCATGAACTTCTTCACCGAGATCGCGAAGTTGCGCGCCGCCCGCATCCTGTGGGCAAAGATCGTGCATGCGTTCGGTGCCAAGAATCCCAAGTCGCTGGCACTGCGCATGCACTGCCAGACGTCTGGCTGGTCGTTGGCCGCACAGGACCCCTACAACAATATCGTGCGCACCTGCCTTGAGGCGCTCGCCGGGGTGCTGGGTGGCACGCAGTCGCTGCACACCAACGCACTCGACGAAGCAATCGCGCTGCCGACGGAGTTCTCGGCACGCATCGCCCGTAACACGCAACTAATTTTGCAAGAGGAGAGCAACGTCACGCACACGGCCGACCCGCTCGCCGGCTCGCACTACGTTGAAGCGTTGACCGACGAACTGGCGCAGAAGGCGTGGGCAATAATCCAAGAAGTGGAAGGCATGGGTGGCATGACCAAAGCGATCGAAGCGGGCCTGCCAAAGCTACGCATCGAAGAGTCAGCCGCTCGCCGGCAAGCCGCGATCGACTCGGGACGGGAGGCGATCGTGGGCGTCAATAAATACGCACCTGACCAGCAGGAGCCACTCGACATCCTCTCGATCGACAACACCGAAGTACGCAAGGCCCAGATCGCGCGACTCAAGCAGCTGCGCGCCGATCGCGATGATGACGCAGTTCGTGCGGCGCTTGAAGCAATCACAGAAGGCGCCAAGGGTGACGACAACTTGCTTGGTCTCGCAGTACACGCCGTCTCCCATGGCGCCACGGTCGGCGAAGTTTCGGATGCGATGGAAGCAGTCTTCGGACGCCACACGGCCAATCCCAAGACGGTCGCCGGCGTGTATGCTGCGGCCGGCAAATCGATGGGAGAACTGAACGAAGCCCAACAACGCAGCAACGCGTTCCTTGAGAAGACCGGTCGTCGGCCGCGCATGCTCGTGGCCAAGATGGGCCAGGATGGTCACGACCGTGGCGCCCGCGTGATCGCGAGTGCGTTCGCAGACATGGGCTTTGACGTCGATATCGGCCCGCTGTTCCAGACGCCGGATGAGGTCGCACGCCAGGCCATCGAAAACGACGTGCACATCTGCGGAATCAGCACGCTGGCCGGCGCCCACAAGACGCTGGTCCCGGAGTTGATCGAACAACTCAAGCAACTCGGCCGCAAAGACATCCTCGTTGTGGCCGGAGGCGTGATCCCCGAACAGGACAAGCGGGCGCTGAAGAAAGTCGGGGTCGCAGCAGTCTTTGGCCCAGGAACGGTGATCCCAACGGCGGCCGTTGCGTTGCTCGACCTGCTCGAAGCCCAATAGCCAGGGGACGAAGACCGGCTGCGACTAGCTAACGGACTGCGTCAACCAGCGCGTGATCGCGGTCCTCATCGAGAAGGCTT
>JAPYTD010000034.1:24160-41855 GCA_029936315.1 Planctomycetota bacterium | reverse complement strand
CTTCCACTTGTTCACCGACCAACCTGGCGACATCCCCAGAAGGAGTTTTCCCCTATCCGGGGATTTCCTCAGCCGCGATCAATCCTCCCATCACGCCAAGTTGTGGCGAGACACTGCCACGAGCACTAGCTTTTGGGAGTGGCACCTAGCAACGACCTGGCCAACTCCATCCTGAGCGGCAACCGCAGCGCGCTGGCGCGCGGCATCACACTGGTGGAAAGTCGACGCCGAGAAGACTTTCACCCCGCCGAACGCCTTCTCAGTGGCTTGCTGCCGCACTGTGGCAATTCTTTACGCATCGGCATCACGGGTGCGCCCGGAGTTGGCAAGAGCACTTTGATCGAAGTGCTCGGCATGCAACTCTGCGAGGCCGGGAAGCAACTCGCTGTGCTCGCTGTCGATCCGAGTTCGTCGGTCACCGGCGGCAGCATCCTCGGCGACAAGACGCGCATGGATGAGCTGAGCCGCCACGCCAATGCGTTCATCCGGCCATCACCTGGCGGCGACACCCTCGGTGGCGTCGCTGGCCGAACCCAGGAGGCGGTGTTGCTATGTGAGGCCGCTGGCCATGACGTGGTGTTGATCGAGACCATCGGCACCGGGCAATCGGAAGTGGCCGTGCACAACATGGTCGACTTCTTTCTAGTGATGCTCTCTCCCGCCGCGGGAGACGAACTGCAAGGCATCAAGCGTGGCGTGATGGAGCTAGCCGATGCGGTGCTTGTGCACAAAGCCGATGGCGATCTGCTGGCTGCCGCCAATCGCACTGCGCAACAATGCATGCTCGCGATGCGCATCCTGCATTCGGGCGACGAGTCGCCGCCAAATGTGCTGACGGGCTCTTCGGTCAAAAAGACCGGCATCGAAGAGTTATGGCAATGCATCGAGCGCGAAGTCACCGAACGTCGGAACAGCGGCGCGTTGGCCGACAGAAGAAGCAGTCAATCGGTAGCATGGCTCGATCGCACGCTGCAGGGTGCACTGCTCGCAGACTTCTTGGCCACACCCAATGCCGCCAAAGAACTCGCCGCGGCTCGAGAGCGGGTAGCCAGTGGCGCCCAAGTCGCGACGGCGGCGGCGAGGGCCGTGTTGCGCCAGTATCGCGAGGGCTAGGCGAGAATAGCTCAGCAGCCGTGCAAGGCCCCGAAACGCCGACCTACTGCTGCGACTGCCAGCGGGCGCGCCGCTCGGCAATCATCGTCTGCCACTCAGGGATCACGACGAACTCGCCCGCCGACAGTTCCTTGCACAACAAGTCTTCGCCATCGAGGTGCAGCAGATCACCTTCGAGCAGCGGCTCGACCCGAACACTGTGATCGAGCGCACGACCCGCACGTCGAGTTCGTCGATGACATAGGGCTTGTGCGCAACGACAACCAACTTGCGCGCGCCGTCGGCGGCGACAATCTCGAGCTCGCTCTTCACTGGCGCGAGCCTATCAACGTCTTTCTTGCGCCGTCCAGGCTGGATGGGTTTTGTGCACCTCGCCGGAACCGAAGTTCTGCACCCAATAGCGGCCGTTGGCACCGATGCCGATCTCACGATGGCTCGCACTCAGCAAGTTACGATGGTGGCCGGACGATCGACACCAGGCGTTGTGGGCGCCGAGCGCGCCGCCGGTCATGGCGATGTTCTCGCTGACGCCAAACATGTAGCCGGCGAGTTTCATACGGTTGCGCGGCGTGCGGCGGCTTGGGATCGGCGAAGTATGCGAGAAGTAGCCGAGGCGCGACATCTCATCGGCGTGCCCCTGCGAACCTTCGCAAGCACTCTTGACCGCCGCCAATGGCCTGTGGCCAAACATCGCACGGTAGGTGTTGGTGATGCGCAACAACATCTGCACGGCGACCGGGAACTCGTCCTTGACACCAACGTTGTAGGCTTCGATGCGGCGCCACTCAGCACGTTGTTCACGCTCGGATGGTGTCAAGCAGAAGTCGCGCAACGTGATTGTTACGCCGGGCTCCAATGCCCGCGCCCAGGCCATGGCCTCTAGCACGGACGCGCTCGATTCGCCGTCGGGTAGACCGCCGAGCCGCGACAGATGCATGACGAGCCAATCCAGCTGGTCGAGGTCCTGGCCAAGCTGCTTCGGAACGCGCACCTTGAGCTTGGAGCTGTCCCAGATAGCCCGCACTGCGGAGACTCGCTCGGCAACCTCAGCCTGCACGCGGTTGTATTCGGCGTGCTTCGCACCCGTGACTGCAGGCGGCTTGTAGGGATAGAAGTAGCGAACCTCGTCATAGATGAGGTCCTTGGCATGCTCGCGGGCGCCATCGAGCATCTCGCGCTCGGCGACCATCTTGACGACTTGTTTGCGCACGCCACTAGACGCAATGCGGCCCTGATACTTGGCTAGCTGGTCGCGCAGAGCAAACACGAGCGCGTCAGCCTGAAGGCCACCCTTGGCGAGTGTTTCGCGCACGAACAAACCGCGCGCGTTGCGATCCTTGTTACGCATCGCAGTGGCGAGCTTGGCCAACAAACGCTTACTGAGCTTCTGCAGCTCGATCTTGCGTAGGGATACGAACTCGCCCTTGCGAAGCACGTAGCCAAGTTCGCCGGCGGGCTCGCCGCGACCGCGCGCGAGCAGCACGTCGACCTTCGGCTGCATGGCGTCGTCTCGACGCACAACACCAACCAGAACGGTCTCGGCCTCTTCGATGTCGCCGTTGCGGTAGAGCAATGACGCAAGACCCAGTGACAGTCGGCCAGAGGCCTTGAGCTGCTTGGCCAACGCGAGCATCGACACCGCGTCCACCTCAGTCCAATCGAGAGGTAGTTCGCCATCGGCCGAACGCACGACAATGCGGCGGCCGTCGACCCGCAGGAACTGCAGTTCCTGGCCGCGGCGGTCGTTGACAACGAGGTCCGCGCCACCGCCCATGAACGCGACTACTGCCTCGTTCCAGCCGGCAAGCAAGTCTGCTTCCTCGGCCTGGTCTTTCAAGCGATCGGCGAACTCATGATCCCGCGAACGCACGCCATCGGCCGCCTCACGCAACAGGGTCGCCTGCTGAGCGAAGTCACCGCGATCTTCCGCCGCACGGACCTGCGCCATGTGGCTTCGCAGGCTCTCCAGGGTTTGCAGGCGGGTCTTCTCGTCGACACGACCGGGCACCCCACCTGGTTGAGGCAACGCCGCAGCCTGGGCCGCAGCAGCAGCCAACTGCTCAGCGATGCGCACCGTCTCTTGCAGGCGGAACACCTCCTCGCCAAGCGGCTTGAACGACGAACTCGACGGGTAGTTGTGGCGGCCGGCTTGCAGCAACGTGAGAGCGTGCTGCAAGCGTCCTTCGCGCTCCGAAGTGCGCGAGTCCTGGATCAGCTTGTTCATGGCCGCAATCGCCTGCGTTCGCACGAACTGCTCCGTGCTCTGCAGCGAACGCACCTCGGCAGGGTTGGCCGCTTGACCGAGCGCTTCCTGTGCTAGCGAGAATGCCTGGGCGTAGAAGCCGTCGTTACACAAGCGCACGATCTCGGCGCTGGCGATCTGCTCGGCGTTCTTGGCCGGAGCCGCAACGACAACATCGTTGTTGTCCGTCGTGCTGTTGGATTGTGTGCTGGCATTGGCACCAGCGGTGGGGCTGAGGTAGTCGCCGCTGGCGCCGTTGCCCGTTGCACGACTGCCTACGCCACCATTGGCAAGACGGGTCTCTTTCTGGATTCGCTCCGTGCGCGCCATCAGAGTCTCACGCAAACGCGACCGCAGCTTGCGCGCCGCAACCCGTTCGTCCAGCGCGCCCGTTGCTTCCAGCAGCTGCAACTCTCGCAACCACTGCGCGTAGGTTTGGCTGTCGGCCGACGCAATCACCTTGGCGACCAACGCGGCATGCGTGGTCTCGACCTTGGCGATTGCCGCGTCCAACGTGTCCAGCTTCGCCAGTCGATCATCCGTCGCGGCCGCCCACTCACCGCGCAAGCGCGCCGACTTGGCTCGCGCGCTGTCGAGATCACCCGCAGCACGCGCATATTCGATGTCACCAAGACGACCGCGGATCTCCGCAGAGTCATCTCCTTGCATCGCCATGAACACGACCATGGCCAAGACTGTGACGCCGGCGAGTATCGGCACCAACTTGCTCAAACCGTTTTGGGGCCAACGCGTGCGAGGCGCGCGCGACAGGCCACTGGCCAAGACGTCTTCGGGTTCGGCGGCGCGCGACACGGTGCGGCCAACAATCATCACTGCGCGGCCGAGTTCGATGCGGTCACCGAGGTGGAGTTCGGCCTGGGTAATCGACACACCGTTGATGACGACGTCGCAGTCGGGCTCCGCGGTCAGGCGCACCCCTTCCGGGTGAGTATCGAGACGAACGTGGATCGCCGCCACTCCCGATTCGCGCAAACGAACGTTGGCACCTTCTGCCGTGCCAAGGGAGACGGATTGCTCACTCAGGGTGTGGAGGAATGTCTGGCCAGCGTCGAGAATCTGCAGTGTGTACATACGTCGGCAGTGGCTCGCTGAGTTGGGGTCTGGGGCGAACCAGGGCAGACAGTCTACCCGGAGTGCTTGCCGGACGGGACTGCCACCTGCCGCTGCCACACGGATCCGAGCTGATCTTGGGTTCGTTCGGCGTGCGGAACGAGGTCCGTAGCGAACGATGCGCGGGCGATTCGCACGACCGGTAGGTCCGCCAGCAGACGCGACATGCGCTCGTATTCCTTGGCGGTCTGGTTCGCCACGACGAGCCAACCACCCGGTCGCAACGACAGTACGGCCCGCTCGAACAGGCGGCGGGGTCGCAGTAGCGACAGCGGTGCGCCCCACGACAGACACGCGTATGCAGTCAGGAACGGGAAAAACAGGCTGACCACGTCCTGCTCCGGGGTTAGCGGGGGGTCTCGGGGAACTTCAGGTAGGGAAGGGCGACGCCCAGGAACTCGAAGTTGTCGATGCGCAGTTCGGGTGGCGGTTCGAAGCCGCGACCACCGTCGAAGGCGATCAAGTCGTTTTGTTCGACGCCGTCACCGGCTACCAAGCCTGGGGAAAGCGAATGGGCGACCGCCTGACCGCCTGCCAAAACGGCCACTCCCCTCTCCCCTGATAACCCAACCACCCTCGAAGAGCGCCAGTACGGTGCCGGGGCAAGACGGTACGGACGTCTTTAAAGGGTGACGGTTCCTAGGCGGTTTTGGGGGTCGCAGAAGGTTGCCAGGGCGGCGCTGAGTTGCTTTACGGCGGCATCGGTGTAGCGGTCGTAGAAGCGCTGGTTGTGCGGTCCGACACCGTGCTCGGCGGAGTAACTGCCGCCGAAGTCACGCACGGCAATCTCGTAGATCTTGTCTTGCAGTTCGCGCGTTAGGGCATCGGAATCGGCGGTGTCGGCTGCTTGCCAAAGCAGGTTGAGATGGCTGCCGCCGTCGCCCCAATGGCCGTAGTCACACAGGCGCACGAACGGGTAGTCGCTGGCCAGTAGCGCAATGACGCGATCCGTGAACTCCGGCAGCGACGAACGCGGCACGCTGACATCGAAGGCAAGCATCTTGCCGTCGTTGCGCAGGCTTTCGCTGATGTGGTGCCGGATTTGCCAGAAGTCGTCGGCGTTGCCTATCAGGATGTCGACGATCGACTCCTCGGCAACTTCTAGGTGAGCGCCGAGGCGCTCTTCGAGAACCTCATTGAGGTCGATCGCACTCGCCGGCAGCGTCGTCGACAACTCGACCAACGCGGCATACGCCGGCAACTCATCGAACGGTCGACGCAGGCTTTCCTGGTGGCGAAAAACCGCGTCCATCGCGTTCTTGCTCATCACCTCAAACGCGCTGAGCACGTCGCCGAGGTCCTGCTCAACACAACGCAGCAGTTCGAGAACGGCCTGACCATCGCGACAGCCAACCAGCGCGGTCGCCCGCTGCGAGGGCTTCGGTTCAACCTGCAGCACGGCCTTGGTGACGATGCCCCACACGCCCGTCGTGCCGCAGAACAGATGCTTGGCGTCGAGCCCGGTGTTGTTCTTACGTAGACGATTGAGCATCGACAAGACCCGACCGTCGCCGAGCACGACTTCTGCACCCAATAGGTTGCGCCGCACGTCGCCGTATTTGAGCAACCGCGTGCCACCGGTGTTCGTCGCGATCATGCCGCCAACCTGCGGATCCGCCCCGAGATCGACGGGGAACCAGAATCCGTGCGCCGCGAGGGCTTCGTTAAGCTGGCTCAACAACACACCGCCATCAACCGTCACGGTGCGCGCATGCACATCGATCTCGATGCAGCGATTGAGCCGTTCGAAGCTGAGCACGACCATCGTGCCACTGGCATCTGGCGTCGACGCGGCGACGAGACCGGTATTGGCGCCCTGCGCGATGACCCGCGCATCATGCTCGGCACAGATGTGTAGGACTCGCGCCACTTCATCGGTGCTGGCAGGTCGCGCGATGCAACGCGCGGTGCCCTTGCCATAACGCCAACCATGTTCGAAGCGCACGCGGTCTTCCGAACTTGTCAATACGCCGCGCTCCCCGAGCGCTGCGCGCAACGCCTCGACCAGTTCGTCCCTCATGCGTCGATTCTGCCGCGCACGTCCGCCGACTTCGAGGTCCTCTTGGAGATACCCGTCGCGGGCACGAACGGGCAAGGGCTACTGGCTGGCTTACCCGGAGCGCCGGGCGACCTTGCCGGCAATGCGTGCGTTCCGCGCGTGGCTGCTGCACGAACACGGCCATGCACCCGGATCCTGAAGCCCAGACATCCCTACATGCCGTTCGGCCCACCGCAGAAACGCCCCCGAGGTGAACCGAAAGTACCTATTCCCCATCTCTCCGGTTGTGCGCCACGTGGCCTGACGTTCCCATGCGCACTCGAGACCCCAACCCAACTGAACATTCCAGAATCATGAAGCGCTCCCTGCTCGTTGCCCTACTCGCACTCACCACCGCAACCACGCCACTGCTGTCCCAGGACGCTGGCAAGCGCCCGGCCCGCAAGAAGTCGCCGGTCAAAGTCGAGATGGAGAAGATGGAGGACGCCCTGGACTTGGTCAGCGACTGGCTGAAAAAGCCCGAGGGTGCTGCCCCGATGGCCAAGATCACCGAGGCCGTAGTCGCGATGGTCGAAGCCAAGAAGCACGCACCACCCGCAACCGCGCGGCAGCCTGAGGCCAAGCAAAAGGACTTCGTCAAGAACTACCAGATTGAAGTCAACAAGGTCCTGCGCAGCATTCTCGATATTGAGGACGCAATGCTCAACGGCGACCACAAGGTGGCCGAGAAGATCCTCGGCGGCATGAAGGCCATCGAGAAGGCGGGTCACAAGGTCTTCAAGCCGCGTCGCCGCCGCGGCAGCAAGATCGGCGGCAACACTGCGGGTGGTGGCAAGCAGCCCCAATCCAAGCAGCCCCAGTCGAAGTAGTCCGACCCGCACCCGGGCGAGGTAGATGCAGCAGACGGTGGCGGCGTCACCGACAATGGCACGGGTTCTTGGCGCGCCGAAGCCATCGCCTCCGCAACCTCGGTGGCGGATGCCGGTGGGGAATCGCCCGCAGGTGACGGAGGGGTCGGCGCCACCGGATCTTCGGCGGGGTCTTCGGAGCCCGCTTCAACCGGATCTTCGGCGGGGTCACGCTCCGCCTCCAACCGGGCCACACGCGCCTCGAGCTCTCGAAGCTGCTGTTGCAACAACTCGTTCTCGCGGGCATCCGACACAGTCGAAGACTATGCGCCCTTCGACCTTGAATGCCGAGAAGGTATGGTCCGTTCTCCTTGCGCATCACTCTGGTCGTTCATCAGTTCCCGCCGAACTACTTCACCGGCACTGAGCAATACGTGCTCAACGTCGGGCGAGAGTTGCAGCAGCGTGGCCATGACGTGGATGTGTTCGCGCTGGACCCAGCCTTCGCCGAAGAGACCGGGCCGTGGCGGGAATCCCGCGAAGAGGTGCAGGGCCTGCCGGTTCGACGCATCAACTTCTGGATGAACATCGGCCGCGACTGGCGCCGCATGGAGTACCGGCACCCCTACATGGCCGAGGTGTTTGCGCAGCACATCGCAGAGCGCAACCCCGATGTGGTGCATTGCTTCCACCTGCGCCACGTCGGCGCCGATTTGATCGATCGCGTAGTTGAGCAGAGGCGAGCACTGATCGTGTCGCTGATGGACTTCTGGTTCTTGTGCCCGCGCGTGATCCTGATGAAGTCGGATGGCTCGACCTGCGACGGCCCACCCGACGGTGGCAGAGGTTGCTTGCCATGCCACACCTTGGACCTGTTTGACGAGCTGCAGCAGAGCCCGGTCGCCGACGAAATCGAACGATTGCACGTTGCCTCGCGCGGCGAGTCCAAACCAGGGTGGGAACTGCGTGCCAAGGTCGCGACGATGCTTGAGCGCCCCACCTACCTGCGCGAACGTCTGGCCAAGGCCAATACAATCGTCGCACCGACCGAGTTTCTGCGCGGCGTGTTTATCGACAACGGAGCACCGCCGGATCGTATCCGCCACATGGCCTACGGGGTCGACGCTGGCGGCTTGGCCGAAGATGTCGCGCGCCTACGGCCCAACAGTCGGCCATTGACCTTTGGGTTCTTTGGCACGTACTCACCGCACAAGGGACCGGATGTGTTGGTCGCGGCAATGGCGAAGGTGCAAGGTGACTGTCGTGCGCTATTGCGCGGACGTTCGACGGACTTCGCCGAATTTTCGGCAGAACTCGCGACCACGGCGCAGAACGACGAACGCATCACGGTCGATGGCCCGTTCGATCGCGAGGAGCTGGCGCAGGCACTCGCCCAGATCGATGTACTCGTGGTGCCAAGCACCTGGCACGAGAACGCACCGTTTGTGGTGCTCGAAGCGCGTGCTGCCGGCTTGCCGGTGATTGCGAGCCGGTTTGGTGGCCTGATCGAGGTCGTCGATGACGGAATCGACGGCGAACTGTTCACGCCTGGCAATGCAGCCGACCTGGCTAAGCGATTGCAGCGCCTCGTCGACGAGCCAGAGCGGCTGGCACGCTACCGTGCAGCCGTGCAACCGCCCAAGACCCTCCAGGTCGCCGTCGACGAGTTCGAACAGGTCTACCGCGAGGCAAACACACAGTGAGCGAACGAACGGTCACGTGGCAGGGGCACCCTCACGCTCCGGCTCCGCTTGGTGCAATTCGCATAGCTCAGCGGCAGGGGCCCGTCACCATCGTCGACGACGCTGGACAACCGGTGTCACTTTCAGCGATGCGGTGGCTAACGGAGATGATGCGTGCGATCTGGCATCGATTGTTGCAGTTCGACATGGCGGTGGCGACCGCAATCATGACGTCGCGCAAGGCGCCCCCAACCACCCCCGCCACCGCGAAGTCGACGGGTCCGGTCGTCGTCGTATTGCCAGTGCTACCCGACATGTCGCACACGTTCGTGTACCGCGAACTATTGGCGATCTTGCAGCAACGGCCGGACTGGCAGGTCGTGGTCCTGGCCCACAACGAACAGGCGCCCCGCCATCGCGAGGCCGAAGAACTGTTGCAACGCGCAACGTTCTTGCCGCGTGTTGGCGTTACCCGGTCGCTCATGCGAACCAAGAACTGGCTGTTTCAACGCCGCGGCAAAGAACTGATGTCTCTCTACCGGGCGCAGCCAGATAAGGAGTCCCGCTGCCTGGTCGGCAAACAGATGCTGCGCAACCCACTCCACCCCGGCAACGCGTTTGCCTTGGCGGACATGCTGCGCAGCGTTGGGCCGCGACATATCCACGTCTACGCATCGACCTGGTCGGCGAACGTCGCAATGGGCGCAGCACACCTGCTCGATGTGCCGTTTTCCATCTCGTCGTACGTCGACTTCGAGTTCCCCTACTCGCACAAGCTGCTCGAAGAGAAGGTGCAGCGAGCCACGTTCTTTCGTGTGGTCACGCAATTCTGCCAGCAGCGACTCTGCGAGCTGCAACCTGACGCGCCAACTGAGCGAGTGCCGGTCGTCTACCTCGGCATCGACCTCGACAACTGGCAAGACCGCAGCACCCCGCCCGGCCGCGGCGTGATCGTCAGCGCCGCGCGCATCGTCGAGAAGAAGGGCCTGCACCTGATGCCACCGGCTCTGGCACAACTGCACAAAAAGGGCATTGCGTTCAAGTGGTGTGTGATCGGCGATGGCCCCGAACTCGCGCGCATCGCCAAACTCTGCACGGAGCACGGCATCTCCGAGCAGGTCGAACTGCTCGGCGCCCGCGACAACACCACCGTGCGCGAAGCACTCATGCACGCCGACCTGGCCGCTCTGCCGTGCATCGTCGCCTCCGATGGCGAACGCGACGGCATCCCGATCTTCTTCATCGAAGCGATGGCCCTCGGCGTGCCTGTGGTCACAACCCCGATCTCCGGCATTCCTGAGTTGATCCGCGATCAGGACACGGGCTTCCTGCATGCGACGTCAGACGTGCAGGCGCTTGCCGACAAGCTGCAGGCGGTACTGGGCGATCCGCAGCTGGCACGATCCGTCGGCGAACGCGGACGAGACGAAGTGCACCGCACCCTCGATGTCAACGAATCGGCAACCCAACTGATCGCGCACATCGAACGATGAACGCCTTTGCCCGCATTCTGCTGACGTTGGTGCTGCCGATCGTTTCGGTGCTCGCAGTTGTGTTTGCGATGCTCGTGCTCGTGATCGATCTGTTGGCCTTGCCGTTGGTGCTGTTGCTTCGCCAAAAACCCGCCGACGAAAAGCCCGCTTCACGCAACGCCTCGGTCATCGTGCTCAACTGGAACGGCATCGACTTTCTGCGCGAACTGATGCCTTCTTTGCGCGTCGCCGTCGACCGCTGCCCGGGTGACCACGAAGTAATCGTCGTCGACAATGGCAGCGATGATGGCTCCGTCGCTTGGCTCGAGGCCGAACACGGCTGGGTCAAAACGGTCTCGCTGCCGGAAAACCTGCACTTCATCCGCGGCAACGCGGCCGGCGCTAAAGCGGCAACGCGCGACCTGATCGTCTACCTCAACAACGACATGCGCGTGGAACCGGACTTCCTCGTCGAGCTCGTGAGGCCGTTCGAAGAAGACGCAGCCGGCCAACTGTTTGCGAGCAGCGCCCGCATCGAGATGCAGGGCCAGCGCTCCGAAACCGGCCTGGCGCGTGTCTTCGTCAAGCACGGCGAGCTGCGCTTCGTACAAATCCCAGGCACAGCCAAGAAGGATCAGCCAGTGCTGTGGGCCGGCGGCGGCAGCAGCGCGTTCGATCGCAACAAGCACGACGCCATCGGAGGCTTCGAACAACTCTACGTGCCGTGTTACGTCGAAGACGTCAGTCTGTCATGGCAAGCTTGGCGCCGCGGCTGGCATTGCGTCTACTGCCACGACAGCGTCGTGCACCATGCGCACCGCGGCACGTCCTCGAAGGCATTTGGCAAGGAAGCGCTCGAACGCCTCAACTGGCGCAACCGCGAACTGTTCTTCTTGCGCAGCGTCACGGATCCTTTGCTGCTCCTGACGCACGCGATCATGTTGGCCTGGAACACGCGCAAGAACGCGATCCTGCTCGGCATCCCAATCGCACACGGCGTGCTCGCGCTGCTGGCAACGATTCCGCGGCTGCCGCAGGCATTGTGGCAACGCGAGTGCTCGCGCCGCTACTACCGGCGATCGGATCGTGCCCTGCTCGATCGAGTCAAAGTCACCCCGCCTGCGCCGCCACCAACTCGTTGATGAGTTGGCGCAAGCGCGCAATGGCGGCTGAATGAGAGAACTGATCCTCAACCAGTTTGCGACCATTGTCACGCAGCTTGCTGGCACAACCTTCGAGCACGGCGCGCAAGGCATCACAACCTTGCTCCGGAGTCTCAAACCGACGCAAGTGCTTGCCGTCTGCCGCAGGCAAGCCTTCGCACCCGACGGCAGTCGACAACACCGGCACGCCCAACGCCCACGCTTCGAGGATCTTGATGCGTGTGCCACCGCCACTGCGAATTGGCAGGTAGACGGCGTGCGTGTCGCGGTAGTACTCGACCACATCGTCGACGGGGCCCACGACCTCGATGCCTTCTACGCCAGCAAAGCGCGCGCCGTGACCGTACGGATCCTTGCCAACGAGCCGAACCGTCAATTCGGGGAACGCACGGCGTAGCACCGGCACGTGCCGTTCGACGAGTTCGGTCGCGGCTTCCAGGTTTGGCGGGTAGTCGAGCGCACCAACGAACAACAACCGCGGCGCTGCAACCGCTGCCGGAGCCGGTAACAGCGGCAGTTTGTCCAGATCCACCGAATTGGGCACGACCTCGACGCGCGCCTCCGGAACGAGACCCAACGCCAGGTCGCGGTCGTGCTCGGAGACGGTCACGGTCAACGCCTGCAGCTGAATCGCCGACTTCTCCGCCGCGCGCAACCCGCGCGCCTCCATGCGACGAGTCATGCGATCCGACCAACTGCGCGGCTCGCCGTCCTCACGGGCATACATCGAGTACTCAAGGTTGTGCAGGAACAGCAAGTGGCAGTTGTGAGTCGCGATCGGAACCGCAAAGGTGCTGTCGATGACCCCGATGTCGTAGCCAACCTGTTCGAAGACGCGATGCACTTCCTTGTCCGCGCCCTGCTGCCAACGTCTCGCAATCAGCTCGGAGCCGCCCAACAACCACCGACCCAACTTGCTCACCACACTCGGCCGCGGCGCCTCGCGTGCGGGCAGCGGGTGAACCGTGATGCCAATCTCGGCGGCCAGGGCCTCCAAGTTCGCCAAATCTTCGGCGTTCGCCACTGCCGCTGCCAGGTGCACTTCGTGGTCGAGCCGCAGCGCATCCAGCAGCACCCGCGAACGAATGGCCCCGCCGTGACGAGCGGGATGTGGAACATACGGAGCTATGACAACGACCTTGGCCATGCGAACGGTGGGGCTGGCACGGTATGCTGCGGCGCGTGTCGACGCCACCATCGGACTCCATCGTAAGCGAACTGCAGGCCATGCGCACCAGCATCGATGCGCTCAGCGAGCGCCTCGGCGAACTCGCCGCGGACAATCGCCAACTCCGCGAGGAGCTCGAGCAAAGCCAGACGGCGCGCACCGAGCTGGTGGCGCAAGCCGAGCACCTGATCCATCAACTCGCGGCGGCGCGCATGGAAGTTCGCACGCTCAAGGGCGCCGCGAGCTAGCCGATCCCGCGCTCAAGCTTCTTGCCAAGCCAGCGAAAGAACACACCCTTGAGCCCAGGCGGATTGGCACCGGCCTTGGCGCCGAGATACTGCCCCCAGCACTGCCACTTGCAGTAGGCCTTGGTCCATTCAAGCGCAGGTCCTTCCTTCTCGGGCGGCAAGTTCAAGCTCTTGACGTAGGCGACGTGCTCTTCGGTGGAGTCTTTGACCGCGTTCTTCAACGACTTGCGGGTCGCGATGCCCACCAGCCCAAACAAGCCATGCAGGTTGCGATGATCGCAGAACGTGCGCTTGCCCTCGGACCAAGCCGTTCGGTCGTGGCTGTGGATCACTGCGGCCTCGCCCTGGTGCGCAATCGCGAGGCCAGCTTCTATGACGCGCTTGCCAAAGTAGACATCTTCGCCAAAACGCCGCGGCCCCAAGCGGAAGCGCTGCCAGACCGTGCGTCGCACAACCGACGCGACATTGTCGAATGCGCTGTGCATGAGCTGGTCGAACGGCTTTAGATCCGAGAGCTTCTGACCACCTTCGAGTTGTTTCTTGGAAACAACCTCGCCACGACCAGGCCAACCGCGAATCCGGCGATCGAGCACCGGCTGGCAATCGGGACGCGGGATTTGTCGACACCAGACCCCGGCGACATCCGGATCCGAAAACGGCGCCACCATCTTCTCAAGCCAGTCCGCGCCCTGCAGAGTCGCGTCCTGCACCAGTAAGACAATGAAGTCGCCGGTCGTGTGCTCAATGCCGCGATCGCGAGTCGCTCCATGGTCGAACTCGCGCTGCGGAATCGGCACGACCTCGAAGCCGGCGCGCTTGGCGACCTCAACCGTGCCATCCGTCGAGCCACTGTCGATCGCGACCAACTCAGCGAAGACCACGCCTTCGAGTGCGTTGACCGCATCGACGACTTCTTGGAACACCGGGCCTGCGTTCCAGGTTGGGATGACGAGAGAGATGCGCACGATCGGCCGACTAGGGTAGTCCGGGCTAGATCAGTCCTTGTTCGCGCAAGCGCGTGACTTCGTGACCGTAGATCTTCTGCAACTCGCCGAGCAGGTCATCGGGGATGCCCGCGCCCTCGGTCGGGTTGACGCGCTCAGCGACAGCTGCCGGCAACAACGACTCGTCATCATCGATGCCGATCAGGTTGTAGACACGCTTGAGCATCTCACGCGGCTCCGAAGAGACGTCGAGAAGACGCCCGATCATCAGATTTTCCTTCGGAATCAGCTTCTCCCACAAAGGCAGGAACTGCGAGTAGTGGCCACATTTGATCTGGTATTCCTGGTTGAAGAACCCCAACCACTCCTCGCGCGGAACGTCCTTGACGGCGCGCTTGCGTTCTTTGCACAGGTCCTTTTTGGCGTGCGACCAAGCGCGGTCGATCGGGTTGCGCACCATCGTGATGATCTTGACGTCGGGATTGAGCGTCAACAGATCCCCGATGATCCCCTCGTGCATTGCTGCGGCGTAGGTCGCCGTCGCTTCTCCGTACTTCTCCGGAGTGAAGGGCCTGCCGTAGAGATGCTTCGACTGCCCGTCACGGTTCTTGCGGATCTCAGCGGGGATCTCGAACTTCTCCAAGTACCAGCTCAGGTCTTTGTCCACCGGCGGCAGACTCTTGGGGTGGAACTCGGGGTACTCGAGATTGTTGAAGTAGTGCAGCTCCTTGTCCCACGGGATGAATACTTGCGGGTGTTGCCACAGATTCTCGTGAAGCCAAGTTGTGCCCGTACGCTGCGGGCCAATGATCAGGAAGTCGGGGAACTTGGACAGGTCATAGTCCTCGCGTTCCATCCCGACGTATCGGAGACGATCGCGCACATCGCGAAACTGCGGCTTCATTGGAGTCGAATCGTTGGTTGGGAGCTATTGGAGGCCACGATGGTAGCTGGCCAGCATCCGTGAACAACCTAGATGCATTTACCACGGTCCGACCGTGACTTCACAAGCCTTCGCCGAAAAGCCGATGACACGCCTTCCATCTCTGGCCGCGCCAGCGATCATGCAGTCCCCCAAGGCGACACAGCCTATCCATGCCTCCTGCCCGCTGCTAGCGAGATGCCCGCGACCGGCCCCACCGAACAAACCCAAGTATCCCTCAACCCCGCAACGCTCGATGTGGCGTTGCTACGGGCGGGCTGCCTAACTCGAACCAGCGAGAATTGGAGTGCGTGCCTTGGGCCTGAACATGTGCTGCAAATTGCAGCGGACGGCAACGTACGGCCATGCGAGTTCGGCAGTGGCGAGTTGCTCGCCGACATCAGCGATTGGCAGGGCGCCTGGCGCTCACCTGAGTTCGCGGCTCTGCGCACTTCGCTAGGCGAAGGCCAGTTGCCAATGGACTACTGCCGCGGGTGCGCCAAATGGACACGCGCCGGGATCACCGCGCAGGCACCCCTGGCGAGCAAGTACGGCACCCTCGAAACCAACCCAGGTGAGCAACCCTCGCAGATCGTGCTGCAGCTGCCTGCCGCTGGCCTCGCGCAGGAAGCGATCACGCAACTCGGCACTGCCATCGCCGGGGCACAACAACTCGTCCTCGCCTTCACGAAACCTCTATCCGAACAACTACACGCCGGCTGGCTCGAACCACTGCAGGCCCTGCAAGTCCGACCGGCAGCATTCCTGCGGCTAGCAGCGGTCGGCGACCTCGACACATGCCGTGCCGCGGTGCGCAGCATCCAGATCAACCAGATCGAAGTGGCGCTGACCAGCGCAGACACCACGGAACTCGCAAAGGCGATCGCGCTTGCCGAGCCCCACCGAGCCGAGGTTCGCGCCCGCTTCGTCGTAACGGCAAGCAACTGGGTCTGGCTGGAGCACACCATCCGCGCTGTGGCCAAACTTGGTGTGCCGCTGGATCTTCCTGTTCTCGACTACAACGGGGACGTGCCGATGGCTGCGATACCGACCGAAGACCTTGGCCTGGCCAAAGACGTCTTTGCAAGCGCCTGGGAACGCTACTCAGGGGAACAACTACCAAGCTCGCTCGCGCCGCATACGTACCCGGCATTCGTCAATGAACTGCGCGGCCTGCTTGAGGACCGCATCCAAGAAGAACTGGAGGGGGCGAACTCCCTAGACCAAAGCCCACAACAGCTGGAGCTACCGTCCCTCGACCACCCTTGGTTCACAGACGACAACTACTCGTCCTGGTTCTATCCGCGGCTGTTTGGACACGCCCACCTCAGCTTGGTCCGCGACTGGGTAACTCGTTTGGCAACCGGTGATCGCAGCGAGCAGACCTTGCGCGAACACACCTGGTTGCGCGTGCTCTGCCAGAAGATCGGCCACGAATGCCACACCCAAGAGCTGCTACTGGCGCTGCGGACTCTGTACGCCGAACCAGAGAGTGCCAACTCCCTCCTGGCGGCGGATGCTGCGTTTGCCGAAACGGTCGACCTCGAGGCATTTGGCGGCCCCTGGACGACCTCACTGCGCTTGCTCCCGGCACCACGTACGGCACCGTTCGACGTGCCAGCGACGAGCAGCGCAAGCGGTGAAGGTGCACAGATCACCATCCTGATCCCGTCGTACAAGCACGGGCTCTACATCGCCGACGCCATCCATAGCGCCCTCGCACAACAAGGGGCACCCGTCAGGGTCTTGGTCGTCGATGACCAATCGCCTGACAACACCGTCGAAGTTGCGCGATCCATTCAAGATCCGCGACTCGAAGTCCGCGTCAACGAACGCAATCTCGGACTGGGCAACTCAGTCCTGCAAGCGCTCGATACGATCGACACACCGTACGTCGCCTTGCTCAATTCGGATGACGTGCTGCACCCCGAGCGCATCGCTCGTTGCCTCGACGCGCTCAACGCTGACGCCGAGACGCAGGTCGTCACAACCGAGCTCTCGCTCATCGACCACGACGGCGGCGAGCTGACTCCCGACAATGTCAGCCTCGCGATGGACGGTGCCCAGGTGTTTGGCTGGGTCAACTGGTATGCCAAGGCGCGCGCGCCCCAAGACCTGCCCAAGCACCGTGTCTTCGAAGAACTGCTCGAACGCAACTTCCTCGCAACCAGTAGCAATCTCACAGCGCGAACCTCGTGGCTTCGCGAGAAGTGCAACGCGTTCCAGAACCTGAAGTACTGCCTCGATTGGCAGATCTTCTTGGAGGCCGCACTTGAGGGGGCGCTGCACCACATCGCCCAGCCGCTGGCCGGCTACCGACTGCACGCAAAGAACACCGTCTGGTTTGAAGAAAGCGCACGATGGGCCTTCTTCCTCGAGGTCAACCGCGTGCTTGCCGATGCCCTGAAGCATCACGTGCAGCTGCACGGCAAGGTGGATGAAGCGCTGGTGCACCGCGTAACCAACGCAATCGCGGGACACATCGCTGCCAACCGGGAAGCGGATGGCCTCGCCCTGTTCTTGAACACCGTCATGGACGGCCTGGCCGTCGACCGCATCGCAGCCGAGTCCGAACGCGTGCAAGAATTGCTACGCTCGCTGCGCAAAGCGGCCGCGGCTGCAGTCGCGGCTCGCGACGCCCAGGAAGATGACCATGTCGATACCGTCAAGACCACCGACCTGCGCAAGCAACTCGCGAAGATCCGACAGGAGCGCCTTCGCGAGGAGAAGGACTCGCTCCTACACCGCGAAGCCAGCCTGCAG
>JAPYTD010000034.1:13274-24060 GCA_029936315.1 Planctomycetota bacterium | reverse complement strand
ACAGACAAGCAGGCCTTGCGCGACGAATCGCAGCGCACTCGCAAGCAACTCGAGCAACGAATCTCCAAAGTCAGCGCAAACGAGAAGACGCTGCGCAGCAAGCTCGACCAGCTACACCAGGAACTGAGCCAAACGCGGGCAAAGCTCGCAGCTCGCCGTGAAGACATGGAGAGGCACCGGCAGGACGCCGAAAGCGTGCGTTCCAAAGTCGCCGAGACCCGAACCCAACTCGCGGTGCTATCGGAAGAACGGAATCTGCTCCACACCAACCTCGAAGTCCTCCGAAAAGAGAAAGACGAAGAGGTCGCGCGTCTCACGGAACGACGCAATCAACTGATCACGGAAGGCAGCCATCTCCGAGTCGAATTGGAGAAGGTGAAGAACTCACGCGAGTTTCGAGCTGGTAACTTTCTGTGGAACAAGCTCCCGCTCAGCTACATGACTCGAAAAGGGAAAAAGTGGTACAACCGCCTGGTCGACGTAAAGAATCGCGTCGCTCTCTGGGCGGCAAGTAAGGTCAAGAAGTCAACGGCCGAGGGCGTCGCAGTCGTCGCCTCTTGCTGGCATTGGCCGATTTACTCGCACACGTTCGTCTACCAGGAAATGATCGGCCTGACCCACATGGGTCTCGACCTGAAGATGTTCCACTGGGCGGACAACGATCTAGACCAGCTGCAACCAGCGTTCGCCTATCTGAAGGACAACCGTGTCCAACTGAAGGCGAACATGAAGCAGCACAAGAAGGACAAGGAGTACTTCGAGAAGACCCGTCCCGGTCGCTTGGATGCGCTCTTAGAGCGCCTTGCGGGCGCCACCGGCAAGACGGTCGAAGAACTCGCCGAAGAGACGATGGTGCTTCGCGCGTGCACGTTCGCTCGCATGGCCGAACTCGCCAACGCGCGCTACCTGCACAGCTACTTCTTTTACGATCAGTCCTTCATGACCTTTGTCGCGGCATGGCTGCTCGACATTCCGCGCGGCGTTTCGTGCTACGCGGACCACATGATGGACGACTTCCCGTTCAAGGTCGTGGCACTGCAACTGCAGATGGCGTCAGTCGTTGTCGCGACCAGCGCCCGCATCAAGACCGAACTGGTCGACATTGGTGGCGAAGAATGCGCGGACAAGATCGTCGTCAAGCCCAACGGCGTAAACGGCGAACGCTTCCCCGTGGTCGATCGCGGCGAACGCAAGCCAGAGGACCCGTTCGAGGTCATCTCGATCTCGCGCATCGAACCGAAGAAGGGCCTCGAGTATCTGATCGAAGCCACCGCCGAGTTGAAGAAGCGCGGCCGCAAGATCATCGTGAACATAGTTGGCGCGGTCGACCCCAGCATCCAGGCGAGCATCGACTACGGCGCCGAGATCGAGCACCAGATCAAGACCCTCGGGCTCGAAGAGGAAGTCATCCTGCACGGCATGAAGATGCATGAAGGCATCGCGCCGATCATGAAGCGCTCGCGCGCCTTCGTGGCGCCCTACGTCGAACTCGAATCCGGTGACAAGGACGGCATTCCAACGGCCATGCTCGAAGCACTTGCCACGGGCCTACCAATCGTCACGACCGACGCTGGCTCGATCCTCGAAATCGTGCAGGACGGTATGCAGGCGCTCATCTCGCCGCAACGCAACAGTTTGGCCTACACCGAAGCCCTCGACAAGTTGATCACGGACCCGTCTCTCGAGCGCAAACTGGCCAAGGAAGCCCGCAAGCGATTCGACGAGGCGTTCGACATCAAGGTCACCGAGCGTCGCCTGCACGAGCGCGTCGCCGCTGCCCTGCAGCCGGCGCCGGTCGCCCAATAAGCGATGCGCCTGTGCTTCGTCGTCCACCAGTTCTTTCCCTACGCCCAATCGGGAACTGAGCAATACTGCCTGGCCGTGGCCCGGGAAGCCCGGCGCCGCGGCGACGACGTCACGATCCTCTCGCTGCACTGGGCACACGATCGCGAGCACCCGCCGATCAGCATCGAGGACGAGCCCTACGATGGCTTCCGCGTACTACGCTTGAGCCACTGGCAGGGCATCAACCCGAACGACATCCTGCGCGACTACGACAACCGCCATCTGGAAGGTTGGTTTCGCCAAGTGCTTGAGGACATCCAGCCCGACGCGGTGCACTTCTTCCACCTGCGGCAACTCGGCGCCAATCTGATCCCAGCGGCAAAAGCGACGAAGGCGCGCGTGGTCGTGAACCTGATGGATTTCTGGTACCTCTGCCCGCGCTTCACGCTGCGAAAGAGCGATGGCAGCCTGTGCGAAGGCCCACCAGACGGTGGTAACGGCTGCATCTCTTGCAACCACCCAGGACTGCAAGGCGTCGAACCCGCGGCTGCTCCCGCGCAACTCAAGCGCGACCAAGGCGCACGGCTACGTGCCTTGCTGGATCGAAAGGACTACCTGCTGCAACAACTCGCGCTGGCGGATGCCGTGATCGCGCCGTCGCAGTTCTTGGCAAGCATGTTCGAGAAGAACGGTTTCCACCACCCAGCGATGGATGTCGTGCCCTACGGCCTCGAACCCGAACGCGTCGAGGCCCGCGTGGTGCAACGCCCGCGCAAGCCGTTTCGACTCGCGTTCTGCGGTGTGCTGTCACCATGGAAGGCACCTGGCCTTGTGGTCAACGCGGTGCGGCAGATCGATGCCGACCTGCAACTGCGAATCTGGGGCAACACCGAAGAGACAATGTTCGCTGACTACATTCGCTCCGTGCAACAAGCTGCCGACGGCGATGCGCGCATCACCTTTGCCGGCCCCTACTCAGGCGAGCATACCTCTGACGTCTTTGCCGAAATGGACGCACTGGTCGTGCCGAGCACTTGGTACGAGAACACGCCCTTCGTCGTGCTCGAAGCCTTCGCCGCCGGTGTGCCGTGCATTGCATCCGACCTGGGCGGCCTAAGCGAGATCGTGGTCGACGGGCAGAACGGGCTGCTGTTTCCAGCCGGCAACGCCAAGGCACTGGCAGAAGTCATCAAGCGCATCGTCACCGAGCCGGGACTGTATGAGCGCCTGAAGCCAGCGACGCCACCAGACATGACGGCGAACTTCGACCACTTCGCGGCGATCTACGCCGGTCGGCGATAGCCAGCGCCCCAGCCGGCGATAGCCAGTGGCTCAGTCGGCGATAGCCAGTGGCTCACACGGATTGGCCGAGCGTCTCTTGCCAGCGCCAGGCATCCGCCATCGACTGCTCAAGCGACAACTCCGCGCGCCAGCCGAGCCCTTCGAGCGCTTTCTTCGTGTCAGCATACGCGGCCACGACGTCGCCCGGGCGGCGGGCGGCATACTCCCACTTGATGTCGATTCCAGTCGCCTTGGTGAACGCAGTCAACACCTCAACGACCGTTGATCCAGTGCCAGTGCCGAGGTTATAGACTTCGACCGGCTCTTCGACCTTGCCTGCGACCAGGCGTTCCATCGCCAGGATGTGCGCCTTGGCCACGTCGACGACATGGATGTAGTCGCGCACGCAGGTGCCGTCCCTGGTGTCGTAGTCGTTGCCGAACACCTTCAAGGCACCGCGTTGACCCGCAGCGCTCTGCGTGATGAACGGCACGAGATTCTGTGGCACGCCATTCGGCAATTCACCGATCTTGGCCGATGGGTGCCCACCAACCGGATTGAAGTAGCGCAGTGCGATGACCTTGAATCCGTACGCCTTGGCACAGTCCTGAAGGATCTCTTCGCCGATTTGCTTGGTGTTGCCGTACGGCGATTCGGCGGGCTTGATCGGTGCCTCTTCACGAATGGGCAGATCATCCGCCTGGCCATAGACCGTGCACGACGAGCTGAAGATGAACGCGCACTTGGGCTCGGTTCTGACGAACTCGAGCAGATTCATCAGCGAGCCAAGGTTGTTCTGGTAGTAGTCGAGCGGCTTCGCAACCGACTCTCCAACAGCCTTGTGCGCGGCGAAGTGGATGATGCCGTCGATATTGCTGTGCTTCGCCATCAGCGCCGCACAAGCCGGCTGGCTGGCAAGGTCCACGTTCTCCCATACGGGCCGAGTGCCACTAATGGCCTCGATACCGTCCAGCACCTCGGCACGCGTATTGGTGAGGTTGTCTACCAGGACAACCTCATGCCCGCGCGCCATCAACTCGACCGCCGTGTGCGAACCAATGAATCCGAGACCGCCGGTGACGAGTACCTTGCTCATTACTTTCGCACGTAGTTTTCGAAGTCGCGATGCTCTTGCTTGTAGAGCACTTCCTTGGGCAATTCCTGGAACGCCTTGTAAGTGATCGTCAAACCTTCCGCGCGCGACACCTTCGGATCCCAACCAAGGATCTCACGCGCCTTGGTGATGTCCGGCTGACGCTGCGTTGGATCATCCGTCGGCAGGTCCTTGTAGATCACCTTCTGGCTGGTGCCAGTCAGCTTGATGATCTCCTCCGCGAACTGCGAGATCGTGATCTCATCGGGGTTGCCGATATTGACTGGATGCGGGTAGTCGCTGTGCAACAGGCGGTAGATGCCTTCGACAAGGTCATCGACGTAGCAGAACGAACGGGTCTGGCTGCCATCGCCAAAGACCGTCAGGTCTTCGCCACGCAGCGCTTGGCCGATGAACGCTGGCAGCACGCGGCCGTCGTTGAGACGCATGCGCGGACCATAAGTGTTGAAGATCCGGATGATGCGCGTCTCGACACCGTGGTAGGTGTGGTACGCCATCGTCATCGCCTCTTGGAAGCGCTTGGCTTCGTCGTAGACCCCACGCGGACCGACCGGGTTGACGTTGCCCCAGTACTCTTCCGTTTGCGGGTGCACGGTCGGATCGCCATACACCTCGGACGTCGAGGCAACCAGGATGCGCGCGCCCTTGGCCTTGGCGAGGCCGAGGCAGTTGTGCGTGCCGAGCGAGCCAACCTTCAGCGTCTGGATCGGAATCTTCAGATAGTCGATCGGGCTCGCCGGTGAAGCGAAGTGCAGGATGTAGTCCAGCTCGCCAGGAACGTGGATGTACTTACTGACGTCGTGCTTGTAGAAGCTAAACTCGGCCTTCGAGAACAGATGCTCGAGGTTGCGCAGGTCCCCCGTGATCAAGTTGTCCATGCCAACCACTTCGTATCCTTCGCGGATGAAGCGGTCGCAGAGGTGCGAGCCCAAGAATCCGGCGGCGCCGGTAATCAGGATACGTGGCATGTAACTATCGTCCTTTCGGGGTTGGCTAGCTGTCTGGGGTCTGAACCATCTGCGGTTTGGCGCCCCAAGCGTGCCCTTGGGTTAGCTCTTGGGGGCACAGTTCGCCACACCAATGCCGCTGTAGTAGAAGCCAAGTTCGGCCATCTCTGGGCCGCTGTAGATGTTGCGGCCGTCAAATACTACAGGCTGCTTCAAGGCCTTCTTCAAGCGGTACCAGTCCGGTACGCGGAACTCACGCCATTCGGTGACCAGAAGCAGTGCATCGGCACCTTCCAGGGCCGCGTAGGCGTCCTCGGCGTAGTTGATCTTGTCGCCGATCATGTGCTTGGCCTCGGGCATCGAGACCGGGTCGTAGGCCGTAACCGTCGCACCAACTGCGATCAGCTGTTCGCAGATGACCAACGCCGGCGCCTCGCGCATGTCGTTGGTATCCGGCTTGAAGCTGAGGCCCCACATAGCGAAGTGCTTGCCCTTGAGGTCGCCGTAGTGCGCCTTGATCTTGTTGAAGAGAACCGCCTTCTGGTCCTCGTTGACGTCCTCGACGGACTGCAGGATGCGCAGCTCGTAGCCGCTCTCGCGACCGGTTCGCACCAGCGCCTTGACGTCCTTCGGGAAGCAACTGCCACCGTAGCCAATGCCAGGGTAGATGAAGCGGTTGCCGATGCGCGGGTCACTGCCGATGCCCTTTCGCACCATGTTGATGTCTGCGCCCAGCTTCTCGCACAGGTTGGCGACCTCGTTCATGAAGCTGATCTTCGTGGCGAGCATCGCGTTGGCTGCGTACTTGGTCATCTCGGCCGACGGCACGTCCATGAAGTAGACGGGGTGGCCGTTGAGCGTGAACGGCTTGTAGAGCCGCGCCATGACTTCCTTCGCGCGGTCCGAGTTCACACCACAGACGATGCGGTCCGGCTTGGTGAAGTCTTCAATCGCCGCACCCTCCTTGAGGAACTCGGGGTTGCTGGCGACGTCGTAGGCGATCTCGGCGTTGCGCGCCTGAAGGGCAGCCTTGATCTCCGCATCAACCTTGGCAGCCGTGCCAACCGGCACCGTACTCTTCGTGATGACGACCAGATAGTCGGTGATCTTCTCACCGATCTCCTTGGCGACACCGAGCACGTAGCGCAGGTCCGCGCTACCGTCTTCGCCGGGCGGAGTGCCAACCGCGATGAACACGGCCTCGGCGCCTACCACCGCCTCACCCAACGTCGTCGTGAACTTCAGGCGACCCGCCTTGGTGTTCCGTTCGACGATGTCTTCGAGGCCAGGCTCGTAGATCGGTAGGATGCCCTTGTGCAGGTTTGCAATCTTCTTGGTATCAACGTCCACGCAAGTGACGTCCATGCCCATATCGGCCAAGCAAGACCCAGTGACGAGGCCCACGTAACCGGTTCCAATAACGGCAATTTTCATGACGAAGCTGAGGTAGGTGTTCGATCGAGCGGCCGCCCACATCGCGAACATATGCCATCGACCTGCGTCGCGGACTTGCTCAAGGGCTAGGCGTAACCCCCGTCACCAGCGAGCCCAGGGAAACGATATTCACCCCGGCCAGGATTCGGGCGAGAAGTTGTAGCCAAGCTCGATGCGAAGGGCCACATCTCGCTGCGGCTTGCTCCACCGTTTTACAATCTAAGCCGGCGCGTCAGAATCCAAGGTCCTGACGCGTGGACACCGCCAGCTGGCTGGGTAGCCTGCCCACCGTGAATGCTCAAGATCCTGACCGCATCGCGGCTCTACAACCATTCGGCTACGACGAACGCCAGCAGGCCGAGTGGCAGCAGAAGGTCAAAGACGGCACGTTTGCGCAGGCCAACAATTTGGTCACCAGCGAGCTGACGGCACCGCCCGCCGAAGCCATCGAGGTGCTGCCAGAACCCGGCAGCACCGAATGGCTCGAGCTCGAAGCGCTCGGCACTGCCGCAATCAAGAACGGTGAGTTCGCAGTTTGCATCCTCAACGGCGGCATGGCGACGCGTTTTGGCGGCGTTGTCAAAGGTGTCGTCCCGGTTCGCGAAGGCCGCTCGTTCCTCGGGCTCGCGCTCGACAACGCCGACCAGCAGGCCAAAGCCGCCGGTGGCCGCATTCCCGTCTACCTGATGAACAGCTTCGCGACCGACGCTTCGACCAAGGAGCACTTCGCAGCAAACGACAACTTCGGTCGCACGAGCAACGAGGTCGAACACTTCACCCAGTTCGTCGCGTTGCGCATGACCAACGACGGCGACCTGTTCCGCCTCGGCAACGGCGAGCTGTCGGCATACGGACCCGGCCACGGCGACTTCGCCGCCGCGTTCCGCGAGTCGGGTTGCCTCAAACGATTTATCGACGGCGGTGGCAAGTATGTGTTCGTTCGCAATGTCGACAACCTCGGAGCCCTCGCGAGCCCAGTCGTGCTCGGCCACCACATTCTGCGCGCGCGACAGATGACGGTGGAAATCGCCCCCAAGCACCCGGGGGATGCCGGCGGCGCACCATATACCTACGAAGGCCGCGTGCAGTTGGTCGAAGGCCTGCGCTACCACGAGGGCTTCGACACGGACATCGTCGACGTCTTCAACTGCAACACGATCACGTTTACTGCGAGCGCGCTTGAGCAACCAATCGAACTCAACCGCTACTTCGTGCAGAAGACTGTCGAAGGTCGCAAGGCCGTGCAGATCGAGCACCTGATCGGGGAACTGTCCGCACACCTGTCGAGCAACTACCTCAAGATCCTCCGACAAGGTCCGCAATCGCGCTTCTTGCCGATCAAGATCCCCACCGACTTGGTCACGTTCCAAGCCGACATCGACGCGCTCTACGGGTCCTAGCCAGACAGAGAGGCATGCAACACGAACTGCGCAGCATCCCCCCAGCGCCGCGCCGTGCGCGCATGCAGCCGTTGCTTGCGCATAGGTGGCCGCTCCTGATCTCGGGCGGCTTCATGGTCGTTATTGGCACCCTGATTGCTTGGGCCATGTTCTTGCAGTCGAGCGGCAGTTTCTCATGGGGCCACCGACTCGATGCAGGTCCGACCGACACCGTCCATGGCGCCGTAAAAAAGGTGCGACCGGCAATCCGGTTTGGCGGCAAGGATTGGGACGACGTGCACTACCTCGCACCATGGAAGGACACCGACCTGTATGGCTACAGCTTCGTCGATGCGGGCATCTACCGCGTTGGCGACAAGGTCACAATCGAGGTCCTGACCGAGTTCCCCAACATCAACCGCATCCGCGATGGCGTGCTGCGAGCCGATCGACGTTGGCTCTATGCGCAGTTCTGGATTGGCGTGATGGTTGTGCCCGGGGCGCTGCTCCTGCTCGCGTGGTTGACGGCGATGTTCCAACTCCGACAAGTATTGGTGCACGGCGACGTATCCGTCGGGCGCGTCTTGAAGGTGCGCACCGTTGGCTACGTATTGCCCGAGATGCTGATGGTTACGTACGAGTTTCGTGACCACCGCGCCAAGATGCGCAAGAATCGCCATTGGGTGCGCGCTCGTGGTGCTCTCGGTGTCCGGCTCGCAAAATGGCGCACGACCGACAACAGCGGTGAGTTGCCCGTGTTGCATGACCGAAGGTTCCCGCAGTGGAACCGACTGCTGCTACCGCAAGACTTCCTAGAATCCCCCGCGGCAAGCCTCCAGGACCCCATCAAACCGTGACCGACGAAGCCTTCGACGTGCGCACACTGCTTGGGCCTGATGGGCCGATTGCGCGCCGCCTGCCGGACTTCGAGGTTCGGCCCCAGCAGCTTGCGTTCAGCGAAGCGGTCGCCGATTCGCTGCAACATGGCCGCCACCTGATTGCCGAAGCTGGCACTGGCACAGGCAAGTCGTTTGCGTACTTGCTCCCTGCCGCGCTACACGCAGAACAACACCAGGGACAAGGCCCCGTCGTCATCTCGACTCGTACGATCGCCTTGCAGGAGCAACTCGAACACAAGGACCTGCCGTTCTTGCACGCGGTGTTGCCGTTCGAGTGGTCATCGGTGACGGCGATTGGCCGCAACAATTACCTGTGCCTGCGCCGCATGCACCAAGCCGAACGCGAGCAGAACCTCTTCGAAGATCCCGAGCGACATTCGCAGCTGCGACGCATCGTCGAATGGTCGCTGTCGACCAATGACGGCACGCGGCAAGACCTTGAGTTTCCGCCCCGCCCAGAGGTGTGGGAGGCAGTTCAGGCCGAACACGGCAACTGCCTCAACCGCGCCTGCAAGCATTTCAACCAGTGCCATTGGCAACGCGCACGTCGTCGCATGCAAACGGCGCAGGTGTTGGTCGTCAACCACGCGCTCTACTTCGCGGATCTGGCCCTACGCATCGCCGGGGCCTCCTATCTGCCCGCGCACCGCGTCGTCATCTTTGACGAGGCCCATCACCTCGCACGCACCGCAACCGAGAGCCTCGGCCTGCGCATAGCACGTTCGAGCGTCGGTTGGCATTTGAGCCGCATCCACAAGCGACGCAGCGAGAAGTCGCTGTTGGCCAAATACGCGAGTCCCGCCGGACTGCTGCTGTGGGAAGAGGCGCACCTACTCAATGAGGCATTCTTCGATACGCTGCACGAACGACTGCGCGCGGGCGGCACCGGCGAAGGCGTGGCGCTGCACGACCAAGACGTCGATGAAGGCCTTTCGCCTGTTCTTCGGGCACTCAGTAACGAGCTTGCCACGGCCGCCATGCGCACCGAACAAGTTGATGCCCAGATGGAACTGCAGGCGCGCGCCAACGGCCTCGATTCGTTGTGCGCGATGCTGCGCGCCTTGTGCATTCCGAATCCGGCTGCCGAAACCCCATTGGTGCGCTGGCTCGAGCCATCGCGCAAGGGCGCGATACTGTGTGGTGCACCACTCGATGTCAGCGCGACGCTGCGCCAGCACTTGTTTGAGGGCGGCGCGACGACCGTGCTGACCAGCGCCACGCTGGCAACCGGCAACGACGACAAGTTCTCGTGGTTGCGCGGCCAACTCGGACTCGACAATGCCAGCACGCTACGCGTCGGCTCGCCATTCGATTACGACCGCGCCGTCGAGTTCGTAATCGAAGAGGCGATGCCCGACCCAGCGCGAGAAGCGCCGTCGTACCGACGCGAAGTCGCCGAACGCACCGAACGCCATGTGCTCGACAACGGTGGTCGCGCGCTGATCCTGTGCACTTCGTGGGACTTCGTGCGCTACCTGGCGCAACAGCTGCGCGCGCCACTCAACGCAGCGGGCATCGAAGTGCTCGTGCAAGGCGAGGCGCCGCTATCGCGCCTGCTCGAACAGAAACGCGAACTGGAGACGTCGGTTCTGATCGGCACCGACAGTCTGTGGGAAGGCATCGACGTGCGCGGCGAAGCGCTGACTCTGTTGGTCGTAACCAAGCTGCCGTTTGCGAGTCCGGGGCATCCGCTGACCCAGGCGCGCATGAAGGCGATGAAGGAACGCGGCGAAGATCCGTTCGCCGGCCACTCGCTACCCGAGGCCATCCTGAAGTTCCGTCAGGGCTTCGGCCGGCTCATTCGGGGCGGGGCAGACCAGGGCAAGGTTGTGCTGATGGACCCACGAGTCAGGACCAAGGGGTACGGGCGCAAGTTTGTCGCTGCGCTGCCGTTCTCGGACGGCTACCAGCCTGAAAGCTGTTAACCACTGCGGGTTACGAACGCCC
>JAPYTD010000034.1:0-13174 GCA_029936315.1 Planctomycetota bacterium | reverse complement strand
TTGCTGTTCGGCATCTACAAAGGCACCCTGCGTGAGGCCGGCTTCTACTGGGTCAATCCATTCTCAAACCGCCGCCAAGTCAGCTTGCGCGCGCACAACTTCAACAGCGAGCACCTGAAGGTCAACGACTTGCGCGGTAACCCGATTGAGATCGGCGCCGTGGTCGTCTGGCGCGTGCGCAACACCGCGCAAGCCGTGTTCGATGTTGAGGACCATCAAAGCTACGTTGAAGTGCAGACCGAGTCGGCGTTGCGCCACCTCGCATCGCTGCATCCCTACGACACGCCTCATGAGAATGAAACGTCGTTGCGTGGTAGCAGTGATGCGATCAACCAACAGTTCCAAATCGAACTAGAGCAACGACTGGCGCGCGCCGGCATCGAAGTTCTCGAAGGCCGCTTCAGCCACTTGGCCTACGCGCCGGAAATTGCCGGCGCAATGCTGCAACGCCAACAGGCCGAAGCGATCATCGATGCCCGCAAGCAAATCGTCGAAGGTGCCTGCGGCATGGTGCAGATGGCGCTCGAACAACTACAGGACAACTCGGTCATCACGCTGGATGAAGAGCGCAAGGCACAAATGGTCAGCAACCTTCTGGTCGTGCTCTGCTCCGAACGCACTACGCCGGTCATCAACGCCGGCACGCTCTACGGCTAGCTGACTCGACGCTCCTCGTGGCCGACCCCAACCAGAAAAAGAGCTTCCTGCTTCGCCTGCCACAACCGTTGTTCGACGAACTGCGGCGGTGGGCGGAGCAGGATATGCGCAGCATCAACGGCCAGATCGAGTGGATCCTGCGCGATGCGATGCGCAAGCGAGGCAAGCCGGCTGTGGTGGAAGAAGCCACCGACGAGAACAAGCCAGATTCCAACTGACGGCTCGCGAGCTAGTTCGCCAGCTTCCTGCACTAGCTATGTGCGCAGCGTGCAGTCCGTTCGAAGGGGAGGATTGTTGTCCTGGCAAGGTACTAGCCCCCTCGCACGGTACGGACGTCTTCGAAGTGGCGTTTTAGTGTGAGGAACCACTTTTCGAAGGTGTGCCAGCTGAGGATGGCTAGGAGCCAGGTAGCTGTGCCGCAGACCAGGGTAAAGGCAAGGACTAGGAGGATTGGCGAATAGTCTTCGCGCAGGGACAGCAGGGTTGCCGGCTGCCACTTGAGGACTTGGCCGGCCATGAACTCGATGACGAGGAAGTGCGTCAGGTAGATGCAATAGCTGTATTTGCCGAGCGAGCGCAGCGGCAGCAGGGTGAATAGCGGTTGCAGGGAGCGCGAGGTGCGGGCCAGGCAGAGCAGGCCAACGCCGAGGAGGAGGGCTGCGATGACGCCCCACATCTGCTGGCCAGCGGACTCGGGTGTCGAGTTGCCGGTGGCATAAGCAGCAGTGATCAGACCGGCGATGCCGAGAACGGTTGTGGTGGCGCCAAACCAAGTGCGCGGCGGAGGCATGAGCGAGAGCAGGGCGCCCACTGCCAAGGCATCCATGCGGCACGGAGTGAGGAAGTGCGTGCCTTCGAAACCGGACGTGATCAAGACGAAGCGTAGAGCGATCGCGATTGCGACCATCGCGATGCAGACGCGCCGCAATGCACGTTCACTGGTGAACCAAACCAGCGCGGGCCAGACCAGGTAGAACTGTTCTTCAATCGCCAAAGACCAAGTGATCAGGCGGGCCGGGTCGAAGGCGAGCTCACCGAAGCACGCGTAGCGGATGTTCTGGTAGTAGAGCAGGTAGGACATCTGCTCGCTGCCAGTCGCGGGTGGGCGATTGGGCAGCACGTAGAGCAGTAGACAGATGACGACGTAGTAGAGCGGGAAGATCCGCAGAGACCGCCGCATGTAAAAGTTGCGGAAGTAGGGGCCGGCACGCTGGCCCTTGCCACGCACCAGGATGCCCGTGATCAGAAAGCCACTGAGCACGAAGAACACGTCGACGCCACTCCAACCGAGCATCGCGAGGCGCGCGTAGGGATGCGAGCCGATGTCAACGCCGACCAACGGCGCGATGTAGAGGCAGTGCATCATGAGCACCAGCAGGATCGCGAGACCACGCACACCATCGAGGGCGGCGATGCGATCGGGCTGTGACGAGGCAGTCATGCGTTCGAGATGTTGCGTGACACTCGCCATTCACACAACAACCCCGCCACACTTCGTGCGACGGGGTCGTTGTCGGCATCAGCGCTTGGCGCCGAAACTGCCTAGGCGCCGTATTTCTTGATGGCCGCGTCCAACTTCGGTAGCACCGAGAGGATGTAGAGAGCAACCGCTCCGGCGGCACCCGCAATGACCAGGAAGAACATCGCCGGCGACATCGAGCCCTGCAGCACTCCGAGGAAGCCGGAGAACTTGTTGCCAACGGCCGTGGCGAAGAACCAACCGCCCATCGTCAGGCCGACGAAGCGCTTCGGACTCAGCTTGGTCACCAGGGATAGCGCCATCGGTGACAAGAACAGCTCGCCGACTGTGATCATGGCGTAGAAGCCCATTAACCACATCCCGCTGACCTTGACGGCCCCGTTGTCTGACGTGAATCCTGCGATCACCATGAACAGCGCCGCGCCGCCGGTGATGACCATGCCCGCAAGGATCTTGCGCGCCGTACTGAAGTCGACGCCCTGCTTCAACAAGCGTCCGAAGAACAGCATGATGAACGGCGTAAACAGAACCACGAAGAACGCATTCCACGACTGGTAGAGCTCGGGGTTGGCGGTCTTGAGGTAGACGCCGCCCTCTTCAATCTGCGGCGGGTCGCCCTCATAGAGCTTGTCGAACTTTGTCTTCGTGACCAGATAGGTTGCGTATTGCTGATCGCCTGCGGTGCGGACAAAAGCGACCCGCCGGGTCGCATCCGTACCGCCGTCGACCTTGACGCTGACGGTCTTGACACCGTGCGAGTCGGTTCCCGATTCGAGGTTGACCTTGGCGAAGATGTCGATGCTGAACTTCTTCCACTTCTTCTGCTCGTCGCTAAGCTCGCCGCCGATCGGCAAAACTTCGACGCGCACATCAGGTGGCAGCTTCGCCGTCAGAACAGTGAGGTCCGCCTCACCCATCTTCTTCTGGCCAAACATCTTCTCCTCATCCTCGCTGGCGATCGAGAGAAGCGTCGACTTGTTGGGACGCGGGATGTCGTCCGCAGCGTTGGCGTAGTAGTTGGGATAGGCGTTACCGGCGAACACCGTCTCGCCGCCAACCTTGACGGCGTCCGCGATCATCACGATCGGGTCGTTCTGGCCCAATTGACGCGTAGTGTTGTCGTTGGCCCACGTCGTCATCGCACTGCCGTTGAGGTGCAGCACCATGAAGAACGTGCCGCCAGCCAGATAGATCGGCAGCAAGGCCCTGAGACCTGGTTTCTCATCTTCGGCAGCCTTGTTGGACAGGCGCGCGAAGAACAACAGGATCGGGATCGAACCGAGCAAGAAACCAAAGTCCGTCGGCTTGACGAGCTTCGTCATCGACTCGGGCAGCCAGTAGTTGGCAACTGCCCAACCGCTCACGCCAATCACCAAAGCCGGGCCAAGGATCTTGCCCATGATCTCGGAGAATGGCGTGTCTTCTGGGTTGGTCTTCGGCGGCGGGTCGGCGCGCTCAAGCACCTTCCAGCTGGCGAGCAGGATGATGATCGAGATCAGCATGCCGATACCGGCTGCGATGAAGATCGCCTCCCAGAAGAACGCGTTGCGCATGATCGCCGCCAAGAAGTTGGCGATGAACGCACCGATGTTGATCCCCATGTAGAAGATGTTGAAGCCGGCATCGCGCTTCGGGTCTCCCTTCTCATAGAGGTTGCCGACCATGGCTGAGATCGTCGGCTTGAAGAAGCCGTTGCCGCAGCACAGGAACACGAGGCCGACTGGGAACGCCCATGGCTGCCCGGTTGCCAACAAGAAGAAGCCCGTCGCAAACAGGATCCCCCCGATCAACACCGCCTTGCGATAGCCAAGGAACCGGTCCGCCAGCAAGCCGCCGACGTAGGGCGTGAAGTAAACGAAGGCGAGGTAGAGACCGTAGATCTCGTTGCCCATGTCCTTCGACCAACCGAGGCCGCCAGTTTCGGTGTCCGTCGCGTAGAGCAACAGGATGCCGACCATCGTGTAGAACGCGAGGCGTTCCCACATCTCGATGAAGAACAGGCGAAAGAGACCTTTGGGGTGGCCGGTGAACATGGTTTGCGTCAGGGAGAAGGGAGAGTGAGTTCGAATGAAAGCGGCCGTCATGCGACGGCCGCGTTGGGCTTCCGGCTAGCTGCGAGTCACTTCACGCCGTGCTGCCACTTCTTGAGCATCGGAGAGGCGAGCATCAGCAGGATGCCAGCACCAATCGCGATCCAGCAAAGCATGTTGTAGACGCCCAGGTAGGTAACCAGCGTCTGCTGTGTCACTTCCTCGGCGGGACTCGCCAAAAGGGTCGTGAGCTTGCTCTGCATTTCCGGGTTGCCATCGGACAGCTTGACGATCTGCTCCGTCACGAAGGTCGATCCTTCTGGCGAGCTTATGTCGAGCTTCTCATCTTCGAGCGCATCGAAGACCTTGAGAGCGTTCGCCAATTCTGGCTTAGAGCCGGCCATTGCGTTCACAAAGCCGGCAATCTTGTGGCCTGCGGAGATGGACAAGAACCAAGCGCCCATCACCATGCCCACAATCTTCTTGGGAGCTAGCTTGGTAACCGCGGACAAACCAACCGGCGACAAACAGAGCTCACCAGTCGTGTGCAACAGATAGCACATGACCAGGAAGATCAGGGGCACCACGCCACCAACCCCCCACGACGCACCGAATACCAGGAGGCCATAACCGGCACCGAGCTGCACGAGCGCGATGCCAAACTTGGCAGGGATCGACGGATCGCGATCCTTACGACCCAGATAAATCCAGAGACCCGAGAACACCGCGCCGAAGATGACAATGAAGGCCGGGTTGAAGAACTGCCCCCACGAGGTCGGCATCGTCCAGCCGAAGATGTCGCAATTCACATTGCGGTCGGTAAACAACGTGAGCGAAGTGCCCGCCTGCTCAAAGAACGCCCAGAACAGTGCATGGAACACCCAGAGCACGACGAGAAGGAACAAGCGTTCACGCTCAACCTTGCCGCTCTTGAAGGCGACTCCAAGGATTGTGCCCATCGTGATGACCAAGCCGGCCAGCAACAGATAGGTGACGAGTTCTTGATTCTTGAGCAGCAGGTAGAGGCACGGAACCAACACCGAAATACCAAGCACGACCAAACCAAGTCGCTTGGATTGCGCCTCCGGCTTCGGCGGCTCACCCTGGCCTTGCAAGCGCGCCTTGCCCATGCCGAACGTAATGATACCGACCAGCATGCCGATGCCGGCAAGGCCGAAACCGTATGTATATCCGTAGGTCTCACCGATCCACCCGCACAACAGCGTCGACGTCAGCGCGCCAATGTTGATGCCCATGTAGAAGATCGTGAAGCCAGCATCGCGGCGTGGGTCACCGTCCGCATAGAGGTTGCCGACCATCGAGGAGATGTTGGGCTTGAACAAACCGTTGCCGCAGATGATCAGCGCCATCCCCGTGTAGACGGCAAACTCCTGCTCCACCACCAAGGTGAACTCACCGAGCGCCATGATGATGCCGCCGAGGATGATCGCGGCGCGATATCCGAGCACCTTGTCCGCGATGATGCCGCCGATGATCGGCGTCAAGTACACCAACGCGTTGTAGCTCGCGTAGACGTTGCCGCCGACCTCATCGCTCATGCCGAGGAAGCCCTTCGTCAGATAGAGCACCAGCAGCGCGCGCATTCCGTAGAAGCAAAACCGCTCCCACATCTCCGCGAAGAAGAGCATGTAGAGGCCGGGGGGATGGCCCTTCTGTATGGGCAAGGCGCTGGCGTCGCTCAAGGCGAGGTCTCCTGACTAGAGTGGGGTTCGAGAGGGGTGGGGAAGGCTACCCACGGAGAATCCCACGGCCACCCCGAAGGCGATTACGGGACACCTGTCTCGCGGGCGAGCCGCACAGGCTGCAGGAAGGGCCCCTTACGCAAGACGCGTGCCCCGGACGGTGTTCCCCAGGTCCGGTCTTGTCTGACATCGGGTGCACCGCCATCCTGTCCGCCCTCCGAAAGATCCGTCCCCAAAAGGAAGCACCGCATATGGGCCGTCAGTGGCTAGAGAAGAACAAGGCGATCACCGCCAACAAACGGGCCAAGATCACCTCGAAGCTCGCCCGCGAAATCACCGTCGCCGCCAAGATGGGCGCGGCCGATCCGGACATGAACCCTCGCTTGCAGATGGCGGTCGATGCCGCGCGCAAGCAATCGGTGTCCAAAGACGTCATCTCGCGAGCGATCAAGAAGGGTTCGGGCGAAGGAACCGAGGGTGCCAACTACGAGATGGTCCTCTACGAGGGCATGGCGCCACACAACGTGCCGGTGCTCGTCGAGTGCATGACCGAAAACCGCAACCGCACTGCGCCCGAAGTGAAGTCGAGCTTCAAGGGCGGCCAGTTCGGCAGCAAGGTGACGTTCTTGTTTGACCACGTCGGCATCATCGAGGCGACCCATGAAGACGGTTCGAAGGATGGCGAGGAAGCTGCGATCGAATGCGGCGCGCAAGACTGCAAAGCGCTCGAAGGCACGCCCGAAGATCACGCCGGCGGTCGTTTCCTGACCGAGATCCCGGATCTCTACACGGTTGCCGACGAACTGCGCAAGGCTGGCTGGAACGTGGCTTCGGCTGAGCTCGGCTACCAAGCCAAGGACCCCATCGCACTGGAAGGCGATGCGCTGGCACAGGTGCACAGGTTCTTGGAGCGACTCGACGACCTGGATGACGTGCAGAAGCTGCACGTAGCATTGCAGTAGCGGCTACTGCTTGAGAATCAGCGGCACCGCGTTCGCCTGCGCCACATCAACCGCCGCGCGCAACGCGGCGTAGCCACGGCGAGTCGCCATCAAGAACGGACCGCCCGCATCGGCAGCCATCTCCAGCCACGTCGCAATCTCGTCTTGATCCGCCTGGAACGTGCGCTGGTTGAGCCAGAGCAACTGATCCGCAAGCACCTTTAGCGAGCCGATCTCAGCGGCATCGCCATCGGGACGCGGCGCGCGGATCGTCACCGGAAACTCACCAGGCAACCACATCTCGGCCGCAAGCAGTTGCCCGTAGAGCGATTTCGAGAACTTGTCGTCGGCGGCCGCACGCCACGTGGTATCGAACTCGGGCAACGTCGGCACGGTATCCGGCCACTCGAGATCCGAGCGCTCAGCGTAGAACGCAAACAACCTGAGCGCGGTCCAACCTGACTCGCCGAGATCACTTTCGAAGGCCGTGTCACTCGTTTCGTCCCACTCAAGCTGGGCGCCGACTCTTTCGGCAACGCTGCTGACGAGGTCCTTGCGCCACGCATCCACGCCGGCGCGCAACCGCACCGCGTGCTCTTCGTCCTTGCCGAAGAACCGCGACAGCGGCCCTACAATCGCCATTACCAAGACTAGAGGTTCTCCTTCAAGAACTTCGCGAAGCGAGTGAACAGGTGCACTTGCTGTTGCAGGTCGCCGATGCCGTGGCGCACGCGCGGATACACCATGAAGTCGCAGTCCTTCTGCGCCTGCTGCAAGGCATGCAAAAACTGGAAGCTGTTCTGCATGTGCACATTGTCGTCCATCGCGCCGGCGATAAGCATCAGTTTGCCGTGCAGGTTCTTGGCGGCGTTGTTGACGCTGCCCTTCTCGTAGCCTTCGGCGTTGTTGCTCGGCAAGCCGCCATAGCGCTCGGTGTAGATGGTGTCGTAGAGACGCCAATCGGTGACCGGGTTGACCGCGACGCCAACCGCCCACTTCTTTGAGTGCGTCAGGTTATAGAGCGTCTGGTAGCCGCCGTAGCTCCAACCCCAGATCGCGATGCGCTCGCCGTCGATGTACGGCTTCTTCGCCAGCCAATCGACCGCATCTTCGAGGTCGTGCAACTCACTCTGGCCGAGGGTGCGCCAGCACGCCTTCGCATACTTGCGGCCCTTGCCACTCGCCGAACGGTTGTCGCAGATGAACACGACGTAGCCGCGCTGGGCGAGCAACTGGTGCCACAAGAAGTCGCGGCCACCCCAACGATCGCGCACCCGCGGCGTGTGCGGGCCGGAGTAGGTGTGCTGCACAACCGGGTACTTCTTGGTCGGATCAAAGTTCGCCGGCAGAATGATGACCGCTTCCATCGGAAAGCCATCGCGCGTCTTGACCTGCACGAACTCGGGCTCCGTCATGCCAAATGGCTTCATCAGCTCCGGCTTGGACTTCGCGATGACCCGAACGTCCTTGTTGTCGAGATCACGTAAGAACGTGCTCGACGGTGTATTTGTGTCGCTCCAGTGCGTCACGAACGCCTTGTTTCCCGGCACCATCTCAACATCGTGGGTGCCACGCCCCATCGTGATGCGCTGCATCTCGCCACCGCCTAGCGGCACGCGATAGAGGTGCGTTTCGATCGGCGAAGCCTTGTCTGACGTGACGTAGGCAAAGCCGGCCTCTTCGTCAACGGCGAGCAGTTCCTTGACCTGCCACTCACCCTTCGTGAGTCGGCCCTGCTCCTTCCCCGAACGAGCAAACTTGTAGATGTGCTTGAAGCCATCCTTCTCACTCAACCACAAGAACGACGACCCGTCGCCGAGCCACTGCGGCTCTGCCCCCGCTTCGACCCAGCAATCGCTGGTCTCGCGCCACAGCAGACGCGACTTGCCGCTGGCGACGCTACCGGCGCGCATGTCGAGCCAGGTCTGTTCGCGGTTCTGCACCTGAAACAGCACTTCGGCACTGTCTGGCGCCCAGGTCACCCGCACGAGCAATCGATCTTCTACCGGGTAGTCGGCGACGTCAAACCACTGGGTCTTGCCGTCGACAATCGCGATCGTGCCGAGCTCGACGATCGGGTTCGGTTCGCCGACCTTCGGGTAGTTGGTGCGTTCGACCTTGGGACGGGCCGGCATATCGCTGACCAACACGAACTCCTCGACCGGTGATTCATCAAGCTTGAGCAGCGCGATCTTTTTGCTGTCGGGCGACCACCAGTAGCCCTGGAAGTTGCCCCGACCGTAGAGCTCTTCTTGGTAGACCCAGTCGAGTCGGCCATAGAACAGGTCGCTGTGGCCCTTCGTCGTCAACTCGCGAACGTCGCCACCTGCGGCGGGCACAACGTGCAAGTTGTAGTCCGCGATAAACGCGACGCTCTTGCCGTCCGGTGAGAACCGCACGCCAACTTCGTCGCTCTTTGGCGTGGTGGTCAAACGAATCGCGGCGCCCAAGACGTCTGCCGCATACAGATCACCACCGACATTCAACACAAAGCGCGTGTGGTCCTCGTTCCAGGTCCATGCCCCCGGATCCTCAATCGCACCGGCATCAACATCCTTGCCAAGGCTCGCAAGCAATGCCTTCTTATCGACGTAGCGTTGCCGCTTGCCCGTCGCCGCCACCACCGACGACCAATTCGAAGGCCCACGCGGCTGGCTACCCGCATCGAACACCAGGTAGTGATCGGCATCGAGCCACGCCACCGGGTCCTCGGCCCCCATCGTCATGAAGAAGTCGAGGCGGAACATGTCCATCGGCTGCAGCTTCTGCTGCTGCGCGACGGAGATGGACAGAAAGCCAAGGCAAGCCGCAGGGATCAAGGCGCGAATCATCGCGCGCATCGTGCCAGAAGCGCGCGCCCGGCTACAGCTTCGGATCCAGCCAGAAACCTTCGAACAGGCCGCGTTCGACAATCTCCCAGACGACGACCTTGGCCTTGGTGCCTTTTTGCAACTCGTCGAGGGTCGCCCGCAAGGGCAAGATGCCCGCGGCGCCGCGGATGATGTTGGCGCGCACGGATCGTGCGAGCCCAAGCGACAAGGACACCAAACCGTTCTCCTCGGCGAAGCTGCTGCCGATGACGAGGATCTCCGCGTCAGGGTCCTTGCCGAACATGCCAACGGAACCTCCGGGGCCCATCAGTTCGGCACCGTAGTATTCCCTCAGCTCGGTCAGATCGTCGGTCAGTAAGCTCATCGCGGCCGTGCGCTGCTTGTGCACCGCATCTGGTTGCACTACTGCCAACAGACCAAGTTGCGCAGTCAGGTCGCCAACGGCACGCGCGATACTGGGGCCGGTCAGACGCATGGATTGGCGGGCGCCAAGCCTGCTGCCAAAGCGCGCCTCAATCACTGCGGCAACCGTCTGCCCAGCAATCAAGGCACCACCCGGCCGCCAATGCGTGTCGCGCGCGAAGTAGAGCTGATCCTTGGGCTTGCTCGACGTGATCGCCTGACGCGCTGCCCGCATCGGCGTTGCGAGGTCCGCGTGGGCAATGCCGAGCGCATCAAGCTCCGCCAAGATCTTTGCGTAGTTGCCCACCTTGTCGGCTGGCATCACGCCGTCCTTGTAGACCATGTCCGGATAGATGCGCGCCTTGTCCGGCAAGATCACAATCATCAACTCCGAACCCGTTTCGCGAACCACATCTCGCACTTTTGCGAACAGCGCGAGTCGCTTCTCCTTCGCCTTGGCGAAGCCAACGTTGTCGGGATGCACGGACGACGTCATAAAGAACCACTCGTCTTTGCCAAAGGTGACCTTGTCACTCTGCGGAATGCCGCATCGGTAGCGCAGTTCGTTCCAATGGCCGCGCAGCGCCCACACGACGGGCGACCGTTCCTGCAGCTCGCGCTCCTTCTTGACCATCCACACGCCGGACCAAACGTTGTCCATCGTGGCGGCTGGCGCCCGGTTCTGGCTGCGAGTGCGGATCACCGGATCGTCGTGACCGAGCACAACGTGCCAGCAGAGATGCACAACCGGTACGCTCACGACCAACACCGCCGCCGTCACTACAGCAAACCAACGCACAGCCCATTGGCCGGGGGTTTGCGGTTCGATCGGTGGTTTGGATTCGTTGGCGGTCACGATCAGAATCGGTAGTAGATGAACGGGATAAAGTCCGCCGAGAGCACCTGGCAGACGGCGAGCGCGAACAGGAACATCGTGCCCAGCATCACCAGAGGATGGCAGCGGCGAACGAGTTGCTGGCTACGTGGAACGCAGAACACGACCAAGCAACCGATCACCAACGCACCGAGCGCGACAGGTTGGTGAATGCCCAGGTCCGGCACCGAACCGAGACCATTGAGGCCCAACATGCCGTTCATCATTTCCCCGAGTTCGCCAACCGACTCGCTGCGGAAGATGACGAGGCTCAAGGTCCATAGCACGAACGTCAAGAACACCTGCCCGGCGATCGGCAGGAAGGCGTAGGGGTTGTTGCGTGCGATTCGCCCCTCCGCGATCAAGATCAGGCCATGCCATGACCCCCACAACAGGTAGGTCCAGGCCGCACCATGCCAAAGGCCGCCAAGCATCATTGTTACAGCGACGTTGAACTCCGCCCGCACCTTGCTGCAGCGGTTGCCACCAAGCGGCACGTACAGATAATCACGCAGCCACGTACTCAGACTGATATGCCAACGCTGCCAAACCTCCCCCATGCTGCGGGCGAGGTACGGCGAGCGGAAGTTCTCAGGGAAGCGGAAGCCGAGTAGCAGCCCAAGGCCGATGGCCATGTCGCTGTAGCCAGAGAAGTCGAAGTAGATCTGGATCGAGTACGCAAACGCCGCCAGCCATGCTGCCAAGAACCCCGGGTCAGAACCGGCATAGACGTAGTCGACAAGGGTGCCTACCGAATCCGCAATCAGCACCTTCTTGCAGAAGCCGAGTGCGAACAGGAACACGCCATCGCTGGCCATGCGGAGATCGATGATGCGGCGCGCCAGCGAGGCCTGGATGTCGCGATAGCGCACGATTGGCCCAGCCACCAACTGCGGAAACATCGACACAAAGCACAGCAAGTCGAGGAACGAACGGGTCGGCTTGACGTCGCCGCGATAGACGTCGATCGTGTAGCTCATCGATTGGAACGTGAAGAAGGAGATGCCGATCGGCAGCACTACCATCTCCCACTCCATGGGCCACGGCGCGATGCCGTTCCAGGTCGCGGCGAACAGGTTGGCGTACTTGAACCAACCCAACAGGCCAAGGTTGGCAACGACCGACACCAAGAGCCACCGCTTGCGGCGAGCCTTCTGTGAGTCATCGCAGTCGCCCATCGAGCGCGCTGCCCAGTAGTCGATCAGAACGCTGACCAACATCAACAGCACGTATTGCGGTCGCCACCAGCCGTAGAACCCGAAACTCGCCAGGATCAGCGCGACGTTGCGCAGACGCACCGGGGCCGCGTAGTAGAGCGGCAATGCCAGCGGCAAGAACCAGAACAGGAAGATGTACGAGGCGAAGACCACGACGCGCCGAGGATCCTACCCTGGGGCACAGGGCAGGTATCGAACGAAGCCGTCAGCCTTCCGCTTTCGGATCGCGCTGCATCAACTCCGTCACGGCATGTTCTGGCGACATGCCTTCGTACAGAACACGCCACACCGCCGTCGCGATGGGCATTTCAACACGATGCTTCTCGACTTCGGCCGCCAGCACCTTGGCCGTCCAAACGCCTTCCGCAACTTTTGGCGACGACTGCAACGCCTGCTCAAGCGTCTCGCCCTTGCCAATGCGCTCACCGAACGCTCGATTGCGTCCGTGCGACGAAAACGCCGTCACGGCCAGGTCACCGACTCCGGCCAAACCGAAGAACGTGTTGGGATCGGCTCCGCAAGCCAAACCGTAGCGCTGCATTTCGACGAGGCCGCGTGACAGGATCGCGGCCTTGGCGTTGTCGCCATAACCAAGGCCATCGGCGATGCCCGCGGCCAAGGCCATGACGTTCTTGAGCGCGCCGCACAACTCGACCCCCAACAGGTCAGCGTTGCGGTAGACGCGGAAGCGATCGGTCTGCAACGCCGCCTGCAAAAACATCAATTGCTCGTCGCCGTTGCCTGCCACGACCACCGTCGTCGGCTGGCCGTGCGCGATCTCTTCCGCGTGGCTGGGTCCACTCAACGCAAACGCACGCTCCTTCGAGCCAACGACCTCAGCGATGATCTCGGAAGGGCGCATGCTGGTTGCCTGTTCGAGTCCCTTGGCCAACGACACGATGGGAACGTCGGTAGCCAGCGCACCGAGCATGCTCGTGAGCACTGAGCGAATGTGCTGGGTCGGCACCGCGACCAGAATCACGGCTGCTCGATCGAGCACCGAGTTCGCATCGTTGCTGATGCGAATCGAATCGGGCAG
>JAPYTD010000002.1:108195-130611 GCA_029936315.1 Planctomycetota bacterium | reverse complement strand
CCGTTGGCGGCCTGGCCTCCATCCAGGATGCACGCGATCACCAATTCGTTGGGTGTGGTCGTGGTGACATCCACGCTGTTCGTGGTGGACTGGCCGATACCTCCAAAACCGGGTGCAACGCTCGACAGTGCGTAGACGGTGGCCCGGCCCCCGTTCTGGTTACCCTGGAAAATCCTGATCTCTCCGGCGGCACCGGGGCTATCGAGGTAGTAGATCGCCGCTGTGCCCGGGAGGGTGTTCTCCTGCACCGCTTCGATCATGGCCTGGCCGTTGTACTCAACGGAATTGATCGACATGCCGGCACCTATGCCGAATGCGTGCTCGGTCGAGACGACCACCACGAGCTTGTCAGATGCGCTGGCGTCGTAGGAGGCAATGATCGCGAGACCCGTCGTGCCTTGATTGCCCACAGCGATCAAAACGGGCACGGTGTCGTCGATGATGACTTGCGCGCTGGCCGAGGTAGCCGTGAAGCCGAGGATCGCAAATGCTGTTGCGGCAAGGGTCAAGAGGGAGTGGCGAGGATGAAGTTTCATGATGTGGTTTTCCGTGGGGGCTCAAAAACCATACCCAATAAATTCTCACCCGGTGGCGAAATTGGCGTGATCAACTTTGGTGATTACGCGCACAGGTGCTGGTTCGATCACATCCGATCCGCTAGACCGATAGTCATCCACGGTGTCGAGCAAGTGCCGCGGCTCGCATCGACAACGGCGCAGTATCCGCAAACTCAGCCGAGCCTACTGGACCCTGATTGGTCACTGCGAGTTCGTTGACGACCAAAGCTGTCGGAATGTGAGTTCAGAGTCTTTCGGCTACGGCTCGCCGATCTTTGTATTCATGCACCAACGCCCCTAGCGGCTGCGCCTACGCCTGTCCGAGAGCTCTTCGGCAGCGGCTTTGACTCGTTGGCCCAGGTATCGCACTCGTTTCGGTGTGAAGCGGCTCTCGGGGCCACCGACGCAAAGCGCGCCTTCGGTGTCACCCTCTGAATCGTAAAACACAGCGGCCACGGCAACGTAGTCGGGCACCAGCTCTTCGCGCGCCATGGCATGATGGTGGCTCGACACCTTTCTCTCGAACGTCCTACAGGTTACCCATGAAAACGCTGAGCTCCCACCTGTTCTTCCCTGCCATCGCCCTGTCCTTCGTCGCCGCGGCCCCGGGCCAGGCACTCGACCCCGCCTTCGCGACGGACTACACGCTCACAACGCTGCCGGCGATTCCCGGCGCACCGGACTACTACGGTGGCCTCACCATCAACTTCGTCGACCCGAACAGCTTGCTGGTGATCTGCGACACAGAGGAGCTTACTGCCGAGATCTATGCGATCACGGTCACGCGCGACTCGGCCGGACACATCAACGGTTACTCCGGCACGGCGACGCTGCACGCGACCGCGCCGAACGCCGACGGAGGGCTCGACTACGAGCCGACGACCGGCACCCTGTTCTACTCAACGTACCCGAACAACAGCATCGGCCAGATCATGCTCTTTAGCACCTCGCCAGATCGGATCGACCCCCTAGGCCTGGCAGGGACGACCGGAAGCCTCCGGTTCACTCCGCCCGGTTACCCGAACGCGGGCAAGCTCCGGATCACTACGTACGACACCAACATCTGGGCCAGCGCCGACGTCTCGCCCGACGGCTTTGGCACCTTCGACCTCAACAACGTCACGCAGATCGCGCTCGTGCCGGGGTGTTCGGGGACAGAGTCGATGATCTACGTCGACCCGACCTATCCTGGCTTCAACGCCCAGGAAGTGTTGGTCTGCAACTGGGACTGCGATGCGGTCGGCGCCTACTCGATCGACGTCAACGGCGACATCGACGTCACCGCCCCGCGGCGTGAGTTCTTGAGCGGGTTCACGTGTTCCGGCGCGATGCTGGACCCGTTTACCGGCGACTTCATCTTTTCGTCCTACTATCCGGCGATCGGTGGGGTTCCGGGTCTGGTGATCGTCAGCGAGTCGAGCTCCGTCACCCTGCCCGGTGCCTGCGGTGGTGCCATCTCAGCGACGACGATCGCGACGAGCGCCCCGCCGAGCAGCGGTACGACGATCAGCATCGACTGCACTGCCGTCTCTCAGGTCAACGGACTGGTGATCCAAGGCTTCGTGATCGGCCTCAACCAACTCGGGCTGCCGCTGGCGAGCTGTGGGTGCATCGTCCATCCGACACTCGACCTTATCGACGTGCAAATCGCCAGCTGGACGCCGTTGGTTTCCGAGAGCTGGTCGATTCCGTTCGCAATCCCAGGGGGCACGGCGGGCATTACGTTCTACGTGCAAGGCTTCGTGGCCGGAACCGCGGCGAGCACCTGCACGGAGGTGGGCCTCCCCGTGAACACGACGGACGCACTGGCTGTGACCATCCAGTAGATGGGTGGATCGTGCGGCCCCCAGCCCGCCATGGCCGGCCGCATCGTCGTCTACCGACGCTCGTAGTGTCGCTGCCGCGTGCTACGGCGTGACGACTTCCACGTTCGTGACCGCGGAGCGATAGGCACCAAACGTTTGGGCTGGATGGTCAGGGCTGGATGGTCACGGCAAGTCCGTGTGACGACGACCAGCCAATCGGCGTCGGACTGCAGACGGCAGGATCCCACGCCCAGACCGTCTGCGCGTAGAGCCCGAATCCGACGAGCCCGACGGAACCCGGAATCGGCAGCGGATAATGGCCGACGCCGCTCGCGTCGCTTGGATAGACGTCTGCCGCGAGCACGAAGGGGCCTAGCAGTAGGTGCAAGTTGAAGCCTAGACCCAACGGATCGGAGCCCGCGATGTCCGGCTGGGTTCCGATGACCATGATGCCGAATGAGGACGACGGCGCGTAGCTGCATTCGAGTTCGAATGCCAGGTTGCCGATCACCGGGGAGCTCATCGCATAGACACTGTGCAAGCCGTTGCAGCCGGCCACACCAGCGCCGTAGGGTGACAAGCCGGTGACGTGAACATCGAGCAGCCCGACGCCCGTATGGCACGAGCCGGGTGCCAGCCGGACGTCGTCGCCCGGAACGGGGAGCAGCTGCCACGTGGCTGGATTGCTCGTCGGCTCCTTGCCGGAGTGGGCCCCGGCCTCGATGCACAAGTAGAGGTTGGCCTCGTGCATGACGTAGTCGCTCATGTTGTAGACCGTCGGCGCGCCGCCGGCGCGGCTGGAGGTCGCGCTCCATCGCTCGATCAGCAGGTAGTCGACGGCGGCCGGCAAACCCATGAAATCGTGGAACGTGACTGGGTCGACGGGGCCGCGGCTGTTGCCGGTGGCCGTGATGTTGCCCACCGTTCCGTTGAGGGCTCCGCCCAGGCCGTTGACTAGCTCGAGGCTGGGCTCGTCGAAGACGTTGTCGATCAGCGAAATCGGATTGGTTTGCGTCGCGTGCACACGGATCAAATGGCCCGGATGCGTGGCGCCTGCGTAGATCTCGTCGCGCTGGAAGGCGAACTGCCGGAACACGTTTCGCTCGAGCTCGTAGGCCGACACACCATCGGCATCGCCGCCCATGAAAGCGCCGAGGAAGCGAAACGAGCTGTAGAAGTTGTCGTGAATGCTCATGCCGTCGCCGGCGAGGTGCACGCCTCCCTGGTCTTGACCGAAGAAGCTGATCAGCGAGTTCGCCGAGCCGATGAACACGTTGTGGTGTATGGAACTCTGGCCATAGCGCACACCAATCTGGCTGCAGTTGTCCTGCCATGCTTGGAAGGCGTCCTTCCAGTCGATGGCCGCGAGCGCGAAGACGTTGTTGTTGATCTCGCAGCCGTCGCCCAGTTGCCCCAACTGCAGGGCCTCGGTCCCGGTGCGCAAGATCCGATTGTTCTCGATGCGCAGGTTGTTGAAGGAGTGCTGCGGAGCGGTCTGCGTGCTGCCGATGTAGAGCCCTTCGCTGCCGATGTCGTGCAGGTAGTTGTCGTGGATGAAGACGTTGTTCATCGGCACGATCCCATCATTGGTCTTGAGGGTCATGCCCGCGAAGCCGACCTCGCGGATCTCGAGGAACGACAGTTCGTAGTCGGTGGTGGGCGGATTCACGATGCCGACTGGCACGCTGCTGCCGACGCTGATTCCCGAGTTCCCTGTACCGAACATGCGGAAGTCGTCGTCGACGAGGATCCCGTACGTGCCCCGGGTGTTGGTGTAGTCGTTGTCCCTGTGTCCGACGAACGCAGCGTCTCCGGTCAGCGAGATCGGGTCGTACTTGCCGGTCACGATCCAGTTCGCACCGCCGCTGAGCACGAACAGGTAGTAGTGATCCTGGCCACCCACGCGGACTTGGCCGTTGATGTTGGTGATGACCAGCGGTCTGTTGGGCGAGCGTGCCGGGAGGTTACCGATGCGGAGGTACTTGTACTCTCCGCCCTCGAGGTAGAGGCGGTCCAGCGTGCTCCAGTCGATGGCTGGATACGATGCTTGAATGTCGACCAGATAGACGCCCTGGCCCATAGGCGGAGCGGGGACGGTGAGAGTGAATTGGGGCACTCCCCATTGCCCGTCCGGATTGCGCTGCGAGGGGGACTGCGCCCCGCACGACCCTGACAGGCACGACCCCGACAGGCACGCAAGCGACAGAGCGAAGAGCGCAGCGATGGTCTGGGAGTTGTCGTTGGAGTAAAGGTCAGACATGGCCGCTTCTAGTGTCTTGGGCAGGGAGGAAACGCTGGCGGTCATTGTGTGAGCAGGAGAGGCCAATCGTCGGATGAGTGATTCCAGCGGGGCCCCGGCCGACCCGAATCCACCAACCCGCGTTGGCAGCCATCAGTCACCTCGAGAGCTTACTGTGATCAATAGAGCTACGTCACCCCCGGTTCTCCTCGACCAGATACTCGATGGCTTGGGCACTCGCGCCGTGCGACGAAAAAAAACTCGCTGCGGTGCGTGCGCTGGTGTGGCCTTGGGCCTTCTGCGGGCAAAGAGACCAACAATGAGCACCTTGACCCGATGCATTCCCCTTCTCCTGTTCACGGCATCTCTGCACTCGACGGACCCGCCGGTACCGCCTGGCGGATTCAACGTACTGGCGAGCACGACGACGATCACCTTCTCCGACGGCGTGGTCGCGGCCATCGACTTCTACGTGCCGGACGCATTGGCCGGTCCGACCGGCTGGCCGGGCGTGCTCGCGCAGCACGGCAGTGACGGCACCAAGAACAACGCGCGCATCGTCGCGATCGGCAACTACCTGGCGGCCGCCGGCTACGTCGTCTACGCCTATACAGCGCCGTCGAGGACAACGCAGGAACGGGCCTTCCTCGACACGGCCGAAGCCCACGGACTGGCGCAGGCCGCGATCGTCGGTACGACGATCGACCCGGTGCGCCTGGCCATGACTGGAACGTCCGGCGGCGGCGTCAAGAGCTTCGCGGCAGCGGCGTATTCCGGCAAGCTACTGCCGCTCGCGGGCTTCGTAACCCACTACCCGCTGATGTCGGCTGTTGCACCCGAATACGCGCTGCTCGACTCGTCCGAAGCGGCCGTGCCCGGCGGCACGCTGGCCGCCGACCGTCTGGTCATCGGCAAGCCGGCCACCGACCCGGTTGTCGCGGCGATCGCGGCGGGCGACTACGCAACCGTGCAGACGTTGCTCGACTCGAGCTTCAACCAGAGCGTGATGACCGAGATGACGACGTCGACGGTGCCGATCCTGGCGCAGTTCGCGATGCAGGACTTCAAGATCACCAACAACGCGACGATCGACGCGCTGATGAGCCTGCACCCGGGGCCCAAGCGCATCTTCATGTCGACGAGCGGCCACTCGACGGTCGCCAACGCGATGGAGGGATCCGTGTTGCAAGACATGCGCCGGCGCTGGTTCGACCGGTTCCTGAAGGGCATCCCGAACGGCGCCGACCTCGAGCCGTTGGCCGAGATCGGGATGCAGCCCGAGTCGACAGCACTTCACCTCGATCCGGCGACGATCTGGGAGCACCGGCAGGCCTTCACGTGGCCGCCGGCATTGAGCAATGACCGTTTCCACCTGGTCTCTATGCAGGGGCTGAGTGGCGCGCCCCCGGTCGCAGCCGACTCCAGCAACGTCGTCGACCACGTCGTGCCCGCCGGCTACGACATCAACGCCTACATCGACCTCGGCGGCCCCGGCGCCGGCGGAGGCCTCGAACCCGGCACGGTAGTGAGCAACATCGTGCCGTCCGTCGAGACCTTCGGCACGTTGCCGCTGTCCCAGACGATCGAGATCATCGGCCGGCCGACGGTCAGACTGACCGTCGATGACACCACCGGCTACTGCCAGTTGACCGCTGTGCTCGGGCACACTGATCCGGGTGGCGTCACGCACTGGATCACGGCGGGCACCGCCGGTGTGCGCAGCGGGGTCGCCGGCCCGGCCGACATCACCATCGATCTCGGCGACGTCGCCCAAGTCGTTCCCCAAGGGAACTCGCTTCGTCTGGCCATCAAGAACGTGGCCGACATCAATGCGCCGAACTCGCGCCGCATCCGCATGGTGCCATACTTCACGAGCACGGCGACGACGATCCAGATCGATCCAGCCAACGACAACTACCTCGACCTGCCGACGCGACCCTACCAGGCCGCGCTGTTGCCGCGATTGGCCAAGGTGTCGGCGACCGGTGGCTTCGCGCACACGATGGAGCTGCGCGGCGGTGCAGTGCGGGCGTTCCAGAACTACTTCGTGGCAGTCAGCTGCACCGGCGAAGCGCCCGGCATGACGATCAACGGCATGCACGTACCGCTCAATTTCGACAGCTGCACCAGCCTCGGTCTCGGCGCCATGAACACGCCCATCCTGCCGAACACGATGGGCGTGCTCGATGCGTTCGGCAACGCCACGCCGCCTCCCAGCTTCGGGCTACCAGCTGTCATTGCCCCGATCTTCGCCGGCTTCCGCATGACGTTCGTCGCGTTCGTACTCGATGCCGGCGGCAACCTCGAAGTGGTCGGTGGACCGTCGACGCTGGTCATCGAATAGTCCGCGGCACACGGCGTGAGATCCTTGGACCACTACACACCTGGGCCGAGTTGCTTCGGCCATGGCAGAAGGCGAGTGCGGATTCAGCAAGCTTATACAGCTCGAAGAGCCACTTCGGCTGAACGATGCCGACGACAGCGCCCTGCCCGCCGACGAGCAGCGAACAACGAGTTGCTGTATGGTTTGCGATTCCGCCACGCCAGCGCTCAGCGGCTCGGCGTGGTTCCTACAACCACTCGTCTTGCAGTCAGACGGTAACACCTACCCCATTCTGATGCGCCTTGCCCACGTCGCCCCGTTTGCATTCTGCTTGTCCGTGGCCGCGCAAAACGCGTGGCAACTCAACGCCGCTACCGGCCCTGGTTTCGGCCTGTGGGCCGGCATGGCGTATGCACTCTCGACGAGCAAGTGCTACCTGTACGGTGGCGCCAACGGCAGCACGACGAGCAACGAAACCTGGGAGTTTGATGGCAGCAGTTGGGTGCAGCTGCAACCGGCGAGCAACCCGGGCGAACGACACACCTTCGCGATCTGCTACGATACGCTACGCGATGTCGTGGTGCTGTTTGGCGGCGCCAACAACTCCTACACGCCGTTCTCGGAGACGTGGGAGTTCCATCCGACGAGCAATACCTGGACGCAAGCAACACCGGCTGGCGCGGTGCCGAGTGCGCGCTGGGGCTGCCACATGGTGTACGATATCGGGCGCGGGGTCGCGGTGCTGCACGGTGGCTATTCGGGGTTCGGATTCACTCCGGACACGTGGGAGTGGGATGGCACAACTTGGACGCAGCAAACGACGAGCAACAGCCCATCACCACGGGACCGCTTTGGCTTTGCTTACGACATCGCGCGCGGCAAGTGCGTGCTGTTCGGAGGCATCGCCGCCGCCGCATCCGACGAAACCTGGGAGTATGACGGTGTCGACTGGACGCAGGTTGTGACGCCGACAACGCCACCTGCACGACAGAAAGTACGACTCGCGTTCGACGCCGCGCGCGGGGTCTGCGTGATGCAGGGAGGTCAGGCGGCCGGCGTGCAATTGCTCGACAGCTGGGAATACGACGGTAGCAACTGGCGCCAGATCGCCAGCACCCCGACGCCGGCTCGCGGCGAGAACGCAACCGCCTACGATCTGTCCCGCAATACGACCGTTGTTTTTGGCGGCTACAGCTATACGGGTACGAGCACGCAGACTTGGGAATACGGCTTGGCAACGTCGGCACAGGTCCACCCGTTCGGCACCGGCTGTCCCGGCAGCGGTGGCATACCCAGCCTACAAGCGGCTGCCGGCAGCACGCCCGGGATCGGGGCGAACTTCACGATGGACATCGCCAACCTGCCGGCGGCAGGAGGCTTCGGATACCTGTTCTTCGGCGCCAGTAACTACCAGTTCGGCCCAGTCTACCTACCGTTCGACACGGGCATCATCGGCTGGAGCGGCTGCACGGGCTACGTCTCGCCGGACGCGGGACAGTTCTTCCCTCACGCGGGCAGCATCGGTTCGGTGACCATTGCGCTGCCGAACAATCCGCTGCTGCAACACTTCACGTTCTACGCGCAGGCGTTGAGCTTCGACGCGGCCGCCCCCAATGGCCAGGTCGCACTCAGCAACGCGGCAGAACTGATCATCTACTGACAGCTGTTGCCGCCCCGTTCTGCACTGCACCGAGTAATTCGCACGAGCCATCTGGTGACGTGCCACGGTGTGCTGGCGGGTGGTGTCCACAAACTCGCCGGTGCCGTTTGACATCGAATTGGTCACCTCGTAGTCGACGATGGGGAACGTATGAAGTGACGTTGCGCGAGTCGCTGGGTTACATCCACGTCGACAATTCATGAACTTCCTCGGTCGGCGCCTCTGTGGCGCAGACTCAGTTCGGGCTGGGCGAATGTGGTGAGGTTGTTACGAGGAGGATGGATCTCGGCGAGACCGGAGCTCATGAACCTGGCTAAGATCCTCGGAACCCTCCTCATAGCCCACACCAGATCGATGCAGATTCCCTCACCGTTCGTGTCTCCTCTCCTCGTCCTCGCGGCGTTCGTCCCGCTCGCTGTCGCTCAAGAAGATGCGAAGAAGTCGAATCCGCCCTCGGACTTCAAGTCTCTTCCTGCGCACCGGCAGATCGGGTTCGATTCGATCGATACGGCGCACTGCCGCAGCTGGCTGACGTACCTTGCGGCCGACGAGTTGCGGGGCCGCGCGACCGGAACCCCGGGCTACAAACTCGCGGCAGAGTTCGTCGCCGAGCGATTCAAGGAAGCCGGGCTCAAGCCGGTGGGGGACGATGGCACCTACTTCCAGAAGATTCCGTGCGTCACCGTGGGGCCGGATCCGGACGTGAGCTACATCGCAGTGCTCGACAGCGAGGGCAATGAGATCATGAGGGTTGCTGTCGGCAAGGGAGTCGGCGGTGCGATCACCGAGAAATCGGATGCCGTCTACGAGTTGACGATGCTCGCCGCCAAGTCTGCGGACGACGTCGAGGGCGCGGACGTCAAAGGCAAGGCTGTGCTGTTTCTGGACGAAAGTCCACCGGGACGGCGAGGCACGGTCGCGTCGCGGGCGCTCATGCGGGCCCAGCCAGGTTCCATCCTGGCCGTGAACGATGTCCTGTGCAACGTCGTCGAGTCCCGGGTGAGCCTCGGGAGTCGGAGTCGCAATCGAGTCAACGCCGGACGATTCCGCCGGCCGAACTCCTACTCGATCTCGAGCCAGGTGGCCGAGAAGTTGAAAGTGGCGTTGCAGGCGGCCGGCACCCTGAGGCTCAAGACCAATATCGTCGTCATCGAGCGCCCGGCATTCGCGGCCAACGTCGTCGGGCTGCTCGAAGGCAGCGATCCGGTGTTGAAGAATGAGATCGTTGGCATCGGTTCGCACCTCGACCACATCGGCGCCCGCGGCGAGCGCATCAACAACGGCGCGGACGACGACGGTTCTGGAACGACGGGGGTCATCGCAGTCTCTCGGGCATTCGGCAAGAATCCGGTGAAGCCGCGCCGTTCCGTGCTGTTCATGTGCTTCGCCGGCGAAGAGCGTGGCATGATCGGTTCGGGTTTCTACGCTGACAACCCGATCTTCCCCAACCAGGAGATGGTCGTCGAGTTGCAGATGGACATGATCGGCCGCAACGAGGAGTTCGTGAACCGCCGGACGGGAGAGGTGACGGAGAAGGCGTCCGACAACGTGAACACTCTGCATCTGATCGGCAGTCAGAAGCTCTCGGAGGCGGTGCACAACGTCTGTCTAGCGATGAACCAGGACCACGTCGGATTCGAGTTCGAGTACGACGAAGAGGATGTCTTCTACCGCAGCGATCACGTGAAGTTCGCCCAGAAGGACATTCCGGTCGCGTTCTTCTTCACTGGTTTCCATCCGCAATATCACCAGCCAGACGACACGGTGGACAGGATCAACTTCCCGAAGCTTGCGCGGGTCGCGAAGCTGGTCTACGCCATCGCTTTCGACATCGGTGACGCGGAGGAACGGCCGAAGCGCGACCGTCTGTGGAGCGAGGTCGCCAGTCGCAGCCGCCGCCGCTAGACGTGGGAGAGATTCCAGATGATGCGCGCATCCTCAATCGAATGACCGAACTTGGAATGCCGGCTTCGTACGGGGTCGGCAAGTGATTCCAGACGTTGAGGCCACAGCCTGGCCCGTCTTGGATTCATGCACCAGCGCATGGCCCCAGGGGGAAGTTGTCTTCCTGTCGTCAACGTGCGTAGTGAAAAGACTCAAGAATCCCGACACGTAGGTGCGACACAAGTGACAGTAACCCGGTCGCGCGCGACAATCGGGGCATGCACCGGCTCATCCTCGCGCTGAACGTCGCTCTCCTCGTCTGGGTTTTCTGCTCCTCGGAAATCCCGGCGCAGACTCGCGTCGAGATCAGCTTCTCCAACACGGTGAGGTCGGGGCCGATCACGGGTCGCGTCTACGTCGCGTTCGCGAGCAGTGGCCGGCGCGAGCCACGATCCCAGATCGGCCGCACTGGCGTGCCGTTCTTCGGCGTCGACATCGAAGCACTCAAACCCGGCGAACGTGCGGTCATCGACGTCACGACCCTGGGCTCACCGATCGAGAGCCTCGGATCGCTGCCGCCAGGCGAATACTTCGTTCAGGCCATGCTCAACGTCTACACGAAGTTCGAACGCAGCGACGGCCACACTTTGTGGATGCATATGGACCAGTGGGAAGGGCAGCGCTGGATCCGTTCGCCCGGCAACGGATTCAGTGAAGTGCAGCAACTGACGGTCGATCCCGCGAAGGACGGCGTGATCCAACTCGAGATCACCAAGGTCAACCCACCGATCCAACTACGGCCCGAGACGCAGTACCTCAAACACTTTCGCATCCAGAGCAAGCTGCTGACGAAGTTCTGGGGCCACCCGATCTGGATCGGTGCCACGGTTCTGTTGCCGCGCGGCTACGACGAACACCCGAGCGTGCGATACCCGGTGATCTACAAGCAGGGTCACTTCTCAACGCGCGCGCCGTACCGACACGGGCCGCGAGACGAATGGCTCAGTGACGACTTCCCGCGCATGCTGGCCGTCACGATTCAGCATCCGACGCCGTACTTCGACGATTCGTACGCGGTCAATTCTGCCAACAACGGCCCCTACGGTGACGCAATCCACGAGGAGTTGATGCCGGAGATCGAGCGCCGTTTCCGCGCGATCCCGGAGTCGTGGGCGCGCGTGTTGACGGGCGGATCGACCGGCGGCTGGGAAGCTGCGGCGCTGCAGATCTTCTACCCCGACATCTACGGCGGAGCGTGGATCTTCGCGCCGGACCCGCTCGACTTCCGCAACGTTGAGGGCATCAACGTCTACGACGATGAGAACGCCTACTACAAGCAACACCAGTGGCGCACGGTGCCGACGCCCAACACGCGCAACTCGGCGACCGGCGAGATCATGTTGACGTCACGGCAGCGCAATCACTTCGAACTGGTCCACGGCACCAAGGGTCGCTCCGGCCAGCAACTGGACATTTGGAGCGCCGTGTTCGGTCCGGTCGGCGACGACGGTTACTTCAAACCGCTGTTCGACAAACGCACCGGAGTCATCGATCGCGAGGTTGCCGAGTACTGGCGCGAGAACTACGACCTCCGCTACTACCTGCAGCAGAATTGGAGCCGCGTCGGACCGAAACTCGTCGGCAAGCTACACTTCTTCGCGGGACGACGCGACGAGTTCTATTTGAACATCGGCGTCGAACACATGCAGGACTTCCTCGAGACGACGCGCAAGCCCTACTACGCCGGCACGTTCAGCTACGGTGGTCGAGGAGGCCACGGTTGGAACCCGTTCAAGTCACGCGGCGAGTTGGTCCGGCTCATGGCCGCGCACGTCGAAAAGAGCGCCCCGCCCGGTCGCGCGAACAAGGCGTGGCGCTACTAAGGATCGATGAGAGCGGCTTAGCCGGCCTTAACGGGGTGGGGCGTTTGTGGTTGAGTCGCTGGTGGTTTCAGCCGAGCAACTAGACCGGTAGCGCGATTCGAGTCCTGCCAACCAGGTTGCCGCCAGGACCAAAGCCGTGAGGCCGTTCGGCGATAGCGTCAGGGCAATCTACTTCGGCGACGCGGGCACTCGTAACACTGGGAAGTCTGTGCCTCTCTTCAAAGTGCGGTCGAAGAAGTTCCAGGGACAGGTTGCAGATGCGAAGCGCATTGCTCGCGTCGGGGTCGTGATGCAGGACCTTGTTGCTTCGAACGATCGCATCGATGACCGTCGGGTTGCTGCCCGCAAGTATCACCCGCTGCCTGGCTGCCGGCGCTCCGACTGCTGTGTGCTCTTCTCCTCGGCGAGAAATGCATTCATGCTCAGAGGCGGCTCGCGACCGGAGTCGCGGTATCCTCCGAGATCCTTGAACCGCTCTACTTCACAAGTGCCCGGCAACGCTACGGTGCATGAGATGCTGCGGGCCGTGCGCACGACAACGAGGAGAAGCGGCAACTCCACAACGCCATGACCTACACTCTCGGGATCGACTACGGAACTAGCTCGGTGCGCGCACTTCTGGTGCGTTGCCGCGACGGTCACGAGCTGGCTACCGCTGTCTTCGACTATGCAACCGGACATCACGGTGTGATGCTCGACTCACGCGATGCGAATGTCGCGCGCCAACATCCCGGCGACTACCTCGCAGGGCTGGAGAATACGATCAAGGCCGTGCTCGAGCAGGCGGCGACGGCAGCGGCAGACTTCGACGCAACGATGGTCATTGGCATCGGCGTCGACGCCACGGGATCGAGCCCCCTGCCGGTCACGCAGACCAACCAGGCGCTTGCAACACAGCCCCAGTTCCATGAGCACCTGGCCGCACAGTGCTGGCTGTGGAAGGACCACACCGGACACGTCGAGGCCGCACGCATCACCGAACTCGCACGGGAACACCGACCGAACTACATTGCGCGTTGTGGCAACACCTATTCGTCCGAATGGTGGTGGAGCAAGATCTGGCATTGTCTAGAGACCGCTCCGGACGTCTTCGATGCCGCGTTCAGCTGGGTCGAGTTGACCGACTGGATTCCGTCCGTGCTTTCAGGCGTGCAAGATCCGCGGCAGATCAAGCGCGGTGTCTGCGCGGCCGGGCACAAGGCGTTCTATTCCGATGACTGGCACGGATTGCCGGACAAGGAGTTCCTCTCGCTACTCGACCCCAAGCTCGCGGCGCTGCGCGACCGCTTGTACGAACGCGCCTACGACGCGTCGCATGCCGCTGGCAATCTCTGTGACGAATGGGCCGCCAAGCTTGGCTTGCGTGCCGGCATTCCGATCGCGATTGGCGAAATGGACGTGCACTACGGCGCGATCGGCTCGGGCGTGAAGGACGGCGTCTTGGTGAAGGCAATCGGCACGTCGACCTGCGACTGTACCGTTGTCAGCACGGCGAGCGTCGACGACATTCCTGGCATCTGCGGCATCGTCAAGGGCTCGATCTTGCCGGGGCACTACGGCATCGAGGCTGGCCAGTCCGCCGTTGGAGATCTCTTCAACTGGTGGATCGACATTGTCTGCGAAGGTGAGGTCACACTTCACGAAGAGCTCTCGCTGCAAGTCGGACTGCGTGCGCCTGGTGAGAGCGGCCTGCTAGCGCTCGACTGGAACAATGGCAACCGCACGGTATTGGTCGATCAAAGGCTCTCGGGCATGATCTTGGGCCAGACGCTGCACACGACGCGCGCCGAGATCTACCGCGCCCTGGTCGAGGCGACGGCATTCGGCGCACGCATGATCCTCGAACGGATCGCGCAGTACGGGGTTGCCGTCGATCGCATCGTCTGCTGCGGCGGTATCGCCGAAAAGAACCCGTTCCTGATGCAGATTTACGCCGACATCACTGGCCGTACGATGCAGGTCGCTGGGTCGAACCAAGCCTGCGCGCTCGGCGCAGCCATCGCCGCCTCGGTCATCGCCGGCAGCACAGCCGGTGGTCATGCGGACTTCGCCAGCGCCCAAGAGGCCATGACCGGAGTTCGCGAACGGTCCTACGCACCCAACGCAGAGCATCGCGCGGCCTATGACGAGCTCTTCGGACTCTATACTCGCGTGCACGACGCGTTCGGTGGCGTCGCCACGATCGAACTTGGCAGTGTCATGAAAAACCTCTTGGATCTAAAGGACCGGCAACGCGCCGTGCAATCGTCATGACAAAGTTCACAGACCTCCGGATCGAGTGCGCCGAAGCAAACCGGCGCTTGCCATCGACTGGGCTCGTTGATTTGACCTTTGGCAACGTCAGCGTGCTGGATCCGGCCGCGGGCGTGTTCGCGATCAAGCCCAGTGGCGTGCCCTACGACGACCTGTCCCCAGATCTCATGGTCATCGTAGATCTCGACGGCAACGTCGTGGAGGGCGACTTGCGCCCCTCATCCGACACGCCGACCCACCGAGGTCTCTTCCGCGCGTTCGCGGACAGCCCCGTGCGCTCGATCGTGCACACGCACTCGCGCACGGCCGTCGCATTCGCACAAGCTGGCCGCGAGATTCCCTGCCTTGGCACTACCCACGCTGACTACTTCTACGGCGCCGTGCCGGTCACGCGCGCGATGACGCCCGAGGAGGTCGCGGCCGACTACGAATGGCAAACCGCCAACGTCATCCTCGAACGCTTCGCGGATCTCCAGCCGGCACAGTTCCCAGGAGTGCTCGTGCGCAACCATGGACCGTTCTCCTGGGGGCCGAGCGCAGCCAAGGCCGTCGAGAACGCACAGGCACTCGAAGCGATTGCGGAGATGGCGTGGAAGACACTATCGCTAAATCCGAACGCCGCCGAAGCACCGGCCCATCTGCTCGACCGGCACTTTTTGCGCAAGCACGGCAAGAACGCGTACTACGGTCAAAAATAGCGGGCGGCGCCGCTACAGTCCGCCGACTCACTCGCAGCATTGCCCACATCTTGGAGCGCCGCACCCATGTCCAAAACGAAACTGGCCTGCCAGACCTACACCTGGCAGATGTCGAACGACTACGTCGGCCGGCTCGACCACATCTTGAACCTGCTCGGCAAGACAGGCTTTGCCGGCGTCGAATCCGAAACTCAGTTCCTCGGCAAGCTCGCGGATGCTGCGACGATGAAGAGTGCGCTCGCAGAGAACCAGATCGAGTTCGCAGCGCTGACTCTGGTCGAAGATTGGCTCGCCGGCGAAGAGACTCCCGACGAGCGCAAGCGCGCCGACGAATGCCTCGACTTTTTGGAGCACTTCCCAGGCACCTTGCTCAACCTGTGTCAGATGCCGACGACACGCCCCGATGATTCGGGCGAGCTATTGACGCGGCAGAAGAACTTGCTCGCCTGCGTTCACGCAATCGCCGAACGAGCAACCCAGCGCGGCATCGTCAGCGCCTACCACCCGAACTCACCGGATGAATCGATCTATCGCACGGCCAACGACTATTCGGTGTTGCTCGCGGGCTTGAATGATCGACTGGGATGGGTGCCGGATATTGGCCACATTGAGCGCGCCGGAATCGATTCGCTGGCACTGCTCAAGGACCATCGCGAGCTTGTCCGCCACATTCACTACAAGGACATGAACAAGGACGGTACGTGGGCCGAAATGGGACACGGCGCCATCGACTTCCTCGCCATCACGCGCTTCCTCATGGACACGGGCTATTCGGGCTGGATCGTTGTTGAAGACGAAGCCGATCGCGCCATCCCGCACCCCGATGAGGTCGCAACGGACGACTGGACCTGGCTCGAGAAGAACCTCCTGCCGATCATCTCCTGAAGAGGTCAACGCATGCCGACCATCAAGACGTCTGACGACGTCACCATTCACTATGAATTGCGTGGCACTGGCACGCCGCTACTGCTCGTCATGGGCCTCGGTGCGGACGGCAGCGTCTGGGCAGATCACGTCGCCGAATACGAGAAGCACTTTCAGTGCGTCTTGATCGACAACCGGGGCGTCGGCCAATCCGACAAACCAACAGGACCGTACACGACCGCACGTATGGCGCAGGACGTCGCCGAGGTTGCGGATGCAATGGGCATCAAGCAGGCGCACGCGGCCGGCATCTCGATGGGCGGCGCGATCGTTCAGGAGCTTGCGCTGCTACGTCCAGAGCTACTGCGATCCGTGCAGATCATCAGTTCTTGGGCGCGCCTCAACGAGTACGCCGTTCGCGTCTTCGAACACATGAAGCCAGCGCGAGCGCACATGCGCCCCGAGGACTTCATGGATCTGATCCAACTGTGGATCTTCACGCAGCCGTTCTACAAAAAGAACCTGGCGGACCTCAAGCAGGGACGAGCGGATGCCGGCGCCAATCCCGCCCCGCAACCACAACACGGTTTCGAGGCCCAAGCGGACGCGTGTATCACGCACGATGCTCTCGAACGGCTCGCATCGATCGCGACTCCGAGCCTCGTCGTCGCCGGCGAAGATGACATCTTTACGCCGCTCGCATTCTCGAAAGAGATCGCCGAACGCATTCCGAACGCCGAGCTCGTCATTTGGCCGGATGCCGGCCACGCGGTGCACTGGGAAGTGCTCGATCAGTTCAACGCGCGCTCACGCGACTTCATGCTGGCTCACAACTGACCACCGAACCAGGCCGCAGGTCGGCGTTGGTGCACGGATGCAGGGATCGGCAAGCGTGGCCGCAAGCGCCTGAGCTCACATCAAGACTGCCGTTTGCTGCGCCGGAGTTAGCGGTGGTGTGTGCGCCGCCTGGTGGTGGTGAGCAGGAGTGGTTTGGGGCGTGAAGGGTTGAGGTAGCGGCAGTCTGGGAGTCGCGGTGGGGGCGCGGTGTGTCTCTCGGTCGCTGGCCTGGGCGGATTGCCCAAAGGAACTCGGCCCAGAGGTAACAGCTGGACTCGTCGGCGCGACCGCTGGCGCGAACGGGACTGGATGTCCGTCGGGAACGTGCTGCCTGTCCCCCAGGTAGGGCACACGCACCGGTCATCGCCACGGGTCCATCAGGGCATCCGGCCCCGGGTCCACTCACCTGTCGGTCGCAGGTGCCTGGCACCGGTCGGCTTGCGATCAATGCCGGCCAAGGACTGCCTCCGTGACAGTGCCATGGCACCCTAGTTGCGACGGTTGCGGAACCCGCCACAGGGTCCTCCGTTGGCACGCATTCTCACCACGGGGGAAGACCATCACTGCCGCAACCGAATCCCCATGCACAAATCGACTCCCTTGCTCCTTGCCGCCCTCCTGAGCATGCCTGCGCTCTCCCGAGCGCCAACGCCCCAGGACGTCTCCAAGATCTACGGTCGGATCCAGTACGTGGACGCCTTCCCCGACTACACGGTCGAGGTTGTGGACGCGTTCCCCGACCTGCGCGTGCAGGAGGTCGACGCCTTCCCCGATTCGGCGGGGAAGTGGCAGATCGTCAGCGCCTTCCCCGACTACACCATCCAGAAGGTCGACGCCTTCGCCGACTTCAAGATCAAGTACGTGGACGAGTTTCCGGGACGCTGAGCGGTTCGGAGCACGCGGCACGAATGCTAGTGCTCGCAGCCCGCGCGGTCGACGTATGATGGATATGCTCGGGAAACCTTCGAGGGTTAGCAGCTGCAGCTACTCGAACAAGTGGTATCGATCAGTCTCCAAACCATGACGCACATCCTCTCCTCCGTCTTCCTAGCGCTCTGCATGGCAGCCAGCGCCATCGCCGCCGATCAACAATTGGAAGTGGCCGCGCCCTTCACCGACAACATGATTCTGCAGCGGCAATGCGAAGTCCCCGTGTGGGGTTTCGATGCCCCGGGAAGCCAGATCACCGTCGAGTTCGCCGGCCAAACGAGGACCGCGGTTGCGGACAAGTTCGGTGATTGGATGATCCATCTGAAGCCCTTGAACGCCTCGCGGGAAGAGCGGGCATTCAAGGTCAGCAACAACCACGAAAAGTCCATTACCCTGCAAGGCGTCTTGGTTGGCGAGGTGTGGTTCTCCTCCGGCCAATCCAACATGGTCTGGGTCGCCGGGAAGAGCATGTGCAGGGACCTCGCCCGCGAAATCGCCGGCGCCAAAGAGGACATCCCCATTCGCGAAATCAACATCGCCACCGTCTCCGCCCTCTACCCACAAAAGAAGGCCACTTCGGATGGCGGCTGGCAGAAGGCTGGCAGCGCGAGCGGCTTCTCCGCCCTGTCCCTGTCCTTCGCCTACGACCTCTACAAGGAACTCGACGTACCGATCGGCATCCTCCTCAGCGCTCACAGCAACACCAGAGTCGAGGCCTTCGCCCAACGCCAGGCATTCGAAGCGCATGCGAAGCTGCAAGCAGACGTCGATCTCATGCACGACGCCGATCCGCTCACCGAGCAAGGCCGCAAGGCCTTTGCCAACTACTACGATGACCTGAAAGCATGGCAGCAAGAAGCCGGCGAGGCCGCCGTGGCTGGCGGCAAGATTCCAGCCCGACCTGGACTGCCCGGCATCGCCGGAATGTGGCGCGGACCATCACAGTTCTTCAACGGCAAGATCTCTCCGGTCATTCCCTACGCAATCCGCGGCGCGATCTGGTGCCAGGGAACCAGCAACAGCAACGACGGCAGGATCTACGCCGCCAGAATGGAAGCGCTCATCAAGGGCTGGCGGGACGCATGGAACATGCCCGAGATGCCCTTCTACTTCACGCAGATGCAGTGCTACGGCTCGCCGGATCCCGACAGCGTCGGCTTCGCCGACATCCGCCAGGCCCAGCACCAGTTCTTCATCAACAACCGTGAGAACGTCGGCATGGTCGTGCAATCCGACCTCAACTCGGCGCGACCTCAGGGGATCCACTACCAGAACAAGCTCCACCCCGGGATGAGAATGGCTCGCTGGGCCCTCGCCAAGCAATACGGCAAGGACATCGCCTACACCGGTCCGATTTACGACGGCTACGAGATCGACGGCAGCAAGGTCGTGATCTCGTTCGAAAAAGACAGCCTCTTCGGCGGCCTGATGGTGGCCAACAAAGGCATGGCCAAGGACTACCGCGAACCCGGCAAGTTCGTGGAGCCTGCCAAGCCGACACCCAACGACAAGCTCAACCATTTCCGCCTCTGCTCAGCCGACAAGAAATGGCACGCGGCACTTGCCACCATCGTCGGCGACACCGTCGTGGTCCGTTGCAACGCCGTGCCCAACCCCATCGGCGTGCAATACGCCTATAGCGGCGTGCCGGAGAACTCGAACCTCTACAACTTGGCCGGCTTGCCCGCCACGCCCTTCGCCGCCATCGATGGCAAGCTGATCTGGCAGGAAGACGACCTCGAGAAGGCCGCCAGAGAGAAGGCGAAGTACGCCCGCTACACCGATCCCGACTATCCCATCCTGCAAGTCGCGGAATACTATCGCGACGGGGCCATCATCCAGCGCGGTCAGCCCATTCCGGTTTGGGGACATGCCAACAAAGGCGTGAAGCTCACCGTGACTCTCGGCGAGGCCACCTTGACCGCCGTCGCCAACGATCTGCAACAATGGTCGGTTTCGTTCCCCGCCCTCAAGGCCTCGACCAGGCCGATCACCTTGAAGGTAGAAGCCAGCCATGACCACAGCCGTTCGGTGAACGACATTCTCGTTGGCGACGTCTGGTATCTAACCGGCAGCACCCTTCTCTCAACCGAGTGGCCCTACAATCAGCGCGACAAGGAAGCTGCGCGACCCGCCGCCATGCCCCTCGTTCGAGAGTTCCGGAGGAAGACCAGCGCCAGCAGCTCGACGACTCCCAGAAAGCGCCGCTTCGAAACCGGTGGCGGCAAGTACCGTTCGTCGTGGCTCACGGCGGACTACTCCGCGGACAACAACGGCGTCACCATGTTCGCCTACGAGTTCGCCAAGGCACTCAACCGCAAGGGAGTTCCGCAGGGTTTCATGACCATGTCCTCAGGCCGAGGGGGACGCAATCGACAGATTGCTTCGCCTCTGTCGTGGACATCCTTTCATGGCGTCAAGGACGTGAAGGCCCCGGCCTTCCAAGCCCGCCTCGACGAGTTGTTCCTGCAGCTCCCCAACACGGGTATCGCCGAAGCTGCCGCCGCCAAACACGTCGCCGAAGTCAAAACGTTCGTGCAAACCATCGTCGCGGCCGGCGAGAGCGGCGCAGACCTCGCTGGCGCCGCACCGCTCTCCGGACCCGCCTTCCCGGAACCCGGCAAGGGCGGCACCGTGCGCCCCGACACGATTCCCACCTACGCCTACAACTGGTGCGTTAGCCCGCTCACGCCCATGGCCGTCTCCGGCGTGATCTGGATCCCATCCGAACACAACATCGGTGAGACCCCGGCCGACTACGCCGCCGAATTGCAGATCCACGCCAAGAGCCTGCCAAGCACCTATGGCATGGAACAGGTCCAGTTCCTCTATGCCCAACCGGCAAGCTCCCTGGTGGCAGGCCTCACCACTGCCAAGATCCCGGGCGCCAAGAGCGTCACCTTCTATCAATGGCCCAAGAGTCTCAAGACACTCGCCACCGAACTGGCGAAGCTGGCTGAGTGATGGGCCGTAGGTGCAAGGTGCGCCGTCAATGCTTCGACGGATGCGCGACGATGCCTACATGGCTCACCGCCCTGGGCGGCCGAGCCTGGTTGGCATCGAATTGGTCCGTTGCGATTCGTCGATGACCAATGAGTCGTTGCCGGTTGCGCCGGCTCAAGATTCGACCATGGTGTTCCCGATTCCGTGCCTGACAAGCTTGGTCGGCCAGACGTTCGAAACGCCGTGGACAACGCTCGATCCTGCGATCGCGCACTGCTCGCTCGTGCCGAGCATCTCAGTTTTCATCGCATGCTGCACACGATTGGCCAATAGCGCACAGTTCGCAGACACGGCCGTTGCTACCGGTAGCGGAAGATGCACCAGAGCGCGCGCACGCCATCGCGCCAGGTGATCTTCTTGCCGTCATCGTAGGTGCGTCCGTCGTAGTGAATGCCGACCTCGTAGATGCGCAACTTGCGGCTCGCGAGCTTTGCGGTGATCTCTGGCTCGAACCCAAACCTGTCTTCCTTGATCTCGATGTCACGAATGACCTCGCCGCGGAAGACCTTGTAGCAAGTCTCCATGTCGGTGAGGTTCAAGTTGGTCATCATGTTGGACAACGTCGTCAACAAGCGGTTCCCGACGGAGTGCCAGAAGAACAGCACACGGTGTGACTCGCCACCGATGAACCGAGAGCCATACACAACATCTGCCCGCCCTTCGAGAATGGGCGTAACCAACCTGGGGTAGTCGCGAGGGTCGTATTCGAGATCCGCATCCTGGATCAACACGATGTCGCCAGTGGTATGAGCAAACCCGGTTCGCAAAGCGGCGCCCTTACCAAGGTTTCCCTCGTGATAGATCACGCGAATACCGTCGCGGCCTTCGAGGTGCTCGCGAATGACATCGCGGGTGCCATCGGTCGAACAATCGTCGACAATAACTAGCTCTTTGGTGAGCCCGTCCACCTCAACCGCTTGCACACGCTCCACCACCTGCAACAACGTCTCCTTCTCGTTGAAGACGGGGATCACGATCGACAGGGTTTGCACGGTCAGGGCGTCGTGGAAGGCAAAGAGAAATTACTAGCGGCGTCCCTTGGCCAAATCATCATTGCCAAGGCGAGTGTCGCGACGGGCAAGATGTGCAGCAGGATGCGATCGAACGCGGTATTGAGGTGCCAATCGAGGCTTGCCGCGTTGGTGCCTATGAATACTAGCCCATAGCCACAGACCGTGGCGCAGGTGATCACAGCCAGTATCAATGCGGTGCTGCTGCGGGCACGACGCCAATCACGTAGCAAGACGATGACGGTAGCCACGGCGGTGGCCGGCAGCAACCACCTGCTACGGCTCATGTCGATGCAGTACTGATAGAAAAACGCCCAGACCTTTGGAGCGTAGTCGGGGAATTGATGCGTGATGCGCGCCAACATGCCACGGCCATCCGTGGCGCTCAGCAAGTCGTTCTTCACCTCGTAGGCTCCGTTGAGCATCGCGTGCCCTAGCCAAACCCCGACGGGCAACAACAACCACAGGGA
>JAPYTD010000002.1:0-108095 GCA_029936315.1 Planctomycetota bacterium | reverse complement strand
CGTTGAGCATCGCGTGCCCTAGCCAAACCCCGACGGGCAACAACAACCACAGGGATCGTCGCACGACTTGCTTGAGCGGCAGAGTGCGCAAGAGTTTGAGCCCGCCTTGCAAGCCAAAGGCCATCATCACGACCAGCACCAACAAGACACCTTCGTTCTTGCTAGCCAACATGCCCGCAAGTGCGCAGCACGACAGCCGCCACCACACAACCTCACCGGTCTCCTTGGCCCGCAACAGAGCATCGACACTAGCCATCGTCGCAAACGCAAGCATCACATCTGCACCAGAGTCGCGCGCACTGACCGAGAAGATGGTCCCGCTAAAACCCAACAACACGACGGCCGCGATGAGCGGATGGCAGCGACGCGTCAGCGCGGCAGACAACAGCAACAACAACGCGATCGCAAAGCCCTGCACAGGCAATCGGTTCTCCCAATGAAGAACGTCGCCGACACTCGCGAATGCGAGGATGTGCACCAGTGGATTCCACATCGGGTAGTCGGGGTGTGCCACGTAGTCTCGCATGACGAGAGCGAGGTCGTCGCCAGACATCGCAAACCAGACCTTGGCCTTGGCAGCCCAGATCAGGGACTCGTCGCCATACATGAGCGGCCTCACGGCTACCTGCGACATCAAGTCGAGCACGGGCACCATCACAACCAGCAACGGCACCACAATCCAGGCGAGCGAGCGCAGGCTGTAGGTACGGGTCGAGTCACGCGTTGGCGCCCGGCGATGCAGCACGGTGCCAGCGATGGCAGCCGCAACGGGTAAGCCCCAGCCAGGCACCGGTTGGCCGGCAACAAGCCATAAGAAGACCAGCGGAGCTAGCGCTAGGTGGCCAACGAGATAGCCATAGGCCCACGCCGCACGCAACCCATGCGAACAGCCGACTCCCATGGCGCGGATACAAGCGAAGCCAAGCCAAGCCGGTGCGAGCACGGTGCAAACCACCACGATCAATGCGCTGGTCAGTGCTTCTGGCATAACCACACTTCAAAGGTCTTGGAGACATGCAGTCGACGCCATGGATCAGACTGTGTGGGTCGCTCGCCACCGGGGAACCAAAGGTAGGCGGTTGGCGTGCCTTGCTTCGCGCGCTGCTCGGCGAGCCCAATGGCGCCGGCACGTCGCATGATCACTGGGCGAGGAAACAGCAGAACGCGTAGCTGATCGATGACGCCGACCTGCAGTGCCAGGCGCATCAACTCCGCGGGTTCGTAGTCGTCCGGGTTGCCCGTGATGAGCTCGGTCAGCAGCAACGTGTCTGCCGGCACAGCTGCCCGTACGCTCGTCAGCAACTTCGCATTCTTGTCGGTTGCGCGGCGGACACGTTCGTTGGTATCGAGAGTGAATCGATCCGTCCATGGCAACGCGCTGCCGACCGCGATGCGGTGGTACGCCGCGAACACAGCATCGGCCGCAGGCCACGCGAGGGCGATGATGAACAGCAACCGGACAGCAGGCCACATGGCTAAGAATCGTGGCCCGTGACCGTTGCATGCGCAAGCCTGCAAAGATGGCGGTCTGGATGCACTTGTGCGCCGCTTCCATGGGGTGGAGAAGAGAGGAGCAAGTCAGTAGCATCCGAGACCTCGAATCACCCGACTTGGTCGACGGAATGCACAACTGCATTCCCCGACACCCCACCTCCGAACCTCCAGACGAATGGCTAAGCGCCGACGCTCACTCAAAAGAACTCTCTTTGGGCTGGCAGTAGCCGTCTTCGTCACCGTCGGCCTCGTGCTATCGCTTGAAGGTGGCGCGAGCTTCTGGACGAAGTGGCAAGCCACTGGGGAGCTGCCACCGGTAAAGGAAGTCTCCCATTGTGTGTATGACCCCGAACTTGGTTGGCGGCACGCCCCGGACAAGCACGTCCCGGACCTCTATGGCAACGGCATTGGCCTGACGACCAACAGCCAGCAACTGCGCGGCACCGGTGACTACGGTCTCGAAAACAGTGACGACCGCTACCGCATCCTCTGCCTCGGTGACTCGTACACGATGGGCTACGGCGTTGGCGACGAAGACACCTTCCCGGCATTGCTGGCTCAGCAGCACCCAGCCATCGACACGATCAACATGGGGCTCGGTGGCTATGGCATCGACCAGGCCTACATGTCGTACCGGCGGGATGGCACCAAGTTCGACGTCGACGTGCTGGTGTTTGCGTTCATCATCGGCGACTTCTACCGCATGAACCCGTTCGGCAACGTTGCCGACCTGGGCAAGCCGGTCCTCGAGTTGGTGGACGGCGACCCGGTCGCGATCAACACCCCGGTCGTTAACCTACTCGACACACCTGGCATTGGGACGCGACTGAGCCGCGTCTGGCAGACCAGCGCATTGGCCGGACTGCTACCCAAGACGCTCGATGCTCCGGCAACCAGCGGCGCCGAGCAGCCATTCGTCCCCGTCGCCCTTCGCATCTTCGAAATCCTGCGCGATCAATCGAAGCAACGAGGTCAGGTGTTCGCGCTGGCCATGCTCCCGACGCAAGGCGATGTCCCGAAGAAGAGCTTGCCGCTCATCGACGCTTGGCTGATCCCAGCGCTCAAGGAGCGGGGCATCCCGATGATCGACCTGCGCCCGGCATTCAAGAAGGTGCCGAAGACCGAGTTGCCGGGGCACTTCACGATGGGTCACTACTCGAAGCTAGGCAACATGGTCGCGGCGAAGGCGATTCTTCAGGGCGTGCGCGAACTGGACCCGAACTGTCCGCGGAAGTAGCGGCGACAAGATTCGACGCGCAAGGGTCGCAGTGTCCTGGCTTGATCAATCGATGGGTGACGAATGTGCAACGAGTCTACTCGTGAGCGAGGCTGTCGCTCATTGCTGCGCCACCAGCGTGCCCTTGCGATCGCGAGTTTGGATGTTCCTGGTGGACAGTGGTAACACGTCGGCAACGCCACGATCGGGCTCTGGATAGCCGCCAAGCTTCCTGTGTTACCTTGGCACGGTGAGTGACGCGTTGGTCTCGCACGTACGCAATAGCCCCCCTGACCCGCAGCTTCGAGGCAAGTCCATGACCCCGTTCCATGTCCCTCCAACGGTCCGCTGGTCGGTTCCCGTGGCCCTGTTCCTTCTTACGCAACTCGCGATCGCCCAGGAAGGCGAGGCCGCGAATCGGCGCGAACGGCGGCGGCCGGTAGCGGAGGAAGCGAAGCAGCAGAAACCGGCCGACGTGCACCAGCGACTCGCCTGGTTTGCGACGCACCAGACGATGGCCGAGAGTTCGTCACACCGCGAGAACTCCTGGCAGCCGGTTGGGCCGATGCGTATGTCCGGGCGAGCAACGGATGTCACTGCCCATCAGGACCAGCCAGACACCGTCTTCTTGGCGACTGCGTCGGGTGGGGTGTGGAAGTCCGTCGACGATGGCCGTAACTGGAAGCCGATCTTCGAGGGCTACGCGACCGCCAGCATCGGTGACGTCACGGTTGCGCCCTCTGACCCCCAAACGGTCTGGGTGGGCACCGGTGAAGCCAACATCCTGCGCAGTTCGATGGCCGGCACGGGTGTCTACAAGTCCATTGATGGCGGCGAGACGTTTGAGCACATGGGGTTGACCGAGACGCAGCACATCCCGCGCATCGTCATCCATCCGAAGAACGCCGATATCCTCTACGTCGCGTCGGCGGGCCACGAATACACGCCAAACAAGGAGCGCGGCGTCTACAAGTCGGTCGATGGTGGCAAGAGCTGGAAGCAGGTCTTCTACAAGAACGCCTCCACGGCCGTCATCGACTTGGTGATGGATCCGAAGCACCCGGACACGCTCTATGCCGGCACCGCCCCGCGCCGGCGATACCGCTGGAAGGATCCGGTGGGAGGTCCCGAGACCGGTGTTTACAAGACCATCGATGGTGGTCGCAGTTGGCAGGCGCTGACCCAGGGGCTGCCGGACTTTCAGAACGGCGAGTACGAACGCGTCGGCATCGATCTGTGCGCGACCCAGCCGGAGACGGTCTACGTGTTGCTCAATCACGATGGCGCACCGCGCCGGCAGGGTGGGGCGAAGGTCTATCGCAGCGACGACTACGGCGAGAACTTCCGCCTGATCGAGGGCAACGAAGCGGTGCGTAGCACGCACCCCGGATATGGCTGGTTCTTCGGCCAGATCCGCGTCGACCCGAACGATGCCGAGACGGTCTATTGCCTCGGCCTGTCGAGCCGCGTGTCGAACGATGGCGGCTACACCTGGCGTGGACTCCGGGGCTCGCACGTCGACTGGCATGGCGGCTGGATCAACCCGGCGGATTCCAGCCACGTGATCATGGCCAACGACGGTGGCGTGATGATTTCGCATGACGCATTCGCAACGCACCATCACCCGACCAACATGCAGATCGCGCACGGCTACAACTGCGGGATCAGTCAGGAAGAGGGCAAGTTCTGGATCTACATCAGCGTGCAGGACACCGGTGGGTATCGCGGGCTGGTCGATCTCAGTCGCGGGCGCGACGCGATCGTGCGCCAGCGCTGGGAGAGCGCGACCGGCGACGAGGCCGGTCGTCACGCCGTCGATCGCCTCAACCCCAACCTGGTCTATTCCGTCAGTCGCTATGGTGGCGGTCCGGCGCTGACCGATTACAGCGAGAAAGTCGAGACCACGCGGCGGGGCCGCACGCGCAGGTCCTACAAGCGCAAGGACATCGCGATCGACTGGCAAGGCGACAGGAAACGTGCCCAGTGGGTGGCGCCGATCGTCTTGTCTCCGCACAGCAACAAGCGGGTGCTGTACGGGGCGCAATACGTGTTCCTCACTGACGACGGTGGCGACAACTGGCAGCGCATCAGCCCGGACCTCACCAACTACGATCTTGACAAGCAGGGCAACATCGCACACGCGGTGGTGTTCGCTATCTCCGAGTCCCCGGTCGAAAAGGGCGTGATCTACGCTGGCACCGACGACGGCAACACCCAGGTCACGCGTGACGGCGGAGAAACCTGGACGAACGTGTCGGCGGGCCTGCCTCAAGGTCGCTGCGTCGCAAGCCTGGAGGCGTGCCACTTCGAGAAGGGCACCGTCTATGCGGCCGTCAACGGTAAGCGTCACGACGACTTCGAGTGCCATCTCTATCGCTCGACGGACTACGGCGCGAACTGGCAGCGCATCACCGCCAACATCCCCGGTAGCGTTGCAAACGTGATCAAGCAGGACCCCGCCAACAAGGATCTACTCTTTGTCGGTACCGACCGCGCCGTCTACGCCAGCACCGATGGCGGCAAGAGCTGGCACGTGCTCGGGAAGGATCTGCCAACCGTTTACGTGCACGATCTAGCGCTACAGACGGTAGAGGACTACGCCGTCATTACGACGCACGGCCGCGGGTGCTTCGTGCTCGACATTCGAGATCTTCGGCGGCCGGCCAAGGTCGTGAGTGCTCCGCCGGGTTCGGCTGCGCAGGCGGACTCCGGAACGCCGGGCCGGGAGTAGCGCATAGAAGGGTTGGCAGCGCCGGTCGCGTGGTAACCGGCTGACGAAGAACGAAACGGCGTCGGTGGGGGCGGTGTGTCTCTCGGTCGTTGACCTGGGCGGATTGCTCGAGTTCGAGGCCCGTTGGCTTGCGGGGAGCAACGTGGAACAACACCGCCGATTACAGCGCTCTGTACGTAACGGTGTGGGGCGTGCGGGGTGCGCTCACCGAGCTAGCCGCGCCACGTCACCGCGACACCCAGGCACCCGTGCCAGCGCAGTCCGCCACTGTTTCTCGTCCAGGATCAGACCTGCAGTGGCGAGCGGATCGGTGTCAATGCCGCGCGGGCCACGCACGCAGGCCACGCGGCGATCGGTGACGCCGAGACCCGTGCGCGGATCGACGACGTGGGCGTAGCGAACTCCATCGATGTCGACGTAACGGAAGACGTCACCCGAGACCGATGCGGCCGCGTTGCTGATCGTGAACGACAGCGGTTCCGCGTCACCACGCTCAGAATCGACGAGCAAGTCGGGCACGGTGACCGTCCATCCGATCTGGCCGGGCGGCGCATCGCCGAACACCATGTCGCCGCCGGCGCTGTAACGGCAACGCGTGATGCCGCGTTTCTGTAGTAGGCGTACGATCTCGTCGCCAATCATGCCCTTGGCGATGCCGCCGAGATCGAGCCACATGCCCTGCCTGGTCAGCGTCGCGGTCGCCTTCTCGGCGTCGAGCCTAAGCGCCTTGATGTCGACGTAGCGCCGGGCATTACGCAGGCGCCGCGGCGGCGGCAAATCGCCGATTCTTCGCGACGTGCGCCAGAGCTGCACGAACGGCTTGGCCGTAACGTCGAATGAGCCCTGCGTGATCGAGTGCATAAGGATGGCACGCTCGAGCACCGTGAACAATTCGCGCGGCACCGGTACGGGTTTCGGAGCCTCTGCTGCGATGCGATTCAGCGGGCTCGGCGGATCGAGTGCGTAGTCGCTCAACATGCGCGACAGCGCGTCGATCCGGGCGAAGGCAGCCTCGGCGGCGCTGCCCGCTTCGGCGGCGCTACTCGCGTACATGCACAACTCGACCTGGATGTTGCCGAAGTGCACCTGCTCGAAGACGAACCGCGACAACGTCGGTGGTGCCGCCGGCGGTACGCTGGCCACCGCGATCAGCAAGGCACCGACGGCGCAGCAGCGGTTCACTTCGCCTCGGGGATGTTGACCGGATCGCAAACGAGCCGAAATCCCATGTCGAAGCGGTCACGGTACCACCACAGGCTCTTCGGCAAGTTCGGGTAGGTCTCGTTCCAGATGTTCTGGCTCTCATTCTCGCGCCAGTCGATCGAGAGGTCGTCCTTGGTGACGAGGTAGGAACCACCGCGGATGTATTGCTCGTCGGACATGACCCACTCAGCGACGTTGCCCCAGAAGTCGTGCAGACCGAAGCTGTTCGCCGGCTTCTTGCCGACCGGCATCGAGAGCTTCTCGCCCCACTCGTCTTGGCCGACGTTGCCAGAGAGCCAAGCGACCGCGTGCAGATCCTTCGGAAGGCCACCTGTTGCGTCGGCGACGTAACGCCACTCGGCATCGGTCCACAGCCGATAGGACCGGCCGGTCAACTCGCTGACGTGGCGGCAGAACGTCACCGCGTTGCGGCGCGAGATTCCGAGTACAGCGCGCCCGTCGAATCCGTGGCCGCGCGAAGCATCTTCGTAGCACGGGGTCGGGCGCAGCAGCGTCTCCTGGAGTTCGGCCGCATACGACGGATCTTCGATGTCACTGCAGTAGGCCCAGTCGCGAAACATGTTCCACGTGACCTCGGTCGTTTGCGCATAGAACGGGCCGATGCCGCGCTCCGGATCGCCGGGGATCAGGACCATTTCGAACTCAGCGGCGTGGCCGAGGTCGACCATTCGTTTGTCGCCCCGCTCGTTCTTGTAGTCCACGCGGTCGGTGAAGCGAGCCGGCAGCGACGCTAGATCGATGCTGGTTTGCGTAGTAGCGCGGCTACTGATCGTGCGCAGTTCACGTTGTAGCTCGGCGTGACTCGTCTCGATTCGATCGAGGCGCCCAGTCAGCGTGGCTACCTGGTCCGCGAGTTGTCCGCTTGTCGCCTGCTGCGCAACGAGTTGGCGGTTGAGTTCGGCGATCACGGTGAGTGGGTCGGGGGTCGCGTGGATCTTGACCTCGAGCAGAACCTCGTCGTCGACCTCTGCCGGTGGCTCGAAACCGGTCCGCTTCTTCACTTCGAACTCGGCGCGCGAGATTGCGAACAGGGCGGCCAGCCGGAGACTCCGGTCCCCGAGTTCGAGTCGGGCGTAGACCGTGAGGTCGCGTTCGATGCCGTTGAGTTGCAGTTTGCACGAAAGCGCGTGCGTCCAGTCGGCGATGGCGCGATCGAACGCCGCGTTTTCGCCTTCGGTCCTTGCCTTGACGTCGAACGCAGTCAACACAGCGTTCGCATGCTCGGGTACAAACCACTGGTTGCTCCGCACGGTGTTGATCATCGCGTTCGGTGCCGGGTGGTCGCCGTGGCCGCGCATCGCTGCCAGCGTGATGTGCAGTTCGCCAGCTCGCAACGTGCGCGTTGTCGGATCGATTAGCACGCGGCCACCAAGATGGGTCCAGGCGCCGGCGTAGTCGGAGCGCGATCCCGCGAGCACTTTGCCACAACGCCAGATCACCTGGGTGTTGCCGCCCTCGTCGAATGGCGTGAGATCGATCGCGATGTCACTGTCGCGGGCGACCACCCCCGCGATGTCGCCGATCTCGATCGGTGCCGCCTCAGGGGACTCGTCGAGCGGCTGGTTCATCCACGCCTCGATCCAGGCGGCGACGGCGACGCTGAGAGCGACGACGGACAGAACGGTTGCGGTCGCGGCGAGGACTGTGGTCTTCTTAGGCATGAACAGTTGGGAGAGTTGGGCGCCCGGAAAGACCGGAACCGGCGTAGACCTTATGGCCGCGCTGCAGGCTAGGCAACACGCCGCCACGCCGACACGGATTCAGCGGGTGGGACTGTTGATGGCGCCGAGGCAAACCCGCATCGGCACGGAGTGTGTTGCCATTGCGCGGGCTCAGGCGGTTGCGCAGTGTCCGAAAAGTCGGCCGAGCCTGCTTGCCATCGAATTGCTCACTTCGAAGTCGACGATGGCCAATCGTGGTGGCTGTTGTCGGTACGCGTCACCTCGACACCTGCGCTTCAAGGATGCTGCAGGACCGGCTTCGTGAACAGCACGTCGTTGTCGACGACCAAAGTGAGGTCGCCGGGGTGGGGTGCGGGTAGCCCGAACCGCAGCTTGGAGGTTCTATCCCCCTGACCTGGGAGGTGAGCCGAGTGGCTGCGCTCTGTTAGCCTTGCCTCCCCGATGAGCCCCGACGACGACCCACGTCCACCCGTTCGCTTCGAAGATCTGGACCCCGACGACGACGGCCGGAAGTACTCCCCTTCCGCCGGGCGCAACCGACAAGACATCGTCGACGCCCTGGCCGAGATACTCTCGCCCGCTGGCGATCTTCTCGAAGTGGCCGCTGGCACGGGTGAACACGCCGTGCTGGCAGCCGAACGCCTCCCCAGTTGGAGTTGGTGGCCGACTGACCGAGATCCCGACGCATTGACCTCGCTCCGCGCTTGGGCCGCTCAGGCTCGCTTGCCCAACCTGCGGGAGCCCACGCATCTCGACATCCACGACGCCTGGCCCCTCGAAGGCCGGTGCCTTGACGTAGTCTTCGCGAGCAACGTTCTGCACATCTCACCGATCGAGACGGCCGAGTCCTTGTTCGTCTCTGCGGCTCGTCATCTGCGCCCCGGTGGTTCGTTGATCGTCTACGGTGCGTTCTTCCTGCCCGATGTCGAACCCATCGAGAGCAACGTCCGGTTCGACGAAGAACTGCGAGCCAGCGATCCTCGCTATGGCGTGCGCGAACTGTGCGATTTGACCGAGCGCGCGCTCGCCCGACAGCTTCTGACTCCCACGGTTCGACCGATGCCCAAGAACAACTTTCTCCTCCGCTTCGCTACTCGGATCTGAACGGGTGGGGAGTGAAGCGGGGATGGGGGGCCGGTGATGCGTGCTGTGCCGTTGCGCAGAGCATTCCTTCGTGTCGGCGCCAGCCATCGACTAGCTTGCTGTCGTGCACATCGCGCACATCGAGGATTGGGCTGTCGCATACGTGAACTCCACCGTTCTCGATTACAAGCTCGGGCCGCCGCCGCCGCCGCCGACGTTCCGAACCGATGATGCTCCCCGCCGCATGGAGGCGCCTGGGCGCCCGTCAGAACTGGACCTGGTTGGGCGCACCCGGCGATCGGTTTCTCGTGCGCAGATGGCCAACCCCCGTAAGCGAGCACAACTGGTCCATACCTTCTGGCACCACGAACTACAGGCCGCTGAATTGATGTGCTGGGCAATCCTGGCCTTCCCCACGGCGCCAGAGGCGTTTCGCCGTGGGTTGCTAGGTATCTGTCTGGACGAGATCCGCCACATGGCACTGTACCGTGGGCATCTCGAACGACTCGGGTTCGCTCTCGGCGACTTCCCTGTGCGCGATTGGTTTTGGCAGCGGGTTGCAAGTTGTGAGACGCCACTGCAATTCACCGCACTCATGGGGATGGGGCTCGAAGGCGGCAACCTTGATCACACCAAACGATTCGAGTCGTGGTTTGGCGAAGTCGGTGATCAGCACGGAGCAGAACTCCAGAGAGTCGTCGGCGACGAGGAGGTTGCGCATGTTCAGTTCGCCATGAAGTGGTTCGCGACTTGGTCCAAGGGCACCGACTTCGAGAGTTGGCGACGGGAGCTGGTTGCGCCGTTGACGCCGAGTTTGATGAAGGGAGCCTGTCTCGACGAAACGCGCCGTCGGCGAGCGGGGTTCTCGGCCGAGTTTCTGGCCGCGCTGCGGGCCTGGGACGCGCAATGATCACCGTCGGGTGGATCCTCAATCTTGACGCGGACCTCGAGTTGGTGGATCCAAGTGGTTTTGCGCCGACAAGACGCCTCGTTCAGCAGAGCAATGCGATGGCCGATCGGTTGCTGGAAGTCGCGAACGCGGCTACGCCACGAGTGCGCCATGTCCGGTTGGCATCCGGAAGCCATGCGACGACCTGTCAGGCATGGTGTCCGACACCACGTGCCCATGCTACTGCGCGTGCCATGGGTCACGTGCTGCCGGTGATGCCGCCGGTGCCGGTGATCCAGCGGGTGAACCACCGTGCCTTCGCCGCCGACTTCGACCTGAGCCTGAGGGGCGCCGCGTTTGTCACTTCGACGCAGCAGCTCGACGCGCTGATGCAAACTGTGGCCCCCGCGGGCGGCTGGCTATTGAAGCGGCCGTTCGGCTTCAGTGGGCGTGGCCAAAAACGCGTGTCGGCTATGCCTACGGGTAGAGATCGACGATGGGTGGATGCCTCGATGGTCGATTACGGCTGCGGGCTCATGGTCGAGCCGTTTGTCGCAATCGATCAGGAGTTTGCACTGCACTCTTGGCTTGGCCGTGACGGGGAGTGTTTGACCGGGCAACCGACAAGACTCATCACCAATGAACTTGGGGCGTGGGTTGGCAGTGAGCCTGGCCTCGACTTGCGCGATCACGAACGAGAACACTTGCATGCCGCCCACGCAGTTGCCGCACGGGCTCTGACAGTGGCCGGGTTCTTTGGCCCGTTCTCAACCGATGCGTTCCGCTACCGCGATGATGATGGCCAGCTGCAGTTCCATGCGCTGAGCGAACTCAATGCACGGTACTCAATGGGCTTCTTCGTTGGCCTTAGGCACAACTTGGAGGAGTGGGCTCGGCGTATCGCCGCGGATGTCTAGTCGCGCAGTACCCGGAAACGCCTGATTTGGCTACGTTGAAGAAAGGCAGTGTCATGCCCTTCACGATTGCACCTCGGTGGCAAGATTCGTAGCGGTGCACCAGTGTGTCACGAGCAGCCTCTTCGGCATAACTACGCCGACTACAGCGCCCTGCACGTAACCGTGTGAGGCGTCTTCACGTCGCTCGTGACGGTTGCCAACTCGGGCAGGGGATCTAAGCCAGGGCGGCGCGAACGACCTTGCCATGCACGTCGGTCAGTCGGAAGTCGCGGCCCTGATAGCGGAAGGTCAGCCGTTCGTGGTCGAGGCCGAGTAGGTGCAGGATCGTCGCGTTGAGGTCGTGCACGTGCAGCGGGTCTTCGGCTGCGGCGTAGCCGAGTTCGTCGGTTGCGCCGACGACGGTGCCGCCCTTGACCCCGCCGCCGGCGAGCCAGACCGAGTATGCCTCGGTGTGGTGGTCACGACCCGCCTTGGTGTCCAGCCCTTCTCCGTTGTTCGTTTGCGCCATTGGTGTTCGACCGAACTCCGACGCCCAGACGACGAGGGTGTCGTCGAGCAGGCCGAGCCGCTTCAGGTCCGTCAGCAACGCCGCGATCGGGCGGTCGACCTGTCGGCACTTGCCAGGCAACTGCGAGAAGACCGAGCCGTGGTGATCCCAGCCCTGGTCAAACAGCTGCACGAAGCGCACGCCGCGTTCCACCAGCCGCCGCGCCAGCAGGCAGTTGTTGGCGAAGCTCGTGCGGCCGGGCTGGGTGCCATACAGCGCGTGGACCTCTGCGGACTCTTGGCTGATGTCCATCAGCTCGGGGACCGACGCCTGCATGCGGTAGGCGAGCTCGTACTGGTCGACGCGGGTCGCGATCTCGGGGTCACCGACGTCGTCGAAGTGCAGCCCATTGAGTTGCTTGACGCTGTCAACCATGCGCCGCCGCGTACCGCGGTCGATGCCTTTGGGGTCGGACAGGAAGAGCACCGGGTCGCCCTTGCTGCGGAACTCGACTCCCTGATGGACCGACGGCAGGAAGCCGCTGCCGAAGGCGCTGTTGCCGGCGCCGGGATACGTCCCGGTCACCATCGCGACGAAGGCCGGCAGATCTTGGTTGGGTGAGCCCAGGCCGTAGCTCGACCAGGCGCCGAGGCTGGGCCGGCCAAATCTGCCGAAGCCGGTCTGCAAGAACATCTGCGCTGGTCCGTGGTTGAACTCGTCGCTCCGGATCGTGCGGAGCAGGGCGATGTCGTCGACGCACGTCTGCAGGTGCGGCAGCAGATTGGAGATCTCCATCCCGGACTCGCCGCAGCGCCGGAAGCGGAACGGCGCGGTCTTGGGCGAGCCGAGCAACCGCGGATGAGTGCGGATGAACGCCAGCTGCTTGCCGACGAAGAACTCGTCCGGGCACTTCCGTCCCTCGCGCTTCTGCAGCTCCGGCTTGTAGTCAAACAAGTCGAGGTGGGACGGCGCGCCGATCATGTGCAGATAGATCACATTGCGCGCGTGCGGTGTGTGGTGGGGACCGCGTTCCTTGTCGCCGAACAGATGCGCCAGCGCGGCGGCTCCGATGCCAGCGCCGGTGCCCTGCAACAGTGCGCGCCGGGACAGAGTCTTGCCGAGGTCGCGACGAAGTTCGTGCATCGATTTGCTCACTTGCTGATCGTCTCGTCGAGGTTGAGCAGGATCGTCGCGATCAGGAACCAGGTCGCTGCGTCGACCCGATCGATGTGGTTCGCGACACGGATACCCTTAACGCTGTCGACGAGCATCGCGGCGCGCTTCGCATCGGCCGCGAGCCGCTGTCGCTCGCGATGGAACACTGTCCTCAGGTGCTCCCGTTCGACTGTCGTCGGTCGCCGCGCGAGGGCGAGTCGAAACGCGTGTTCGATTCTGGCTGCTGTGGACATGCCACTCTGGCGAACGACGCGCAGCGCCAGGCCGAGAGCTGCCTCCACGTAGGCGTCGTCGTTCATCAGCGTCAACGCCTGCATGGGCGTGTTCGTTCGGCTTCGCGACGGATGGCAGCTCGAGCGATCGGGGCCGTCGAACAATACGAAGCTGGGGTAGGGCGCCGCGCGGCGCCAGACGACGTAGATGCCACGTCGGAACCGGTCTTCATTGGTCGCGACCACGTACTTCGGCTCGTTGCGCCCGGTCTGACGCCACAAGCCCGCTGGTTGCGGGGGGAAGACCGGTTCACCACTGGTCTTCAGCGATAGCAGGCCGGCGATGCTGAGTGCGTTGTCGCGGATCATCTCCGCGCTCATGCGAAACCGAGGTCCGCGGGCGAGCAGCGTGTTGTCGTCGTCGACCGTTTCGGCGCCCTGGCGGCGCGCCGACTGCTGGTAGGTCGCGGAGGTGACGATCAGGCGCAGCACGTGCTTCATCGACCAGCCGGATTCGACGAACTCGACGGCGAGCCAGTCGAGCAGCCGCGCATGACTCGGTGCCTCGGAACGCAGACCGAAGTCCTCTTCGGTCGTGACCAGGCCGCGGCCGAAGATGTGCGACCACCAGCGATTGGCGGTGACCCGCGCGATCAGCGGGTTGTCGGGGCTCGCGATCCAGCGCGCGAGGCCGAGGCGGTTCTTCGGCCAATCCTCGCGGAACGCATGCAGGGTCGTCGGAGTGCCCGCGGTGACGCGCGCGCCGGGCTGCAGGTAGTCTCCGCGCTGCATCACGTGCGTTGCGCGCGGTTGCTGCTCTTCGACCATGACTAGCGCCGTCGCGGGTTGTATGGCCTGGACGCGCTGCTTGAGATCGGCGACCTGTCGTGTCAACCGCACCGCGGCTGGATGGTTGTTCCGGAAGTATTCGCGCAGACGATCTTCGGCTTTCGCGCCGCGCTTTTCTTGCTGGAGGATGCGCGCGATCTGTTTGGGCAGCGCGAGCAGGGCCGGATCGCCCGTGTAGGCCGACAGCCGGAAGCGGCCGATGGTGCGACCGCGACCGTAGTTCTGGTCGATCGTGAACGTGAGGCGGGTGTCGCTCTTGTTGCCGATGGTGGTGCGCGTTTGGAAGGTCGCGTAGTGGTCCTTGAAGAAGCCGCCGCCGATCGCCCAGCCCTTGTTCTGTTTGCCGTCGATGGCGTTCTTGACGTGCCAGCCCCGCTGCGAGTAGTCGGCCTGCGCCGAATGCAGGTCGACGCGCGTAGCTTCTTGGCCGTTGCCATCATGCGCGTGAACCGTGAACTCGCTCAGGATGAAGTTCGGTCGCTTGTCGTCGCCGCGGCCGGGCCCGGTCCCCGGCAGCGAAGGGTGGGTGAGCGTCTCGATGCGGAACGCGGTGATGCCTTCGAAGGGCGCGATCGTCTCCACTGTGTAGGTTGCCGTTCCCGGTAGGCGCCCACCGATCAACACCGACTTGTCCGGCAGCACGGTGTGGTTTTCATCGCCGGTCGATGCGAACGCGGCCACGTCGAGCGCGTGCCATGGGTTCTCGGCCGCCAGCAGCGCGAGCATCTTGTGTTCCCACCGCAGTTGTTCCTCGGCGACGTTGGTGAGTTCGGACTTCTGCCGCGCTTCGACCTCGGCGAGTTCCGTGTGCAGGGCGGCCAATTGCTCACGCTCGGCGGACGCCAGCGGCAACTCGAGCTTGGGGCCGTAGAAGTCGAAGCGCACACCCTGGCCGTTCTTGACCTCGATAGGTGTGTTGTTGAGGAACGCGAAGAGGCGGAAGTAGTCGCTCTGGGAGAACGGGTCGTACTTGTGGTCGTGGCACTGTGCGCACTCCATCGTGGTGCCGAGCCAGACCGTTGCCGTCGTGTTGACGCGGTCGAAGACTTGGTTGACACGATTCGCCTCGGGATCCACCCCGGCCTCGACGTTGCACGTCACGTTGCGATGGAAACCCGTCGCGATCCTCTGGGCGAGCGTTGCGTCAGGCAGCAGGTCCCCGGCGATCTGTTCGATCGTGAAGCGGTCGAACGGCATGTCCGCGTTCAAGGCGTCGATCACCCAGTCGCGGTATGCCCAGCTGTCGCGCAGCTGGTCCGCCTGGAATCCGTTGGAGTCGGCGTAGCGCGCCAGGTCGAGCCACTGCCGCGCCCAGTGTTCGCCGAAGCGAGGGGAGGCGAGCAGGCCGTCGGCGACCTTTTGCCATGCACCTTCGGAGTCATCGCGAAGGAACGCGTCGACGTCTTCGATCGACGGCGGCAACCCGGTCAGGTCGAGGTGTACGCGGCGCAGCAGGCGCGCGCGTTCTGCCCGGGCCGATGGGGCCATGCCGTTCGCTTCGAGCTTCTCTAATACGAAGGCGTCGATCGGGTTCTGCGGCCAGTGAGCTGCATTGACGTGCGGTGTCGATGGGCGGGTCGGCTTCCGGTAGGCCCAGTGCTTCTGGTCGGACCCGTGGCCCGATGACTGCGCGGTTGCTGCCGTTGCGAGCACGAGGCAGGCGATGGCTCTCACGAACCGGTGCGTCGCTGGGCGGGTGGACATGGTACGGCAATGCTAAGCGCGTCAGCCAGCTGCACGAGTCCCCACCGTCGGCGAATCCGGATTCCAGGCCGTGCTTCGCACGCATTCGAAGTGCCGAGCGAGACCAGGTTGGCGGCCGAGTGCGTTCGATCTGCAGAAACTGGTGCGACAGCCGCAAGCCTGCGAAGGCTGGTTGTTGGGGATCGAGAACGAGGAGCTGCTCACTATCGCGGTCGTTCGGCCCCGGCGACCTTGCGATGGGCCCGCATACCCTCCTGGCACGACCAGGTCAGCAGGATCGCGCCGTAATCGGCGCCGCGACGGAAGATCTCGCGGTAGAGCTCCTCTTCGGTCGGCCACGGATATGCGAACACCAGATCGAAGTCGTCGAGGTCGCGCCCGAGTTTGTCGTAGGCATCGGGCTGGCCGAGCACGGTGCGGGTCTCGAGGTCGTCGAGGCCCGCGTCGACGAAGTCCATTGGCACGAAGCTGCCCTGCACGATGGTCGCGCGCAGGTCGTGTTCGGCCAGCAGTTCGTTCGCACTGGTAACCAGGTCGCCATCGATCTCGATGCCGTGAGCATCCAGCCCGAGCAGTGCGCCGAGCCCGGCAACGACGCCGAAGCCGCTGCCCCATTCGAGCAGGCGGCGTGCGTCCGGGTGCTCGCGCCTGATCGCGGCGAGTGCATGCCAGACCTGCTCGTAGTCACTGGGAATGAAGCCGATGCCGGTCTGGTGTCCCGGTTGCGCGAACCAACGGTCGATGCGGGCTCGGGCGCTGGCCAGGGTGGTGACGACGCGCGGCGGCAGCGGAGCGGGTTCGATCGCGATCTGCAGCGGCACTAGTTGCACGCGGGCAGCTTAGCCGCCGCAAAGGGCGGATCCATGGGTTACGAGGGAGTTGCTGGTCGCGAGGCTGCTGTCGCGATTGGCCAGGGCCGTGCGTCATCGGGTGCCCAAGCGCGACGTGGGCGGGTCGCGGGTGCCGTTTGCTCTCACCCAGACGTTAGCAATCCCGGATTGTGCGTGATCAACGAACGCGCTGCGCGTGCGCCGGTAGCCCGGGCTGCTTCGAATCGAGTGCAAACAGTCGGGTCGGCTTCGTGGTCGCCTGCCCTTTCTTGCGCGCGACGACGTTCACCCGCGGATCGGCTCCAGGTATTCTTCGATCAAGTTGCCCTCGGGCAGATCTCACAGCGAGTGGACAGCGCGGACGATTGCTGGCGGCGCTAGACCGATCGTTGCGAGTTCAACTCTAAGAACACTTGGAGCTTGAGGAAGTCCACTTCCTTGATCTTCACGCGAATCGAATAGCCCTCGGTGAATGAGAACAGTTTCCTGCCTGAACTTATTTGCAGCGTTGGCCCATTGAGCTTCGGGCGATCGCCAATGTCGCGCGTCGGCAGGAACCCTGTGATGTTGAAGCGCGGCAATCGCACTTCGATGCCATTGAGCGCCACGCGCACGACCTTGGCGTCGTGCACTTCGCCGATGTGTGGCTCGACGAACTGACAGACCTTCAGGTCGCCGACGGCCTTTTCGGCCATCTCGGCAATGTCGGCCTGCAGTGTGCTGTGCTGCGCCTTTTCGTTGAGGTCGTTGAGCAAGTCGAGCGTGCGCAGTTCGTTCTCGGCGCTTCTGCCACGACTCTCGATTTCGTGCAGCCAACGGTGCACGACCAGGTCGGGATAGCGCCGAATCGGTGACGTGAAGTGCAGGTAGGCTTCGCGCACGAGACCGAAGTGCTTGGCGACGTTCTCGTGGTCCTTGACCTCGTAGACCGCCCGGTCGATCAACCCCATGATGCGCGCGACCAACGCCTCGCTGTTCGACTTGCGCCGCGCGATTGTGATCAAACGGCCGATGTCGCGGCCAGTCAGTCGCTCCTTGTCGGGCACGCGCAGTCCATGCTGGAGCAGCATCTTGGCAACGCCTGCGATCTCCTCGAGGTCCTTTTCGGGGTGCACCCGATAGATCGTCGGCAGCCCACGTTTGCGAAACAGATCGCCGACGGCCTGGTTGGCTGCCAGCGCCGTCTCTTCGATCAGCGTCTGGGAGAAGTACTTGTCCGACTCGACGATCGCCTGCACCTCGTGCTTGTCGTTGAAGACGAATTTGCGTTCGCTCGAGTCCATGCGCAGCGAGCCGCGCTCGTCGCGGATCTTCTGCTGGCCTCTGGTCCAGTCGCGAAACCGCAACAGGTCTGGTTCGAGGAGCTTGATGGCGCGCGTCTCTTCGCTATCGACCCCGTCGAGTAGTTCTTGAACGATGCGATAGGTGCAACGATGCACGCTTCGAATCACGCTCTTGTGCACGCGCGAAGCCACACGCTGGCCTGCGGGCGTGAACTCCATGTACACCGAATGAGCCAGTCGGTCACGGTTGGGAACTAGCGAGCAGAGATTGTTGGACAGCTTCTCCGGCAGCATCGGCACGACCTGGTCGGGCAGGTAGACGCTGGTGCCGCGGGTCAGCGCTTCGTCGTCGAGCTTGGTGCCTGGCCGCACGTAGTGGCTGACGTCGGCGATGTGCACACTGATCTCGGTGTTGCCGTTGTCCAGGTCCTTGATGCCGATCGCATCGTCGTAGTCCTGCGCGTCATCGCCGTCGATCGTGAAGATCGTCTCCTTGCGCAGGTCGAGTCGGCCTTCGAAGTCGCTGGGGTCCGGATCGTCGGGCAGCTGGTCGACCTCCTGCTTGACGTCATCGGGAAACACCGTCCGCACGCGGAAGGTGCCGAGCAATCGCAGTTCCTCCGAGTCCTCGTCGGCGTAACAAGGTGGGCCGTGCTCCATCGGCCCGAAGGCTGCAGGCCGCGACTGGATGCGCCCCCGGTTCGAATCCATGCCGACTTCGTCGATGCTGCGCCCGTCCGCTGATTCGAGTGTCCAGCCGCGGTCATCGGCGGGGTAGTCGGGTTCGGGCTTGCCGCCTTGAGAACGCAGCAGGTCCTTGAAACTACCGAAGCTCGGCTTGTCGCCGGAATCCTCGCCCTTGCGTTTGCCGTGCTTATTACCGCGACCAGCCATGCACATACGATACGCGTGCGCACGCGCGGGGCAAACCACCGCAGTAGTCTCTATGGTGTCTCTCGGCGTGCTTGACACATCGAGTGCGATTCTGGTGTGGCGCAGGTCGCACGCAACCTGACCGAAACAGGTGGCGGCTTCCTTCGCGACAAGAAGTGCCGGATCCTCGATAACGATGCGTTGTTCACCAAGCAGTTCGTGCGCATTCTCAAGGACTTGGGTGCAAACCGTGAAGTGCGAGATTCGCTCAAGCAATCAACTCGGCCACCAGTCTGTTGGTCGTCGACGATTCGGAACGGGCCACTTCGAGACAAGAAGGGGTCGGCCCAGGTCCCGAACACCACGGGGGTCGAGCAGCATCCCGGCGGCAGTGGCCGGAGCAGTCGTTGTGAAGGGCGACATCCTGGGAACTGATTCGCGCTTGAGTGCAAGCTTCCGCTTCGGTCGCCTCGACGATTCGCGGTGCTCGCCAAGATACCCGTCCCAGAACCTGCCGACCGTAAGTGTTTGTCGGGTAGACTTGTTGGCCGAGACGGACCTTCACAACTAGGATGAGATCATGCGTGCCGTGAATGAGTGGATAGCCCTTCTAGTGACTTTCTGTTTGGCAGGTTCCGCACAGGCTCAGTTTACGGTCATGAACGCGCCACAAGGCATGCCGATGGTGCTCTGGTCGAACGCGTGGTACGGCAGTGGCCAGGCGATTCTTGACTTGGACAGTGACGGCGACATGGACGTAGTCGTCGCTCCGACTGCGGGCTTCCCAATTCGTCTGTTCCGCAACGATGGCGGCATGTCTTTCACCGACATCTCTGCAGGGTCGGGACTCGGATCGCACTGGATGCCGCACGCGGTGGAAGCGGCTGATGTTGACAACGACGGCGATCCCGACATCTACATGGGCGGGGCTGGTCTTCCGGGTCGCCTCTACATCAACAACGGCGCCGGAGTATTCACGGAGGAAGCGGTAGCGCGCGGCCTCGTTCATTCGGATGACAACTACTCGGCTTCCTTTGGCGACTTTGACCGCGACGGTTGGTTGGATCTCTATCTCGGCAATCGACTCTCAGGCCCCCTGCCTGCGCCAAACCGCCTCTACCGGAACACGGGCAATGGCAACTTCGTCGATGTCACGGCGACAGCTGGCTGCGCCGGCAATAGCCTGACCCTGGCTTGCGCGTTCTTCGACTACAACGAAGACGGCTGGCCTGACCTTATGGAGGTTTCAGAGAAGGGCGTTAATACTCCAAACGAGATCTACCGCAACAATGGCGACGGCACCTTCACGCCAGTAGCTGCGACGATCGGTGCCAGCATCGCCGTTAACGGCATGGGCGTTGACTTCGCCGACGTGTTCAATGACGGCGGTCTCGATTTCTACTGCACGGACGCGCCCCCAGATCACCTGTTCCAGGTGTGGGATGCCGCACAGCTTTCCTACACGGTCGCAACGGCAACCTATGGTGTTCAGGGTGGCGAGCTCGGGTGGGGCTGCAACTTCTTCGACTACAACAACGATGGCTGGCAAGACCTCTACGTCATACACGAGGCTGCCCCCAACCAGCTATTCGAGAATCCGGGCACACCGGCCAATGCCGTAACCCCATGGCAGGACAAAGCCGCTGCGATGGCCTGCGCGCAGCCTTACTCACAGTTCATGGTCTCCATTGGTGACTTCGACGATGACGGTCGCCTAGATCTCCTGCAGCGATTTCACACCGGCTACCAAGCCCCGAACGGCCTCATCCTCTATCGCAACGAATGCCCGCCTAAGAACTGGCTAAAGTTCCGCACCACAGGCCGCGTCAGCAACCGCGATGGCATCGGCGCCCGCATTGAGGTCCACATTGGATCCATGGTTCAGTGCCAGTACGTGCGCAGTGGCTGCGGCTTCCTCGGCGGTTCGGATCCCAGGCCGCACTTCGGTCTCAACACCGCGGCCGTGGCAGACCTCGTCAAGGTCACCTGGCCTAGTGGTCAGCTCCAACACCTGACGAACGTGCCCGCCAACCAGATCATCGACTTGGTTGAGCCCATCATCACATCCACCGGCCCGGCCCCAGTCGGCGGCACATCGACCGTGACCGCTTCGATTCCAGGCGACGAGGGCTGGCCCTACCTGCTCGTGTTGTCCCTGTCCGCCAACAACGGCCTTCCTCTCGGCAACGGGAACATTCTGCCAATCGACTTCGATGGGCTCACGCAGATCACACTCGATCCAGCCAACCCCATCTTCGTCGGGTCGGTCGGCATCGTCGACGCGGCTGGCAACGCAAGCGCCACGCTTAACGTACCGCCGTTACCGTTCCTCAGCGGCATTCAAGTATTCTCCAGCGGCCTCACCCTCGATTCTGCGGCTCCATTCAACGGTGCGCGTACCGTTCTTGCGCGCGCCGTCACGATCATGATCCAGTAGGCAGATCTCAGAGAGGAACCAGGCCGTCAGGCCGAACGACGGTAGCTGCGTAGCAGTGCGCTGAGTCGCTGGTCGGGAGGCCCCATGCACGGTGTCGCCAGGAGTGCCATCGCTTAGGTAGATTCGGTTCTGGTCACATCTACATCCGCGCGGCCAGTCTCAATCAGACGTTCGCAGGCGAATGCCGTCGCGCCGGAGTTCGATGAGTTCCCGTCTGAACAGCCCGCCGATCGCCGCTTTGAACACGCGCTTGCTCAGGTCGAAGTGGTGGGCGATGTCCGCCGGCGGACTCTTGTCGTGCAACGGCAGAAAGCCGTCGTCGCGCGCGCGAAGCGCTTCGAGGATCATCGTTTGGGCGTCGAATCCGGCAGCCATGCCGAGCTTGCGCAGCGAGATGTCGATCTTGCCGTCGTCGCGAAGGCGTTGCACGTAGCCTTGCAGCGCGTCGCCGACTCGCAGGTTGCGTGGCACCTCAGCGGAGTAGATCAGGCCTGAGTGGTGATCGTCGACCACGACCTGGGCGCCAAGGTCGTTGAACGACCACACCAGCAGCTTCACTTCTCGTCCCGGGCGCAGGTGCTCGATCTCGAGATCGAAGAACCTGCCAAGTCGCGTTGAGCCAATCAGCCGATCCGTGCGTTTGTCGCACCGAACTTCGACGACATACCGCGACCCGACCTGCATCGCCTGATGCTGCTCGATCTCGGGCACGAAGAGGTCCTTCTCAAGATTCCAGTCGACGAAAGCGCCGTGACGAGTGCGGTCGATGGCCTCCATTACGGCGACGTTGCCCAAGGTGGCGCTGGGCATCCGTGTGGTTGCGACCAGGCGATCATCGGAATCGGTATGCACGAACACACGCACGGAGTCGCCGACATCTAAGTCCATCGGCACGTATTTGCGCGGCAGCAGCACTTCCTCGGTCTCATCACCGAGAATTGCACCGATTGCGACAAGTCGCATCACATCGAGTTCCTGGCATCGTCCCAGCTGGATCATTGGTTCCCAGTCTGGCGTCGGGTAGCCGAGATTCCATCCTCCTCGACATGCAAGGCGCGTTGGGGGTGTTGACCCCGGTATGTGGCCCGCCGGCACGATTTGCACATGGCGTCAAGCTGCGTGGTCGAGGGGGTGAGCGCGCGCCACCGCGGCAGGCAGCAGCTTTGGGTTCCAGCGGCCTGTGCAGTAGAATCCACGGGTCCGCCTTCTCACCCTTGCGGACCCCGGACGTGCCGGACCCCGTGCACCCCTTCACCAACGAACCGACGAACATCGCAATGGCCATTCGACTTGGAGACATCGCTCCCGACTTCACCGCAGAAACCACCGACGGCACCATCCAATTCCACAAGTGGTTGGGTGACTCCTGGGGCATCCTGTTCAGCCATCCCAAAGACTACACCCCCGTCTGCACCACCGAACTCGGTATGGCGGCGCGCATGAAGCCCGAGTTCGAGGCGCGCAACGTGAAGATCATCGGCCTCTCGGTCGATCCACTCAAGGACCACGAGGGCTGGTCCAAGGACATCGAGGAGACCCAGGGCGTTGCGCTCAACTTTCCCCTGATCGCTGACCCCGACTCGAAGGTCGCCAACATGTACGACATGATCCACCCGAAGGCCGACAACACCTTCACGGTGCGCTCGGTCTTCCTGATCGCGCCGGACAAGACGGTCAAGTTGACGATCACCTACCCAGCATCTACGGGCCGCAACTTCGATGAGATCCTGCGGGTCATCGACTCCCTGCAACTCACCGCCGTGCACCAGGTCGCGACGCCGGTCAACTGGAAGTCCGGGGGCGATGTCATCATCGTGCCCACCGTCACTGACGAGGAGGCGCGCAAGAAGTTCCCCGCGGGCTTCAAGACGATCAAGCCCTACCTGCGCGTCACGCCGCAGCCGGTCTAGATCCCGGTCAAGCGCTAAGCCTGATCCTGCTCAATCCGCCAGCGACAAGGGCCCGGGCGCGGTAGAACGACCGCATCTGGGCCGTGCGTTCGTGAATCGCTATCGTCGCCACTGCACATTCCGCGTTCGCGCATCCCGCCAACGATGTCCCACCCGATCCTCAAGATCATCTCGAGCGACGGCTGCCAGTCCTATCTGGTTGGCTGCCCCGCGACCCGCGCCTGCTTGCTCGTCGACCCCAAAGTCGGCCGGGAGAGCATCTATACGTCGATGATGCAGCACTACGGGCTTGAGCTCGCCGCCGTGCTCGATACGCATACCCATGCGGACCATCTCTCGGCCGCGACGAAGTTCATGGGCGCCGGAGTGCCACTGTGGATGTCGGGGAGCACCCAGGTCAAACGCGAGCTCAAGGGACTCGAGCACGGGCAAGAACTCGCGGTCGGCGAGCTGCGCTTTCAGGTGCTCGAGGTGCCCGGACACACGCCGGACTCCATCGCGCTCTTCGGCCACGGGCTGGTGGTGACCGGGGACAGCCTCTTCATTGGCGGCTTGGCCCGCGCGGACTTCGTCGGCAGTGACGCGGAGTTGCTCTACAACTCGGTGCGCGCGCGGCTTCTGAACTTGCCAGGGGACACCCTCGTGCTGCCCGGTCACGGCTACAACGACCTGCTCTTCAGCACGATCGACTGCGAGCGCGAACTCAACCCGTGCTTGCGCTTCGTGGATGGCGCCGCCTACGCGGCGAGCCTCGACTGCAGCCCCGGCGCGGGCAACTCCCCGGCCGTCGACGCCAACCTGGTCCTGAACTTGCACGCCTCCCCGGAACTGCCTGAGTCTCCGGGCAACGCCGCCGCTTGCTGCGCGAGCCCGGGCGGCAGCACAGCAGTCACCATCGAGGAGATTGGTCCGTTCGAGGCCAAAACGATCCACGCGGGGCTTAGCGGTCCCGAGCAGTGGGTCGATGTGCGCGATCCCTACGAGTACGAATCGGGCCGCATCCCTGGCACGACCAGCATCCCCCTGTCCGAGTTGGGATTCCACTTGCCGCGCTTGCGCGGGCACGACCCACTTTACTTGAGCTGCCGCTCCGGGGTGCGCTCGATGACCGCCGCCAAGACCCTGCAACGCCTCGGCGTCGCGTCGCATCCGGTGAATATCGGCGGCGGCATCCTCGGTTGGCAGGAGCAAGGCTTCCCGATCGAAGGGCTCCCGGCGACGTAGTTCCGAGTCAGCGATCGCAAGATCGGCTGCTCCCCGGGGTGCAGCTCCATGGCGAGGCGTTTGCCCTGGTCCTTAGGCTCCCGAGGCTGTGACGCACGCAGAGCGGGCTCCTCTCGGTGCTCTCGGAGCTCTCGGAGGTCTCGGATCGCACCGCAGAGTTTCAGAATCCTCGTGTTTGCGGCGCGATCGGATTACGGTTCCCCACTTCCGGACACCCCCAAACAGAAGAGACTCCACTATGGCTGAAGGCACGATCAAGAAACTCACGGACAAAGGATTTGGATTCATCGACACCGGCAAGGGCGAAGACATGTTCTTCCACATGTCGAATGTCGTAGACGTTAGCTACGACGATTTGCGCGAAGGCCAGAAGGTCACCTTCACGCTCGGTGAGGGCCCGAAGGGTCCGCGCGCTGAAGAAGTGAAGCCGGTCGACTAAGACCGGAAGCCCGTTCGAGGCAATGCGGAGCGGTCTCGCTACCCAGCGCGATCCAGTTTCCGGATAGCACGGCCGCGACCGCGGCCGATGCAACACGACCTAGAACGATGACCCGGGCTGGGCGAGGAAGATAGCCTCCTCGTCTGTCGTCGTGCGTCCGAGCACCGCGTTGCGGTGTGGGTATCGCCCGAACCGCTCGATGATCGCGGTGTGCTTCGCCATGAAGTCGACGTTGCCCGCGAACTTCCCGCCGAGCTCCCCGAGGTTCTCTGTGGCCTCGGCGTGGAGGTCTGCAAAAACCTTGGCGCCAACCTCGTGATCCGCGAGGTCCTCCGAGTGCATAAGGGGCATGGCCGCGAACACCCTGAGGCTCAGGGGGATCGTGCTCAGCACACCCGACGCGATTGCCCGGTGGCAGACGCCACGTGCCAAGCCATCCGTCGCCCATGAGTGCGGTGTCTCGCGGTAGATGTTGCGAGGCACTTGGTCGAGCAAGACGATGAGCCCGGTGACCGCGATGGGCTCCGTCTCCCAGTCTGCAAACTCACCGCGTGCGGCGGCATGGTGGTCCGCTTCGAACGTGTTGCGGATTTCGGTGTCGACGACAGGGTCCTTCTTCCACCAGAGGACCAGCTTGTTGTCGCCATCGCGTAGGCCGGCGAGGTCGTCGCGGTGCCCGAACCAGAAGTCGATGATGGCTTCAGCGCGTGTGTGCATGTGTGATCCTGAGTCGTTCTTGAGTGTGATTGTGCTGTTTTGATCGCACTCGAACGCGAGCCCCACAGTAGCCGAGATTTCGCCGAAGCGATTCGATCGCGAATTGGCCATTTCGACCTCGTTGTTGACCAAAGAGCTGCGGCTACCGAGTTGCGTAGCAACTGGGATTTTCAAACGCACTGCTAGTCGAGTTCGAGCCGAGCGATGCCGTAGCCGTGGTCGCTGGGCTTGCGACTCTGGCGACCTGGGCGCGTGCCGGTCAGTGCATTGGCGTGCAGGATCTCGTATTCCGCTGTTCGACCAACGACCTGCCGCCGGGCTACCACCCCGTGCATCAACGCTTGCGACATGCCACGGTGGTTGTAGTCGAAACGCAACGCTTCAGGCACAGCCTCGACCAGGTTGAGGCTGTGGTCACCGACCAGCGCTTGCAGAGTCTCACTGAACTCGAAGTCGTTGAAGTCACCGGTGACGTAGTAGTCGATGCCTTGGTTACGCAACTGCAAGAGGTGTTCGCCGATGACCTCGGCCTGCTGCACGCGCATGTCGAGGCGCGGATCAAAGCCAGGTTGCTCCGGCGCGAACAGTCCGTTCTGGTGGCGCTTCGACGCCAAGTGCACGTTGACCAATGCCAACTCGCCTTTGCCCTCGAGCAAGCGGAAGCGTGCCGTCAGCGGCTTGCGCGATCCCTCGAACGCCGGCGAATCGGCGCCGAGCAGTCGCAGCGATCCCTCGACCAACTTCACGCGGGTAGGGTTATACAAAAACGCGTTGCGAATGTTGCCGCCCGGCTGGCCACCATCCGCGCCGGCCACGGGAGGGATGTCGGCCCACTTGTACGTCGGGCCGCCCGCTCGCCGGACCGCGGCAATCAAGCGCTCGTAGGTGCGCTTCGCCGACACCGTCTCGGACAACTCCGCGCCGTCATCATCCTGCATCTCCTGCAGTGCCACGATCGATGGACACAGTGCATCCGCCACGATCGCCTTGCCGAGCGATAGAAAGCGCTGGTCCCCGACATCGTCATCCACGTCTCGACGCGGGTCGTTGACGCGATCGGGACGCTCCTTCTGTACATCGAGATTGAAGCCGTTGAGCGTCAGCACGGTGACGTGAGAACCTTCGTCACGCAAACTCGTGGCGCCGGTCGCGACCGGCGTCGAGTTGGCTCGCACGGCACCCGCTGCCGCAATCTGGTAGGAGGCGACGCGAAAATTGAGCGGTCCCACGACGGGCTCGAGCAACTGCGCACCGACGTTGACGATCGGCGCATCGCCGTAGTCGAGCACGCGGAAACCAGGCAGCCACCGTTCTGGGTGCTGCGGATCGATCAGCACACCGCCTTGCTGGGTGCGCACCAGGTCAGCATCCGGCGGCAACACTACGTAGTCGCCAAACGCATTGCTCGGTGCGACGAATGTCGATCCGGTGGGGACCCCTACCAACATTCCCTCGAGATTGTTCAGCAGTTGCGCGAGCGCCGCCGGCGCGATCAGCACGCGTTCGGCGGTCAACCAGACGGGCTCGATGGGTGGCCCCTGCTCGGACAACACACGCGTCGAACGTTCGGCCAGTTGCGTCGTCGGACGTGCACTCGCGTGCAACTGGTAGTCGATGACCTTGCCGCCGACCTCGACCAGGCTACCAATGGGCGGTCGGCGTCGGCGCTCGAAGACGAACAGCCCGTGGGACGCGGGTTCCTTCGGGTCGCCGTCGGGATCCTGAATGAAGAAGCCCTTACGCGAGACTCCGATGACCACACCACGTGTTGTCACCGTCTGACCGTCGAGGGGAGAGAAGAGTCCGGGACCCTGAATGCGGTGTATGGGCGTGATCGGCATTGCGTTTGTGCGGCCTACCGACGCACCTTAGTGTTTCGCTGCGCGAACCTGACGCACGATCTGGGCTCCGGAAGCTGCTGCCGCCATCGAACTTCGGATTCGTCGGGCGCGCCACCAAGCAACGTATCGCCGGTTGCAGGCGCGATTCCGTTTCCGGATAGTACGGCCTCAGCACCGCAGGATGTTGCAGGTCTGCGTCACCGGGTCGAACCACACCTCTACTTCGCCTTCGCCAAGCAGGCGAAGCACGGATTCGATCTTGACTGCTGAATCTGTCATCTCGGTTCCATCCCTGGTGACGTACTCCTCAATGATCGAACGCAGAGTGGCGCTAGGGAGTTGCTCGTAGGGAATTCTGATTCCGGATTCGGGCGTCAATTCAGGTTCCATGGCGGCGGGCGACGAGAGTTCCGTCGACGGGATTCTGCCGCTGCCGAAGCGCGATCCTGTTTCCGGACATGCCGGTATTCTACTGCAGCAGAGCCCGGCACCGGCACGTGCGCTGGCGTTGCGCCGAAGAAGGCGCGGCCGAGTGCGGCGTTGGTAGCAAACGTCGTGTGGTCGAGTGCCGCGATCCACAGCGACCCGTTGCGCCAATCACGCGCCCACGTGGCCGAGCGGCGCGCGCACCAGTACTTCCGCGTTGCCTGCGAAGATCCGTTGTTGGTCGTCCGCGGTGACCGCGAGTTCGGTCAGGATCTCGCGCTGTTGGGCAAGGCGTTCGGCGCGCCAACCCGCGGGAAACACGGTCGAGTCCGTGCCGAACAGGATGCGAGACGGACCAAACACGTCGAGCGCGCGCGCGAAGACGTCGCGAAGGCTGATAGGGCTCGGCTGAGTACGGAGCCACGAGTGGCTGGACGACGTGTCCGTCACGATGTTGTCGCACTGTGCTCCCGCCAGAAGCACCTCGCGCAGGAACCCGGCGCCGAAGTGGGGAATACAGAACGTCACGCCCGGATGCGCTCCGGCAGCCGGGACGACTGCCAGTGGGTTTGCCAGGCACAAGTCATAATCACGCGGCAGCCCGAGCAGGTCGCGCAGCTTCACCACCAGCAATCCACAGTGCACATACGCAACCGCGCGGTGGCGTTCGAGCACTTGCCATAGCGGCGTGCACGCGGCATCCGAGGGCGAATAGCGATGCATGGCTGGGAACAGCAGCACGCCACGAAAGCCCTTCTCGGTGAGCAGCACATCGATCTTCGCCGCGGCACCATCGATGAGCGGGTTGCAGACGGCCATTGGGGTGATGCGGCCGTTGGCGAGCACGGTTGCCTGGGCGATCGCGGCAATCTCCTCCGGCGCGCTGGCGAACGTCACCAGGTGGTCGACACCCTTCGCGTCAAGCTCCGCCAGCCAGCGCCTCGTGTGGCTTGCGATGTCCGCCGACGGCAACTCGATACCGGTTCTCTCGACGACGGACGCGAGTTTTTCGTCGACAGTCCCCGCGAGAGGACTCTGTGCAGCCAGCGCCTCGAAGAACGGGCGGGCGAACAAGTGGCTATGGAAGTCGACGACACGCATGGAACTCACAGCGTAGAGCAAGCAATGCTCCAGGCTCGTACGTTGCGGCCGTTGCCAATAGGGAAAGGAGTGGCCCGAGATCGACATCCCGTTCGCCTACGTTGGGGGTGGCGCCCTCCATCGTTACACTGGGCATGATGATGGCCTCACCGTTGTGTTGGACCGCCTGAAGAAGCGAGAACGACGCACCCACCCAGGAAAACCAAGACGAGATGTTCGGAGCAATCGAAGCTGGCGGAACGAAGTTCCGGTGCATGGTTGGCGATGGCCCTACAGCGATCGCCGATGAGGTCAGAATCACAACCACGGCACCACAGGAGACGCTGGCGGAGGTCATCCGGTTCTTCACGGCGCAGGCGATCAAGCACCCGATCGACGCCATCGGCATCGGTGCCTTCGGACCGATTGACCTGGATCGCAACTCCGCAACCTACGGGCACATCACGACTACCCCCAAGACGGGCTGGCAGCACCAAGACCTGGTTGGATTGGTTGGCGACGCCCTCAAGGTACCGATCGGTTTCGATACGGACGTCGCAGCTGCCGCTCTGGGCGAATACACCTGGGGTGCCGGCCAAGGCATCGACAACCTGGTGTACCTGACGGTTGGCACGGGCATCGGAGGAGCCGCGTTGTCTGCGGGTCGATCGTTGCGTGGTCTGGTCCACGCCGAAATGGGGCACATGCTGATTCCGAGGGTTGCTGGCGACTCCTTCGCTGGCAGCTGCCCTTTTCATGGTGATTGCTTCGAAGGCATGGCTTCCGGTCCCGCCATCCGCAAGCGCTGGGGCCAGGATCCCGAAACCCTGACGACGGATCATCCAGCGTGGCAGTTGCAGGCCAGCTACCTGGCGCTCGGCCTCGCCAACATCATCCTGATGCTGTCTCCCCATCGCATCGTGCTCGGCGGTGGCGTCATGCGAGCAGAACTGTTCACGGCCTTGCGTTGCCGGTTGCTCGACCTGCTCGCTGGCTACGTCAACAGCCCAGAAATCACCGACAGTCTTGAAGACTATGTCGTGCCCCCAAGTCTTGGCAATCAAGCAGGTGTACTCGGGGCCCTGGTTCTCGCGCGCCGCGCCTACGAGCAAGAATCGCAGCCATGAGAGCCAAGCAATCGAAGTGATCACATCCCGGAGCGCACCAGGGACTGACGCACGCGATTACCAAAAAAGTGCCTTGCGAACAGGCATGACGAAAATCTACACACTGAAGGTGCGCTCTTGCCATGCCCATGAGAGCGGGAATGTGGTTTTACAGCGCCTTGGGATGCTTGAGCCCGGATCTGGCATGGATTCGGCAGAAGGCGGAATCATACACATCCGTGTACAAATGCTACAAGCGCGACGGGGTGCCTCTCCGGTTGCATAATGCCATGGCGCGACGACCAATGACGAATCCCACTATGCGCAGTCTTCAGTCGCTGCTGATCTTGCCATATGCCGCGGTCGCGATGGTCTGCCTATGCCTTGGCGGCTGTCGTGATGAAGAGCCACTCAGTGGTATCGAAACCAGTGGACCCGTTGGCACGCGCGCACCTTCGTTGCCCTGCCCTTCCCGTGTAGCGCCATCAGCCGCCACACCGAAATCAGCGCCAGTACGGGGGCTAACACTGCTCCACGGACCGCATATGCTGCCGCCACTAGCGGTTCATTTCATGCGCACCTCCTTCCTGCTGATTCCTGCCCTCTGTCTCAGTTCGTTTGCGCCGTCGGTGTCGAACGATGGCGCGATTACGGAACGCACACGCGACGAGGCCGGTCACAAGGTGCTCGCTGCGGACGCATCCAAGCAACGCATCGCGCTGTTCGACCGAGACGGCAAGATTCTCTGGGAAGCCAAGACCCGGTCGATTCACGACCTGCAGTACCTGCCAAACGGCAACGTGCTGTTCCAAACCAGCTGGACCAAACTCGTCGAGGTCACCAAGGACAACAAGACGGTTTGGTCGTACGACTCGGCGACCCAAAACGGCAACCAGGGCAAGCGCGTCGAGGTCCACGCATTCCGCCGGCTTGCCGATGGCGTGACGATGATCGCCGAGAGTGGGCCGAGCCGGATCATCGAGGTTGACCCGAGCGGCACGTTGCTGCGTTCGATCAAACTGAAGGTCAAGAAGTCGAGCCCACATCGCGACACCCGGCTCGTCCGCAAACTACAAAACGGCAACTACCTCGTCGCCCACGAAGGCGACGGCGTCGTCCGTGAGTACGACGTGCACGGCAAGGTGGTGTGGGAGTTTGCCGTGCCCTTGTTCGAACGGCCTCGCAAAGGCGGCCACGGCCTTGAGGCCTGGGGCAACCAGGTTTTCGCTGCGATCCGCCTGCCCAATGGCAACACCCTGATCTCTACGGGCAACGGCCACTCGGTCATCGAAGTCACTGAGGACAAGGAGATCGTTTGGCACCTGAAGCAGAATGAACTGCCCGGCATTCGTCTCGCGTGGGTCACGACGCTCGAAATGCTACCGAACGGCAACTTCGTGATCGGCAATTGTCACGCCGGCCCGAAGAACCCGCAGATCATCGAGATCACGCGCGAGAAGCAGGTCGTTTGGACCTTCAAGGACTTCGACAAGCTCGGCAACTCGATGTCGAACAGTACCCTCATCGACCCAGCTGAGGACGTCGCCTTCTACCGGGAGACGATCGAACCCATCCTCGCGAAGAACTGCTACAAGTGCCACGGCAGCCGCGACAAGGAAGTCCGGGGGCAGTTATGGCTGCGCGCGCGTCGCAATGTGATTCGAGGTGGCGAAGCCGGCGCCATCGTCGACCTTGCCAATCCGGAGAAGAGCCGGATCCTGCGCTTCATCCATCACGAGGACACGGATCACCAGATGCCGCCGAAGCAGAAGCTGGCGGCGGCGGACATCACGGCACTGACCGACTGGGTGCATCGCGGCGTGCCGATGCCAGTTGTCGAAAGCGAGTGGACCTTTGAAGAGCCATCGTTGTTGACGGCAGAGGCACGGAGTCACTGGGCGTTTCAGCCCATCAGCTCCGCCGAACCGCCGACGCCGCAAGACGCAGATTGGTGCCGGAACGACATCGATCGCTTCATCCGCGCGCGCCTGCAATCCGCGAGCATGCGCCCCAATCCGGAAGCCGATCGCGTCTCGTTCATCCGCCGTGCAACGATCGACCTGACGGGCCTGCCACCTTCGCCGGAGGCCATCGAAGCGTTCAAAAATGACGACTCCGCGACCGCCCATGAGCAGCTCATCGACCGCTTACTGGCATCACGCCAGTACGGTGAGCAGTGGGCTCGTCACTGGCTCGATCTCGTACGCTACGCAGAGACCAACGGCTACGAGCGTGACAGCAAGAAGCCCGAAGCGTGGCGGTATCGCCAATACGTCATCGACTCGTTCCATAACAACAAGCCGTACGACCGCTTCGTCATGGAACAGCTCGCCGGCGACGAACTGCCGGACAGAACCTCCGAGTCCATCACCGCAACCGGCTACTTGCGCCTCGGACTTTGGGACGACGAGCCAGCTGATCGCAAGCAGGCCAAGTTCGACGACCTCGACGACATCGTGCGTACGACGGGGGATGTCTTTCTCGGCTTGACCGTCGGGTGCGCGCGCTGCCACGACCACAAGCTCGACCCGATTCCGCAAAAGGACTACTACGGGATGCTGGCGTTCTTCCACAACGTCAGGCCCTACTCGAATAACAAGACCCATATCCTCACGGACATCTCGACGGACGCGCAGCGAGCCGAAACCGAACGTGAGAACAAGAAGCGAACGCAGCAGCGCGGCGTGCTGACCGCACGACGCAACGCACTGCGCGCTGAGTTTTCCGAATTGTGGGCCAAGCAGCAGGGCGATGGCGCCCAGGCATCGGACTTGACCGATGTCACCTACAAGTTCTTCCGGTCGCGCTGGGACAAGCTGCCGGACTTCGACATGTTGAAGCCGGAAACCATCGGCAAGATACCCAGCAACTTCTTCGACATTGGTCTGGCGACTCGCGGCGATTCGTTCGGGTTCGTGTTCCGCGGCAAGTTGCACGTCGCAAAGACCGGCGACTATCGGTTCTTCCTCGACGCGGACGATGGCGTGCGCCTGCGTATCGACGGCACTCAGGTCATCCTCTACGACGGCGTGCACGGCCTCGGTAGCGTCAAGAAAAAGCAGGTGCACCTGACCAAGGGCGAGCACGAGGTGCGCGTCGACTACTTCCAGGGCTCAGGGGGCAAAGGCCTGCATCTGCACTGGGCCGGCGCCGGGTTTGGCCGCAAACGACTCTCGGCCGCGGACGACCCAAAGCGTGAGTTCGAGCGTTTGATCAATCAGAACGGCAACAAGCTGCTCGGTCGCGAGAAGTTCCAAGAGCTTCGGCAAGCGGAACGCAGCATTGGAACCTTGGCGAACATTGACACCGGTGTCTATGCACTCAGCATCACCGAGCACGGCCCGAAGGCACCGGAGACACGGGTGTTGGCCCGCGGCAACGCGCACTCGCCTGGAGCCAAGGTCGAACCGTCGTTCCTGCAGATCCTGACGGACGACAAGCCGATCATCGAGCAGCGGCAAAAGACTACCGGTCGCCGCCTGGCCTTCGCCAGCTGGCTCGTATCGCCCGAACACCGAACCACGTCGCGCGTCATCGTCAACCGCATCTGGCAGTTCCACTTCGGTCGCGGCATCGTGCGCACGAGTAGCGACTTCGGCATGACCGGCAGCAAACCCACGCACCCTGCTCTGCTCGACTGGCTCGCCCGCACCTTCGTCGAGAGCGGCTGGGACATGAAGAAGCTGCACAAGACGATCATGCTGTCGGCCACGTATCGCATGTCCTCGCAACCGAACGCCAGCGCCCGCAAAAAGGACCCGACGAACGACCTGTTCTGGCGTTTTGACATGCGCCGCCTCACTGCCGAGGAGCTACGCGATTCCATCCTGCTGGTCACCGGCAGCCTGGACCTTGAGACGTTTGGTGGTCCGAGCGTGTTTCCGTCCATTCCACCAGCAGTGTTGAAGGGGCAGTCAGCCAACAAGTGGAAGGTGAACAAGGCCGCAGAACACAATACGCGCCGCACCGTCTACACGTTTGTCATGCGGTCGCTCGTCGATCCGTTCGTGGAGACATTCGACGCGGCTACGACCGACACGAGTTGCGCGGTTCGATTCCAAACGACGCAACCGACGCAAGCACTGACCATGCTCAATAGCGGTTTCGTCAATGACGCCGCCAAGCGCTTTGCGGTTCGCCTCCAGCGAGAGGTCGGCAGCGACGTCAACCAACAAGTCGCCCTGGCCCTCGCACTCACCACGGGTCGCAAGCCGAGCCGCGAACAAGTGCAACAGGGAGTCGATTTCCTGGCTTCGTTCCCCGACCCCACCGACACAAGTCAGGCGGTCGAACAATTCTGCCTGATCGCCTTGAACCTCAACGCATTCGTCTTCATCGAATAGTGACATTGTCCATGAGCTCTACATTCGACAGTCCCCTCGATCCAACGCGCCGGAAGTTCATCAACCAGCTCGGCAGCGGCTTCACGACGCTCGCCCTGACGGGAATGCTGTCGTCGGAAGGGTTCTTCAAAGGCCGAGGCTTCGATACCGCCGACCATGGCGGTGAGTCTCTGGGCGGCCACAACCCACTGGCGCCAAAGCCACCGCACTTCGCGCCAAAGGCGAAGAGCGTGATCTTCCTGTTCATGTATGGCGGTCCGAGCCAGATGGAGACGTTCGACTACAAGCCGAAGCTCTACCCGCTGGATGGCAAGATCGTGCGTGGCTTCGAGACCCACGGCCGCGGCGGCCACCGCGATGGCGGTCGGGTCGTCGGACCGAAGTGGGGCTTCAAGCAGTACGGCGAATCAGGCCAATGGGTATCGGATCTGTTCCCAAACCTGGCAACCTGCGTCGACGACATCGCCTTCATCAAGTCGATGACGGCAATCTCACCGATTCACGGTTCTGCGCTGCTGCAGATGAATTCCGGTGAGATCATCAGCGGCAGTCCATCGCTTGGTTCATGGGTCAACTACGGCCTTGGTTCGGTAAACGCCAACCTGCCAGGCTTCGTCGTCATGGTCGATCCGCGCGGTGGCCCGATCAGCGGCGCCAAGAACTGGAGCAGTGGCTACATGCCTGCTGTCTACCAGGCGACGACCATGCGGCCGACCGGCGACCCCATCCTGCACCTCGGTCGCTTTGGCAAGTTGTCGAAGTCGCAGCAACGGCACATGCTCGACACGTTGCGGCAATACAACTCTCAGCACCTGTCCGACCACGTCGACAACTCCGACCTGGCGGCGCGCATTGCCAGCTACGAGTTGGCGTTCCGGATGCAAAAGCATGCGCCCGAGGCCATCGACCTCAATGATGAGAGCGAAGAGACCAAGGAGCTCTACGGCATGAACGACCCCGTTGCCAAGGAGTACGGCCGTCGCTGCCTGCTCGCGCGGCGCATGGTCGAGCGCGGCGTTCGTTTCGTGCAGGTCTACTCCGGCGGTGGCCACAATGACGACAATTGGGACGCGCACACGGACATGGAGCGAAACCACGGGTTGCATTGTCGGGAAACCGACAAGCCGATCACCGGCCTGTTGACGGACCTGAAGCGTCGTGGCTTGCTCGACGAGACAATCGTCGTGTGGGGTGGCGAGTTCGGTCGCCAGCCAACCGCGGAGTACGCGAAGGGAAGCGGTCGCGACCACAACGCCAAGGGCTTCACGATGTGGATGGCCGGCGGTGGCATCAAGGGTGGCATCAGCGTTGGCGAGACCGACGACTTTGGTCACAAGGCGCAGGGCACTCTCGGCGTCGACAAGTTTCAGGTGAAGCACCTACACGCAACGATCCTGCACCAGATGGGGTTGGATCCGAACCATCTGACCTACTTCTACAGCGGCTTGAAACGCAAGATTGTCGGCGTTGAGGGAGCCGGAATCATCAAGCAGGTCGTGTAGCCTGCGCCATCACGTCGGCGCAAGTTAGAGATGCCACGGGCTTCGCGCTGGGCGTCGAGTCCGCAACCCAACTCACCATGCGCTTGCACCTTGCCGCGTTCTTGATCGTCTGCCTGCTCGCAATGCAGGCGTGCACTTCCCCGGCCGGCCGGGAGGCAGTTGCCACGCACAAAGTGTGGCAAGCCGATGTTCTCGTCTACGGCTCGACGCCCGGCGGTTTCTGCGCGGCCATCGCTGCGGCACGAGAGGGCGCGAGCGTTCTCCTTTTGGAGCCGAGCAACCACGTTGGCGGGATGAGCACGGGCGGTCTGAGCCATTGCGACTCGAACCAGATGGATCGCCGGACGGTGATGGGCCTGTTTGACGAGTGGCATACACGCATCGTCAGGGACTACACCGATCGCGGACTCGAAGCGCCGTATGACCCCTCGGTGAAGGATCAGGCTCGATGGACGTTTGAGCCGCACGTGGCCCAAAGGGTGACGATGCGGATGCTAGAAGAGGCCGGGGTCGTGGTAGTGACCGAGCGGTACCTGCAGTCGGTCACCAGGCGAGGGCCGCGGATCACGTCGCTTCAAACGACGAACGGCACCTTTCAGGCCAAGGTCTTCGTGGACGGCTCCTACGAGGGTGACCTCATGGCAGCTGCAGACGTGGAGTGGACGGTCGGCCGCGAGGGCCGAGAGCACTACGACGAGTCCTTGGCGGGCAAGCAATACCCCAAACCGACGATGGCCATCGACGGATTGGATGAGCACGGCAACCTGTTGCCCCTGATGACTGCGTTGCACGCCGGGCCCAAGAAGGCCGGTGACGACAACGTGATGGTCTATAGCTTTCGGCTGTGCCTGACTGCCGAACCGGGCAACCGCGTGCCGATGCCCGAACCAGACGACTACGACCCGGCTCGGTTCGAGGTCGTTCGACGCGCGTTGCAGGCCGGCGTGCGCCCGGGCTTCGACCTTTACCCTCTCCCGGGCGGCAAGCTCGACGGCAACAACTCCATCGGCGGTCAGTTCTCATTGGGATTGGTTGGCGGTGGGAAGGGTTGGCATGCGGCCGGCCAGGCGGCACGGAACGAACTCTGGGAGGCGCACAAGCAGTACACACTCGAACTCTTCCACTTCCTGACCACCGACCCGGCCGTGCCCGATGCGATCCGCGCGAAGTACGGGCGATTGGGTCTGTGCAAGGATGAGTTCGCCGCGCATTCCCACTTCTCGCCAGCTCTCTACGTCAGGGAGTCGCGCCGCATGAAGGGCATGTACGTGCTCAGCGAGAAGGACATCCTCGCTGAGGCGATCAAGCACGATCCGATCGCGATCTCTTCATTCCCTATCGACTCGCACGACTGTCAGCGCGTCGCGTTGAAGGGCGGCGGAGTGATCAACGAGGGCACGATCTTTCCAGTTCGGAAGAAGACGACAAAGCAGGGCTACGCCTACCACGTGCCCTACCGGTCAATTTTGCCAAGGCCTGAGCAGTGCGACAACTTGCTCGTGCCGGTCGCGCTCTCCTGCACGCACGTCGGGATTTCGTCCCTACGAATTGAGGGAACGTGGATGATCATCGGTCAGGCCGCCGGTGTCGCTGCGGCACTCTCAGCGAGGGAAGGCGTGGCGGTGCAAGGCCTGGACTACGCCAGCTTGCGCGAGAGGCTCATCGCCCAGGGGCAGGTGCTTGACCTCGGCAAGTAGGCGCGGGCTTGTCAGAGCACGCAGGTGGACGCGGATGATGCGCTGTTGCGCAATCGAGTTGGGATCGCGCGTGCGAGCGTTGCCAGCAACTACGTTTGGTTCCTGCCACGTCGACCCGGTTCGTTGATTGGGTCGTGCCACTGGTACGCTTTCGACGCAAATGGCACGAGTATTGCTAGTTGAGTGGCATGTTCTCAGCAACGATACAGCCCCCTCCCGAAGCATCAAAAGAATGGTCCCCATTGCCATGTGAAGTCAACATGTTGACAGACCGGTCGAGCGATTCCACAAGCGGCAAGATGTCAACTATGGGAATCAAGATGTCGACTATGGGACTGGGGGGCGGGTCACTCGGAGTTCCGCAGGCCAAGCGGAGCTACCGCGCGAAGCGAGTTCCTTCGCGAACTCGCGCGCTTGTCGTGGAGGATGAGCCAGCTGTGCTGAAATTGGTGGCGAAAGTTTTGAGAGCGGCCGGGTTTGAAGTGACGGCTGTCGACACTGGCCCGGGTGCCTGTGCCGCGATGCAAGACGGGGTGTTCGATCTCATCCTAACCGATCTTCACCTTACGAGCACGGGGACCGGGCTTGAGGTGGCCATGGCCGCCGCGCAATGTTCTCCGCCACCACCGGTAGTTGTCATTACCGGCAGTGGCAGTATGGCCACTGGCGAGCTAACCAACTGGTCGAAAGTAGACGAGATCGTTCTCAAGCCGTTCTCTGCCAGCGAGCTTGTTGAAGCATGCAGGCGCGCGATCGAAGCATAGCTCTGCGCCGACCTGGAGCGCGATGGTGACGGTGGCCGCGAATGCAGCGAGGATGGAACGCGTGGACCTGAGGAGTAGGTGCCTGGCCGGTTACTGATTGCGTCGTAGGTCTGGACTGCAGGCTGCCACGGGAAGAACTGCCGTGGTGTCCGGAAACTTGGGCTTCACCTGCGCACCGTTAGGTCGTTCGTGATGGGGGTTGATCCAGGCGCGCGCGCAGCGACGATCAACGTATGCCCTTGCTTGCTTCGCTCGCGCTAGTAGCCGCGCTGCTGCCGCAGCAACCCCAGGAGCATTGGGCCTATCGCAAACCGGTGCGTCGAGAGCCACCGATTGCGGCGCGCACAATCCTCGATGCATTCGTCGAGGCCAAGTTGCCCGCAGCAAACCTGGCCGCCACTGCTCGCGCCGACCGCGCGACGTTGGCGCGTCGCCTCTATCTCGATTTGGTCGGTTTGCCGCCGACGCTTGCAGAGCTTGAGGCGTTTCTCGCGGATCAGAAAGACGGTGCTTATGGGCGGCTGGTCGATCAGTTGCTCGCCTCGCCCCACTACGGCGAACGATGGGCGGTACCATGGCTCGACCTGGCGCGCTACGGCGACACCAACGGCTACAACTTTGACGGTGGCCGCAGTGTATGGCCGTACCGCGATTGGCTGATCGATGCCCTCAATCGTGATTTGCCGTTTGATCGCTTCACGATCGAGCAGTTGGCCGGCGACATGCTGCCCGATGCCGACGAAAGCACGCGTATCGCTACGGGGTTTCATCGTCACACGATGTTGAACAACGAAGGCGGTGTGGATCCGAAGGAGGCGCGGTGGGAGCGTTTGCTCGATCGTGCCAGCACAACCGGCACGACTTGGCTTGGAAGCACATTGCATTGCGCGCAGTGTCACGACCACAAGTACGACCCCGTTTCGCAGCGCGAGTTCTATGGTTTGGTCGCGTTCTTCGAGACCCAAGACGAGGTCGTAATCAAGCGGCAGGATGGCAGCAAGACGCTGGCGTTGCGCGAGAAGCGCGGCGCCAAGGCGGTGACGCGGCTTCGTCTGCGCGGCGCCTTCGACAGCCCGGGAGAAGCTGTGCCAGCGCACTTGCCCGCCGCGTTCTCGCCGACGCTCGAAGAAGTGGTTGGGGATGCGCCGAGGGACCGACTCTCGTTGGCGCGCTGGTTGGTGTCGCCCGACAACCCGTTGACCCCGCGCGTTGCCGCCAATCGCATCTGGATGGAACTGCTCGGCCAGTCGTTGATCGATACGCCCGAGGACTTTGGTGTGCAGGCGCCGAAGCCTCTGCATGTCGACTTGCTTGACTGGCTTGCCACCGAGTTTGTGCGGGTGGGGTGGAGTCAGAAGCGGTTGATTCGCACGATCGTGCAGTCGGATGTCTACCAACGCAGCACCGTTGTCAGTGCCGAACTGCGCAAACGGGATCCGGACAACCGCTTCTATGCTCGTGGCACGCGATTTCGCCTCGATGCCGAGCGCATTCGCGACACGTGGTTGGTCGCGGCCGGTTTGTTGTCGCGCAAGGTGGGTGGGCCCAGCGTCTATCCAATGCAAGCGGACACCAGTGGCGTCGTGCCGATGAACAAGGTCAGCATGAGGTGGCCGACCAGCAAGGGCGAAGACCGGTGGCGACGTGGGCTCTACACGTATTGGCGCCGAACGGCGCCGTTCGTCGCGTTCAAGGCATATGATGCGCCGTCGCGCGAGGTCTGCCAGGTGCAACGCGAACGCAGCAATACACCGATGCAGGCGTTGGTCGGACTCAACGACCCGACGGCGTTGGCGGCTGCGAATGCGTTGGCTGTCCGCATGTCGTCTGCCAGCGGAGATGTGCGTGACCAACTTCAGCTCGGCTTCGTGGCCTGCACCTCGCGAACGCCAACCAGAAGCGAACTTGATTCGTTGCAGAAGGCTCTGGCGGCCGAACCACAAGCGCGTGCCTGGCAGCGCATCGCGATTATCCTCCTAAACCTCGATGAGACGTTGAACCGCGGATGAGCATTGCCTTTGAACCCAATCGCCGTCAGGTGATTGCTGCGGCGAGTGCTGCCCTTGGTGCGAGTGTGCTACCTGCTATGGCGGTGCCTCGCCTCGGCGAGTCGGGTGGAGGCCCGCATCATGTGCCCCGCGCAAAACGCATCGTGCAGTTGTTCATGGCGGGTGCGCCCTCGTCGCTCGATCTGTTCGACGACAAGCCGGTGCTGCGCAAGCACGACGGCGAGCCCGTGCCCAAGGAGTTGCTCAAGGGGCAGCGGTTCGCGTTCTTGAAGGGCATCCCAAACCTGCTTGGCTCGCCGTACTCGTTTCGCAACTACGGCGAATCCAAGGCCGAGATTAGCGAGTTGTTGCCACACACGGCGGGGATTGCGGACCGCCTGGCGTTCGTCAAATCGGTCTACACCAATCCGTTCAACCACGGCCCGGCGCAGGTCTTCGCCAACACCGGGCATCACCTCGTTGGTCGGCCGAGCCTAGGCAGTTGGCTGTTGTTTGGTCTCGGCGCTGAGAGTCGCAACTTGCCCGGCTTCTGTGTGCTCGTGTCTGGCAAGATTGATCCGGGCGCTGGCTCGGCCTGCTGGGCCAATGGCTTCTTGCCTTCGACGTTACAGGGTGTCGAACTGCGCACGCGCGGTGATCTCGTGCCGTGTATCAGTGATCCCAGGACGATGGATCGCGTCGCGCGAAAGCGTGGCATCGACCTGCTTAGGGAACTGAACGCGCAGCGCCACGAGCAGATTCAAGACCCCGAGATCGTCGCGCGCAGCGAGGCCTACCAGTTGGCCTACCGCATGCAGGATAGCGTGCCGGAGTTGGGGGACCTTGGTAGCGAACCGGACCATGTGCACCGCCTGTATGGCAGCAAACCTGGCAAGCGTTCGTTCGCGAACAACTGCCTGTTGGCGCGGCGCCTGTTGGAACGCGGCGTGCGCCACGTGCAAGTCATCCATCGCGGCTGGGATCATCACGGTTCCAATAAAAGTGACGACCTGTTGCACGGCTTGCCCAATATGTGCCGACAGACCGATCAGGCGGCAGCGGCGCTCGTGCTCGATTTGGCGCAGCGCGGCATGCTCGAGGACACGTTGGTTGTTTGGGGCGGGGAGTTCGGTCGCACACCGATGCGGGAAGTGCGCAGCAAGACTGTTCTTGGTCGCGACCACAACCCGCGCGCGTTCACGATGTGGTTTGCGGGTGGCGGCATCCAGCCTGGTCAGACGATCGGCAAGACCGATGACCTCGGCTACACCGTTGTCGAGGATCCGGTGCACTTGCATGACATGCACGCAACGGTGTTGCACTTGCTGGGCATCAACCACGAACGACTGACGTTCCGATTCCAGGGCCGTGACTATCGGTTGACGGATGTGCACGGCAAGTTGGTGCGGCAACTGATGGCCTGAGGTCGAGGTTGTTCGGCAGTCTCGGGCAGCCGTGCCCGACTTCAGCGCAGCACGATCTCTACAACGGCCGTGCAACCATCCTCAACGGGTGAAGCCTTGCTGACAAACGCGTGGTCGGCGACGACTCAGAAGCTGTGACTGCACACGGCGTCTGGGTGTCGGGCATGGCTACTGCAGAATCTTGTGCAACACGTGGCCATGGACATCGGTCAATCGCAAGTCGCGGCCGCCGTAGCGATAGGTCAGGTCCATGTGGCGGATGCCGAGTTGGTGCAGCACCGTTGCCCATAGGTCGTAGACGGTGCACTTGTCTTGCACGGCGTGGTAGCCGTATTCGTCGGTCGCGCCGTAGATCACTCCTGGCTTGATGCCGCCACCCGCGAGCCAGATCGTGAAGCCGAACGGATTGTGGTCACGACCATCGCTACCCTGTGCGAACGGCGTGCGCCCGAACTCGCCGGCCCAGATGACGAGAGTGTCGTCGAGCAGGCCGCGCCGCTTCAAGTCCATGATCAGTGCCGCAATCGGTTGGTCGACCTGGTGAGCCATTTGGCCGTGGCCCCGCTTCAGCTGGCTGTGTTGGTCCCAAGGGTTGGCGCCATTGCCGCCGCCGATGTTCGCCGACAGTGTGCTGAGTTCGATGAAGCGAACGCCGCGCTCGACCAGCCGTCGCGCCAACAGGCACTGCCGACCGTAGTCGGCCTTGCGACGGTCCGCATCGAGCATGCCGTACAGTTTCTTGGTGGCCTTGGTCTCGCCAGTCAAGTCCGTGAACTCCGGCACGGCGGTTTGCATGCGATACGCGAGTTCGTAGTTCTCGATCGCGGATTCGATGTGCGGATTCGAATCGAGCGATGCCGCGAAATTACGATCCATGCGTTGGATGAAATCGATCCGTGCGCGCTGTAAACGGTCTGACTCGGTGGGCACCAAGTTGCGCAGCGCATCGCCGCGGTCGGCGCGGATGATCGATGCCTGGTGGTTGGCTGGCAGGAAGCCACTGCTGAACAGCCCAACACCACCGTGCGGGATCGCCGCGTTGCCGCTCCGTAGCACGACGAAGCTTGGCAGATCCTTGGCGTCGCTGCCGAGTCCGTAGCTAGCCCAAGCCCCGGCACTGGGGTGCCCCATGAACGGAAACCCCGTGTGCATGAAGTAGTTGCCTTGCGCGTGTTCGCTGAAGTCCGCCGTCATCGAGCGCACGATCGCCAACTCGTCGACCACCGATGCCATGTGTGGGAACAGCTCGCTGACCGCAATGCCGCTTTCACCGTGTCGATGAAACGGCCAATGACTCGGTTGGATCTTGCCGTTCTTGTTGAACTGCGTGCGCTCGATGGGCATCGGCATCGGCTGCCCGGCTTCCTTCTCAAGGCGTGGCTTGGGGTCGAACGAATCGACGTGCGAAACGCCGCCCGACATGTAGCAGAAGATTACGTGTTTGGCCTTCGGTGTGAAGTGCGGCCGCCTTACCCCGTCGTTCGAAAGCGGTGACTGGGCGTTGACGGTTTGACCCAGCAGGCTGTTCAGCGCGACCAGGCCGAAGCCGGTCGAACAGTTGCGCAGCATGCTGCGTCGTGAGATCGGGAGGCCGTCGGGCATGTCTGGTCTCATCGCAAGTACAAGAACTCTTTGAAGTTGAACAGGCTTTGCGCGAGGTCTTGCCAGGCTTGCTGTGGCCCCGTGCGGCGCTGGCGAGGTTCTTCGATCTCCGCGAGTTGGCGCGCGAGTTCTTCGATGCGGGCGCTGATGCGTGCGTGCTGGTTGCGCTGGCTGGTCGTCATTGCGGCGAGAATCTGCGCATCCCCGATCCACTGGCGCTCCATGTGAAAACTCGCGTCGACCTCAGCCGGCGTGAGTGCGCGGTCGTAGAGGCGGGCGCGCAGCACGCGACCGCGAAGGTACTTGCTGCCATTGGTGGGGGAGTGCCGCAACCCGAACAGCACCACGCTTTGGCCCGCGGCGAAGGTGGCCGGCGAGGACTGGTAGGGCTTGCCATAGGGGCGGCCATCGCGATAGCCGGTGATCGTACCATCGCGGCGGTAACTGATCGCTACGTGCACCGGCCGGCTCTTGGCCTCGGACTCGACTGGTCCACCGAGCGACTGGGTGCGGCGGAAGTTGTCGCTGCCGGGCAGCCACTGCATCGGATCGCGTTCGCCGAAGACGATCGCATCGAATACCTTGCCGCCAACCGACTCGACGCTGATCACGCCACCACCGCGTTGTCCAAGGTTGTCGAGAACGACCCATGCCTCCAGGGTCTTCTCGCGCAAGTCTCTGGTCAGCCGGACCGTCTCGACGTGTCCGTGCCCAGTCAGCACGAGCGCGCCGTCCTGGAGCTGTACCGTGCCGCGCATCGATCCATGCAGAGAGCCAACGGAGTCGTTCAGGTCGCCATCGAATTCCCAGTTTGCAATCGGCTTCAGACCGGTGGGAGCCGCTTCTGCGTTCTGGTCGATCGATGCCAGCAGGCGCTTGCGAGTTGGTGCCATGAGCGCGGCTTTTTGAGTTCGGGCCTCGGCAACTGCGGTCTGCAATCTGGTGATGTCGCGCGCCGTGGTCGCGGCTTGGGCCGTGATTGCGGTTAGGAAGTCGGCGGAGCGTTGCAGCTCGTCTGCGCTGGCCTCGCGCCCGAACGCGGCCAGAAACATGCGCTGGATCTTGGCCGTGTCGCTGTCGATCGAGCGATCCGACAAGATTGCGTTTGCCCAGCTTCTGGCCTGGGCGATCACAAATGGGTCATTGAGCAAGGTCAGCGATTGCGCCGGCACGTTGGTCGATTCCCGGCGGCCGTGGGTGGTGTGCGGTGCGGGTGCGTCGAAGGTCGACAAGAACGGGTCGAGGCTGTTGCGTTTGACGCGCACGTAGACGCTGCGGCGACGGGAACCGCCGGCGACGGCCGGGCCGTACATGCTGCGGTCGAGCTGCCCGCTGACGGCGATCATCGCGTCGCGTATCGCTTCGGCCTGCAAGCGCTGCACGCGGAAATGCGATCTCAGTCGATTGGAAGCATCGACTTCGGCAGCGTGCGTTGACGCGCTGCTGCTCGCCTGGAACGTCTGGGAGGTGACGAGCAACCGGATCATCTGCTTGCTCGACCAGCCGGAGTCGACGAAAGACTGTGCCAGGTAGTCGAGCAGCTTCGGATGCGTCGGTTCGTCGCCGAGGCGCCCGAAGTTGTCGGTTGTCGCGACGATGCCTCGGCCGAACACGTGGTGCCAGAGTCGGTTGACCGCGACGCGGGCCGTGAGTGGGTTGTCCCTGCGCACAAAGTCGTTGGCGAGTTCGAGGCGACCGCTGGTTGCGGTTTCGTATGGGGTGGCATCGATTGCCGCCAGGAACCGTCGACGCACGGGCTTGCCCGGCTGCTTGTGATCGCCCTTGTGGAACAGCGGTTGATCGAACGGCTCGGCTTCGAGGATGCCCGGCACGCGGCGGGGAATCGGGACCTGCTCTTCGAGGCGGCGGTAGTGGGTGACTTCGTTGGCGAGTGATCCGAGTTCGCTCAACTTCACTGGCAGCAGACCGTGGCGGACGAAGAACCCCAAGAATCGCGCCTGTTCGTTTGAGAGCGTGGCCCCCTGCCAGGCGCGGATGCAGGTGCGCAGTGCCTTCGCGTAGCCACGTTCGAGCATTGCCATGCTCGTGGGGGGGGCTTTGGCCAGCGCCAGGAACAACGGCGTCACAAACTCGGCAGCCTCGTCGACCGGCCTTTCCCCGCGTTGCTGTTGCTCGGCCGAGACCAGGATCGCTTGCGTGATTCCGAACCACGAGCGCGTCGCACGGGTGTCGGCTTCGACCGCTTGGTCGGCAGCCGTCGATAGCTCGAGGTAGCCGTGGTCGCCTTGCCAGTAGGCTGTGTCCCAGCGCACCCATCGCGATTTGCCACCTGACATGTGGTGGATTGGGTACACCGTCCCTTTACGCGGATAGTTTTGCACGACGTAGCGCGCGCGGGCGCGGCCGTCGCCGAGAACGCGGACGTAGATCGCATTCATGTCGAACGAGAATCGCGGCGAGGTCAATACGCCGTTGTGCTTGCTTGATAGCAGGTGCGAGTAGACGCCGGCTGGCAACAGTGAGTCGACGATGAGGTCCCCGTCGGGAAGAACGCGAAACCCGCCGGCCGGCGATGGTTGACCGGTGAGTCCGGCACCGTAGGAATGCCACTTTGCGCAGTCGTCTCCGGCAAGATCCCAGCCGACGGCGTTTGCTTGCTGCCGGGTCAGACGTACGCGACTGTCGCGCCAAGCGTGCAGCAGCGCCCGCCAGTTGTTTTCGAACTTTGCGGGCTCGACGGGCGCCAGGCGGGCCCACGCGTGCAGCGGGTTCTTGTCGTCCTTGCTAGCCTTGGCGAGCAGGTCTTGCACTGTTGGGTCGGCCGCGAGCAGGCTCTTGGTCACGTCTTCGACCGTCGACAACCAGTTCGCTGCGAGGCCATGTTTGATGCGGGCTTTGCTGGCTACAAGCTCGGTCTTGTTGGTTGCCAATCGTGCGGGCGTGTCCGTCGTGACCGTCGCGGGTCGGCAACTCGCGAAGATGCCGTAGACGGCATAGAAGTCGTCTTGGCCGATGGCGTCGAACTTGTGATCGTGGCAGCGCGCGCAGGACACGGTCAGTCCCATGAATGCCTTGAACACCACGTCGATCTGGTTGTCCGTGAATAGCACCTGCTCTTCGAGGGCATCGGTTGGCGCGAAGCCGTGTTGCACCATGCGAAACTGGGCGGTGCCGATGCGCGACTGGTTGATACCTTGCTCATAGTCGATGCGAGGCTCGTCCAGTAGGTCGCCTGCGATGTGCTCCTTGACGAGTTGGTCGAATGGCACGTCGGCGTTCAGCGCCCGGATCAGGTAGTCGCGGTATCGCCACGCGTGGGGGATGTTGGGGTCGCCTTCACTGCCGTGCGAATCGGCGTAGCGCAGCCAGTCCATCCAATGGCGCGCCCAGCGCTCGCCGAACGCCGGCTGGGCCAGCAGTCGATCGACAACGGCCTCGTAGGCGTTGGCCGAGTCATCGGCGACAAACGCCATGACCTCTGCTTCTGTCGGCGGCAAGCCGGTAAGTGCGAAGGTTACCCGGCGCAGCAGTGTGCGACGATCAGCACGCGGCGCCAGTTCGAGCCCCGCACGGCGCAGGCGGTCGAAGACAAAGCGGTCAACGGGGTGTGGCGACTGCCCGGCGCCGGCGAGCGTTGGCGGCCTGTTGCTTGCGATTGGTTGAAAGCTCCACCACTGCATGCGGCGGCGGCGGATGGTGTCCCAACTGATCGTCTCGGCGAGTTTGGTCGCGGCTGGCGGGTCGTCGCGCGGGTCCTCGGCGCCGCTATCGATCCACTGCTCGAAGTCCCTGATAACGGCATCGCTGAGCTTCGCACCCTCCTTCGGCATGCGCAACTTCGGGTGCTGGTGCCGGATTGCGCGCATCAGCAGGCTCTCGGCGGCGCCCCCGACCACGATGGCCGGACCTGACTTGCCACCGCGGCGCAGCCCGGCGCGATAGTCGAGGGCGAGGCGCGCCTTCTGGCTGTCGGAACTATTGTGACATCGGTAGCAGTGTTCGGCGAGCACCGGACGGATGCGGGTCTCGAAGAACGAAAGCTGGGGTGATTGTGGCGACGCGGTTGCACTGCCGGGCAATGCCGCTGCAACGGTCAGCCATAGAGGGACAAGGGTCGCGAGGCGCATGGAGTGGCAGAGGAGATTCTATCGGATCAGGCAGCCGAAGCAGGTCTCTACCAGTAGACCGGTGATTCTAGATCATGCACGGAAGTAGTGTTACATATCATCCGACCTCCGGCTATCTGGACCACACCATGAAGAAGACCCTGCCCAGCCTCATTCTCTTCCTCGCGCTAGTCGTGCCTGCCACGGCGCAACAGGACATTGGTTTGACCATGGCAGGCGGCGGCTTTCTGACCGTCCTCTATGGCCAGGACTGCGGTCCCGTGTCATGTCAGCCGATGGTCGGCAGCGTGGTCGGCGTTGGCACCTCGCGAAACATCATGCACTTTAGTGCGCCGTCGACGCTGTATGTCATCGCCTTCGGTACGCCTGGCCCCTGCGTGAGCGTGCCTGGCTTCGGTAACTCCCTGCTGCTGAGCAACGTGTTCGTACTCGACGTGGGGCTCACGTCGGCGCCGCCTTTCGTGCCGCTGCCTTGCCAACAAGGTTCTGCCGGAACGACGCTGACGATCCCGGCGAACGCACCGACCGGTTTCGTATTCCGCCTACAGTCCATGGGCGTCTCGCCGTCGACTGGCGCATTCGCGTTTGGCCCGGCGATCGAAGCGACCACGATCTGAGTAGCCGCTGTGCACGCGCTCGACACGGTTCGTCGCAGGTCGGAGCAACTCCCTTCGACAACTCGCGCGCGCACCGCTGCTTGTTTGTGCTACTTCCCGCGAACGTAGGATCCGGTCGACTGATGGGGCTCCATCGGCCAGTTGTCCGTGCGGAACGGGTAGGCCGGTAGCTCGCGACCGTTCAGAAGTGTACCTGCCGGAAGATTGGACCAGCCGTAGCGTGCCGCCACCGGTTGCTTGACAGCATCACACCAGATCTCGACCTCGCTCGTCTTGCCGTGAATGCGTGCCGATGCGTGGTGGAAGGTCTTGTCCTCGCCGGCCACATAGAAGCCGAACGCGACATCCTTGTTGAGTCGCAGTCCTCGCGCAGTCTCCTTGACGAACGAGACGAAGATCTTGTTGTCGACGATCCGCATTCCCTCGTAGAGCGGGCCGCGCCATTCGATTGGCCGCTTGTTGCGACGGTCCGTTGTCCCGTAGACCTCGGCTAGCGCCCACCGCGCCGTGCGTTCCCCGACGGGCAGTTTGCGTCCCGGGTGGATGCTGCCATTGCTGTTGCAGTCGTAGGTGACGATGAGTCCGGTGTTCTCGGTGTCTTGCCAGGTATCCAGCTGCACCTCACGAATGATGTTGGTGTGGTGGTTCATGTCGTAGGTCATCGTGCGACGCGTGCTCCAGCCGGCAATCTGGATGTTGCAGAACGGCAAATCGGAGACTCCGAATGCTCTCCGCCAGTCACGGATGACGGCGGGGAATGTGCTCGAGAAGGGCTTCCAGGTCTCTCCGAATGAATTGTTTTCGCCTTGGTAGAACACGACTCCGCGCAGTGCCGTGTTCTTGATTGGCTCGATCATGCCGTTGAACATCGCCCCTGGGTGTCCTTGGTCACCCGGGTTCTCGTAGTTGCGCTTGTTGGGGCGACGTGGCTCGCGCTCTCCGGAAGCCTTGGCGGCATCCCGAGCTTTCTGCCAAGTTGCGACGTCGGCCTCGTAGCGTCGATTGGCTCCCTCTTCCTTGCCGCCGTCGATCCATTCCTTGCGTTTGGCTTCGTAGGTGGCGAAGTAGGAGTTCATCGTGGCGAACGTTCGAAGCGTTGCCTTGGAGCACCAGTGTTGCGCCATCGTGCCGCCCCAGGAGGTGTCGATGATTCCGATCGGAATCCGTAGTCGACGATGTAGGCGGCGGGCGAAGTAGTAACCCACGGCGGTGCAGGCTTCGACTTGCTCTGGAGTGCAGAGTCGCCAGTTGCCAACCTTGTGCGTCGGGCTCGCGACGGGAAAGTCGGTCTGTGGCTCGGCGATCGCGATCTGTGGCATACGCAGGTAGCGGACTTGGGGCGTATCGGCGGAATCGATCTCGATGTCTGCATCGCGCGATCCGCTCATGGTCCATGCCATGTTGCTCTGCCCGCCACAGACCCAGACATCCCCGACGAGTACATCTCTGATTCGCACGCTGTCGCTAGAGCCGGTCACGACGAGCTCTCGACCTTCTGCGTTAGCCGGCATGGGAGGTAGGGTGGCGATCCAGCGACCGTGCTTCGCTGCTGTTGCCGTTGCCGACTTGCCGGCGAAAGCGATCGCAACGGTTTCGCCAGGTGTTGCGGTGCCCCAGACCCTGGCGCCGATGTCACGTTGCAAGACCATGTGATCGCCAAACGAGTTGGCGAGGTGCAGCTGCGCCGATGCCTCCGTGCAGAGTGCAAAGGCCAGTGAGAGAGCGATGGGGAGATGTTTCATGCGGATTCTGTCGGTGTCTCGGAACGTTGCAGTTCGATCTGCCGAGAATCCTAGAGGGCGTTGCTGCGTTCGGCGAGAACCGCATGGCGCCCGGTGACAACTCCGTAGTGTGCTGCCAGTGAGCACACGCAATTGGCTATCGCCTCGCTCGTCAGCCGGACAGGCGCTCGAATTGCCAAACTGCTTGGCGTTGCGCGCGAACGGCGCAGACGTTCAGCTGTTTGTTTGACGCCGCCAGCCGCGATGTCGCCGCTGGGGGTTCAGTTCCCGAGCGTCGCCTCGACTACGTCGGAGAACTCAAGCCCGACCGCATCCAGGGCTACCGCTTGGCAGTTGAGTTGCGTAAAGGCCAGGGCCGGGTTGTTCGGGATCGCGAACAGGAACGCCGGTGCGGTTCCAGCAGCATCGAGCACGCCAAGGAATGCAGAAACGAAGTTGTTCGGGTAGAGCGTGCACCCGCTGAAACCGGCCGGACCCAGATCAATCGGAGCAATCGCGCCCAAGCCACAAACCAAGAAACCGAATGCATTCGGGGTGCCGGACTGCAACTGCAATTGCAGACCAGAGCCACCGATCACGGCGCTGCCACTGGGCGCAAGGTCGAGTGGACCTGCTCCGCAACCCACTCCGTACTCGCCGATGCTCGCCGACGTTGGCAGCACCGGGATGCCGACCATCGCCTGCAGTACGTCCGTGGGCGACATCGCGAACTTGTAGAGGCGGAGGTCGTCCACCAGCCCGTTCGTGTGGCAACAGACGGAACCGCGCACGAGGGCCCCAATCGCCGTCGTGGTCATCGAAAACGTTCCATGACCCGGCATGCCGGGTAGGCGCGCAGGGTCGTAGGAGATGTTGCCGCTGTCGACCACACCATCCACGTAGAGGGTGATCTGGCCCGACACATCGACAAAAGCGATGTGGTGCCAGGTGTCGTCATAGACGACGGCGTTCGACAGGCCGCTGAACGGAGCATTGCCCTGATCGTTGCGACAGTAGACGCGGAACTTGTCCGATTGGGCTGGGTACTGGCCGCTGCCAAAGATCAAGATGGCGGTGCTGGACGTCGCGCCCTCTGCGTAGACGAACACGTTCGGTTGTGCCGGCGCCTTGACCCAGTACGCAACGGAATACGGTGCGCCCAGCCCTTCATAGATCGAAGCCTGCGCGTTAAGCGATACGTAGTCGTCCACACCGTCGAACGAGAGAGCGTTGACTACCATGCCGGGAACCCACGGGGTTCCGTTGAAGTTTGCGAGCGTGCCGTCGTTGCCGCTGCCGGAGATGTCGACCGCGATTGCGCCGCTGCTCATGTCCATGGACCATTCACCGGTCCATTGTGCGGACAAAGGTGCCGACACAGCACACGTGAGTGCCGCGACCGTGATTGCGTGGGCGAAGAACGAACGAGATGGGGGAGTCTTCATGGTCCGGTCGCGCGCAAGGGTGGAGCGTATGGCAGGCAGCTTCCGGCGAGACGAATAGCTAACGCGCGAGGCCGGGCCGCTGGTAAGCCAACCTGAGAATGCGATCATACTCCATCGTCAGCCGCCCGGCCCGCAAACCGGATCTCGTTGCAGTGGAGTTACGCTGCGCACATGTGGCGGGCCACGCACGCACCGCAGCGGTCGCGCGTTGACCGAGATCATGCAATCGGTCGTGCCGCATCTTCCTGGCAAGCGGCATCGCGGTAGGGGACTTTGGTATTCGTGTTCTGAGTTGCTGCTGTGCGTGCACTTGATCGAAGTGCTCACGCGTGCACGCTGAGGTGGCTTTCGTCGCTTGCCAAGCAAGACGTCGCGCACGAATAGCCAGAACCAGAATGGGAGCCCATCGCAGACGGTCGGCGCCCGCGCACGTCTGATAGGCTTACGCACGATGATAACGTGCATCTCATCGCTGGCTGTGTTCGTGCTCTTGGTCTCCGCTTGCCCAGGTCAGGTGGCAAAGAAGGCCGCGCCGAGTCCGGCCACCGATGCGAAGCTCAGCAGCGAACAGAAGAGACAGATTGTCGAGGGCCTCGATACGTTCGCCAAGTCGATCGACCGCAGCGAACGTCGATACCTGATCGAGCAGGTGATCGGCCTCGGTCCTGGTGGTGCGCGATTGGCGTTGCAGCACATCGACAAACAACTGGCGTCCTTGCGCGGCAAGTACACCGTTGCGTTGCAAGCCTGGCTTGAGGACGCCTACATGAGGCACCTGATCAGTCTCAGCGACGAACAGATCATGATCGTGCAGCGCGCTCGACGTTTGTGGCGGAGCTACGTGCTCCATGGCGGGCACCGGAGCAACTTTCAAGCCGAGTTTCTGGCGCCGATGAAGGCTGCCGGCGAAGCCTTGCTACTGCGTGCGGAAGACGTGAAGGACGAGCCAGTGTGCAGCCAACGCAAGACCCTGATGGAACTTGGCGAGTACCAAGCGATGGCCCACACAGCCCTCGGCATGCAAACGGATCCAACGGTCGGCAAGCTCTCTCCCACGCAGATCGCGTACGCGCCTCTCGACCAACCACCAACCTTCCTCGATAGTCTGCATCATACCGAACGCAGTATGGTCTTGGCACACACCGTCGCGCCGCCTGGAGCCCAGGCGGTTCTGATGTACAACGACGAGGCGGCGCAAGAGATCGATGTGCAGGAAGCGGAGTACGTGCTCTTCGGCAATGAGATGCGAATGCTCTCCGGCACCATCGTCTGGCGCGTGGACCCTCTCGGCAACGCAGTTGCTCGCGACCATTCCAATGACCGAACCAAAGGACTGGCCACGGGGCACATGTCGTCGATCAAGGAGAAGCGCGGCTTCACCGATCGATCCCGTCGCATGGGCGCCAGGCGCTTTGGCAGTGAGGGTGTCGGTGGCGGCGCCAGCGGCCGCGGCTACATCAACGGCTTGAGCTATGGCGGTGGTCATACCGGGCCGCTCTACTCCCTGAGGAGGAACTGCGTCGGCGTCGGTCGGCGGAAGAACGCCTACACCAGCATCTACGGCACCGATCGCAGCATCGTGCACGACTGTCAGGCGGTGGCCAACGAACTCGTGCTGCCTCCCGGTTGGAGCAACACCCGATTGCGCGGATCAGCCCGCTCGATCTTCTCAAAGCTGCAGTCAGGTGAGTTTGGTCATGCCGCTCGGGCCTTGGCGAAGGCTCGTCCCTCAAACGAGAAGACGAGCATGCTGTTGCGTTTCTTCCGCGCGGCGGTGCAGACCGAGATCGACTGGATCCTAGATTCATCAGCTGCGATCGAAGACGCCGGGGACGTCTACGAGGCTCGCCGTCGACTGCTGGCTGGCGCCAAGATGTTCAAGGGCAACCCGGCATTCGAGGAGGAGGGCATACTCCGTCTCGCCATGTTGGCCGATCCCGCACTCGCGCAAGCGTTGAAGGCCGGCGAGGCCTTCCATCGCATGGTGCTAGGCGATCTTGACGGCGCGGGGCGAGCCAAGGCCAGCAGGGCACTCATCAGAAGGTATGGCGGCACCGCCTACGCAGAGGCCGCCAAAGCTGCTGACGAACCGGGCGCAGCGTTCGCCTACTTTGTCGGCAAGCAGGCAACCGTCGAGAAGTACGAATACCCCCCGACGGCAAAGCGCTAGCCGTTTCAGGCGACCTTTTACTGATCAGGCCACCGCCAACCGAAACCCTCTCAGCGAACCACTCCCATGACGCGCGTATTCTTCTACATCACGGCGACTCTGGCTGCCCTGTGCACACCGCACTCGATCCTGGCCCAGGACACTGGCTCCAAGGCGAAGATCAAGGTGTTCATCCTCGCCGGCCAATCCAACATGCAAGGCCACGGCAGGATCAGCATGAACAAGGACGGCGATCTCGACTACGCCGCCGCGCAACAGCAGTTTGCCTATCTGAAGAGGGATGGAGAATGGGTTGAGCGCAAGGATGTCTGGTACTTTCACAAGCCAGGGAGAGGATCCGTCATCAAGTGCAACCTGAGGGTCGGACTCGGAGCCAACGCCAAGAGCATCGGCCCCGAACTCACCTTTGGTCACCTCCTCGGCGAGCACTACAAGTCGCAGGTGCTGCTCATCAAGACTGCCTGGGGTGGTCAGGCGCTTGCCGCAACCTTCCGCCCACCGAGTTCGAAGCTGCCAGAGCACGCCACCCTGCAAGCGATGCTGGCAAAGAAGAAGAAGAAGAACCCCAACGCCTCACTCGATGACATCAAGCAGCAATTCGGCTTGCGCTACCGGAGCATGCTCGAAGAAGTGCAGATGGTGCTCGGCAACTTGAAGAAGCACTTCCCAAGCTATCGCGGCCAAGGCTACGAAATCGTTGGCTTCCTCTGGCATCAGGGTTGGAACGACGCCTGCTCCAAGAACTTCGCGAAGGAGTATGAGGCCAACATGAGCAACTTCATTGTCGACCTACGCAAAGACCTCGGCGTCAAGAACCTGCCCTTCGTCATTGCGACAAGCGGGATGGGTGGTCCGAAGGCTTCGGGCGTTGCCGGCTTCCTCGGCAAGAGTATCGAGCCACAGCAAATCGCTGCCGCGGCCAGGCACAATCGATGCACCGCGGTCCCGACCCGACACTTCCAAATACACAAACCTGGCCGGCAAAAGAGCCACTGGCACAACAGCGCGGAGAGCTATTGCCTGGTCGGCGATGCCTCGGCACAAGCGATGATCAAGATCCTCGTCGGCAAGAAGTAGGCTCCTAGCTCCGAGCCAAAAACGCTGCTCGGCGCCTGCTGATGGTTCGCTGGGTCGAAATCAGGCCACTGGTAGTTTGGTCGGATCGCGCATCACCATGCTATGGGGTTTGGCAGCGCCCCTTGCTGGCTGCGGGGCCACGTTTTAGAGCAGAATCACACGTCCCGATTCACCGGTCCGCGGCATCTTTGGTATTGTCCGCATCCATGCGTCACGTCGTTTTCATTGCAACACTCATTGGCGCACTCGCTGCGGCACCACTCAGTGCTCAGAAAGTTCATCCAGATGAGTTCAAGCTCAAGCCGCGAATCGATGCCGCGATTGCGGATGGCGTCGAGCGCCTCCTGGATGCTCAGCTTCGTGACGGCTCGTTTGGCGTCGTTGGCAATGACGTCGGTGGGCAGACCGGGCTCTGCGTCTATGCGTTGCTCAACTGCGGTGTGTCGATGCAGCATCCGGCTATCAAGCGGGCCTTTGGTTTTCTCGACAGCGTGACGCCGCCGAGGACCTACGCGATCGCCTGCATGATGCTCGCGTACAGCGTGACCAATGATCGGGCACATCTCAGTCGGCTCAGGGAGTTGCTGGAGATGATGCTCCGGAATCAGAGCAATAACGGTACCTGGGCCTATCCGCAGGGGGGGCAAGACCTATCCAACTCGCAATACGCCGCGCTGGGACTGTGGACTGCGAACAAGGCCGGGCTGAAAGTTCCGCGCGATGCTTGGCTCAACCTCATCGAGGGCACGCTCAGGCACCAAGAAGATCTACACATGGTTGACGTCGCCATCACCGGCAGAACGGGCGTTGGCCAACGTGAGGTGGCGGGTTTCGAATACCGGGCGAGAAGGGACGGTGCCCCGCACCAGGCGACGGGCACGATGACAACGGCTGGAGTCTCGATCCTGAAGATCTGTGAGATCGGCCTCGGCAAGAGGATGAAGAAGCAAGCGCGCCGGAACCTCAACCGCGCACTCGTCGCGGGCTTGAGCTGGCTCGATGTGTACTTCAGCGTGACGCATGATCAAAAGCCAGGGCAGGGCGGCCGGTGGTTGCTGTACTACCTCTATGGCATGGAGCGGGTTGGCGGCCTGGCCCAGCGTGAGCAGTTCGGCGACCACTGGTGGTACGTCGACGGAGCCCGCGTCATTCTTAATCGACAGAAGAACGGTGGTTGGGGTGAACACTACAACACCTGCTTCGCGCTGCTCTTCTTGCGGCGGGCGACCAAGGGCGGGCCGCAAACCGGCTCGGGCGCCGGAGGTAAGTCGCGACACCTGTTCGCCTCCGGCCGTGAAGGTGACGACATCGAACTGCGCGGCGCTGGCCAGCAACCCCTGATGCTCTACATCCAAGGGTTCGGCAAGCGCCTATTGAGCGAGCACGCCGCATACGGATTGCGCATCCTGAGGGTGGAGTATCTGGAAGGCGATCGCATCCTTGGCCAGCTACCCGCCGACCCAACGAAGGCCTGGAACAACGTCACCACGTTCATCCACCGCAGCGTGCAACTGTCGCACGGAACGCACACCATCGAGGCACGCGTCATCGCCATCGCGCCGGATGTTCCGCCGGGCGGAACGGATCGCACGGTGACGATCAAGTCGCTGCCCATGCAAGTGAAGATCCGTGACGTGATCGAACCGTGGATGCAAGGCCTCGCGACGATTCAGGAAGGCAACCAGTTGAAAGGCCTCAAGGTGGCGATCGCAGCCAGCAGCAACCAAAAGACGGCTGCGCGTGCTGCGGATGGATTGATTCACACGGAGTGGCTTTGTGCCGCGGCGGATCAGGCACCGACGTTGACATTCGAGTTTGACGATAAAGTCAAGGCCCGGCGGTTGATCTTGACGCAGCCATTCAAGCGGCGTGAGGACATCAAGCGCATCGGCCTGATTCGCCAAGTCGAGGTGACTTGGAACAAGGAAAAGCGGTCGGTCATCATCGATATGAATCCGAATCCACTGGCACCTACTGTGTATGAGTTCATGAGGATACGCACTGTCCGCAAGATGACTCTGAAAGTGATCACCCGAGGCGGCAAGGCCGGCCTACCGTTGGGGTTCGCAGAAATCGTGCTCGGCAAGAGCAGCAAGCGCAGGTGACCGTGCAGTGACCCACTGACTCTCCAGACCATCACCATGCGTTGCCCCTTAGTCATCCTCACCTGTTGCATTGCTGCCTCTTCACTGACCGGGCAAAGATCCGATCAGGACCGCTCCGGCCAACGTGTTCCTAAGGCCGCGCCTGCGATGGTTCGTGACCTCGCACCCGAGATTCAGGAAGCTCTGAAGTACTTGGCGAAGCCGCCAGCTGAAGACGAGGATGCTGCGACGCGACGCAAGCAGTTTCGGCTGGTGCTCGACGCTCCGGTGGCATGGCTGAGCCTTGAGAAGGTCATCGATCACAAACTGGCCGCGCTCGAGCGAAGCTACGCGGTGATACTCGACGAGCCAATTCGTGCTGTGTACCACCGCCACTTGGCTTCGCTCTCCGACGCGGAACTTCGTGAGGTGGCAATGACGCGCCGAGTCTGGCGCAACTACATCCTCAATCCGTCGACCCAGCTCCACTTTCAGCAGCACTTCCTGATGCCGGCAACGAAGGTCGGCGAGCTGATATTGCCAGACGTTGGCGCCATCCAGACCAAGGCATCGAAGGCTATGTCGCGGCGCATGTGGGAGTTCAACGGCTATCGGAACGATGTGCGGGAAGCGCTCGAACTGGGAGAGGATCCTACGACGGATAAGTTTGCGCCGACTGGAATCGCAATGCCGCCACTTTCCAAGGCGCGGAGCTACGAACAGCACGTTGACCACCTCCACCGCACAATGGCGCTCGCGAGTTCCGTCGCACCGGCTGGTGCCGGGGCCGTTCTGCTTGGTAATGCGGCGAAGGCGCGCCTGATCGATTACGAAGAGGCCGAGTTCGTTCTCTATGCCAACGAGATCCGCATGCTGATGGGCATCATCTCTTGGTCGACGGATATGTTGGCCTGCGCGGCAACGCGCGACCACTCCAAGGATCGGGTCGACGGCAACGCTTCGGGCCACATGTCAACCCTGCCGGGCAAGAGGGGGTTCACGGACCGTCTGCGTCGTTTCGGCACCAACGGGTCCGGTGAGGGGGCAGGCGGTGGTGCCAATGGCCGGCGATACCTGTACGCCCTGAGCTACGGCGGAGGCCACACCGGCCCGCTCTACTCGATGAAGCGAAACAAGGTTGGCGTTGGGCGCTTTGGCAACTGCTACACCAGCACCTACGCGCGCGACAACAAGTTCATGCACCCTTGCCAAGCGAGCACGGGAGAGCTGTTCATGCCGCCTGGCTTTGGCCTCAGCGACATCCAAGACCCGAGCTTGATCGACGTCTACCACGCGTTGTCGTTCGAGAACTATGTTGGCGCGGCACAAGTCCTGAAGACGGCGACCGCCAAGACCAAGGTGGACCGGTTCCTACGCCATTACTTCAAGGTCGTGATCGAAGTCGAGGCGGACTGGCTGCTCGAGTGCATCTCGCATGTTGGCGCGACTGGCGATCTGGTCGGTGTTGCGCGGTTGATCGAGAAGGCTCGAGGGAAGTTCGGCAACTCCCTCGATGGGCGCTTCCGGCCCTATACGAAACGCATGGCGACGAGGTCTGGAGTGCGGGTTCTGGCGGCGGGACGCGCTTACATGGCCGCATGCGCGACCAAGGATCGTTCGGCGATCGAGGCGATCCTCAGGGACCATCCGGACACCGTCTACGCTAGCGCCGCGCAGCAACGCCTGGCTTCGACCAAAGACGGCAAGGCCTCGCATCCGCTGGCTTGGTTTCTAGAAGTGGACAGGTATCTGGCCCGGTTCGAGTACATGACTCCGAACAAGTAGTCCTGCCAGATTGGTGGGGCAGCGCAGAAGGGGTGCCGCCGGCTCGGTGACGTTACGCTCTCTGCGCCATGCTCGACCTGAATGCCGCCCGCGCCTCGTTTCCTGCCCTGCGATCCGACTGGGCGCTATTCGACAACGCGGGCGGAACGGTGCCCGCCCGCCCCGTGATCGAGCGTCTCACGGGCTATATGGAACGCCATGCCGTGCAACATGGGGCAACCTACGCGCTGTCCCGGGACGCGGTTGCAGCCGTCGACGCAGGACGCCGCGCGGCGGCGTGCCTATTCAATGCGGACCCGGGAGAGATCGTGCATGGTGCCTCGACGACGGTGCTGGTGCAGCGCATGGCGTGCGCTCTTGGCGCGCGGTTCGCGCCCGGCGATGAGGTGATCGTCACCAATCTCGATCACGAGGCAAACATTGGTCCGTGGCGGGGGCTCGAAGAGCGCGGTGTCGTCGTCAAGGAGTGGCGCTTCCGGCCAGAGACTCTCGCGCTCGAACTTGAGGACCTGGAGCCGCTGCTATCCGACCGCACGCGACTCGTCGCCTTCACGCATTGCCCGAACGTCACGGGCACGATTCACGACGTGGCGAGCATCGCCGCACGCATCCGCGAGGCGGGTGCGTGGAGCTTTGTCGATGGGGTGGCGTTTGCCCCGCATCGTGCTGTCGACGTGCGTTCGCTCGGCGTCGATTTCTACGTCGCTAGCCTCTACAAGGTCTACGGTCCGCACCAAGCGGTGCTCTTCGGCAGGCGTGAGCTTCTTGAGCATGCGAAGGGTCAGTGCCACTTCTTCTTCGGCGAGCACGACGTCCCGGGCAAGCTTGAGCCGGGGGGCGTGAATCACGAGTTGGTGGCCTCGTTGCCCGGTATCTGCGAATACCTGACGAGCCTCGACGAGGGGGCACAGAGTCCGGAGCCAAGTGCGGAGCGGTTGGCAGGGATCTTCGCCGATGTCGCCGCATGGGAGTCGCAGCTGATCGCACCGCTGATCGACTTCCTCGTCGAACATCCGCGCGTGACGCTGCACGGCGTGCCAGCGGCTGACCCCGCGCGTCGCGTTCCGACCGTCGCCTTCAGCGTCGACGGGATGCGTTCCAGTGAGCTTCCGCCGCGGCTCGACGAGCGCCGACTCGCCCTGCGCTGGGGCCACTTCTACGCCTATCGCGCGATTCGCGACATGGGTCTCATGGACCGGGACGGAGTGATCCGCGCCAGCCTCGTGCACTACAACTCGCCGGCGGAAGTTGAGCGGCTGATCACTGCGCTTGCCGAACTGCTCTGAAGTCGCTTGGATCACCGTGCAGCAGTGGCGATCGGTGGGGGATTGCTCTTTGCGACGGTCGCTGGAGTTTAGTTCTGCAGTGCCTATGCGATTGCTCGACCGTCCTAGGGTGTCTAGGAGCCGTTTGGAACGTTGTGTGGGGATTCCGTGCCGTGAGGAGAAAGCGGCCGTGTTTACTTTGGAACACCTCAACAAGATGTCCAACAACCCATCGCGTGTATGCAGCCGTGTGGCGGTAGCTGTCTTCCTGGCCTTGTTCGCCCTTTGCGCCGAGGCGCAGGTTCCGGCCCGATTGTCCGACCCGAATGCCGAGCCGGGCAACGCCGGTAAGCCGGTCAAGGTCTACATCCTCGCCGGCCAGTCCAACATGGTCGGGATGGGGGATCTCGGTGGGGCGCGAAACGTCTACACCGGGGTCTACCTCAGCTCCGATCCCGCCGTACCCGACGGGCCGTTGCAGATCTATCGCGTCGGCAACTTCAAGGTCTCGAAGCTACTCGTTTACCTGCCGGACGGCACAGAGGCCGACAAGCCGATCGCGAAGGGGCAGCTAGAGGTTCTGCAGCGAGGTGTCTATCAGTTGCACTGCGGTTTCCGTGAGAACTCTCATTGCGTGATGGAGCTCGATGGCAAGGAAGTCTACCGCCGTCCAGTGCTCGACGAGCCGGTCCATGTGACTCTCGAGCCAGGCACGAGGTACGCATTCGAGATCACAGCTTTCAAGGGTGACCCGCCGAGGTTCTGGCTTGAGAAGGTCGACCTGCTCGGCAATGGCGACCTCGAGGCCGTGGCCAAGCGCGAGGGGAAGTTCCCCTGGCTGGTCGACGGGGAGGGCAACTGGACCGTGCGCCGAGATGTCTACGTTCAGGAAGCCCGGCTCGCGAAGGATGGCAAGGGCTCGCCGCTGAGTGCCACCTCGAACGGCAAGTCTATCGGGCCGGAGCTCGGCTTCGGGCACGTGATGGGCACGTTCCACGACGAGCAGGTTCTGCTCATCAAGACAGCGATGGGCAATCGCTCGCTGGGATTCGATTTTCGCCCGCCGTCTAGCGGACGCACGGACCCTGACAGCGAGTGGGAGTCACTCGAATACAAGCTGATGATCGAGGGTGTGCACAAGACCCTCGCCAACATCGAGAGCGTCGTTCCTGGTTACCAGGGGCAGGGATACGAGATCGCTGGCTTCGCCTGGTTTCAGGGCCACAAGGACAGTGGCACCGAGGAATCCATCGCGCAGTACGAGCAGAACCTCGTCAATCTGATCCTCGACGTGCGCAAGGAGTTCCAGGTGCCGAAGCTGCCCGTTGTGGTTGCGACCGTCGGGTTCGGTGGACACAACATGTCGGACAAGTTCCTGAGGATCCTCAAGGCACAGATGGCCGTCGGTGATGCAACGCAACACCCCGAGTTCGCTGGCACCGTGACCTCGGTCGACATTCGCGACTTCTGGCGCGAGGTCGACGAGTCGCCGCGGAGCCAGGACTACCACTACAACCGTAACGCCGAGACCTACATGTTGGTTGGCGATGCCCTCGGCCGGGCGATGGTTGGGTTGCTTGGCGGCCAAGCGGCACCGCTGCTGCGGTCCTCCCGGCCGAAACCCGTCGCCCGACATGAGACCGCGGAGCCGTCGGAGGTGGAGTTGGCCGCCGCGCAAAAGGCGCTGGCGCCGATCATCCTCGCTGGCATTGCGGCGTCCTACGCCGTCAACCCACGCTACAACAAGGCGCTCTTGCAGGAGGTGCTCGGCGAACGACCACAGCGCGCGAACCAGTTCGTGCGGGGTGCGATGTTCGGGCTGGCCAACTGCTACCGCGCTGCCGGAGTAGACGATTACGATTGGCACTCCTTCGGTCCCGCTCTAGACCACGCACAGTGGGATTACTTCAGCTTCGACCCAGCAGAGACGCGGCCCAAGGAGAAGGGGAGCCGCTACCGCGAGGTAACGTATCCCGATGGCATGGCGAGTTGGTTCGCGCCCGATTTCGACCCGGCCAAGGCCGGTTGGAAGAAAGGGCTGCAGCCCTTCGGCCAGCTCGAAGGCAAGCTACTGCCGCTTTCGGAAAGCTGTACGGCATTGTTCTGCCGGTGCGGCGAGGCGCCGAAAACCATGTGGGAGAAGGAAGTGCTGCTGCTCCGCGGCACGTTCGAGTTTCCGCCGCTCAAAGAGGGCCACCGGTATCGGATCCTGGTCGGGGGTAGCGCTCACGTCAATGCCGGCGAGGGCTATGCCATCTGGGTCAACGGCAAGTTGCTGGCCCAGTCGAATGTCGGGGTCGGCAAACGGCAGGGTGGACAGCCTCGGGGCGCATACATCTACAACGACTTCCGCGACGAGTTCGAAGGCGGCAAGGCGACCGTCGCCGTCACCAGCTTCCTGCGCTACAACCACCCGCGGCGCGGGCTGATGCCGCCGCGCGGCCATCTCTCGCTTTGGTTTGAAGAGCAGAAGATCCCGCCGATGAAGTAGGCGACGGCGCCGCCCCCGCGCACCTGCACAACGGAGCGTCGCTGGGTAGCGGTGGTGAGACTGGAATGCGGGTCAAGCGAATGTGACTGGTCGCCTGACTCTGCGGATCGATGCCGCAGCAACCATCATGCTCACGCAACACCAAAGCTAGCGACGCCTGCTCTACCGTCGCCGACGCTTCGGGACCGGCACTTCGGTCTTCCAGGTCTTGCCGGCGCGCCGTCCCTGGCGCACGTGTTGGCGGTGGACCTTGGTGGGTTTATCGAACTCCTTGGCGATGGATTGCAGCGCGTTCGTCAAGTCACGCTCGGACGACGTTGCGCTGAGCTTTCGGATCAGTTCGCCTGCGAGCCCGTAGTCGTCGGGTTCGATCACGTAGAAGCCATGACCCTTCGATGCGATGTCGATGCCACTGAGATCCGCCGCCTCGGCCGTTGCCGCGTAGATGAACTTGCCGAGCAGGTCGTCACGCCAGGCGACCGCACTGAGTCGTTTGCTCATGGCGGCGACCTTCTTGGCATCCTTGCCCACGACGACGACCAGGGGAAGCCCGTCACAGCTCGCCACGTTGAGTGCGAGGCGCACGTTCTTCAACTGCGGCAGAGTCTTCGGACTCTTGTTGGCACTCGCCTTTGCCGGGTACCTGCCAGCGACCTTGCGAAGCTCCGCGGCCATCGCGCCGGCGTTGGCGTAGATGTAATTGGGTCCGCGCGAACTGCGACGGATTGCCCTCTTGCCGTTGGGTGACAGCAGGCAGTAGCCAAAGTTGCGCAGGTCCCCGCGACCGCCGGACAGGGTGGCTCGTTGGAACTTGGCTTCGGCTGCATCCTCGTAGGTCGCGGTTCGGATACAGACGAACGCACGGGATGCTTCGATGACAGCTTGGTCGGACAGGAGACCCCTGTCCATGTCTTGCTTACCGGGTCACCACATCCCCGGGACGCCGCTGCACTGCGGCGCGGCCGTCAGGTACATGATCGGGCGGCCCGTGCGCTGGGCTTCGGCCATGCCGTCCTGTAGCACGCCGTACCAGGCGATGCCGGCTCGGAGTTCCGTCTTGCTGGAGGTGCTGCGACCTTCGGTAGACGAGGTCTGACTGGCCGTGGGGCTCGCAAGGATCGCGACGGCCAGGGCGGCTGCCGCGGCGAACTTGGCGTGACAATGCAGTGTGATCGACTTCATCTCGCTTCCTGGTGGATGGCCAACTCGCTGGGTGAGACGGTATCTCGGCGACGTCGCAGGACGCCTAACGGCAACCTTCTCGATCGACCACCGGAATACCAGAAGATCCTACGGCGGTTGTTCTTGCACCCGTCGTACCACGCGCCAGAGCTGGCATGGTCGAGTGGCAGGTTGCACATTGTTCAGCGGCGGAGGGGCTTGCTTGTGATGTGCAGGCTCTTCTTTGGAATCGTCAGGATGACCGCCGTCACCGCGCTTGCTGAGATTCGCGAATCAGAACCGTAGCCGGCGTTGTCGCGATTGGGCTGGTAGTAGAAGCTGCCGTCGGCGCACTGCGCGCGTGCGCCGACGGCGGTCACCGCGATGTTTCTGGCGGCTCAGGTTCTGGAGCACACGGCCGAACCAGGCCCGCTTGCTCTCGCCCTCGAGCGGCGGTTTGTCCAGTGCTTGCAAGCATGCGTCTTGGGCTCGGTCGGCTCCCTGAACTTGCGGGTTGACGCGCTCTCGCAAGGGCAGGATCGTGTCGTAGTGGCGTTCGGGTTGGCTGAAGCGCTGCTTGTTTGTGCCATGCCTAGGCCAAACCAGGAATCGCATGCGCGTCAGCAAGATGATCCAAGCCGTCGACACCCACGCCGCTGGCGAGCCCGCCCGCGTGATCGTCGGAGGGGTGCTCGACGTGCCCGGGACGACGATGTTCGAGAAGATGAGGTACCTCGAACAGCATGGCGATGAACTTCGCCAGCGCATGCTGCGCGAACCACGCGGCTACCCGGCCGCCAACTGCAACCTGATCTTGCCGCCGACCCGTCCGGAAGCGGCTGCCGGGTTCGTGATCATGGAGCAGGTCGAGTACGTGCCGATGTCGGGCACCAACACCATCGCCGTCGCAACGGTCCTGATCGAGACAGGCATGGTGCCATCCCAGGAGCCGATTACGAATCTTGTGCTCGAGGCACCGGCCGGGTTGATCCGGATTCGTGCGGAGGTGGAGAATGGCAAGGTCAAGTCGGTGACCTTCGAGAACGTGCCGGCGTTCGCGGTTCACTTAGATGCGTCGGTTGAAGTTCCCGAACTCGGTACCGTCACGGTCGACGTCGCGTGGGGCGGCATGTTCTACGTCATCGCTGATGCCGAGAAGCTGGGCCTGCGCCTGACCCCGGACGAAGCCGGTGATGCAGTGCGCATCGGCGAGATGATCAAGGCGGCGACGCAGCAGCAACTCGACTGCGTGCATCCCGACAATCCGGAGATTCGTGGCGTTTCGATCGCTCAGCTCTCGGCTCCACCCTCCGGTGATCACGCCGACCGCCGCAACACGGTGATCGTATCGACTGGAGAGCTGGACTGGGCGCGACCTTCGACTTGGAAGGGCTGCCTCGATCGTTCGCCCTGCGGTACTGGCACCTGCGCCAAGATGGCGGTGATGCACCGAAAGGGGCAGCTCGGCCTCGGACAGGACTTTCGCCACGAAGGCATCCTCGGCACGGTATTTACCGGGCGACTGCTGCGCGAAACGCGGGTTGGTGAATACGCAGCAGTCGTGCCGACCCTGCGAGGCACAGCGTGGATCACCGGGTTTGCGCAATACGTGGTCGATCCCGAGGACCCGTTCCCGAACGGGTTCACGGTTGGGGATCTGTGGGCATAGCAGCGCGGTGCTTCGTCGCCGTACCTACTCAGCGCCAGGCCAGTTGGCCCACCAGTCCTTGAACAAGCGGTATTGATCTTCGACGAAGGCCTGTTGGCTGGGGCTGAGTGCGTCGCTCTCGTTGAAGTGCACGCGGTATTGCTCTTCGCCATTTAGGACCAACAGGTACTTGTAGAACAACACCAAGTCGGGTCCTTCGTCGAACGACGAGAGCACGCCGAGAGCTTGTTCCAATTCGCTGGCGAGGCGACGGGCTTCGACGTCGCCAGTTTGCGCCCGGGTGCAGAGCGCAACCATGCGCAGCACTTCGCGCGGCAGGGCGTTGCCAATGCCCGTGATGGCGCCTGTAGCGCCGCAGTTCACGTAGCCGTGCAAGACCTGCGTGTCTACGCCCACCATCAAGGTCAGGTCGGGGGCCGCGCACGTGATGTTCTCGGCCGCGTAGCTCAACGCAGCGGCGCCGCCAAATTCCTTGAAGCCAATCAGGTTCTTGAAGTCGCGGCGCAAGTCGAAGAACAGTTCGGCGCGGGTCTCGAAGCCGTAGTAGGGACTGTTGTAGATCACTGCCGGCACGTCGGGCGCCGCGGCCAGGATCGCGGCGAAGTGCGCCCTTTGGGCGGCCGGCGAGGTGCCGCGCGACAGCACCCGAGGGATGACCATCAAGCCACTTGCTCCCACTTCCTGAGCGTGGGCGGCGTGCGCCGTGGCCGAGCGAGTGTTGATGGCACCGGTGCCAACGATAGTGGGAACGCCAGCCGAGCACAGGTCCGCCACGCCAAGTTGACGTTGTTCGTCGGTAAGCAGTGGCCAGTCACCCATCGACCCGCAGTAGACGACGCCACTCATGCCGGCCGTCATCAACTCTTGGGCCTTGCGTACCAAGGCGGGGAAGTCAGGACTGCGGTCGACGGTGCAGGGGGTCATGAGGGCTGGGATACAGCCGTGGTAGATACTCGTGTCCATCGGGAGGGTTAGGTTTCGCGCGCAGTCGCGCCGGATAGTGAAGGAGCTGCCAGCGTGGCGATCATCGCTGCCATCACCGGTTTCTGGGATCGGATGTGATGAGCGAGTGCGCGTCGTGCGCGGGACCAGCGCCCATTGGCAACGTTGGTCAGGATCTCAAGGTGCTGTCCCGCCATCTCGGCAACTACCTCGTGGCCGAGACCGGCGTAGTCAAAGAGTGCGTTGTAGTAGCGTCCGTGTGATTCGAAGAACGAGCTGATGTAGCGATTGCCTGACTGTTCGATGAAATAGGCATGCAGCCGGTTGTCGATGCTCGCTGTTGCCACCGCGACCGCTGAGTTGCCCTCGATCATTGTCTGGATCTCGGCGTCATCAAGGTGCGTGCTCGCCAGCTCGAGGGCCTTGATCTCCAGCGACTCGCGCACGACCAGATAGGCGTCCATCTCTTCGGGGCGAAAGGTCGGGATCAGCCAGCCGCGGCGCGGCAAGTGTTCCAACAGCCCACCACCAGCCAGGCGTGAGAAGATGCGTCGCAACATGGTGCGTCCGATCCCGTGACTCTCCGCCATGGCTTCTTCGCGCACGAACCCGCCCTCGCCGCGCAGGCTCATCAGGATCACTTCGCGCGCCAACACGGCTTCCCAGTCGGTCGGGCGCGCGGGCGGTGGTTCGACCGGAAGCCGGCGGGTCTGCGCACGCAGCTTCAGACGCCCGTTCTCCTGCCTGATGATCAGGTCATCTGCAACCAACTCATCCAGTGCCTGTCGCACTGGGGTCGCGCTGACGCCGTAGACCTGCGCGATTGCCCCGACGGTCAGCTTTTCGGGAAGATCCGACCCAGAACGGATTCTGAACTCGAGGTCTCGTTTGACGTAGTCGGAGATGCGCATTGCACGGGTGGTTGGCGGCCGGCTACAGGCTGCTCTGGGTCCAGCGGCCATCGACCTGCCGCCAAAGCTCGCCCGGGTTTTGGTCGCGCAAGCCAAGGGGCAACCGTTCCGGACGCACGTTGTCGTAGCACTGCAGCATGGCGAAGCGCAGCAGCGCTCCGGGGATGCCCACGGCACTGAAGCCGGCTTGGGCTGTCGCCGGGAACGGCCCGCCGTGGTTCATGGCCGGAGACACTGCGACGCCAGTGGGCATCTTGTCGTTGAGCAGTCGGCCAACCCGCTGGCGCATGATTGGCGCCAATTCGTCGTAGGCTGGATCATCGCTGCCGTCGGTGGCGGAGTAGATGCAGCCCGTGAGGTTGCCCTCAAGAGTGTTGAGCACTTGCGACGTCTCCGCCTGGTTCTCTGTCATCACGATCAGCGTGGCATTGCCGAACGCTTCACCTTGCAAGGCCGTACTGCTCGCAAGGAAATCGGCGCCGGAGACCCGTAGCACTGTGTTGGTGTAGCGCGGCGCATCGCCGGCTTCGGCCGTCCCGCCAGTGAGGATTTGCGCACCGGCCTGATGCAAGCGTTGCACCGAGGTCGCCAGGCTCTCACGACCTGACTCAGAAAACAGCACGCCGCTTGGCGCGGCGGCGAAACCCTTGACGGTCTTGTTCACGAAGGCTTCGGCGCGCTCACCCGCCTGCAGCACCAACATGCCCGGGCTTGTGCAGAACTGGCCGGTGCCCATCAGACAGCTGCCTGTGAACTCGTCGGCCAAGGCCTCGCCCTTTTCGGCCAGGGCTCCCGGCAGGATCACCACCGGGTTGATGGAGCCGAGTTCAAGGAAGATCGGCTTGCCAACAGCATCTGCCGCAGCCTTGAGCTTGAGTCCACCATGGCGTGAACCCGTGAAGGCGATGGCTGCCAAGCGATGGTCTTGGGCCAACCTCTCGCCATCCGCATGAGACATGTCGTAGAGCAGTTGCACCGTGCCCGCGGGCAAGCCGACGGACTTAGCAGCGGCCTGCGCCTCTTCGGCCAAGAGGCGGGAGGTGCCCGGGTGCAGTGGGTGCGCCTTGGCGATCACCGGGTTGCCTGCCGCGATTGCTGCGACAAAGTCGCCGCCGGAGACGCTGCCGAAGGCCAGCGGGAAGTTATTGGGACCGAACACGCACACCGGGCCGATCGGCCCAAACTGGGTGCGAATGCCCGCCGCAGTGTCGATGACCGGGTGCGTCCAGTGCCCCTCACGACACGCCGTGGCGGCTTGGCGCATCTGGCTGGTGGTGCGCGGCAGCTCAATCGAGGCCAGGCGCGGTTCGACGGCCAGTGCCGTTTCGTGGTTGGCGAGTTCGGTGATCTCACCGGCCCGCGCCTCGATGCGGACTGCATAGGCATCGAGGAAGTCGGCCATCACTTGCGGAGCTAGTTGGCGAAGCCCTTCGAAGGCTTGTTGCGCCGCGCTCAGGGCCGCGTCGCAGTCGGCCCAGTTGCTGATGGGGTAGTGATCCGCCAGGCTCTCGCCGGTGGCTGGATTGAGGGCCTGGAAGGAGCCGCTCGAATCGGCAGCGCGCCATGCGCCGGCGATGAGGACCTTGTGCGTCGACATGGTGTGGATGAGCTTTTGGTTGCCTGGGGCGGAGGGGGCGATTATGACTTTGTGCACAAAATACACTTTGCCTACGGGTGGTTCCAGCCCTGCCTGACTTTGTTCGTCGTCTACTCGCGGCGGGAACGAGCAAGTGCCAGCTATGCCATCGACCCGTGCCATCGCAGGATTCGTTACGTGCCATCTCCGACCTCCCAGCACCGCCCCTTCTCGTTTGTGCGATCCGCACGAAGTGATCGCAAACTCGCACCGGCCTTGGCACTGCTGTTTGCGCTACTCGTCACGGTTGGCTGCTCCGTGGGGCCAGCGCCGCGCGCAGAAAGCCAGCAGGTGGCTGGCCGTGATGACGGCATCACCCTGGACCAGTTGTTCAGCAATCACTTCGGTGCCGAGGGTTTTGGTCCCGCATGGTGGTTGGAAGACAGCGGGCTCGCCACCCTGGAGCGCGCCGCGGATGGCAACGCGCGCGACCTCGTGCGCTACGACCCGCTAACCGGCAAGCGTCAGATCCTCGTCGCTGCGAAGCAGCTCGTGCCACCGGGTGCGTCCAGACCTCTGACGATCTCGGACTACCAGTTCTCCGCGGATGGTGCCCGCGTGCTGATCTTCACCAATACGCGCCGCGTTTGGCGACGGCACACGCGCGGTGACTACTGGCTGCTCGATCGAGCCACCGGCAAGCTGCAGCAACTCGGCAAGGGCTTTGACGAAGCACGGCTGCAGTTCGCCAAGTTCGACCCAGAGGGGCGACGCGTCGCCTACCTGTACTATCATGATATCTACGTCGAAGACCTCGCTACTGGTGTCGTCACGCGGTTGACACACGACGGGTCGGACACACTGACCAACGGTACCTTCGACTGGGTGTACGAAGAGGAGTGGGGGCTGCGCGATGGCTTCCGGTGGAGTCCGGACGGGCAGCGGATCGCCTTTTGGCAGATCGATGCGGCTGCGGTGGGGCAGTTCAGCCTCGTAGACAACACGTCGGATCTCTACTCGAGAGTCACGCGCTATCGCTATCCGAAGGTCGGCACGACCAATCCAACTTGTCGGATTGGTACGATACCCGCTACTGGCGGCGAGATCCGTTGGATGGACATCGGCGGACACCCCAGTGACGACTACGTCGCGCGCATGGAGTGGGCCGACAACTCGAGCGAGTTGATGCTGCAACGCTTCAACCGTTTGCAGAACGAGTGTCGAGTCATGTTCGCGGATGCGTCGACTGGTGCGGTTCGCACCGTGTTCACCGACCGCGGCACGGCGTGGGTCGAAGAGTGTGATGACGTCAAGTGGTTCGATGATGGCAAGCGCTTCACGTGGGTTAGCGAGCGAGATGGGTGGCGCCATCTCTACTTCGTGTCCCGCGACGATGGCTCCACGACTCTGGTGACACCAGGTAACTACGATGTCGTCAGCATTCAGCACATCGACTCCGAGCGTGGCTGGGTGTACTTCATCGCGTCGCCAGACGATCCGACGCAACGCTTCCTCTACCGGGCACGGCTGGATGGTAGTGACGGTGAGCAGCCGGTCCGCATCACGCCGCAGCTTCGTGGCACTCACGGCTACCAGATCTCTCCGAACGGCCAGTGGGCGATCCATCGCTACTCAACGTTTGCATCACCCTCGACGGTCGAAATGGTCGCGCTGCCGAGTCACCGAGTGCTGCGAACGATGACCGACAACGCGGCGCTCAAAGGCAAGCTCGCCGAGGTTGCGAAGGGTCCGTCCGAGTTCTTCCGAGTCGAAATCGAGCCGGACGACGGCTTCGGGAAGGTCGAGCTCGACGGCTGGGTGATCCGTCCGCCCGACTTCGATGCGAGCAAGCGCTACCCGGTGTTGGTCTACGTGTATGGCGAACCCGCTGCGCAGACGGTGCTCGACCGCTTTGGTGGATCCAACTATCTCTGGCACTTGATGCTGGCCCAGAAGGGCTACGTCGTTCTCAGCATCGATAACCGAGGGACTCCGGGGCCGCGCGGCCGAGCCTGGCGCAAGTCCGTCTACGGCAAGATCGGCATCGTCGCACCAAAGGATCAGGCCGCTGCGCTGCGCGCGTTGCAGAAGCGCTGGCCATACCTCGATGCCACGCGGGTCGGGATTTGGGGGTGGAGTGGCGGTGGTTCGATGAGCCTCAACGCGATCTTCCGCTATCCCGATCTCTACCACACTGCGATGGCAATTGCGTTCATCGCCGACCAACGGAACTACGACACGATCTACCAGGAGCGCTACATGGGGCTGCCGAAGGACAATCCGGAGGGCTTCCGAGATGGTTCACCGATCACCCATGCCCACCGGTTACGCGGCAACCTCCTGCTGGTCTACGGCACCGGTGATGACAATTGCCACTACCAGAACTGCGAAGTGTTAGTTGATGAGTTGGTTCGCCACGACAAGCAGTTTGATATGCAGATCTACCCCAACCGGACCCACTCGATTAGTCAGGGGGCCAACACGCGTCGTCACCTATTCACTCGCCTGACGCGCTATCTTGAAGAGCATCTGCCAGCTGGAGCACGTTGAAGCATGGTAAACGAACACTTCCTTCCGCCGCGCGAGCCGTTCGCGACCGGCATGCTCGCCGTCGATGACTTGCACACGCTGTACTACGAACAGTGTGGCAATCCCGACGGGATCCCGATGCTATTCCTGCACGGCGGTCCCGGTGCCGGTTGCTCGACGACGGACCGGTGCTTCTTCGATGCCGAGAAGTTCCATGTGACCCTGTTCGACCAGCGTGGCTGTGGACGTTCCAAGCCGCTTGGCGAAATCCGTGAGAACACGATCGACCACATGGTCCGCGACATCGAACAGTTGCGCGAGAAACTCGGCATCGAGAAATGGCACGTCTTCGGCGGTTCCTGGGGCAGCACGCTCAGCCTCTACTACGCAGAGGCACACCCCGACAGAATCCTCAGTCTCGTGCTTCGCGGCGTCTGGCTACTGACCAAAGCCGAGTTGCAGTGGTGGCTCTACGACATCGGTTGGATCCAGCCGGAACTCTGGCGCGAGTTTGCGCATCACCTACCAGAGAACGAGCGCGACGATTTGCTTGAGGGTTACTGGCGCCGGCTAACCGGCGATGACCGTGCGGTCGCTCTCGACGCGGCTCGACACTGGAGCATCTACGAGGGCTCGTGTTGCACCCTGCTGCCGAATCCAGAGTTCAGCGATGCCTTTGGGGAAGACGAGATGGCCTGGAACCTCGCACGCCTCGAAGCGCACTTCTTCCGTGCCGGCATCGCGCCAGAAAACGCACTGTTGGATCGCATCGAACGCATCCGCCACATCCCCGCATTCGCTGTGCATGGTCGTTATGACATCGTCTGTCCGGTGCGCAGCCTGACCGATCTGTGCCGGGTCTGGCCAGAACTCGATTCGCATATTGTTCCCGACGCCGGTCACTCATCGCACGAGCTAGGAATCACCCGTGAGCTGGTGGCTGCGACGGATCGCATCGCGCGCACGGGTTCCCCGGCGAATCGCTAACCGCGCTGCAGCCCTTTGTTCGTGATGATGTATCCCCGAGTTCTCTGGTTCGCCGCGGCCTCCGTGTGTCTGGCGTCACTGTCCGTACCTGCTCAATCACCCCGGGTGCCAAAGCGTGTGCCTGGTACCACCGCGGGCATCATCGACATCGGTGCCAAGGAGCGTCCCAAAGATGCGGTTGTGTTGGTGGGCAACGCGGGGTCCAAGCTGGTGCCCGAAGAAGCTGGCAAGAAGAGCCGGTGGCTTTTCAAAGACGGGGTGCTCACCGCGTCGCCCCAGTGGGACAGCGTGATCACCAAGGAGTCGTATCGCGACTTCCGCCTGCACCTTGAGTTCAACGTCAACGAAGTCGCAGGCCCAAACGTGGAGGCGAGCGGCAACTCCGGGGTCTACATCCAGCAGCGCTATGAGCTGCAGATTCACGATTCGTTCGGGGTGGGCGCCAAAGAGTACAAGGCAAGCCACTGCGGCAGCCTCTATCGGTTGAAGAAGCCCGACCGCTTCGTCAGCAAGCAAGCAGGAGAGTGGCAGAGCTTCGACATCGCGTTTCGCGCGGCACGTTTCCAAGGCGGCAAGAAGGTCGAGATGGCTCGGATCACGGCCTATCAGAATCAGCAGTTGATCCACGACGACTTCGAAATTCCGCGCAAGACCGGTGCCGGCAAGAAGGAGGGGCCAGATGCCAGGCCCATCAAGTTGCAGGGCCATCACAACCCGGTGCGTTTCCGCAACGTGTGGATCCAGACGCTGAACCTCGATGGCAAGCCGAAGCCCAAGCCAAAGCCGAAGAAGAAGGGCTACACCTACGTCATCCCATTCGACGAGATTCCCGCGGCTCCGGCACTGACCCCCGAGCAGGCGCTGAAGACCTTCGTGCTGCATGAGGACTTCGAGATCTCGCTCGCGGCAAGCGATCCAATGATCCAAAGCCCAGTCGCCATGCGATTCGATGGCGACGGTCGCATGTGGGTCGTCGAAATGCGCGCTTACATGCTCAATGCCCTAGGCGATGGCGAAGAGCAACCCATCGGACGGATCTCGATCCTCACCGATACCGACAACGATGGTGTCTTCGACGACTACAAGGTGTTCCTGGATGGCCTGGTCCTGCCGCGATCGATCGCGTTCTACAAGGACGGCATCCTGTACGGCGGCCATCGCAAGCTGTACTTCGTCGAGAACCGCAACGACCGAGCCGGCAAGATGACGGTCGTCGACGAGCACTACACCAAGAATGAAAACGTCGAGCACCGCAGCAACGCACTGCTGCGTGGCCTGGACAACTGGATCTACAACGTCAAGTCCGATGCGCGCTATCGCGAAGTTGACGGCAAGTGGGTCAAGGACCGCACCACCTATCGTGGCCAGTGGGGGATGTCGCAAGACGACTACGGCCGGCTGTACTACAATCAGAACTGGTTTGGCATGAAGGCCGACCAGCTGCTGCCCAACGCCCTGATGCGAAACCCGAACTCCCTCAAGAAGATGGGCGACACGGTCATGCTGTCGTACCGGGACAAGGTCTTTCCGGCGCGCACAACACCGGGAGTCAATCGTGGCGGCGAGGGAGCCATCGACGACCAGGGCTACCTCACCGCCGTGACGGCGGCCTGTGGCCCGGTGTGCTACCGAGGGGATCAGTTTCCCGAGCAGTATCGCAACACCGCGTTCTTCTGCGAACCGTCGGCGCACTTCGTGCGCATGCTCAGCTTGACCGAAGCCGACGGGCTGACCACCGGCAAGCACGCCTTGAAGAACCGAGAGTTCCTCGCTTCGACCGACGAGCGCTTTCGGCCGGTCAACCTCTGCAATGCGCCTGATGGCAGCCTGTTCTTGGTCGACCTCTACCACGGCATCGTGCAGCACAAGGCGTACCTGACGCGATACCTGCGCGAACACGTCAAGCACCGAAACCTCGAGAGCCACCCCCGACTGGGACGCGTCTACCGGATTAGCTATCGCCACAACAAGCGCGGCACTCAGCCGCGCATGTTGGGCAAGCGGGCAAGCGACCTGGTCGCGTCTCTCGCGCATGCGAACGGGTGGTGGCGCGACACGGCCCAGCAATTGATCGTCGACCAGGGAGACCTGTCCGTCGTGCCCGCACTCAATGCACTTGCGGGCAATCACCAGCAACCTCTCGGGCAGATCCACGCGCTGTGGACACTCGAAGGACTGGCTGCGATCAACATCCACGCCATCACTGCAGCACTGCAGTCGGAAAACCCACGCGTCCTCGAAATGGCGATTCGGCTTGCTGAGTCGTTGACCGAGCCGAGCGATCTCGAACGGTTGATGCCGCTGTTCACCAAATTGGCGAAGCGCACAGAAACGGTGGTGCTGCGACAACTCGCTGCCAGCCTCGGCCGCTTTCCCGGCGAACAAAGCCTGGTGTTGCTGAAGGAGATCCTGGGCACAAACATCCATCGCAAGTTCTTCCGTGAGGTAACGATCCACGGTCTGGCCGGTCGGGAGAAGCAATTCGAGGACTTGCTGGGCAGTGACTTCGCCGACAAGAAGTTCCGCGCCTACCTAGAACACTGCCTGAGCATCAAGACGACCGCAGCCGCGTACCCGATGCCCCAGAACAAGGCGCACCTGGCGTCCTTCCGACGCGGGGAGCAGTTGTTTATCCGCCACTGCATCTCGTGCCACGGACTGGACGGAAAGGGCCTGGCAATGCTCGGCCCGCCGTTGGTCGGCTCGGAATGGGCGAAGGGTGCGAAGTCGCGACTCGCCGCGATCCTGCTGCAAGGAATGATGGGACCGATCGTGGTGGATGGTAAGAAGTACATCCCCGCCGCCGCGATGCCGGGTTTGAAACTCAACCGTCACATGCGCGACAACAACCTCGCGGACGTCGCTACGTTTGTTCGCTACGCCTGGGGGAACAAGAAGGGCGCGGTTTCGGCCGAGCTGTTTGCCACCACTCGCAAGATCCTGGTGAACCGGCACACCGTCTTTTCCGCGGAAGAACTGCGAGCACTATTCCCCAAGTAGAGGACCGACGACGGAAGAAGTGACCCCATGAGAATGCTGCTGAGCTTGTTGTTGTTCGTGGGGTACGTCTCCGCGCAGGACCGTGGACCGATGCCGCTGTACACCTTTGGGGTGATCGCGGACGTGCAGTACGCGGACCAGCCCAATGTCGGGGCCCGGCACTACCGCTCCTCGCTCCAGAGTTTGCATGCCTGCGTCACAGCGCTCAACAAGCAGGACTTGAAGTTCGTCGTGCAGCTCGGTGACTTCATCGACAAGGGCAAGACCAGCTTCGATGCCGTGCTACCACTGTGGCAGCGTCTACGTGCCCGCAAGTTCCACGTTATCGGCAATCACGACCTACCGTTCCTGCGTGCCCAAACGATGAAGAAGCTCGGGTTGGAGCGGAGTTACTACGACTTCACGGTGGGCGAGCGTTGGCGGTTCGTGGTGGTCGACGGGATGGATATCAGCCTTCACGGCTACACGAAGGACCATGCCAAGCGCAAGCAGGCCATTGAGATGCTGAAGGCTCTGAAGGCTCGCAAGGCACCCAATGCGGTGAGGTGGAACGGTGGCGTCGGCAAGCAGCAGATGGCGTGGATCGAGGCGGTGCTGAAGGATGCGGTCGAGAAGCAACAGCGGGTGGTGCTGTTCTGCCACTTCCCTGTGCATTCCGAGGCAGGTGGCGCCTCCCTGCTGCTGTGGAATCATCAGGAGATGACGAAGCTGATGGACCGCTACCCTTGTGTCGCGGGTTGGTTCAACGGTCATCACCACGCTGGCGGCTATGCGCTGGTCAACGGTGTGCATCACATCACCTTCATGGGCATGGTCGAGGCGCCCAAGCGCAACGCGTACGCCACTGTCGATGTCTACGAGTCCCGGCTGGTGGTCAACGGGGTAGGGAAGCAGCCGAGTCGCACCTTGAAGCTAGGATCCCGCTAGGAGCGGGGCGTTGGGTGCACGCCCTCTCACACACGAAGCACGGGGTCGCTTCGGCGGCGGGTCGTTGGGCACAATTCGAGCGTATCGCGAGGACACGTTCGGGAGGAGGCTTGCTCTGCTATCACGTCCATTCACCGCACACTGTTGCTCGGTCAGTGCGCTCAAGCGAATGAGCGGGGGAGGGTGGTTGCACGAAAGAGGTCATTTGCCACTCTGTCAGTGGTTGTGCCCCCTCAGATTGTCTCATCGGACTATAACCGGCGAGGTAGTCTGTCTCTGCGCCATGCAATGTAGCGCGCGACATTCCTGCTAACCCTTTGGCGAATCCCTCCACGTCTCTCATGAAATTCACTCTCCCATCGCTGGCGTTACTGCTCTTGGCTCAAACGGCGATCGCGCAATGCGTGATCAGTCCAATCGGCGCTCCGGACCCGGCGCCGCCGATCGACAACTGGCAGACTGGCTCGTTGCCCATCGGGTTTGCGTTCCCGTTCAACGGCGCCACTTACACCCATTTCTACCACTCGGATCACGGCCTGATCGCGCTGAACAACGCGGGTGTTCCGGCGGTCCCGGGTGGTGGTGCCCAAGTATGGACTCCGGGCGCGGCTGGGCTCGCGACCTTTGCCGCCGATGTCATCTGCGCGTACTGGGGTGACCACACGGTTAGCGGTGGCGCCCTACACATCGACAACACCAGTGGCTCTCACTGCACGATCACTTGGTTCGACTGCGAGCCGTACGCAGGGTTCACGGCTGGCGCGTTCACCGCGCAGGTGACGCTGTTCCCCAGTGGTGAGATCCGCATCAACCTGGACAACCGTTGCAACAACACCAGCTCGACCTATGGCGCAGTTGAGACCGTCATTGGCGTGCACCAGGACGGCAATCCGGTGCCGGCTTCGTCGGACCTCAGCGCCGGCGCGGTCACAGCCGACGCGACGTGTTTCGAGCTCTTCATCGGCCCCGGCCCAACGACCGTGAACACCCCGGATCCGAACTTTGACCTTGGCGATACTACGCTGACCTTCATTCCGACCAGTCCAGGATGGATCGTGATTGCCAGCTCGCCAGTGGCCTGTGCGGACAGCACCTCGGTCGGCACCGGCTGTGGTGGTCTGAGCTTGGCTGCCAGCAGCCCTCCGGTATTGGGCGGTAGTTGGGATCTCGATCTGTCGGGCATCACCGCTCCGGCTCCGGTCCCGAACTTCCTCGCGTTTGGCAATGCGACCCCGCCGACCCCTCTCGGCGTCATCCTGCCGGGCCTGTTTGCCGTCGGTTGCACGGGCCACATGGACCTGGCCTTCGGCCTGGTCGACATCGGCCCCGCGGCCGCGGGTGTCGCTTCGATGCAGCTGACGATTCCGGCGGACACCGCGCTTACCGGCTACAGCCTGACGGCCCAGGGCCTGGCGATCAATCTTGCGAACGGGATGCTGTTCATCTCGAACGGCCAGATCGGCACGCTCGGCCACTAAGGCGAGCATGACATGCGGCGGTCGCAAGGCTGCCGAAGCTAGAACGGCGCATCCCCGTTGCGGGGGTGCGCCGTTCGGCGTTTATGAGCAGAGCTTGCTGCTCGGTCATGCAGTTGGCGGGCCGTTCGCAGATCGCCAGGCGGTGGCGGAACTTCATTTTCGCACCGCCTTCTGCCGAGCCCTGGCTTGCGCCCGTCGGTGGCGCTCGGCGTCGAACACACTGCTCGGCTCGGGAATCGGCGCGCCGATGCTCTGCCGCCATTCGCGCAGGTCAGCAAGCATGGCGTCGCGCTGGTCCGGCATGCTCGTCGCCAAGTTGTTGCGTTCCCTGATGTCAGTTTGCAGGTCGTAGAGTTCGAGTGCGCCATCCTCCAAGTACTCGTGAAGCTTGTAGCGACCGCGCCGAATGATGCTGCAAGGCCGTGTGCGAAACAGCAGGTCGCGCTGTTCGTTGGTCTGCTTGTAGCTCTGCAGGTAGGCGGGAAAGTGCCAGAACAGTGCTCTATCCCCGAACGTCTGAGTCTCGCCCTTCCACAAAGCGACCAGGCTACGCCCGTCGAGCGGCTGCTTCGCTGGCAGCGTCGCCCCAGCGAGCTCGACCAGTGTTGGATAGATGTCGACGCCGATGATCGGCTCTGCGGTCTCGCCCGGCTCGACGACGCCCGGCCAGTGCACGAAGAACGGCACGCGGATGCCGCCCTCGTAGTAGTTGCCCTTGTAGCCCCACAGGGGGTCCATGTCGGTCGCTGGTCCATAGCCGCCATTGTCCGACGTGAAGATGATCACGGTGTTGTCGGCCTGGCCGGACTTCTTCAGTGCTTCGACGATGCGACCGACCCCGTCGTCGACGGCCTGGATCATCGTCGCCATGACCACGTGGTTGTGCAGTTTGCCTGGTTGCTTCTCTTTGTACTTGGCTAGCAAGTCCGCCTTGGCCTGGAGTGGCGTGTGGACGGCGATGTGAGCGAGGTAGGCGCACCACGGGCCGCCCTTCTTTTCAGTAATGAACTCGATGGTGCGATCGGTGAGCACATCGGTGAGGTAGCTGCCGTCTTTTCCCAAGTGACCGCGGAAGCCCGGCAGCCTGTAGTCGACCGCGACGTCGAAGCCTTGCTTGGTCGGCTTGCTACCGAGGTGCCACTTGCCGAACATGCCGGTTCTGTAGCCGGCTTCTTGCAGGCTTTCCGCCCAAGTCACGATGTCTGCTCGCAGAGTTTTGGTGCCTTCGATGTGTGCGAGTCGACGATGCTCCGCCTTGCCGCGCGGGCGGGTGCCGACGTTGAAGATGTGGTGACGCGGGGTGTATTGACCTGAGAGCAGGCAGGCCCGGGCCGGTGCGCAGTTGGCCGCGCAGGAGTACGCATTGGTGAAGACGAGGCCCGTCTTTGCGAGGGCGTCGATGTGCGGGGTCTCGTAGAAGTCGGATCCCATGTAGCTGGTGTCGCGCCAACCGAAATCGTCGAGGTAGACGAATAGGATGTTCGGGCGCTGCCCAACGATTGGCACCGACAGAGATCCGAGCAGGGCGATGAGCAAGACGAGGCGGTGCATTCTGTTCATTTGGAATCACCTCGTGTCGGTGGCCGGTCGAACTTGCTCCAGCCCCGATGCTCCCGCGCGCTCGTGCTCGTTTTGACCGAACGACGCTGCCCGGCGGGCGCCTGTAGAACATCGGCGGCCATGCGATGCCACTGCTCGACCATGCGTTGCAATCGATCGGGCTCCTCGGTGGCGAGGTTGTTCCGCTCGGTGCGATCCCTGGCCATGTTGTAGAGCTCCCAGGATTGGCTTCGAAAGCTGACGGCTTTCCAGTCCCCGTCCCGTAGCGCGCGATCGGGGCCATACAGAAAGTGGATCGCATCGCGCGCTTGCAGTGCCTCGCCCTCGAACATGGGGGCCAGCGAAATGCCGGAGACGCCACTCAGCTCCCGTCCCGGCCACTCCGTCGGAATGGGAGCTGTGCAGATATCGGCGAGTGTCGGCAGCACATCGATGATGTGCACTGGCGTGTGCACAATGGCGCCCGGCTTCGTTTTCAAGCCAGCGGGCCAGTGCACGATGGCGGGTGTGCTGATGCCGCCCTCGAATTGATTCTGCTTGTAGTAGCGAAACGGGCTGTTGCGCATCCAGGCCCAACCGGTGCTATCGCCCCAGGTGACTTCGGGCAGGTAGGGCAGCTGGTCAAGGGTTCGTTTCTGGCGGTTTCGGTCAAAGGGGCAAGCACCGTTGTCGGAGAGAAACAGAATCATCGTGTTCTCCAGCTCTCCGGCCTCCTGAAGGTTGGCGAGCAATCGCCCCAGCTCCCGATCGACGCGATCGATGAGGCCGGCGATGGCCGCCATGCGTTTCTGCTCGAACGCTTGCCAGTCCTCACTGAGTTCATTCCAGGCCCGGACGTGTTGGGGACGTGGCGATGGGGTCACTTGCCTGCCAAACAGGCCCAGCTCGTTCTGCCTTTGCATGCGTTGCTCGCGGACCTCGTCCCAGCCTCGCTCGTACCGACCTACGTACTTTTCATAGTCGACCTGCAGAGGCTGCAGGGGAGCGTGCGGTGCGTTGAATGCGACGTACAGATACCAGGGCTTGTTTGTGTCCCGCGCCTCACCGAGGAAGTCGATGGCGAAGTCGACATCCGCGACCGTTGTGTAGAACCCATCCTTCGGCACGGGCCAAGGCTCACCGTTCAGGCGGAACGACTTGTTGCCGTGGTAGTAATTGCTCGCGCCGCTGAGATGACCGAAGTAGCGATCGAAGCCGAAGTCCGTGGGCTGCTTCTTCAGATGCCACTTGCCCGTCATCATCGTGAAGTAGCCGGCTTGCGAGAGCACCTCCGCGGAGGTGACGCCCTTGCTCAAACTAGTATTGCCCGCCTGGTGGCAATAGGAGCCCGTCAGCAGGCAGACTCGCGATGGGCCGCACTTCGCGGTGTTGTAGAACTGCGAGAAGCGCAGGCCATTCGCCGCCAGACGGTCGAGATTCGGAGTGGCGATTTCACTGCCGTAACATCCCAGATCCGAAAACCCCAGATCGTCCACCATCACGACGAGGATGTTGGGCCGTTGTGGCACGTTCGTACAGCCGCCGACGGTCACGACCAGGAATGCCGTCGCCAGCAAAAGCAGTGTTCTTGTGTGTCTCATTGGATCCGACGCGCTCTGGCAGGGGGTGAAGCTTGCGCTGGCCTCGACGCGATAGGTCAGCCCAACTCAAAACTTCTCGATCAACCTGCACGGTTGCGGGCCGCGGACGAGAGTGACCTCGGTCTCGCCGCGACTGCCGAGCAGTAGTCGTTGGTCATCGTGAGGTCGTCTATCGCCATGTTTGCGACGGATCGGCCGACGTGGGATATTGCCTGCCATGGCCAATCAGCACATCGATGCGTTGCGCAACCCCATCGACGATGCGGTGTTTCGACGTGATTGCCGTAGTCGCCTTGAGAAAGATGGCGCGCTAGTCCTAGCTGGGTTTTTCAACTCGGCCGCGATCGAACGCATCCTCGATGAGTCCTCAGAATGTGAGGGTGACGCGTACTACGCCAACGCCACCCACAACGTCTACCTCACGCCACCGGACCCAGCACTGCCGAGCGACCATGCCTTCAACCGGCAGATCACGAGTAGCAAGGGACTCATCGCCGACGACCAGATTCCTGAGGACTCGCCGCTGCGATCTGTTTACGAAGACGCGGCGTTCCGCTCGTTCCTATGCGCGGTGCTCGATATCGACCAGATCTATCCGTACGCCGACGAACTCTCGTCGATCAACGTACACTTCGCTGCCGAGGGCCGCGAACTCGGTTGGCACTTCGACAACTCATCCTTCGCTGTGACCATGCTGCTTCGCGCGCCCGAATCTGGAGGCGTCTTCGAGTACGTCGCCGGTGTGCGCAACGCTGCCGCTGGCGACATGGCCTTCGAACGCGTCGACGCGATTCTCAATGGTGACGTGCCGGTCAAGCAGTTGGGGTTCGCAAGCGGTGACCTCGTGTTGTTTAGAGGACGTGATGCCATGCATCGCGTGACCCCGACGCAGGGCGGTATCACCCGGATGCTCGTGGTCTTCGCGTTCCATGATCAACCTGGCATCGCGCTGTCCGCATCGGCACTGAGCACCTTCTATGGCCGCTCGTCCTGAGACTTGGTCCTCAACTCCATGACGACGAAAGTCAGCCGGATGCAAAGCACTCATCTTTGGTCGCCGTGAAGCAGCGGCGGGGGCTTACCGGATCACGTTGACGACCGCCGGCAAGGTTGTCGGATCCCAAGCTTTGACGGTTCGCGAAGACCCTCTGCATAAGTAGAGCGCGATGCGTGGCGCACATGATGCCTACGACCGAGCCACGCGTGGCGACCTACTGGATGGCGATCAGCAGACCGTTGCTTGCGGTCAGGTCAAGCGCTCCGCATACGGGGTCGAGGAACACCCACTGGAACACCCAGCTAGCGCCGACCAACGTCGGTTGGTTGGGGATCGACAAGACGAAGTTCGCGTTGCCAATTGCGTCGGTGGCAGGCGACTGCAGAGCCGAGACGATCAGCAGATTGGGATCGATGTTGAGCGTGATTCCCAACACCGGTGGCAGCCCGGCCGTGTAACCGCCCGCGGCGAAGATTGCGCCGACCGGGGAGTTTGGCGGCGTTGGGCCGCGCACGCACCACAACGTGAAGTCGAGGTTGCCAACCGATGCAACGCTGCCGGCCAACAGCTCCGGTACACGCGCACAAGTCGACGAGCCCTGGCCGATGACGAACGCGATTGGGGTGATCGGCAGGATGTTTGGTTCGCCCGCGACGAAGCCAACGGCGCCGAACGGCACGCCCGTCAACGACAGGTCTTCCGACGTGTAGTTGCCGTTGAGTGGCAGCACGAGCAAACTGCCCGGCATGCCCTGCAGTTCCTGATTCATCGATGCTGCGATTTCGCCGGGCGTGCGCGCCATCGGCCAGATCCGCACTTCGTCAATCGAACCGTTCCACACTTCGTTGCCGGGTGCTGCTGGGTCGCCGTTGCCGAGACGCAGGATGCCGCCGTTGTCTTGGATCTCGCTGACGACCGGCGGGATGAAGGACGCGACTTGCACACCGTTGACGATGACGCGAATGGTCGTGCCGTCATAGGTGCCGGCGACATGCGTCCAGTTGGCGAACTCAGCTGGCTGGAAGATGTAGGTCGCACCATAGAGCGCGTTGGTGGCGGTGCGCACCGCGAACTTCAACGCGCGGTTGCCGGTGGTGGCGGCGTCGACGCGGAAGTTCCAGCTCTCCTGATTGGGGCTGATGTTTTGGCGAGCGATCGTCGGCCAGTAGTTCAAACCGGTCGGAATCGTGGTGTCGTCGTAGGTGATCCACGCTTCGACCGTGAGGCCGGTGGGTGGCACCATGCGCGGGTCATAGGCGAACTCGACGCCGCCGTCCGCGCCTGTGGTCAGTGCGATACCGGAGTTTTGAGCAGCGAGTGGAACGGCGCAGAGCACGGCGCTGGCGAGTGCGTGGATGAGGCGGCGGTCCATTGGCACAGCGTAGCGCTTTGCCCTGAGGCTGGCGGCGAAGGGCTCGGTGTGCGGACACGAGCGATGCAGTGGTCTCGCTGCAACGTCTGGGTGCGGCAATTGCGGTATACCCCACGGGGCAGCCACCTCGGGAAGACGTAGCCACAAAAAACTGGCTTCGTGCACAAGCACCGGCGACTTCAGCCAAACTCTCCAGCTTGAAGATCTTACACGGGGTGGGCAGAGCTCGGCATGGGGGATACGCTCACGCCCCCTCTCGATCTCACCCAAGGACCCCCATGCTCGCTCCCCTCGGAAGTGATGGCCTGAGCCGACGCCACTTCATGCGCGCCGGTGGCAGTTCCCTGCTCGGCCTCTCGCTGATGAATCGACTACAGGCAAGTAGCCTGCTGTCCACCGAGCAGACCATGCTGCCAGGCTTCTCACGCGCCAAGAGTGTGATCCTGGTCTTCCTGCAGGGAGGTCCAAGCCACCTGGATCTATGGGACCCCAAGGATGATGTCCCGGCGGATGTAAAAAGCGTCTTCAAGACGATCCCCGCTGTAGTTCCCGGGATGGAGGTAACCGAACTGCTGCCGCGACTGGCCAAGGCAACCGACAAGTTCACGTTCATCCGATCGATGAGCTACTCGCCCAACGGTCTGTTCAACCACACCGCGGCGCACTACCAGATGTTGACCGGCTATACCGCCGACAAGGTGAGTCCTTCGGGTCAACTTGAGCCGCCATCCCCAAAGGACTTCCCAAACGTCGGCAGCAACATCGTGCGCTTGCGTCCGCCGGACGTGCCGATGCTGCCCTTCGTCATGCTGCCGCGACCGTTGCAAGAGAGCAATGTGATCGGCAAGGCTGGCACAGCCGGGTTCCTCGGACGATCACACGACCCCTACTACATGTACCCGTCCGGCAACGACTTCGACAACTCGAAGATGGACAAGATCAAGGTCGAGGACTTGGCCTTGCGCAGCGACCTCTCCAAGGCGCGATTGCGGCGCCGCGCTCGCATGCGCAACATGGTCAACAGCAGCATGCCGGAGGTCGAACGTGCGGTCGCGGCTTACGAACTGGACAAATACACCGATTCCGCCATCGACCTCGTGTTGTCAGGCAGGGCGCGCAAGGCGTTCAGCCTCAACCAGGAAAGCCACGCGCTCCGCGATCGTTACGGGCGCACGACGTTTGGCCAGAGTTGCCTGATGGCCCGTCGTCTGGTCGAAGCAGGTACGCGCTTCGTGCAGGTCAACTGGACCAAGGTCGCCAATTCCGACCGTCACAGCTGGGACTGCCACACGAACCTCGAAAAGCGCATGAGAGACGACGCGGCCCCGATGTTTGATCCGGCAATCGCGACCTTGATCGAAGACCTCGACGAACGCGGCTTGCTCGACGAAACCCTGGTCGTAGTTACTGGCGAGTTTGGCCGGAGTCCACGCCGCGGGCTGTCGACGTCAGGCAACTCCAACGACGCCAACGGTCGCGATCACTGGCCCTACTGCTTCACGTCCATCGTGGCGGGAGCTGGGATCAAGCGCGGCGCGGTCTATGGAGAGTCGGATGCCACCGGCTCAGCACCGCTCCGCAACCCGGTGCATCCCAATGATCTGTTGGCAACGATCTACCACTGTATGGGCATTGATCCGGCGACCATCGTGCACAACCACCTCGACCAGCCACGCGAGTTGGTCAAGGGAACTCCCGTGACCGGCCTGTTCGCATGATCCTCGCACGCACCGCGTTCTTGATGGCCTGCGTCCTTCAGAGCGTCGTTGGCCAGGAGCCTGCGCCGACTGCCGCGCCAGCGAAGCCTGTTAGTTTCCACCAACAGATTCGACCGATTCTGCAAGCCAGTTGTCATGGCTGCCATCAACCGGCGCGAGTCGAAGGCGACTTGATCCTGACCAGCCACGCGGCGCTACTCGCAGCCGAGGACCTGATCGTGCCGGGGGCGCCGAAGCGGAGCATGCTGGTCGATGTGGTCACGCCTCACGGCGAAGAAGCGCCGGAGATGCCTGATGATGGCAAGCCGCTCAGTGAAGCCGACGTGCAACTCATCAGCCGCTGGATCGCCGAAGGCGCCAGCGATGACACGCCAGCGAACGAGCAGAAGGTCTACAGCCGCGACGACCCACCGGTCTACGACACTCCAGGCACCATCACGAGTCTCGCCTTCTCGCCGGACCAAACGTTGTTGGCGGTGCCAGGTCTTCATGAAGTGATGTTGTGGAAGGCCGATGGTTCCACCCTGGTCGCTCGCCTCATCGGCCTCGCCCAGCGCATCGAATCGATCGCGTTCTCGCCCGATGGCAAGTCGCTCGCAGCAGTCGGTGGCTCGCCGGGGCGCTTGGGAGAAGTACAGGTCTGGTCGCTGAGCGACTACGAGCTCGCGTTTTCACGGGCCGTTACGTTCGACTCGCTGTTCGGCGCAAGCTGGTCCCCCGATGGCTCCAAGATCGCGTTCGGATGCACCGACGCAACCGTTCGGGTCATCGATAGCAAGAGCGGCGAGCAAGTGCTCTACCAGAGCGCGCATTCGGACTGGGTACTTGGCACGGTGTTCTCAACCGACGCTTCGCATCTGGTGACGGTGAGCAGAGACCGTTCGATGAAGCTGACCCTGGTGGCCTCGCAACAGTTCATCGACAACATCACCAGCATCACGCCAGGTGCGTTGCACGGTGGGTTGATGGCTGTCGATCGCCACCCGACGAAGGACGAGTTGCTGATCAGTGGTTCCGACGGCACGCCGCGGCTCTACCGGATGTACCGCAAGAAGAAGCGCGTGATCGGCGACGACTTCAATCTACTCAAGGCGTTCGAGGCACTGCCTGGACGCGTGTTCGCAGCCAGCTTCAACAGTGACGGCAGCCGCATCGTAGTCGCGAGCAGCGACCAGTCAGGTGGCACTCTGCGGGTCTGTGACGTCAAGACGGGTAAGACTCTGTGGACGCAGAATGCCCCCCAGGGCCTGTTCGCGGCAACGTTTGGTGGCGGCGACAAAGTGATCGCCGCCGGCGGCTTCGACGGCATCGTGCGACTGCACAATGCTGCGAGCGGCGAGGTGATAACCGAGTTCGCGGCACTGCCGTTCGCAGCACAGTCAACTGTGAAGGCAACCACAAGTTCCGAGGTGATCGTTCGATGAAGGTACGTTGCATCCATCTCGCACTCGTGTGCATCACCCTAGTAAGCGGGTTACGCGCACAGTCGACCGGTGACGAGAAGCCCGACATTCGGGTGCATCCCGAGATCATCGAACTGGTTGGTCCCTACGCCTACGAGCAGGTCGTCATCACCCTGACGCGACCCGACGGCTCACAGCATGACATCACTCGGGAGGTGACCCTTCGGGACTGCCCGCTGGTGGCCATCGACGAACACCTCATGGTGACACCGCGCGCCGAAGGTCGTGACCGGCTCGTCTTCACACACAACGACTTCACATTCGAAGCCAAGCTCCACGTCCGCAACCTCAAACAGCCAGCGTCGCCGGACTTCGTGCGCGATGTCATGCCGATTCTCTCGAGTCGCGGCTGCAATACGGGGTCATGTCACGGCTCGGCGAAGGGCCAGAACGGGTTCCGGTTCTCGCTGCGCGGGTGGGATGCCCATTTCGACCACCTCTCGTTGACCGATGACCTGGCCGGCCGTCGTTTTGATCGCTCGGCGCCGGCGAAGAGTCTGTTCCTGCTCAAGCCCACCGGGGAAGTTCCACATAAGGGCGGGCAGAAGATGCTCCCGACCGACTCGGACTATCAGGTCCTGCGTCGCTGGGTCGTCGACGGCGTGAAGCACGACACGGAGTCTTCTCGCGCCGTCAGCCTCTCGCTCTTTCCGAGCAACCCGACCATCCAGACTGCAGGTGCCAGCCAGCAATTCAAGGTCGTCGCCAACTATGAGGACGGCACGCAGCGCGATGTCACCGCCCACGCATTCGTCGAGGTAGGTGACATCGAGGTGTGCGAGGTCAACGGCACGTTGGTTACGGCACTGCGTCGCGGCGACACCGCCATCCTCGCCCGCTACGAAGGCTCCTACGCCGCCACCCGACTGCTGGTCATGGGCGACCGCAGCGGCTTTCAATGGCAGGAAACCCCGACCCACAACTACATCGACGAGTTGATCTACGCGCGGCTCAAGGAGATCAAAACCCAGCCCAGCGAACTCTGCTCCGATAGCGAGTTTATCCGCCGGCTCTACCTCGACCTTTGTGGTTTGCTGCCATCGTCCAAGGACGTCCACGCCTTCACGGCCGATAAGCGACCGTCCCAACAAAAGCGCAACGAACTCATCGACCGCCTGATCGGCAGCACCGAGTTCATCGAGCACTGGACCAACCGTTGGGCCGACCTGCTGCAGGTCAACGAGACCTTCCTGGGCGAGGAGGGTGCTGTCGCTCTGCGCGACTGGATTGCTGGCGAGGTCGCGAGCAACACTCCGTATGACGAGTTCGTCCGTAGCCTGCTGACGGCCAGTGGCTCGACACTCAAGAACCCACCCGCTTCGTACTTCAAGATCCTGCGCGAACCGGACGCAGCGATGGAGAACACGACGCAGCTGTTCCTTGGCGTGCGCTTCAACTGCAACAAGTGCCACGACCATCCGTTCGAGCGCTGGACCAAGAAGCAGCACTGGCAAATGGCGGCGATGTTCGCCGATGTCGAGCGCAAGAACGCACCGAACTCGAAGGTGATGCCGAAACGGCAGGTCATGAAGAAGGGTGAAAAGCCCCCGGCCTACGAAGAGCTCATCGGCGACGGCAAGGATCGCGACGTTGTTGACCCCGACGGGCGGCACTACGGACCGGCGTTGCCCTACCAGCACGAAGGCGAGGTCGGCACCAAGACCACGCGGCGACAGCAACTGGCCAAGTGGCTGACGCATCCAACGAACCAGTTCTTCGCCACGTCATACGTCAATCGGCTGTGGTCCTACCTGCTGGGCCGCGGGTTGATCGACCCAGTCGACGACATCCGAGCCAGCAATCCTGCGACGTTTCCAAAGCTGCTCGACCGTCTGACCAAGGAGTTCGTCGCGAACGGCTTCGACATGCGGCAAACCCTGCGACGCATTTGCCAGTCGCGGACCTACCAACACTCGATTCGCACCAATACCTGGAACCAAGACAACCAGATCCACTACGCCCATGCCCTGGCGCGACGGCTACCGGCCGAGGTGCTTTACGACGCCATCCACGTCGCCATGGGCAGCCGCCCCGACCTGCCCGGCGTTCGTGTCGGCACCAAGGCTCGGGAGCTTGTCGATTCGTCGACCAAGGTTGGCGATGGCTTCCTCGACCTGTTTGGCCGGCCCCCGCGCGAAAGCGCCTGCGAATGCGAACGCAGCACCGGGATGTCGCTCGGGCAAGCTCTCAACCTGGTCAACGGTCCCACCTTCGCCAATGCGATCGCCAATCCCGACAGCGATGTCGCGCGTCTGGTGGCGTTCGAAAAGGAGCCCGAGGCCATCATACGTGAGCTCTATCTGCGCTTTCTGGGCAGGCAACCGACCGCGGCCGAACAGCTCCAGACGCTGCCCTTATTCGACGCTTACGACCTCGCCAACGTCGATGCCCTCAGCGCCGCTGACGCCAGCATGCTGGTCGAGCGTCGCAAGAAGTGGGAGTCGCGTATCTCACCCGCAGTCTGGCAGCCGCTGGATCTCGGGCGACTCGAGTCCACTGGTGGTGCTGTGTTGACCGCTCAAGAAGACGGTTCGATTCTGGCCAGTGGTGCAAGTCCGGCCACCGACGATGTGCGCATTGTCGCCTACACAGAGGCTAACAAGATCACCGGGATTCGACTTGAGGCGCTGCCGCACGAGAGCCTGCCCGGGAAGGGGCCGGGTCGAAACAAGACTGGCAACTTCGTGCTGGCGACGCTCGCCGTGTCCGCGATATCGCGCGTCGACCCATCACAGTCTGCCAAGGTGAAACTGACCTCACCAACGGCCGACTTCTCGCAGCGCGACTGGCCGGTAGCGAAGAGCATCGACGCATCGGACAAGGGGTGGGCCGTGAGCCCTCGTTATGGCGTGCGACACGTCGCGGTCTACGAAACGGTGGGTGACGTCGGCCTCGAAGGCGGCTCCATCCTCGCCTTTTCGCTGCGCCACCCCTATGGCTCCGAGCACACACTCGGCCGTTTCCGACTGTCGGTAACCACCTCACCGCGGCCGATCCGACACCATGGGCTAAGCGAAGCAGTCGTGCAGGCCCTCGCGACTAAGGTCGAAGAGCGCAGCGAGCAGCAACTGCAGCAGATCCATCGTCAGTTCATGACCACGGACGCGGAGCTACGGGACAAGCTGAAACTTGGGGCGACCCACGATCTTTGCTGGGCGTTGGCGTGCAGCTCGGCGTTCTTGTTCAACCGCTAAGCCAAGATGCGCTGACTAGCTGACGTGCTGGCCGGTGCCAACGCGGATGCGGCACCGACGTGGCTCGCAGTTTACTCGAATAGGCGGATCAGGCGATTGTCGCGCAGTTTGAGCAACCGCGCGAACGTCTGCGCCAAGATGTTGCCATCACCGGCAACGAGCACGCGACTCCGGCGCGTCGTCGGAACCTTGCTGCCATTCTCTTGCTGATGCCAGATCGTGAGTGCTTGCGTCTTGGCTGCTTGCCGTTCGCCTGCTGTGCCGATCAATTCATGGTGGAACGACTCATAGCCGGGCAGCGTGCGAAGGGAACGTTCGCCGATGATGCGCACTGATTCGTAAGGGTCGACCAAGAGTTCCGCCAGGTAAGGCGCCATCCAGGCGGTGCCGCTCGTCTCCTGTGCCGGTTTCCAACTGTAGTTCCACGCGACCAGTGCGCGTACGGCCGCGTCACCCTTGAGCAGCAACTGTACTCCCGCCGCAATCTGGCGGTCGTCAGCCGAGAGCTCGGGCATGGCTGTGCCATACCACTTGTTCAGCGTCTTGGCGGTCCATTCGAGTGTCTGGTCGAGGTGACACTGGTTGCATGCGTTGGGTCGCCCCGTCGCCAACGTTACTTGCACCGAAGGGCTCGCGATTCGGTGCGTGCGCACGCCCTTCATCAAGCCATAGGTCGAATAGGGCATGTGGCAATTCTGGCAGGAACTGCCAATCGAACCGGCTGCGTGGTGTGTGTGCGCTGGAATGTCCTGCGCGAACTTCGAGTGGCACTGCGTGCAGGTTTGATCGACGTCGGCGTAGTGCAGTTGATCCGTTGCCCATTCTTCGCGTGGCCGCGGGTCGTCACTGGGTTGATGCATCACGTGGCAGGTCAAGCAGGACATGCCGCCCTTGTCGTGACAGCCGGAGTTTAGCAGCGCATTGTATTCACGCCCCGCGACCCGGATTAAGCCATCTGACCAGAACTGATCCGCGCCACTGAAGTCGACGCGGTAGTGTTTGCGCAGGTCATCACCGGGTCGAAAACGAAAGCCGTCGCGGAACCATTCGTTCAAGGACTTCTCGTTGAAGTCATACTCGAGGTCGGAGTGGCAGCTGCCGCAGACCTGTGTTGACCGCATCGGATCGAGGCGAGCTGGATTGACGATTGTTGGGTCCGGCTCACCCGACAACCGCTGCATGTAGCGACGTAGCGGGTTTTGATTGGCGGCAATATGGGCCTCGGCGGGGCCATGACAGGACTCGCAGGAGATCCCGAACTCTGCTACGCGGGTGAAGGCTCCTACTTGCGTGTTGCCCTCGGTCATGATGCGCGGCCGCGAGTGAGTGGCGTGGCACTTCAGGCAGATGATGTTCCAGTCGCCGATTCTGCTGACGTGCGGATCACTACTGGGGCCGACGAAGGCCGAACGGCGTGTTTGCCAGCGTTGGTCTTCCACATGCCAGGTAAACGGCAGCAAGCCGAGGTTACGTGTGTGGCCGGTATCAAACCAATAGGCCTGCATGTTGTGCGAGCCTGTCGTGACTACGATGCGGCTGCGTACCCGCTCGGGTCCGGTGCCGAGGTAGCTCAACGGATTGGGCTGTTCAACCCAGAACTCATCGCCGTCGCGTTCGAGTTTGTATTCGGCGCCGTCAGCTACCAGAGTGACCTTGTCGAAGTCACCGATCACCGTGTCGGGGCCGGCGACCTGGGTCATCTTGCTGTGGTATGAGTCGTTCCAGGTGTCGTGTTCGTGCGAGTGGCAGGCACGACATGCTTCGGAACCTACGTAGCCGTCGGCATCGACCTGGATGGGGCGGCCCTTGACGTCGCTCTCAGCGACCGCAGCTGGACGTAGCACCAAGGCAAGCACAACCGTAGCCGTGACCAAGCCAATCAGTGCAACGGCAACGGTGACACGCAGGCGATCCGAGGGCACGAAGCGGGCCGCGGCGATTGCGCCGAGCACAACACACAGGACGCCTAACGCTTGCAGTTCATCGCACATGGGTTGCGCGGATCCTACCCTAATCACCAACGGGTGCTACTCACTCTGCAAGCGCACGCATGGGTAACCTTTGCACGGACACGCCGGCGAGTGTGCTGCTCTCGGCGCGAGATGGTTCCGTGTATGGCAACAATGTGGACTCTGAATTGTCCGCAGTGCGGCTGCGTTCGGCTGCTGCAGGCGGCGATCTATGATCCTGCGTCGATCGAGAGAGTGTTGCGGGCGACGGGCTGCCTTGTCACGCGCCGGAGTTGGTGCCAGCACCTGCTTCGCCTGGTTCTGTCCTATGCCCGGATCGCAACATGCCCTCGTGCCAACGGGAGTCGTAGTAGTGCGGCTCAGAAGCGTTTGGGGTTCTTTCGCTGAAGAGCAGGTGTTCGTTGCCGGTCTGTCACCAGCAGTTCGGGTTAACACTTCTTTGCTCCCAGCATCAGGCCGACCGACTATCCTCATCCCAACCTGAGGAGATCCAATCATGAAGACTCTGTCACTGCTCACGGTCGCGCCGCTGCTGCTCAGCGCCGGCATCTTCGTGCTTCCTTCGACCCCGCAGCCCACCGTGCCCGGACCGGGCAGCGTGATTCACGCCGTTGAGGGCTTCGTGCAGGCCATCGCCGCCGGCGATCGGGAGTACCTCCAGAAGGCTCTGGCGGAGATGCACCGGGGCCAAGGGATTGCCTGCGGCTTCGACGCCAAGACTGGCAAGATGTCCGAACAGGCTGTGCGCACCAAGTTGCCCTTCCGCGACGTCGCCGTCGACGGCAGCGTGATCAATGCCACCGATGAAGCGGGGGCCGTCGACGCGCTGATCGAGAGCTGGGGCAAGAAGGACCTGCAGGCCAAGACCCGGATGATCTCAGTGCTCGCAGGTTGCCCTGGCCCCGCCTGCTGTTGGGCATCGGTGGACTTCGAACGTTCGTTCCTGCGTGGCAAGGAGCGGGTGGTGCTGCCGATGCAGGCGACCGTGTTGGTGCGCTATACCGATGACGAACCGCGCATGAAGATCTTCCTTTGGCACAGCTCGCTGGCGCCAGCCGCTGCGGCGAAGACCGTGTCAACCAAGAACGAGAAGTAGCCGCCGCCGGGATCAACACGATCTGGCGAAATGGCAATCACCTGCTCTCGCTCATCAACGAGCACCCTGTCGCCATCCATCGACTTGCTGTTGCCAGGTGATCAGAACGTGACGGACGCCGTCTGGCCGGCGATGACGTTCACGGTCTGCTTCGGTGCGGAGTCCGCATTGCGATTGCCCATCGCCATGAACGTGACTTCCCAGGTGCCGGGCTGCAGTCCTTCGAGGGTTCCATTCTTGCCGCGCAACACGGTGCTGACGGGGTCGATTCCGTCGGCACCATCGCCGACGAACTTGGCCTGAACTCCCGCAAACAACTGCGCCTCTTGCACCGTGATCTCGATGCGGCCGGCGGCACGCAGCGTCAGCTGGATCGGCCCCTTGGTCTCGCCACGGGCGACGGTTTGTTCGACGGTGATAGGAGACAACGCCTTGGCGCTGACGTGGATTTCCAGGGGCACGTCTGCTGCGACGCCGCGCAGTTCGAACTCACCTTGTCCATTGCTCGTCACTTTCGAGCCCCCGACGCCCATGCCGCCCATCATGCCAGCCATCATCTGGCTGACTTGGCGCATTTCGGCGCTGCCGCCGTCGCGCTTGATCGAAGCGCTGACTTCGGCGCCGGCGACTGGATTGCCGTTCGAGTCCCTAACAACACCGACGAGCGTCGTCATGCTGAGCTCGATGTCGAAACGGGTTTCGCCGTCGCCGAGCGTAACCATCATTGTGGTTGGCATTGCTCGGCTCTTGTGACGGATGTTGACGCTGTGATTGCCGGACGGCAAGTCGCTGAGGGTGTAGATGCCGTCTTCGTCGGACTTGTCGCGATTGCTGCCACCGCCGCCTCGGTTGAGCAAGCCCATCATCGAGCTCAGTGCTTCGTCGTTTAATGGGTTGTTGCCGTCGCTGGCCTGGCCCTTCTTGAAGGTCACGGTGGCGCCTTCGAGGGGAACCCCGTTTTCGCGCACGATTCCCGTTAGCGAGGCCGTTCGGCGTTTGCGTAGGTCCAACTCCGCGGTTTCCTGATCCACCACTTCGACGCTCTGCCATGGTGCGCCGGCGTCGTCGTTGCCGCGGTTGCCGCGGTTGCCGAAGCGCGCCGCGAAGCCGCCCTGACGAGAAGCAGCGATGCGGAAGTCATGGTAGTCCGGGGTCAGGTTCTCGAACCGGGCGATTCCCGAGGCATCGGTGCGGCGATTGTCGGTGCTGCCCTCTGGCGTCAGATGCTAGACGTTGGTGTTTTTGACCGGATTGCCGTCGGGATCAAGAACCATGACCGCCACAGCGCCGCCTTCGATGAGCCTCACGACCTGTTCTTGTGCTGCGCCGTCTGGGGCCGACACCGTGATGGTGGCGGGGGCGAAACCTTGACGGGTGACCGTCAGTTCGCCGACTTCGGCGTCGATTGCATTGATCGTGCAACGCCCCTCGGAGTCGGTGCGACCGGTTCGCGTCGTGTCGCGGCCGATGCCCATGCGGGCGAACCCTGCCATGCGACCTCCGCCTTGCTCGTCAGCTAGAACGACTGACGCACCGCGGATCGGCTTGCCGTGGTAGGCGTTTTTGACGAGCACCTGCAGCACGGGCTTCGGCAACAGGCGAACCGTGCCGAGATCCAGACTGCCGTTCTTGGGAAGCTCGATGTCCTTCTGCTCGAATTTTCCGTAACCGATCGCTTGGATCGTCAGCTGCAGCTTCTGCTTCTCCTTCGGCCGCAGGTTGGCCACCGTGACCTTGCCTTCTGGATAGGTCTGCTTGCGGGTGCCGCCGGGCGCGAAGCCACCAAGCATGTCGCCTATGCCGCCGCCGCCGCGCAGTTGGTCGCTCACCCACATGCTCTCGATGGGGGCGCCGCTTTTGTCGTCGACGACAACGAGCGTCACGTTGACGCCCTGCAAGTATTGAAGGGTAACGGCGGCTGCGTCCGTCTGCGCTTCGACCCGCTTGCTGCAAAGGCCCTGGCCCGCAAAACCGCTGCCCTGTTGTGCCACCCAGACGCGATAGGTGCTGTCCGCGTTGAGGCCCCTGAGAACGAACGTGCCATCGCTGCCAATTTCGCACTGTCGTTCGCCATAGGCGAACCCCATGCCGTCCAGCAGTTCGGAGGCATTGCCCAGCATGCCCATCAGCCCACCAGCAGGGTCATTGCTGGCCTGCCTCTTTTGCGTGGCCATGATGCGCAAAGCGGCGGCATCCGCCGGTAGGCCGCGCACCGTGCCGCGGATCATGCCGCTGCGCGGCATGGTGATCAGGATGTCGGCGACGCTGTGGCCCCTGGCGGCGGACAACCCGGTTCGCAGGGCCGGTGGGTAGTCCTGGTGGCGTGCGCGCAGTGAGAACTCGCCCGCTGTTACGTGCGCCAGTTCGAAGCGGCCGGTCGCGTCGGTGACACTGCTGTCGCCACCGCGCATGGCGTCCATCGCGTCGCTGCCCGGAAACGTGATGTTGAGGCCTGCCATCAGGTTGGGCTCATCGGGATCGCGGCGTCGCACGCTAGCGCCGACCACGGCCTTGCCGGTGTAGTCGACAACCCGGCCGGTGACGATCGCACCAGTATCGAGCGTCAGGACGCCGACGTCGGTGTCTTCCGTTGTTGGTCGTTGTACCCGGCGATCGATCACCAAGTGGCCTCGTGCCTTGACGCTCAAGCGCACGGTCTTGGACTCGCCAACGGTGCGGATGCGGAAGTTGCCGTCGGCATCCGTCAGGGTCGTGACTCGGTCGCTCGCTTTGCCACCGATGCGCTCCAACATGGCTTGCGGATCAAAGGGATTGGTGTCGCCGAGATCGAGGTCGCGGAAGTCGCTGCCGAAGTTGAAACCCGGCAGGCAAACGATCTCGACGTCGGGCACACCGTTGCCCGTGGGCGAGACGACCTGACCAACGATCGATGGCAAGTCGGACGCAGCAGGATCCATCGATGGCACCACCTCGCGTCGGATGACGGCGCCGGTGGTGGTCTCGGGGTTACCATTCTCCGTGGCGGTTGCACTCTTGGCCTTCTCTGCGTCGAGCGATGCCTGGGTCGTGTTGTCGGCAGGGGGAGTCAGTGGCAGCGCGTCGTCGCTCAGCATTTGCCAGCCGATGATTCCGGCAACGACCAGCACAACGAACAGAACGAGACCGAGGATGCGATTGGATTGCATGAAACTGGAACCCGATAAGGTGGGGAGGACCTACGGAGCAGTGTAAGCCGGCTCTGGGTCGACGGGTACTGACTAGGTGACGTAATACCCACCGCGTAGCGCCGGTGGTCTGGGGGGAGGGTGCGGGGGTCAGGTGGCCTGTTACCTAGCCAACCTGTCAGGGGAAGCACGTTTCGCGGTGAGGTAGCAAGCACGGGCAGGCTTGTCGCCTTTCTGCTCGCGAACTGCTTGCACTCGCACGGCAGAACGGAGTACGACGGAAGGGGCCGGGTTCCACACCATGATCACCTATCGCACCCTGACGGCCGCCATCGCGCTGCTGCTCTCTGCCGTTCTGCCTGCGCAACAGGGCGGCGCCCGAACCACGGCGCTGCTGTCCAAGCTGGGCAAGCTCGCGTCAAAGGCGCCGATCACGGTTGCTCATCGCGGCGCCAGCCAAGAGTACCCAGAGAACACGCTGCCGGCGTTCCGCGCTGCCGGGCAGGCCGGCGCGACCATGATCGAACTCGACTTCCGGCAGACCTCGGACGGCGTCCTGGTCTGCCTGCACGATCGAACCCTCGATCGAACCACCGACTGCGAAGGCAAGCTGAAGCGCAAGAAGGTCAACATCGACTCGGTCACTCTCGCCGATCTCCGACAGCTCGACGCCGGCATCTGGAAGGGCCGACGCTTCGCAGGCACTCGCATCCCGACCCTCGAGGAAGCCTTGCAGGTGATCCAGAAGGACTGCACTACGATGATTGAGCACAAGGCGGGAGAACCAGAGGTGCTCGTCAAGCTGCTGCGCAAGCTGGACCTGGTGGGCGACGTGCTCGTGCAGTCCTTCGACTGGGAGTTCCTCGAGAGGGTGCATCGCCTCGAACCCAAGCTTGCGATCGCGGCACTCGGCTCGAAGGAAATCGACTCCGATTTGCTGCAGGCGGTGCGACGCACCGGCGCCGGCATGCTGCATTGGCACAGCCAACGTCTGACCATAGAACAGGTCCAACTTGCTCACCAGCTCGGTTATCTGGTGGGCGTCTACACACTAAACAGCGACATCGAGTTCCTCGGTGCCGCGGCGATCGCACTGGACGCCATTACGACGGATCGGCCGGACCGGTTGCGCACGCTGACGGCACGCGGGATCGTCAAGCGTGCTCAAGGCCGCTGAGCGATTGATCGGGAGCGCTGATAAGAGCGACGCGGCGCAGAAATGTGCGGCGGCTGCAAGATTGGTTCGCGTTGCTCGAATCGGGCAAGTGGCGCGGCGGATTCGGTGCTCCGGGTCGGTAAGATGTCACCGACCTGTGTCATTCGCGCAACTAGCGGTGCGCCGAGAGCGGTACGGGGCCAAGCGCCTACCATTGGTGTGCTCGTCACGGCCCCGTTACGAACCATGCACCAAGATCTCTCCCTCCGTCCTGTTCGTCTTCTGTTGCTCGCACTGATCGCAGCGTTGGCTGGTGACCTCTGCGCGCAAGCGACGTTCGGGCTTCAGCATCGACCTGGTCGACGCTCGCTGTGTCGATACGACGACACGCTGTATTTGGTCGCGTTGAAGGATACCGGGGAAGTGACGCTGTGGAGCCAACCGGAAGGGGGAACGGGTTGGGCATCGATTGCGATCGCTGGCGGCATCAACGATGCCACCTCCGGTATCACGACGAGCGTGCCGAGCAACTACGCGGCCATGACGGCGACCAACGATGGTGTGCTGCACATCGCGTGGGGGCGAGCATCTTACCCTAGCTACTACGAGTTCTACTATCGTGCGATTGATCCGATCGCGGGAACCGCCGTCACCAACATCCTCAACACCACGTCGTTCGTCGGCACCACCAACGGCAATCGATCCGATGCGGTCGAGATCGCCGCCGTCGACGATGCGGGCAACGGGCATCCGGCGGTCTACCTGACGGCGCAAGGAACGTCTAGCTGGCGTACGCGCATGATGCGGTTCGAACGCACGGCGATCGGCTGGCCAATGACGCCAGCACCAACGGACCTCGGCACCATGTCGGTATCGGCTTCCTCGCAGCGACCGCGTCTCGCCGTTGGCCCGGACGGCACCGTGCACACAGTCTTCTACAACAACGCCGGGAGCGGGGATTGGGTCTACCGGGCGTGGAATGGTTCGTGGGGGGCGCAGCAGATTCTCGGTGATGGCACGGTGCGTCAAGACAACACCGGCGATGTCTCGGTCGATCCCCAGGGCGTCGTGCACGCGGTCTACAACCACTGGTTGACGACGTCGCAGTCCGAGGTTCGCTACCGAACTCTGATCGGTGGCACGTGGTCGGCTGCGACGGTGGTGCACACGCCACCAGCCGGCTACAGCCTGGATGGCCGAATTGCGATGACGACCGACGTCTTCGGCGAAGCCTACGTCACCTACTTCAACAGCCTCGGCGATGCGGTCTATCGCGCGTCGTCGAGCGGCAGCTTCTCAAGCGAAACTATGGTGCTGCCAACTGGGCTAATCCAGCCGACGTGGCCAATTGTGCGTGGCGCGTTGTTCCCAGCCGCCAACCGTAATTACTGCGATATCGACTTGGCCTACCGTTGGCTCGTGTCGCCGCCTGAGCAGGTGATGCACGTGCGGATCGATACCTGCACGTGTGCGTCGATCGGCATTGGCTTCTCAGGTTCGTGGACACCTGGTACGTCGGGTGAGGTGGACTTGTCCGGCGCAACCCCGAATGACTTCGCGCTCGGTGTGTTCTCCCTCGACTTGCTTGAGACGCCGGTGCCGGCGCTCGGTTGTCCGTGCCCGATCTTTGTCACACCGACGGTCGTGGTGCTGCGCATCGTCGATGCTCTTGGTGCGGCACAAGTGTCGGTGCCGATGCCGTTGGCCGCGGTCGGCACAACCTTGTGGTCGCAGTGGGTAACGTTGGACAGCAACCTGACGAATTGCATGAGTTCGGCATACGCCGGGCGCTACGTGCAGTGATCTCGTCGGTGGAGGAGGTGGCTCGGTGGAAAAGCGCCTGGACGAGTACCAAGTCACCGGGCCGTTGCTACCGCCACTAGATCCTGGCTTCAGTCGCGAGGTCGAGTCTGGCTCGCCGCCACCCGATCACTCGGTTGATAAGGTGCACTTCGGGCCACGCATCCACGCTCGAATCTCTGCCCAAGTGTTGCGCAGGCTTAGGGACAATGTGGCGATCGATGCGCTACGGTGCGCGTTGACGCGTAGCAACACCAGGTGACGGCTCTTCGTTGCCAGGTGTTGGCAGCAGCAACCACGGATAGCCCAACGAATACCCTCACGATGTATCAACGCCTGATCCCACGCCCATCTCGTTTTTTGATCTTTTTGGTGCTCGCCGTTTCGTGCTTGTGGCCCGCGGCGCTGTTTGCTCAGCAAGCGGAGCCGGCCGTGACGGAGTTGCACAAGCCGAAGGAGTGGGTGAGCCTCGACTCGTTCGCGTTTGGGCCGAACGGCAAGTATGTCGCCGGCGGTATGGGCATCTTTACCCTCAACGGTCACGTCAAGGGTGGCGATGTAGTCCTATGGGCGATCAAGGGCGGCAAGGTCAAGAAGATCATGTCGGGGCACACTGCTGCGGTTACGACGTTGGCGTTCACTGCTGATGGCAAGCAGCTGGTCAGTGTCAGCCCTGCGAATGGAGAAGTGCGAGTCTTCGATGTGCGGCGTGGCAAGGAGAAGAATCTGTTCAGGACTCCGGTGCTCGATCCGACGTGGACATCGGTTGCGCCTTTGCTCTCGGCCGACGGCGGTTCGCTGGTGCACTTTGAGCAAGCCGTGCTCGATATTGCCGGCAAGCCGAAGCGAATCACAGGCGCGCTTGAGGCTTGGGATGTTGCCACGGGCAAGGTGCGTTGGCGCCGCGAACGCACCCACGCCGAGACCGTGGTTCTGTCACCGGACGGATCGCTGGTCGCCTACTACGCGCAAGAGCTCAACTACAAGGTCGTCGACGGGAAGGTGAATTACTCGTCACCCAACAGCGTCGTGCACGTCTTGAACATGGCGGACGGTGCCTTGGTTCGCACGATCAAGGTCGGCTACATGCCGATTGGTGGGCTCGCCTTCACCGCTGACAACTTGACGCTGCTTGCCGTCAACGGATCGCTGCGCCAGTTCTCGGTGGCGGATGGAAAGCAGATTCGCCAGAAGGTCGACACAGGCATCTTCGGTGGCTTGACCTGGTTGAAGCTCGCCGGAGATGGTTCGCGCGCGGCTCTCAATGGCAGATACGCGAATGACATCCAACTCTGGGATCTGACGGCCAAGCCGCCCAAGTCGTCGCAGGCGGTGCTAGTGACAGGCGCGCAGCAGCCGATGCGCTTCTCGGACGACTTCTCACTGCTTGCGTGTGAGATCAAGGGCCAGCCAGCGTTGCTCAAGTTCACCGGCAAGGGCAAGCGGCGGCGCTGAGCGATTCGCCGCGCAGCCGGATTGCACGGCGTGTTAGCATTCACTGAAGACAGTCTCTGCCACGGTTGGCGAGCGTAATCGAAGGAGCTCGCGTATGGGGGGCTACCCGCGGGCAAGTTCGCGCAGTGCGTGCACGAACGCATCCAGCTCTTCGGTCGTCGTGTAGAGCTGCGGTGTGACCCGCACGCCATGAACTCCGGCTGCGTTGATCGCCACCGTGAAGATGCGGTGCTTGTCGAGCAGCGCCTTGGCCAGCTCGGTTGCCGTCATGCCCTCGATGCGGACATTGGCGATCGCACACGTGCGCACGGGATCCGTTGGCGTATTGAGCACTACTCTCGGGAACTTGCGCGCCTGATCTGTCCAGTACTTCTGCAGCCATCGAAGCCGCTGCTCTTTTCGCTCCGCGCCGATTTCTCGGTGCAACTTGATGGCATCCAGAATCGCAAGGTCGGTGTGCACGGGGTGCGTGCCGGTGTGGTTGAGCTTGTCGATCGAATCCTCGGCATGATTGTCGCCAAACAATGGCCACAGCTCCTCGATGCGTTCCTTCTTCACGTAGAGGATGCCTGCGCCCAACGGACAGCCGAGCCACTTGTGCAGGCTGGCGCCGTAGTAGTCACAGCCGAGTTCCGGAATCTTGAAGTCCAGTTGTGCAAACGCGTGGGCGCCGTCGACCATGACCGGCACGCCCTTTGAATGGGCCATCTCGACGATCTTCTTCACTGGCATCACGTGGCCCGTGATGTTGACGATGTGGGAGACCATCAGCAGGCGGGTCTTCTTGGTGAACGCGCTGGCGTAGAGCTCGACGATTTCGTCGTCGCTCTTGGGGTTCATCGGCAGCGACACCACGCGGTTCTTCACGCCGTGACGGCGGCCCACCTGCTCGAACATCAACAGCATCGCCCCGTAATCCTGTTGCGCCATGACAGCTTGGTCACCCGCTTGCCACGGCAAACCTGCGATGACGGTATCGAGCGACTCCGTTGTATTCCGCGTGATGATCAGTTCGTCGGTTGCGCATCCAGCTAACTCTGCGAGAGCTGTGCGGGCAGCGTCTTTGTCGTCGGGTCGTCGCGTGCGCATGTAGAACGCAGCGTCGGTGTTGACCGATCGAACGTGTCCGACAAAGGCTTCGAGCACGTCGTTTGACATGCGCGAGTAAAAGCCGTGCTCGAGATCGATGCGGTCCCTTGGCAGGCGATAGCGGCCACGCAGGTCGGCCCAGAAATCGCGCGGCCCGGACAGCGTCAGTGGGCGCGCATTCGCGGGAATCGACTCACCGAGGATGACGGCCGACATCGCGCCACCGACCGTGCGTAGGAAATCGCGCTTGTCCATTCGTGCAGTTGTAGCAGCTCAGCGAGATAGCTGACGAGCACGCGTGGCTACTTCTGCCTGTCAATGGCTGCGGGTTCTGCCGACAGGGTGATGTGTCGCGACTCAGTACTGACCCATGCGCTTGCTGCGCACGAAGTTCGTCAGCAACCGGAACGCCGAGAGGTCGGGCACGTTCGCGGTCGACTTGTTCGGGCTCTTCCAATAGCCGGCGGTGCGAACCTTGCGCCACGTTTCGAACGACATGCCGAGATGATCGATTGCATAGGCCTGGCGATCGACGGGGGTGCGGAGCGCGCCGGCACCGGCGACGCCAAGGCCTTGCAGGTCAAAGTGGTTGGCCGAGTCGAACATTACGCCGTGACCTGAGAAGAACCAGGCCGCGAGGTTGCCGCAGCCGTGGCGTTCGGCAGCGTCCGGACTGTCGATCAGCACTTCGCAACGGTCGGGGTCGAGCACTTGGATCAGGTGGGCGCCTTCGAGGTGGTAGATCGGCACCACGGACGGCGGGAACACACCTGTTAGCAGGGGGCTGTCGGGCCGGCATGGTCGGGCGCGTACATCGTCGAGAACCTGTTGTGGCGTTGCAAACATCTGCATCACGCCCGGGTGGATGCGCGCAATTGTCTCCGACAGCGCCCAGCACGAACCGAACAGCGAGCCGCCGGTGCGAACGAACCACGCTAGCGGTTCAACATCTTCGGGGCTGAGCTCGCCGGTGCAGTTGGACACAAAGATGGCTTCGGGGTGCACGCCACCTTGCAGCACGTGTCCTTTCTCCGTTGTCCGGTGTTTGATTTCGAGGCGGTCGAGCAACAGCTCGATGTGATCGCCGCGACTCTGGAAAACGATGACATCGAGGCCCGTGTAAATCTCAGTGTCAGGAATCGCGTAGCCGTACTTGTCGAGCTTGTCGAGAGTTGCCTCGCGATCGGTAAAGTCGTGGCCCTTGCGGTTGGCAGCCCACCACTTCAGCCAAGCCTTGCGGTTCTTCTTGGCGATGAAGTGGCGCGACATCGTACGCAGGGCCTCGTGGGCTGCGTTCGCGACGACCGGGTGCTTGTCGTCGAGCATTTTCATGACCGGATCGACGACTTCGTCGCGGCTCATGTGCATCAAGCCGATGATGGCGGCGCCGCGCAGCTTCCAGTCACTCATGGCGAGCATGCGCTTGAGTGGTTCCAGTGCCTTGTCATCGTCGGTCTTGCCGAGGGAAACGGCGGCGCAACAGGCCAGTGTCCATTTGCGGTCGCGGGTTGCTCCGATTAGCGCGTCGGCGGCGCCCTTGACTCCGGATTTGCCGAGTCGCACGACGGCACGTTCGCGCACTTCGTCGTCGTACTCGCCGAGCACGATCTTGACGAGCCACTCGACAGCCTCTGGTGTCGTTGGCTTGCGCAGCGCGGCGACGGTCTCGACGAGTTGCAGCTGGGCGCGGCCGCTGTCCTCGCGATTGAATTGCTTCAGGGCTGCAGCCAGCGCCTCTTCACCACCGATCTCACGCAGGGCCTTCGCCGCGGCTGAGCGCGGTCGTTGCGACTCGGAACGCAGGCACGGTCGCAACGCCTCAACACCGGTCTTCTGGTCGAAGATCGGTTGTTCGCCGCGGCAGAGCAATGTCACGAGTGCCGTCCGCCGAGTGAGGGTGGTCTCGTTGGTGCCCGCCGCCGCGAGTACGGTCTTGGCGAGAGCCGCGCGGTCGCTATCACGGGCGGCGATCACGGCGGCGAGCGCACGCACAATACGCCGGGCGACGACTTCGTTTTGGCCTCCGCCGCCAAACAAGTTGGCCACCGGCTTGAGGTCCTCCTTGCGGGGAGCTTCCGCAATGGCGTCGAGCGTCAGGCAGCGAACCGCCAGGTGCGGGTTCCTGAGCAGTGTCTTGAATGCCCCGGCGCGATCCGGTGCTGCTTCGAACCACGCGCGTGCGGCCGCCTCGCGCAACGATGGGTGTCTGGCAGTGAGCAGCTTTTCGATCTTGTCGGCGCCGACAAACTTCGGTCGGGCCCGGAGTACGATGGCCAGTGCTTCGAGGGCGGCTACCTGTCGTTTGCTCTTGGCCTTCTTGAAGATTGTCTTGGCGCCCAGCTCCGCGTTGATGCGACTGACGGCAACCGCGGCTGCGTTGCGCACACGAACGGTCTTGCCGTCGGTGGCAAGCGTGATCAACTTGTTGAGCGCCGATTTGCCCTTCACCTTGCCGAGTTGGCCCAGCTTGCCGAGTGATTGTGCGATGTACTCCTTGACCTCCCAATCCTTGTCGTTGAGCAGGGGGAGGAGCAGGCGTTCGCTGCCGGCCAAGCCGGATGCAACGACTGCATCGATCGCCTTCAAACGTTTGTCGATCTGCTTGACGCGCAATGCGGCCGACAGCTTGGCCGCCGTGATTTGTGCGGTCGCGACCGTCGGCAACAGTGCTGCCGTGAGGAGAAGAGCCAGAGCCGGCAGAAGGCGACGGGTGTGGGTCCGAGTCACTCCAGCAATGTAGCGACCGGTGCTGCGTTTGGCAGGGGCAGGTAGATTGCAGGACTCGAATGGGTCGATAGCCTGCGCCTGCCGGGCGCGGTATCGTCGGCGCAATGAGCACTGGAGGAATCGCCTTGCGCCTTGCCGCCGTCACGCTGAGCAAGGCGTTTACCTACCAGTAGATGCCGACTGCGTAGGTGCCGGCCCGCCGCCAGACTTCGTTGCCCTTGGCGTCTAGCTCGAACCAGGCGGTGGTGCTGCTGATCAAGGTGTGGCCATCCCGCCGCCGCAACGCCACCTGGGACTTCTTGGCGACGATGGGTTTTTGCGCTGGTCGCCCGTCGAGGTCCAGCTCGAGGATCTCATTGCGATTGTGGCTGGTGATCAGGGTGTTGCCGTTGAGCAGTCGTTGGGCATGCATCGCCTGTCCTTCGACCTTGTGTCGCAGGATCTCTTTATGCTTGTGGTCGAGTTCTAGAACGCTGCCTTGGCTCTCAACGATCAGCGTATGGCCGTCGGGCAGGCGGGTGGCGGCGACCGGCCGATTCAGGCCCTTCTTCTGCCATACGATCTTGCCCGCTCGGTTCACTTCGATCACCCGGTTGTTGCTCCCATCGCTGATCAGCGTGTTGCCACAAGGTAGGCGGTGCGCGTGGTACGGGAATTTGAGGTCTTGGAACTTCCAGACCTCCTTGCCTTTTGCGTCGAGCTCGCGAACGCTGCTCGAGCCGTACTCCGCGATCAGCAGGTGGCCGTTGCCGCAAGGCTCTGCGTGCCATGGACCTTTGAGGTCCTTGATGACTCGCACAACCTTGCCTTGGTCATCGAGGTGTTCCACCGTGTGCTTCGACCAATCCGTCAGCAACCGTCCGCGAAACTCGACATGGTCGATCGCCCACAGCGCTGCATCGCGCAAGCCCGCGTCTTCGCCGGCTACATGTTCGCGCAGTATCGGCAAGGCCTTGCTGCCTTCCTCGCGCAGCATCGCAAGTACGAGGAATGCGCGCATGGCTACATCCTTGCGAGGATCCTTGGTCGCCTGGGCGAGCGGTTCGGCGGCTGCGGCGCCCATTGAGAGCAGCCCGCGCCACGCGAAGCTGCAGCGATCCGGCACTTCCATCTGGCGGACCAGGCGCGCGGCCTGCTTCGAGGCGCCGATCTTGCGGGTGACGATCTTGCGCTGCGCGTCTATGTTGGTCGCCAGTAGCCCACAGGTCAGCACGGTGAGCAGGCCGACGATCAATCGGAGCTGGTTGCTTGGCATCGGTTCCCTTGGCGACGGAGCCACTCGATGGAATGGGAGGCGCTGATGGTAGCACACCTCACGGATAGGCTCGGAGCCGATCCGTTCTGCCGCTACAGTTCCGCCATGCGCTTTGGAATGAATCTCCTGCTCTGGACGACCCACGTGACGTCTGCCCATGAACCACAGCTTGCATTCGTCAAGGAATGTGGTTTTGACGGTGCCGAGGTACCCCTGTTTGAAGGCGATCCGGCTCACTACAAGTCGGTCGGTGCCATGCTCGACTCGGTTGGCCTGCAACGCACGTGCTCAGCGGGCCTTGGCGCGGAACACAACCCGATCGATCCGAACCCGGCGGTTCGGCGGGCAGCGGTTGAGCGGTTGCGATGGGCGATCGATTGCGCCCACGCGTTGGGTGCGGACGTGTTGTGCGGCCCGCTGCATTCGGCGTTCAAAGAGTTCAGTGGGCATGGGCCGACCGACGAGGAGATGCAACGAAGCGCCGACGTGCTGCGCGAAGCGGCGGAATATGCTGCGACTGCGGGAGTGCTGTTGGCGCCCGAGGCACTGAATCGCTTCGAGTGCTACCTCGTCAACACCGCGCAGCAGATGCGTGATCTCTGCGAGCGCGTCGACCACCCGTCGCTGCGAGCGCACTACGACACGCACCACATGCATCTTGAAGAGCACGACGCTGGAGCAGCCGTGAAGTTGTGCGCGCCGGTGCTCGGGCACGTGCACCTCAGCGAGAACAACCGCGGCGTGCCGGGACGTGGTCAGGTGGATTGGAGCGGCTCGTTCGCAGCCCTGAAGGAAATTGGCTACGACGGTTGGTGCGTGATCGAGGCCTTCTCGCGACTCGATGCGGACTTCGCTGCTGCAATCCATGTCTGGCGCGACTACTTCGTGGACCCGAAGCATGTCTGCGTCGACGGGCTGAAGTTTGTGCGCGCCGGTCTGCTGTAGTGGCCTAATCGCGCTTCGCAAACGCATCGAGCAAGCGTTGCACGGTGGCCGGATCGAACCTCTTGCCCGGTTTGGTGTCCTGATTGGCCTTGAGTGCTTCTAGGGATGGCGTCGCGGAGCGCACACCCGCCTTGGGAACAGGTATGTGTGCGCACCAACAGATCGCGTTGAGCACGACCTTGCGGAAGTCGTCGTGGCCCCAGTTCCAGTGCACGTGGCCGCCCGTGAAACCAAAGCCCCGACCGCCGTCGGCGCGCGTGTGCGCCCAGCCAACGTGCTGCGGTTCTTTGGCTGCGACCGCCGTGCGCACGGCTGGGTTGCCTTGGTGCGCGCCATCCTTACGCCGCATCGTCGTGTCCGGCGCGACGGCAGACAGAATTGGTGTGACGGACTCCATGCCGGCTCGGAAGCGCATGTGGAAGTACCACTCGTCGTTGATCGCGAACGGTTGCACGCCGCGCGTGATGGCGTGCTTCGGCAGGTTCTTGAAGTCGGCGGTCCAATGCGGATTGACCGACCAGTGCGTCTCGAAATAGCCGCCGAGCCACCGCAACCAGTTCTTGCCGGGGGCGCCTTGAGGAACTTCGACTGAGTAGTGCAGGCAGACGAAGCCGACCCCACGTTTCATCAACGCGTCGATCTCGCCCATGTGCCGGAGTAGGGGGTGGCCGCCACCGCCATTGGCGAAGCTGACGATCACGTCAGCGTTGTCGAATACCGAAGTGTCTTCGGGCCAGATGTTGATCACCGTTGTCTTGACGTTGAGGCCACTCTCGTCAAGCGCCTTGGCCAGCAGCATGCAGCCAGCGCGGTGTTCGTGGGACGCGTAGCCGTGGCTTTTGCGTCCGGCGAGGAACACAACCTGGCGGGTGCGCTTCGCGTCGTGTTCGACGACCCAGATGTTGCGGTAGACGACGGGGTTGCCGTGGTCCTGTAGGTAGACGCCACCGGGCGCAGCACTTTCTTTTCGACGATGTGCCGTCGTCGCGTGCGTCAAGGCCAGTTCGTCGTGCACGAGGATGCCGTTCTGGTGCACTGTCATGCGCGCGTCGCGCGTCTTCCTGCCACCTTCGAACACAGCCTTGGTGAATACGATGTCGTAGGTTTGCCACGTCTCTGGTGGCAGGCACGCGTTCACGATGGGGGCCGCGATCGAGTAGACGCCACCGCACTCGTTCTGCAGTCCCGCGAGGCCAAACGAATCGAGGATCTGGCATTCGTAGCGGCCTTGCACGTAGACGCCGCTGTTGCCGCGTCCTTGCCCGCGCGCGGCCGGCCGGAACGGAGTCTTGAACTCAAGATGCAGGTGGTGGCTGCCAAAGGCCTGCTTCGAATCGCAGCCAGCAGCGAGCAGGCCGTCTTCGGTACGTCGACCCTTGTCGAACGCCGCGGCGCTTGAGCCGTCAAATAACACCACGGCGTTGGCGGGTGGCGCGGCGCCGAGCGTCGGCGACGTGCGCGTAACCTTCTTCAGTTCCCCGATTGGCTTGTCGTGCGCAGATTGGAAGCGCAAGGCGCCATCACGAAGGGTCGCCGTCCAACCGTGTTCGAAGGTTGAGGTGCCGTCTGCGAACGTGCCCACGACCTCCAGCCGCGGCGCGCCATTTGTCCAACCGGCTCCCGGCAGCCCATCGCGCAACAACACCATTCGGATCTGTGGCGTTTGGTTGTCGCGCCCCGTTAGCGCAATCAGTTGGGCGCCAACGGTGCCTTCGGGCCAGCCTTCTGCGATGCCTGGCTGCAACACCCCGACGTACTCGCCTTGTGCGTGGTAGAGGTCCTGAGCGTGTAGCGAACTACTGAGGAGCGCTGTGAAGGTGAGTGCGGCGAGTGCGTTGCGAAGCATGGTTGTCGATTAGACTCGATGGACTGCAATCGACACAGTGCGATCCTGTTCGGTCACGAGTCCGCTGTGTTGTCATGGGCATTGGCCGCAACGCCATCATTCTTCGCGGCACCGCCGAACAGACCAAGCAAGCGATCGAGTTGATCGCGCGCATCGATTGGGCCGCCGGCAAAAAGGCCGCGCCCCAAGAGTCCAAGAACCCCAAGTAGCTCCACCATGCGAAGTGGGGAGGCACATAGCTATTGGGAAGTTGATGGTCATGGCCACGCACAGCCAATGCGATCGCCATTACGTGTGATCGACGACTACTTCATTCCTGGAGACGTGCATTGGAATGCGCGCGAGTTTCTGCAGCGTTTGCGTCTTTGATGTACCTCGGCCATACGCCGGGCGGGGCTTTGGATTCGTTAGGGAGCACTCGAGAGTGCGCTCGTGCGGAACGCCGTAACCTTAGTGGGTCTAGCACGTTGCGAAATTGTGGGGTAGATTGTTTTCTCATTGCTCGGGTAAGTCTCCCTTAGCCGATCTTGATTCCCTTCTTATCTCCTCTCGAAACGTCTCTATCCATGCGCATTCTTAGCTCGGTAGCCATCCTGGCTTTTTCGGCGTTGGCATTTGGCCAGTCGCCCCTCACCACTACCTTCGCGAACAACAACGGCAACGCTGTCGGCGGC
>JAPYTD010000033.1:19195-46805 GCA_029936315.1 Planctomycetota bacterium | reverse complement strand
CTCGCCGCCATCCTGTCTGGTCTTCGCGCTAGTAGTAAGACGATTGTCTTGACCAACGGCATATTCGATCTCCTCCACGTCGGCCATCTGCGTTGTCTCGAAGACGCGCGTTCCCGTGGCGACCTGCTGGTCGTCGCCGTCAACTCCGATAAGTCCGCTGCAGCCTTGAAGGGCAAGGGCCACCCGGTCATCCCGTGCGCTGAGCGCATGGAGATGCTGTCCGGCCTGTCGTTCGTCGACTACGTGACGACGTTTGAGGACGAGACCGCCGACGAGTTGCTCCGCCAGTTCCATCCGTCGATGTACGCGAAGGGAACCGACTACTCGATCAAGACGTTGCCCGAGAAGGCGACGGTCAAAGAACTCGAAATCAAGGCAGTGTTTGTCGGTGACAAGAAGAGTCACTCGACCAGCAAGCTGCTTACAAGAGTCAGCAAGCTGAAGAAGAAGTGATCAGCCACTGAGGAGAAACCAGGTCGTGCTTGAGCTCGGCGGCAACGCCGCGTGCATCGTCGATGACGGCGTCGACCTCGAAGACGTGACGGATCGGCTGATGTTTGGCGCGTTCTACCAATCGGGCCAGAGCTGCATTGGTGTGCAGCGCATTCTCGTGCACGCCAATGTCTACGACGAGTTGAAGACGATGCTCGTGGCGAAGACCAAGGCGTTGATCTCCGGCGACCCGTGCAAGGGAGACACCTTCATTGGGCCTATGATCTCTACCGGCGAAGCCGAGCGCCTCGATACGTGGATTCAGGAAGCGATGCGCGCGTGGGACCGACTCGACGTCGGTGGGGTTGTCATTGGCGATGTGCCGTCATGGCGCGTCGACAACATGCCGTACGGTGGTGTCAAGGACAGCGGCCTTGGTCGTGAAGGCGTGAAGTTCGCGATGGAAGACATGACCGAGATCCGAAACCTGGTCATCCGAACACGGCAGTAACGTAGTTGACGTAGCGTTCATCGGGCAGCCAGCGCCGGCCCAGATCCATCGGTTCCGACAACTATGGGCAGTTCGACATTGCGGACGCCGGACGAGCTGCTAGCGATCTGCGGGTTCTGCGAACGCACGCCAAAACTCGTCGGCACCCTCGGAGCGCAGTGCCTGCGCATTGCCGTAGCCAAATAGGCAGCCAATCGTGCGTAAGCCAAGAGCCTTGCCGGCGCGAAGGTCTTGCAGGCCGTCGCCGACCATCGTGGCGGCGTTCGCTCGGCATGCGAGCTGCTCGAGCGCGTGCGCAAGCATCGCTGGATCGGGCTTCTTGGTCGGTAACGTGTCGCCGCCAATGATGACGGACGTGAACTGATCGAGGCCGAGGTGGCGCGCTACAGGGATCGCAAACTGTTCGGGTTTGTTGGTGACGACAGCGATCCCGTGCCCTGCTTCACGCAGCAGGATCAGGTGGCTTTGCACCCCTGGATACAACTGCACGTGAACCGTGCACTGCGCGCGGTGATGCTCGATATATGCCGCGAACGCTTCCTCCAGCAGGGCCTCGTGGAGTCCTTCGTTCGGGGAAAGCTCCGCGAGCGCCCGCCGCAGCAACGCCTTCGCCCCGTCGCCGATGTAGGTGCGCACCGTTGTGGTGTCTACGGGAGATAGTCCATGGCTCTGCCGGACGTGGTTGGTCGTCGCCGCAATGTCGGGCAGCGTATCGGCAAGGGTGCCGTCGAGATCAAAGAGGAATGCGCGCTTGGGGGTCACGAACAACGATATACTCCCCGGCCACACATGAAGCTCGCCCCGTTGTTGTTGCTGTTCTCTCTCCTGGCGTCGTGTACCTCCGTGCGCGACTGGCGCGAGCTGGAAACCGAGCCGATGTCTCTCGGCCAAGTTTGGAACGGCTTTACCCAGATCGCGATGGCCCGCAACGGCTGGCGTGTTGACGAAAGCGTGACCGATCGCGGCAACGGCTTTTGGCAGTCACGCTGGAAGAAGCGCGAGATGGAACGCAACTTCCCGATCCGCAACCGCCTCAAGATGGAGATCCTTCTCGACGACGGTTCGCGCGAGAAGGGCTGGTGGATCCGCTACGTGATTGAACAGGAGAAGTGCAATGACCTGCGCCGTCACTCCAACCCGCAGGAGGACGACTGGTCGCCCGATGGCCAGGACACCGAAGGCGAAGCCATTCTTGGCGAGCGCTTGGTGCGGCGGTTGGCGCCAAAGTCAGTGCAGATGCCACGGCGACCCGGCGGGTCGCGCGATCGCTGGTCGCAGCGGCGCTAGCTGGGTCTTGTGGCCGTTCGCAAGAACGGGCCGCCTGACGCGCTCATCGCGGGTTGTGAGGGCTGGGTGAGATCACTTGGCTCCAAAGTGGCAAGGAGAGCCCTAGCAAGCTGGCGCCAGAAAATACCGGCGATGTAGCCGGTTACGCGGTGGATGCCGTGTTCGATCGTCTAGCGGTGAGACGGTGGCAAGTCCGTTGCCACCGGAGCTTCCCTGTGCGTTGGCAACGGCGTCGGGCTTGTGCTTTCCTAGACGGCGGCCGAGCGTCGATTTGTGCCTTGTTGCGCCATGACTGAGCTGTCCGTACTGATCGTCAATTACAACTCCTGGCGCGAGTGTGCCCAGGCGATTGCGACGTTGCGGCAGCATGGGCCGACCCGGCCTGACGGCACGCCGATGCCGTTTGAGGTCATTGTCGTCGACAACAAATCGCCGCAGCAGTTTCCGAAGGTGATCGAGGCGGTCGAGCGGGAGTTGCAGTTGCTCTGCGAACAGCAGGGTGACGACAAGGCGGGAGTGCTGATTCTGCACGACGAGAACGGTGGCTACAGCAAGGGCATGAACCTGGCGCTGTCGCACAGTCGCGGTAAGTGGATCGTGGTCAGCAACCCCGACGTGCTGTTTGGGGAAGGCATGTTGCCGAACCTGCAGCGATACCTCGAGAACGATGCCCAGGCCGGCATCGTGGTTCCGAAGGGCTTCTGGGATACCGGCCACGCTGGCCACCTGCCGCCGAACACCCTGCCGACGCTTGGCGATGTGTGGGCCGAGGTGATTGGTGCCTACTCGAGTCGTTTTCGCATCAGGCGGGTCAAGCGGCTGCTCAAGCGTTGGCAGGCCGCCTGGCAGGCAGAACAACCGCTGGCTTTGCCGATGATGTCGGGCTGTTTGTTCTTGGTCGAGCGCGACTACTTTGAGTCGATCGGGAAGTTCGACGAACGCTATCCGCTCTACTACGAAGACGCCGACCTGTCGGTTGCCATTATCAAGAGCGGGCGCACGATCACCCAGGTTCCCGATGCGCACCTCGTGCACTTCGTCAATCGCTCCGGCATGAGCGACCTCGAGACGATGTGGGCGCGTCACAAGGAGAGCCGCGGCAAGTACTATCGCAAGTGGTACGGCGTGCTCGGCAAGTTGACGCTGTCGCTGTCCAACTGGCTGCTGAAGAACAAGACGCTCGCACGGTTCCGCCGCATCCACCCGCGCGAACCGTATGTTGACCTTGGCGAGACCGCCAAGCCGCCCAAGCTCAAGCTGCCTCGTAAGTGCGAGCGATACCTGGTGCTGATGTCGCTCGACCTGCGCTTCTTTCTGGCGGCGGGTATCTACGGCAGTGGCGACGAGTGGACGCCGACCAAGGAGTCGTTCGACGTGTTCGTCAACGCCAACTTCTTCTTCTGCGTGTTCGACCTAAGCAACGGCGAACCCGAGTTCCTCGGAACGTGGCGCTACTACTGCATGTCGCACCTTGGCCATGAAGTGCCGCGCGCTGCAGGTGGCAAGGCCTCAGGTGAGAACGGAGGTGAAGCGTCGTGAGCGATCCTTCGAACGATGCTCCGGTGTTGTCGGTCGTCGTGCTGAGCTGGAATACGCAGGGCCTGACCCTTGCGTGCCTGAAGGCGCTGTTCGCGGAGGAACCCAAGCACACGCGTGAAGTGATCGTCGTCGACAACGGCAGCGAGGATGGCAGCGCCGATGCGATTGAGCAGCAGTTTCCGCAGGTGCGCTTGCTGCGCAACCCGGACAACCGTCTCTACGCCGAGGGCAACAACCAGGGCGCCGCGATGGCGCGCGGTGAGTTGCTCGTCACGCTCAACTCGGATACCGAAGTGCGCGAGGGTGCGCTCGACAAACTGGTCGACTTCCTGCGCGAGCATCCTGATTACGGCGCTGCCGCTCCGCGGTTGAGTGATCCCGACGGCACTGTTCAGTACGCGTGCCAGCGCTTCCCGACGCTGTTGACGGTGCTCTACTTCGATTCGTGGTTCGGCTCGTTTTGGCCCGGTTCGCGACACGTCAACCGCTACAACATGCGCGACTTCGACCACCTTGTGTCGCGTGACGTCGATCAGCCACCGGGCGCGTGTTGCATGATGCGCACCAAGGAGTGGCGCGAGATGGGGGGCTTGGACGAACAACTTGCGTTGTTCTATAACGACGTCGATCTGTGCAATCGTCTGGCGAAGGGCAACCGCAAGATCCGCTACATGGCAGACGCGGAGGTTATGCATCACCGCGGCGCCAGTACCCGCAACTTCGCCAAGATGCTGGTCATCTGGCACCGCAACCGCCTCGCGTACTACCGGAAGCACTACGGCTCGATCGGTGCGATGTGGGTGCGGCTATGCGTTCGGCTGCGGATCTGGGAAGAGTGGTGGCGCATCGGTCGCCGCAACAAGCGCGACCCGGGCCGGAAGCGCGCCGAGCGTGATCACCTGCGGGAATCGCAGCGGGAGTTGTGGTCGTCGTGAAGGTCTGCTTCATCACGGCCAACTATCCGCCGGAAGCGAACGGCGGCACCGAGCAGGTCGTCGCTGCCTTGGCGCGAGAGCTGGCCAGCCATTCGGTTGAGGTCGCGGCGATCAGTGGCAGTGACGAACGGCGCGAAGATGTCGGCGACGACGTGCGAGAAGAGCAGCACGAAGGCGTCGCGATCACGCGTCTGTTCCGAGGCGACGGAGAGCGCGATCAAGATGGATACGAGCGGCCGCGAATCCTCGCACTGGTTCGCAAGAGCTTGACGGAACTGCAACCGGACATCGTGCATGTGCACTCGTTCGCGGGACTCAGCCTCGGCATCAGTGCGATTTGCCGCGAGCTGCAGATTCCGGTCGCGGTGACGTTTCACGACATGTGGGTGACGTGTGCTCGCTACTTCCGGTTGCCGATGGCCGGTGTCACGTGCCCAACGAACCAAGATCACGCGGCGTGTGTCACGTGCGTGCACCAAGGGGTGAACGCCGACGTTTCGTTCGTCCAGCAAGCCGTCGACCGTCGTGACGAGTTGCTGCGCGAAGAACTGGCCATTGCCAGCGTCTGCACGGCTCCGAGCCAATCGGCGGCCGGGTTCGTGCGCGACTGTGTGCCGTTCTCGGGGACCATCGAAATTGTACCGCACGGTTTGCTGCGGTCGGTTGCCAGGGAGCACGCGGCCGACGCGCCGAAGGCCGGCGAGCCGCTGCGCATCGGCACGTTCGGTGGATTGGTTGCGTCGAAGGGCCTGCGCGAACTCGTGCAGGCCTGCGTGCAGGTGGTGCAACTTGGACACGTTATCGAGTTGCACTTGTCTGGACCCTGGCACGAACTGGATCTGGCTGTCGAGTTGCGAGACCTCGCCAAAGGTGCTGGCCTGGCGCTGGTCGAGCACGGCCTATATGGCCACGGGGACCGCCACCCGGTCCGCGACCTGCACCTCGCGGTGTTTCCGTCCAAATGCCAGGAGACCTATGGGCTGGTCGTCGATGAGGCCCTCGCGCACCGCGTTCCGGTCGTGGTTTCCAACTTTGGCGCCCTCGCCGAACGCTCGACAACACCGGGCGTTGTCGTTACGGCACTTGAGGAATTGGCGAACGTGCTGGGCGAGCTGGTAGCTTCTCCTGAGCGTCTCGCCGCACTTCGCTCCGCGATCCCGGCGCAACTATCGACCATCGGTGCCTCGGCACAACGCCACCTCGACCTCTACCAAACGCTGCGATGAACCATCTGTTCTCTCCGCTGTTGCCGCGCGATCCCCTGATGGGGCCGGTGTTGGTATTGGCTGCACACCCCGACGATGAAGTGATCGGTGCGGGCAGCATGCTCGCCTACCACGCCAGTCGCGGCCATCAAGTCGTCGTCGTGCACGCGACCGACGGCGCGCAGGGCGACCCCAACAACCGCGAGAGCGGCGACATCCGCGACGTGCGTCGCGCCGAGGGCATTGAGGCGCTACGTCGGCTCGGCCTCGCGCCGGCCCGTCACTGGGATTTGCCAGACGGCCAGCTACCGGAGAACCTTGCGGACCTGCAGCAGCGCATCGAAGAGGTGATGCGCGAGGTGCAGCCCAAGACGCTCTACTCATTCCACGCTGGCGAAGCGCACCGAGACCATCGAGCCGTTGCCAAAGCGACCGCCGAGGCGGCGCACGCGTTGCCTTCCGACTGCCGGTGCCTGTTGTATGGCGTCAACTTCGTGCCGTCCGGTGGCACGCTGTTCGATACGACCGACATGTATGCCAAGAACTACGAAGCGCTGAAGGCATACGTCAGCCAAAACGCCTACATCGATCTACCCGGCATGAGTGAACACCGAGAACGTGCCGCGACCGTCAACCTCGACATCGGCGGCGTCTTGTATGGCGAGATGTTCTTGGACGTGTTGCCCGCCGAGATCGCACACCTACACACCATGCATGAGCAACTGCATCGGTTTGTGCAGCGTGACCCAAGTCTCAACGATGGTGCCGGTCAGTGAGTGACGCAGCAAACGACGTAGCAGGCGATGCACCAAGCGATGCTCCAAATGCCGCCGCAAGCGAAGCGCCGGACAAGTCGCCCGTCGTCAGCTTGGTTATCTCGGTCTGGAACCGAAAGGAAGACCTGCGCGAGAACCTCGCCGCGATCCGCAAGCAGACGGTGCTGGCCGATCAGGTGATCGTCGTCGACAACGACAGTAGCGACGGCACGCCGGAGATGGTCATCGAGGAGTTTCCCGAGGTGCAGCTGATCCGCATGCCGCACTCACAGTATGGCGCGTGCGAAACGTTCAACGTCGGCTTCTCGAGTGCTAAGGGGGACTTGGTCGGCATCCTCGACGACGATGTCATTTTGCCGGTGACGTTCGTCGAGCACATGGTGCAGAAGTTCGCCGAAGAGCCGGACACGACTGCGATCCTGTCGCCCAAGGTCATCGAGCCGGAGATGCCGGAGTGGTACAAAACGTCGGAGACGATCAACAAAGAGCGCTACCTGTCGACGTTCCGTGGGTGCGGCTCGATGGCACGCGCCAAAGCTCTGCGTGAAGCCAACTGGTACGACATCCGCTTCTTCATCTTTGGCAACGAACGCGACTTGACGACGCGGCTGATGAACCTTGGCTACCGGGTCAAGATGTTCCCTTCTGTTGAGGTGTTCCACAAAGCGCCGTTCGGCATGCGCCACGGCAAGCGCAGCCTCTACTACCACGTCCGCAACTTCTGGCTCTACGCGTTCAAGTATCTGCCATGGAGCCAGGTGCTGTCGTTCCCGTTCCGATTCTTGAAGAAGGGGCTCGGCGGCAAGTCGAAAGGTGAAGGCGGCGAAGTCGCGGATGCCGTTGGCACGATCGGCCTGTTTGACAACATCAAGGGCGTCAAGATGGGCTGGTGGATCTGCATCAAGGCCACGATCGCCGCGGTATGGAACCTGCCGTATTGCCTGCGCCACCGCCAGGTCTGCAAGCACCCGGACTTTGAGCCGCCGCTGAAGTAGCCAGCGCTGGGTCCACACGTCTCAGGGCAATCAAGGAACTGGTTTTTCGGCTCACGGCCACCCACGATGGCTCCGATGACACCGGTGCGTTGGCTCCCCCGTATTGCTTGAGAAGGCGTCAGCCTTCTGGCTGAGAGCGGTGCCCAAGGATGATGTCAGGCTGCCGCTAGTCGTCCGGCGGTGCGTCTGATCCGTTCGAGCAACCAGTCACCCCGGATCGGAACGCCTTTTTGAAGTGATGGAGAAGGGTAGGTTGCTGCCCCTTACGGGGTGGCCACCCCCGTTTTCTTGGGGCTCTCCCTGCGAACACGCCATGCCGTGTTTCACTTGAACTGCGGACATCGGCAGTACTCGTCGCTACCATGCCGCGCTCTCGTGGTCAGTGCGATCGTAGTCAATTGGAACGGGCAGGATTACCTGCCTGAGTGTCTTGATGCCCTGCTGGCTCAGGATCCGTCGCCTACCGAGATCATTGTCATCGATAACCACTCGGATGATGCCTCCCGCGAGGTCGTGAAGGAGCGCTACCCGCAGGTCCGGTTGATTGACACGGGCTTCAATGGTGGGCCGTGTCACGCCCGCAACGTCGGTGCCGAGGCCGCCAGCAACGAGCGCGTCTTGTTCCTCGACAACGATGTCGTGTTGCAGCCCGGCGCTTTGGCGGCGTTGGGGCAATGCATGGACGAGCACGAGTCGATCGCGATGGTCCAGGCGCGCTCGGTCTGCGGCGACGACGAGAGCATCGTGCACTACGACGGCGGCGACCTGCACTTCCTCGGCACGCTCGTCTTGCGCAATTGGTATCGCCCGCGCCACCAGGCAGAAGGCGCACCCGGCCCGATTGGCGCCGCGATTGCGCTCTGCTTCTTGGTCAAGAAGAGCGTCTATCAATCTGTCGGCGGCTTCGACGAGAACCTGTTCATTCTCTACGAGGACAACGAGTTCTCCTACAAGTTGCGCATGCGCGGCCACACGATCCGGTTGTGCCCCGATGCCATCTGCGTGCACAAGGCGGGTACCGTTGGGCTCAGTGTGCGGGGCGAAGCGCATTACCCCGGCGAGCGCACCTACCTACACAGTAAGAACCGCTGGTACGTGCTGTTCACGTGCATGCGATGGCGCACGTTGGTGCTGACCATCCCGGCGCAGCTCGCCTATGGGGTCGTCTATGCCGGGTTTGGCGTCGGCCGCGGCCACCTCCGCTCGTGGCTGCGAGGCAAGTGGGAACTGTTGTGCTTGCTGCCAAAGGCGATTCGGGCCCGAGGTCCGGCCCAGCGTGGCAGAACTGTGCCCGATCGCGAACTTCTCGTCGCGTTGCCGATGACCCTCAACCCGGGCCTCGCTGACAAGGGCACCGGTGCCGCCCTGCGGCGTGCGATGGATCGGTTCTTTGCGATCTACTGGCGTCTGGTGCGGGGCTTGTGTGGCTGATTCGCCGCAGATCGAACCCGGCGCTTCCCCTGCTGTCGCTGCGCTGCTGCTCAATTATCGCGGCGCTGCCATGACCCTGCAATGCGTGCGCGACCTGCTCGCAGTCGACGATCTTGCGCTGAGCATCGTCGTCATCGACAACAACTCGGGGGGCCAGGATGTCCGTGAATTGCAGGACGGGATTGCGGCTCTGACGCCGGGTCCGCACGCCGTGCACGTCATGCCATTGGCCGAGAACCTCGGGTTTGCCGGTGGCATGAACAAGGGCATCCAGTTCGCCGACGAGAACGACATCGGGATCGTGTTGGTGCTCAACAACGACATGCGCTTGCCCAAAAACTTCGTGCGGCCGCTCGCCGATGTGCTGCGCAACGATCCGGGGGTGGGCGTCGTTGGGCCGACGGTTGTGCATCCCGATGGCACCGTCTGGGCCGAAGGTGGCGAGGTTGGCTTCACGCCAAACGGTTTGCGCCTGCTTCGGCATGGCCAGCAACCGAGTGACCGCTCTGACGGCCCTGCCGAAGTCGGATTCTTGACCGGGGCGTGCATGATGATGCGCACCGAGGCAGCCAAGGCTGTTGGTGGCTTCAACGACGACTACTTCATGTACTGGGAAGACGTGGAGTTGAGCGACAAACTGCGCCGCTCTGGTCTACGGGTGGTTTGGCTGCCGTGGGTACAGGTGGAGCACTTCGGTGGTCAGTCGTCTGGCGGTGGCCGTTCGCCGTTGCGCAAGTTCTTGATGGCGTGCAATGCCGTGCGGTTTCTGAAGTCCCGCGGCACGCTCAAGGCGTGGGCCGGCTGGCTGGTCTTTGACGTATTGCTGTGGCCGATTACGTTCGCGACCGGGCCGCGCGCCGCGTTGGCAAAGATGCGTGGCACGTTTGCGGGGCTGTTGGGCCACACCGCGACCGCTGCCGACGTTGACCGCTTCCTCGGCTAGCGCTCGCTCAGATCCCGAGCGAAGCGCCGGTCCGTTGCTCTAGAGGCAACTCGGCAAGCTCTCGCCGCAGTTGCTGCAGACGGGCCCGCTCTGCCGGCGGCGTGGCATCATCTTCGGGTCGCGTCCTGGTCGCTATCGGGTCGAAGGGCAGGACATCACTGTCATGCGTAGTCGTCTTGTCCGTGATAACCAGGTCGCTGTTGGTGTACGTCGCGAACTCACGCTCGATGGTGTCGTCGATTGTGCCGGGCTGGCCCGCGACCACCGTCGCGAGGATCGTTAGCGAGCCGCCTTCGGCACATTGCTGCGCGTGGGCGAACAGCTGCTTAGCGGTCAGGATTGCTTGCGCATCGAGGCCCGGTTGGATCCATGCGCCAGACGGGGCGCTCGAACGGCTGCGAGCGCGCGTCAGTGCTGTCAACGAATCGACCAGCAGCACGGCATCGCGGCCGTGTTCGACCTGTCGCATGGCGCGTTGCAAAGCCATGTCAGCAACCATGACCTGCCCGTCAGGCCGTGCCGCGAAGGCGGTGCTGAAGACATCGCAACGCAGCTCCGCAAGCGTCGACCGGATCGAGGTGATGTCTTCCGGGCGCTGGTCCAGCAGGCAAACGGTGATGTCTAGGTCAGCCTGTTGCTGACGCAGGGACGCGGCGATGCGGGCCAGCAGGCGCGCGCGCGGCCAGTTGGCCGGGGCGTGCAGCAAGGCGCGATGGCCGAAGCGGATCGGTGCGAGGATTTGCAAGGCGCGCAGCGTGCGGTCGTCGCTGTCTTTGGGGCACCACGGCAACTCGCGCGTCGCGACGATTGCGGTGCGTGCTTCGAAGACCGTCACGTAGCGCAGCTCTTCGGGCTTCGCGTCCTGCACGTAGTCGACGTGTAGCAGCGCGAAGAAGTTCTCGGTGCCGCGAGGTGCGCGTAGCGGGCCGCGGATGCGATGGCCAGAACGTAGGTTGAGGCTGCGCACTTGACTCGCACTGACGTAGGCGTCGACCGCTGTGGCGGCAAAGCTGTGTGACAGCATGCGCACGAAGCCAAAGCCATCGGGCAAGACCGCCAACACGCCGTCGGTCGTTAGCTGTTCGTCTTTCTCAAGCAGGTCCCGCACAATCTTGGCGACCAGTTCGTCGTGCTCAAGATGGGGTAGAATCTCGATGCCGCGTTCGGTCGCGATCGCCAGCAGTTGCTCGCGCGATTGTTCCAACAGGTGGGGGAGCGACGTCATGCGTTCTTCTCGAGTTTCGCCAACACTTCATCGACCGCGTGCGCGGTGAACTTCAGGTCGCCGTCGTTGTCGACGACATGCTGTGAGCGGTCCCGCTTCTCTGCGAGGGGTAGTTGGTTGGCTTCCCGACGGGCGAGTTCGTCGTCGGCCCAGCCGCGGCTCTTGGCGCGCGCCTGTCGCACCGCGTCACTGGCGTGCACGAAGACGATGGTGTCGCACAGTTCGAACAGACCCGCCTCGAAGAGCAGCGGCACATCGAGCAGCACCGACACGTCGTTGTGTTTGGCTTGTTCGAGCTCCGAGAGGATGCGGGCTCGCACCCGAGGGTGCACGATCCCCTCGAGTTTGGCCTTCGCCGCGGGGTCGCGAAACACGTGATCTCCGAGCGCCTGTCGGTCCAGCTGGCCGTCCCGGACGAAGCGATCGCCGATCTGTTTGGCCACCTCTTGCACAACCTCGGGGTCCTCGGAGGCCGCCCGGGCGTGGAAATCCGCGTCCACATGACGGATTCTGCGGCCTCCAAATAGGCTCGCAACCTTGGTTTTCCCCGCTGCAATGCCACCCACGAGCCCGATGACTAGGGGGGTTGGCGGTCGGAATGGGCCGATTAGACCCTCATTACCGCTAGGCGTTGCCGGCATGGACCCATCGTGGGGCACGGGAATCCTCGAGGCAAGACGTGGCTAGGCGCCTCCTTGACCGGGACCGTCCAAAACCTAAGATCGTCGGACCCAGCGTGGTTGCTCGTGCTCTCGTGCCCTCGGTCGTTCGAGCCATCCCGCGGTTACTTTTCCGTCCGATCCAGAAAGCCCCTCTCTTTCTCCCGACGCTTCGTTCCGCGAAGTTGCCAGCCCCGGCAACAGACGCCGAAAGCCACAGACCCCTTGGAGCTGCTACAGATGCACAATCGCCAGACCGGTGCCGCCCACGTCCCGATCATGTTCTTCCTCATCCTGCTGGTGATGTTCCTGGTAGCACTTGGGTTCGCCTACGTGCAGCAAACCAGGAACACCGAGGTATTGAAGTCCCGCGACCTTGCGCTGGCCGAAACGAAGGTCCTTCAAGAGAAGGACGTTCTCGTTCGTCACTACGTCGCCGACATCGGCAAGGTCATCGGCAAGCCCGGCAAGTACAATGGCCGCAAGGGCAGCGTTGCTCTCTACGGCGGCCACACGCTGGACTACCCTGGCTTGATGAACCCGGACGACGTTCAGGGCGTCATGGATGGCGCCACAAAGAACGCCAAGATTTCGGCGACCAGCTCACTTGAGACCCTGCTCGGCAGCCTGATCACAACGCTCAACGCTCGTGGACAGCGCGTCGACGACGTCACGCTTGAGAAGGACAAGGCGCTGGCCGACAAGCTCACGGGCGACACGCGCTACGGTGAAACCGCCACAGCTGCGTCGACCGCCGCCAGCGACAACTCGACCAACCTCGAGCAAGCGCGCGCCGACTTCGAAGCCGCCAAGAATGAGCGCGACCGTCGCATCAGTGCCCTCAACGAGAACCTCAACTCCAAGGTCGACGAACTGACGACGACCAAGGAAGAAGCACTTGCTCGCGAGAAGGACCTCAAGGGTCAGATTGGCCTGCTCAAGACCCAACTGTCGGCTCTCAGTGAGCGCATGGCCATGCACCAGCCGCCAAACGTTGCGGATGGCGCGGTCCTGTCCGCCAAGAACGGCATCTCGACTGCGTTCATCAACCTGGGCCGCAAGGACCTGCTGCAGCGCGGCACCGTCTTCCGCGTCAAGGCTAGCAACGGTGGTGCCGTGAAGGGCTACTGCGAGGTGATCCGTATCGAAGACGTGCGCGCCGAAGTGCGCCTCTACAACTTCAGCGATCCGATCGCGAACTACGCCACCGAAGGCGACCTGCTGTTCAACGACCTCTACACGCCGCGCGTCACGCGCACGATGTTCTTGATGGGCCGCTTCAGTGCGCCATACGGCAAGGAGCCGCTCACCAACCTGCTGCGCCGCCTCGGCAACCGCGTGGTCACCAAGATGGGGCCCGGCGTCGACACCGTCGTGCTAGGCAATGACCCGGTCAACGATGCCGGCGATGGCTTTGCCTCGGTCCAGGACAGCCCGGAGTTCAAGATGGCGAACGAGCTTCGCGTCGAGTTCACCTACCTGGCCAAGATCGCGGACCTCATCAAGCTGTAGAGCGGCAGAGCCGCGCTACCGCTTGATTCGGGTTTTTCCTTCTGGTCTGCCGAAGCAGGCGGATGCGAGGAATGCGCAACTGGCGGCTACGACCAGAAGGAGATGGCGACCCTATGGGTCGCCGTTTTCGGTTTTTGAGTTTGTTGCTGCCGGGGTGCTTGGACGAGGGTGCTCATCGTTAGACTGCCGCTCGCACTATGGTCCAGCTAGACGACCCACGGATTCGAGAGGCACTCGACGACGATGCTCCGCTGCCGCGGATGTCGTTCGGGGATCACCTGGATGAACTGCGCAAGCGCGTCATCAGGTCGTTGATCGCGATCGTGGTTGCGGTGTGCGCCGTGTTCCCGTTCAAGCTGTCGGTGCAGGAGATCGTCATTGAGCCGTATCGGGTGCAGTGGCGCATCGGCTTCACGGACTACGTTGCTGGCCTGGAGGCGGAGAAGGCCGCTGGCACGCTCGATGGACGCGGGCTCGACTTCCTAGAGTTCTGCCTGGCTGAGAAGGACGCGGTTTTCGCGGGAGAGTTCAGGTGGGCCTACCTGATGAAGGAACTCAGTGGCTATCCGGTGCCGTACAACCTGTACGCGACGGGTGGTCTCGAGGACTTCCTGTCGTTCATGTGGGTGGCGCTGATCTTTGCGCTGATTCTCGCGAGCCCGGTGGTGATTTGGCAGGTTTGGTCCTTCATCGCGGCGGGCCTCTACAAGAACGAGCGAGGGGTTTTCCTGCGCTACTTCCCGTTCATGATTCTGTTGCTGTCAGCGGGCGTCGCGTTTGGTTACCGGATCGCGCTGCCTTACAGCCTCGGCTTTCTGATTGGCATGATGGACCCAACCATGGTTGGGGCGCTGTTCAGCGTCGGGCAGTTCTTGTCGCTGCTATTCATGACGACGGCTGCTATGGGGGTCGTCTTCCAGGTGCCGCTGGTGATGCTCGCGTTGCAAAAGGTCGGGCTGGTCAGGCACAAGACGTTCAGGAAGCATTGGCGCGTAACCATCCTTGTGATGGTTCTCACCTCGGCGATCTTCACGCCGCCGGAGCCGGTTTCGATGATCCTGATGTCGATGCCGATGATGCTGCTCTATGCCATAGGCCTGATCCTGACCCGCGTGGGGCAGAAGAACGAGGCGCCACTGCCGCCGTCAGAATGACAATTGGCAGAACGACAACTGTGCTTACAACAGGGGAATCGCAATGACCACGCAGCCCCTGATCGCCGAAGTCGTTTCGATCGGTGATGAGCTGTTGCACGCCGGTCTGATCGACACCAACAGCGCCTACCTCGCCGGCCAACTCGAACAACTCGGCATCGTCGTGCAGCGCTTTACCGTGGTCGGAGACGACCCCGAGCAGCTTCAGGAAGCAATCGCATCCGCGTGCCGCCGCGCGGATCTTGTCGTCGCGACCGGTGGTCTCGGCCCGACCCTCGACGATCGCACCCGCGAAGTCGTCGCTGCCGCCCTCGGCGAGCCGCTGCGCTTCGACGCGCTCAGTTGGCAGGAGATCCTGGAGTGGTTCGCGCGCTTCAAGCGCCCGGTGCCCGACAGCAACCGCCGCCAGGCCGAGCTGCCTCAGTCGGCGACTGCCTTGAGCAACTCATCTGGCACCGCGCCGGGCTTCCGGGTGCGGCTGCACGATGCCGAGTTGTTCGTCTTGCCGGGCGTGCCGCGCGAGATGAAGGTCATGCTGAACGAGCACGTGCTGCCGTTCGTGCAGCAGCTCGGCGGCTTGATACCGACGGCGCAGGCATGTCTGCGGGTCTTGGGCCCGTCCGAAGCCCTGCTTGGCGAACGGCTGCAGCAGTTCATGCAACCGGGTCGCAACCCGCTGGTCGGAATTACGGCATCGGGCGGCATGTTGTCCGTGCGCTTGATCGGTACCGCGAACACCAAAGCGGAGGCGGCCGCCCTGTGCGAGCAGACGGCTAAGGAGCTGCGGCCGCTATTGCGCGAATGGTTGTTCGCCGAAGGCCTGCAGACGGTGCCGGAGCTGGTGCTCGCGGCGTTGGCTGCGGATAAGCGCACGATTGCCTTCGCTGAGTCCTGCACGGGGGGGCTGTGCGCGGCGCGCCTGACCGACCTGCCAGGCTCCTCGGCAGTGCTGCAAGGTGGGATCGTGGCCTACAGCAACGCCGCCAAGCACGAGTTGCTCGGCGTGGCCGACGATCTGCTCGAACAGCATGGCGCCGTCAGCGAGCCGGTGGCACAGGCCATGGCCGAGGGCGCCTGTCAGCGCTTTCTTGCGGACTGCGCCGTCGCAACGACGGGCATCGCAGGCCCCTCTGGTGGTAGCAAGAGCAAACCCGTCGGCACCGTCTGCTTCGCCTTGGCGACGCGCAACCCGTCGGGTTCGATCGATGCCAAGGCCTGGACGGTGCGCATCCCCGACCTTGGCCGCACCTTTGTGCGCGACCGGGCCGTCTTCGAAGTCTGGCGGGCCCTGCTGCAATAGGCCTGGTTCCGTGCGAGCTGTGCCGTGATCCGCGTATGATCGGTCGGCGCGACCAGTCCGGGTTGCGACCAAACACGTGAAGATCTGCCTGTCATGTGAGGGAGTTACCGACACCCAGGCCCACCGTTGTGGCCATTGCGATGCGCCGCTTCTGCCGCTGGACATGGTGCACTACCCGGCGCGGCGCGGTGAACTCGATGCCGGCAACCCTCTGCTCGGCACGATCATCGATGGCAAGTACCGGTTGCAGTCGGTGCTCGGTCGCGGTGGGCTTGGCACGGTCTTCCGGGCGCAGCACGTCGGCTCGTTGGTGACGGTTGCGCTAAAACTGTTGCATCCGCGTTTCTCCGAACGGGCCGAATACCGGCGCGCGTTGCTGCCTGAAGCGCGCCGTGCGGCCGCCGTCGTACACGAACGCTGTGCGCGCCTGCTCGATGTTGGCGAGGGGGATGAGGGCATCACCTATTTGGCGATGGAGCTCGCCGAAGGCCAGACTCTCGACGAAGTGATGCGCCAGGGCGCGCTATCGCCGTCGCATGCAGTGGACCTGCTGATTCAGGTCACCGCCGCCTTGAGCGCCGTGCACGAAGTTGGCTTGGTGCACTGTGATCTGTCGCCGCGCAACGTCATGGTTACGTCGCGCTCGGGCCGACTCGAAGCCAAGGTGCTCGACTTCGGCATCGCGCGCAGCATGAATATCGCGGGTCGACAGAACCAGGAAGGTGAGCTGTGGGGCTTTGCCAACCCGGCGTTTTCGGCGCCCGAACTGTTGGCCGGCGCCGACGTCGATGCGCGCGCAGACCTGTACTCGTTGGGCACTCTCGGTTGGTTGATGTTGACGGGCACGATGCCGGTGGACGACAGCGACGCCGAACGGGCAGTCGCCGCAGTTCGCGAAGGCAACCTGGCCTCGTGGCCGCGCGTCACTGGCGTGCCGAAGCGACTGGCTGGATTGATCCAGCGATGCCTGCAGTTCGAACCAGAACATCGACCGGCATCGGCAGAGGAAGTGCACCGACAGCTGCTTTCGGTGCGAACCGGACGCGGACCTGGTCTCTTGCGTCTCGCCATGATTGCGTCGGCGGTAGCATTGGTGGTGACCTTGGCGTTAAGTGAAAATGCGCCGGTTGCGTTCCTTGAGTCGAGGCAGGGCTCGCGTTTGGTGCTGAGTGAGCGCGCCCTTACCTTCGACAGTCCGGTCTTGCACTTGACCACGGGGGAGCTAGCAAAGATCGATTGTCGCTATGGCGGCTTCGCGCCCAAACGGCTGCGCGCCGACATTGCGCGCGATGGCGAAGTGTTGACTGGGTTTCTGTTGGCTCCCCAGGTCGATTCTGCTGCGAGCACCATTACGTTGTCCGTCGCCCAACAGCGTTGGCAGGAAGTCGTGGATGGCTTGCTGCGCGCGAGCAAGGATGGACCGGTCGACCTCATCTTTACTGTGCCAGGCTCATCGCTCGTGCGCGCGGCCCGCGTGCGGGTCGATGATCTGCAGCCCACCGTCGCCGCTCGCGTCGAAAGCAACGGCGCCGGTCTGAATCGATCGTCCCGGTTGGTTGTCGATCTCGAGGATGACATTGGCGTGGACCATGCCGGGGTCGTCGTTGCGCTGGCGAACCAGGACCTGTTCCACTTGCCGCTGGTCCCGTCGTCGGGTTCGTTTGCCTTGGGCGAAGAACTCGCCAAGATCAAGATGCTGGCTGGAGTTGCCCCGCTCGGGGGCGGGACCCTGACGATCAGCGCGGTAGACCGTGCCGGCAACGAGCGCCAGCTGCTACCGATCCCGTTCGAAGCGGTGGATGTGGGAGTGCCGCATGTGACCCGGATCAGTGGTCCGGCGGGGCAAGTCGGTCTGACGCTCAAAGGAGACCAACTGCGTTTTCGCGTGCGTCTTTCTGAACTCGAAGCTGGTTGTTCGCTGCGTTGCCACACCGGTGTGGTTGCCGACGCGGTGCTGATTCCGTTGCCGGAGCTCGGTGGCTCGTTGTGGCACACGCTTGAGGTTTCTGCGGCCAAACTGGGTGGGGCTGCGAGCAGCGTAGTGATCTATTTGGCAGTCGTAGATCCGGCTGGCAACACCGAAGAGCGCGAGTTCACCACCGCGATTGTCGACCGCAACCCGCTGATTGCCATCAAAGCGATGTCGAGCGGCGAGGCGCCGGTTGTCTGGACCGACGCAGAACTGCTATTCGGCCCCAATGGTGGCAGCATCGATGTGGGCGTGTCCGCTCCGTACGGTGTGGTTGGGGCTCGCCTCAAACGCGGCGCCGTGTCACTCGATGAGAGCCTTGCCACGGTGCGCAAGGACGACGCCTCAGGCACATACGAGCTTCGTATCGGTGCGATGGAAGCCGGTGTCTATAAGTTGCTCGTGGCGCTTGCCGAAGAGGGCAATGAGCAGTTGGCGCCCTATCAACGCTCCGTTGACGTACGTGTCTTGCCGCATCAAATCGATTTGCACGTGCCTTCGTCGACGGGAAGGTTCTTGAAGCCGTTGTTGGACGACGGCGTGTTGATGAAACGTTCGGACACCCTTGACCAGTTCGGCGAAGGCCGCGGTTGGCGCTTGGATGCGGAGCTCCGGCCATACGTCGGCGGCGAGATGTGGTTGAACGGCGCGTTTCGCGAGGTGCGTAGCATCACGAGTACTCTCTTGCCGGGCTTCACGCCGGTGGCTGGTCGCAACGTGCTGGCGTTGCGTTTCACCGATGTGCTGGGCCGTGCGGTGCGACTCACCAATGCTGACGGCAGCGAGCTACATGTGAGCAATGGCCGCGCCACGGTTGCCGACTTTTGGTGGAGTGACGCTCTGCCAAGACTGGTCGGCGAAGCGGTCCTGGTCGAGCACGGCCAGCCGGTGCGCATCCGGATTCGCTTGCCGTTGCCCTTTGATGATCCATCACGGCTGCGGTTGAGTTACCCCAACGGCGAAAACGCGGCCACGCACGTGGCCTTGGAGGGCAATGGTTCGATCGCCTCGTTCGACCTGACGTTCGCGCAGTGGAGTGCAGCTGCAAAACTGGGCGGTACGCGTGAGGAGTTTGCGCAGGGGCTCGACGGTTCGATCGAGGCCTCAGTTGTCACCCCAGCGAGCGACGGAGATGGTGAGTCCGTCTCGTTGTCGTTGCGCACGACGCGAAGCACGCTGTCACCGATGAGGCTGGGTGATTTCGTGGATGTGCCCACGGGGCTCAAGGACCTGCGGTTGTTGCCGTTGCTGGCGCCGCATGGGGAGTTCATCGAACCGGTTCCAGCGAAGCCACAGCGCTTTGCCTTTCGTCCACAGTGGCCAGTCAATGTGCGCAACATGATGGACATCATGCTGCAGGATCGAGAATTCGAATGGGGCCAGGCTCGCGCGTTGATGACGTTCGCGACGACCATCGTCACTCCTGACGTGCGGCTTGCTTGCGTGCACCACTTCGACCCGCTGGGCATTGAGCGTCTGCAACCGCTACATCTGCTGCCACCACAACCCGCCGACGCAACCGGCCGCGTTCCGACCGCGCCGGCCAATGACGCGGTGTTGACCGGTGTCGACTTCTTCCAGGCCTGGACCTATAGCCGTTTGCTTGGCCTTGCCGTTGCGAACGATCCATCGCTGTTCCGTCTACCGTTCGGCTGTGAACTTGAGTTGGCAGCGTTTTCTGATGCGCGGAGCAAGGCTTGTCACGGCGTGCGGGCGCATGGTGGCGCGGTGCAGATGAGTGCATTCCTTGCCGACACGATGCCAGTGCCACCGTGGACCGCCGACCAGACCCGCTCGTTTGGTGACGTCATCAAGACTTCGTACGGCTTCGAGTTCGTCGGTCTGGACTTTGGGGTGCGCGAGTGGGTCCTGGATCTGCCGCACATGCCCGGTGCCGAGAAATTGTTGGCCACGTGGACCAGTGACCACACTGGGCACCTTGGACGTGTCATGGATATCGCCGCCGGTAAGCGCGAGATGCTGCCGGCGCGTCTGGGCCTGCAGCGGCAGCTCGCGGTCGTGCGTGGTCTGGCGTTCGGCGAAGCACACGGCTTGATCGATGAGAACGGCAAGGCGTTGGTCCCCGACCAGCACCGCGTGTTGCCCGACTCGGTGCCTGGTGTGTTGCGTACGGAGCAGTTGAGCCGTGACGGCCGCGACCTGCTCAGTGGCAGGCGCGAGCCTCGCTTGCAGCAGGTAGGCTTTCGGCTGGTGGGTGACGCCAAGAAACTCGCGAAGAAGTGGGGCTATCGATGAAGGCGACTTTGTGGTTGTTGTGTGCCTTGTTGCTGGCTGCCTGTGCTGGTACCGATGACCTGCGTGGCATTGCGGCCAAGCCGCCGCTGGACCGCGCGGTGCTGATCAGTGGTGGTGCGTTCTTCTCACCGCTACCCGGGTCGCAAGGCACGTTCCTCGCCAACGCGGCGAGTGAGGCCCCGCCGTTGCCGGATCCAAGCGCAGAGGCGATTCCGTTCGCGAAAATCGTCGACGTGCTGACTCGCGGCAGCGTTTTTCAGCGCATCGTCGCCGATACGGATCCCGGCCGGCGCGGTCGGCTTCGTGCGCAATTGGCCAAGCGGGATGCCGATCCGAGCTTGGCTGAGTTTTTGGCGCAAGCGCGCGCCGACGGGTTCGACCTGTTGGTCTTGGTCGAAGAGCTGCGCGACGGACCCATCGAGAACCAAGGCACCAACAACCGGTGGCCGGTGACGTTTGCCACGTGGATTCTGCTCGGTGTCGGTGCCTTTATTCCGGACCGCACGTTTGAGTCCCGCGCCACCTTGCATGTCTCGCTGCATGAGTTGCAGACCGGAGCCCAACTGTTGGACCTGCCGATTGGTCCCGGTCCGGTTGAGTTGGCACTAACGGAACGCACGGACTTACTCGGCCTGATCATGTCCGTGATCGTGCCGCCGTTTTGGGTCGGTGATGATCACGAGTCGGTGGTGGCTTCGGTGCGCGCAACGACCGAGCGGCGAATGCTGTTGCGACTGGCTCGCGATCTCAAGAGTGAAGTGTTCCGTCGCAGCCTCGACGACACCGGTCCTGCCAGCATCCAGTTGCTTGATTCGCCGGACGGTGCTCGGGTGGTCATTGATACTCGCGAGAGCCTGAGCGCCGTCAGGCTCACCGGCCCGGGATATGGCGATGCGTCGGTCGTGGCTACGTTTTCCAGTGACCTGGTGGCGTCGCGCACCATCCAAGGAGTGCGGTTCCGCTACGACGCGCCGTTGCCCAAGGCGACCACGGGCGGCGCATTCCAGATCAAGATCAGCACGCTGCGAGGCGGCGTGGCTTCGGCGACGTTTACGTTGGAGAGCGCGCGATGATGGTGCCGGTCGGGCTCTCGGTGGGGGTTTGCAGTCACACTGGCTTGATGCGCGGCGGCAACGAGGACGACTACTTGCTGGCGATGCCACCGGCCGGCGGTTCGGCCTTTCTGGTGGCGATCGCGGACGGCATGGGTGGCGTTGCCGGTGGCGCCGAAGCGAGTCGCACGGCGCTGCGCGCGCTGGCTGCGACGATGCTCGATGGCTCGACACAACCGGACATCGACCGGCGCATGCTCGCTGGCTTTCGGTCGGCCAATGAGCGCGTGCTCGAAGCCGCCGCTGCGGTGCACGCCTTGCGCGACATGGGAACGACTTTGACGGCACTGTGGTTGGATCCGCAGGGCGCGGTGTTTGGGCACATCGGTGATTCGAGGCTCTACCGGTTGCGAGGGGATGAATGCGAGTCTCTGACGACCGACCACTCCGTGAAGCAGGGCAAGAGCCTGCTGACGCGTTGCATTGGCGGTGGCCAGCTCGAGTGTGTTGCCGATGACGTGCGTCTCGAAGTGGTGTCCGGGGATCGATACGTGCTGTGCACCGATGGCGTCTGGAACGTGGTCACGCCCGAGACGTTCGCCGAAGTGGCGGCCGCACGCGACGCCCAAGAGACGGCAGAACTGTTGGTCAAGCGTGCCCTGGATGCTGGCGGCCCGGACAATGCCACCGTGCTCGTCGTCGATGTGATTGACCCAAACCTCGGCGCAACGGCTGCCCTCAAACAAAACGGTGATGTTGTGCAGACGGGTGGCGCTGGCGATTCGCCCCCGGTTCTCGCCGATGCGATCAAGGTCGAATTGCCCCGCCACGAGCGCCCAGACGCTCGCTCGCTTTGGCCTGCCCCGGTTTCCCTGCGAGCCCCGATGTGGTCGTGGCTGCTGCTGGCAGGCGCTGTAGCGCTGTTGCTGTATTCAGGGCTGCGTTGGGCTGGATTTGATGCCCTGACGTGGTTGGCCGGCTAGGCCGAGGACGAGCCACAAATTCCTGCCAGTAGTTGGTCGCATTGGCAGGACTACCACGAGGCCGTTGCTCCAACACGCTTGATGCGCAACGATGTTCGTACCCCTCTCCCTTCTCGATCCCAGTCGTCGTCGATGCCGAAGAAACTGCAGCGTCGGACCTCCGCTCCGAAAACCTCTACCGCCGCAGTCGCCAAACGCCCATCCGGGGAATCCGGCGGCGGTGGCGGCTTCTCCTTTGGAAAAAAGCGAGTCACCGCCAAAGTGCTCGCCGAGTTCACCAGCCAGCTGGCGGTGTTGCTCAACGCCGGCATTCCGATCACCAAGAGTCTGCGCATTCTCGAAGGGCAGATGCCGCAAGGCGGCATGAAGCGCATTGCCGCGCAGCTCGTCGAAGATGTCGAGGGCGGCACGGCGTTGTCGGAGGCGATGGCCAAGCACGACATGGTGTTTGATGCCCTCTACACCAACATGGTGCGCGCTGGTGAGGCGGGTGGTGTGCAGGAGGAGATCCTTAATCGCCTCAGCGGCTTCCTCGTCACCAGTGAAGCAATCAAGTCGCGCGTGAAAGGAGCGCTGGCTTACCCCGTCGCGATCATGGTCGTTGCGATCTTGGTGCTGCTGCTCGTGTTTGCGTTCGTGATCCCGAAGTTCAAGCAGGTCTTCGCCACTCTGGGCGAAGGCAACTTGCACTGGACTACTGAGTTCATCATGAATCTCGGTGACCACCTGAAGGTCTGGTGGTGGATCTACCTGCTCGGTGCTGTGTTGATCCTCGCCCTGCATCGCATGCTGATGAGTAAGGCCGAAGGCTACAAGAGCTTCATGCACAGGGTCGCCTTGAACGTGCCGCTGTTTGGCGGGTTGGTGCACAAGAGCCTGGTCGCTCGATTTGCGCGCACGTTTGGCACGTTGATCCAGTCGGGTGTGCCGCACCTCGAAGCGCTCGACATCTTGCACGCATCGACCAACAACGTGCACATGAAGAATGCCGTCGGCGACGTGCAGGACTCGATCCGTGAAGGTGCAGGTTTTGCCGTGCCGATGGGCGAGAGCGGCATCTTCGACGATATTGTGGTTAACATGGTCGACGTCGGCGAGCAGACCGGTGAGCTTGATTCGATGCTGACCAAGATCGCCGACCGCTACGAAGTGGAAGTCGACCAGACGGTCGACACGACGTTCAAATTGATCGAACCGATCATGCTGGTGGTGATGGCCGTCGCAGTTGGCTTCATTGTTTTCGCCCTGTTCATGCCACTTCTGACCATGATGCAACAGATGAGTAAGCGATAAGGCGCTGCAGTGACTCTTGCATGGCGCATCCTGTTGATCGCGCTTCTGCTGAACGTACTGACGGTCGGCAGTGTGCAGATCGTTGTGCACGAGGCACAGCAGCAGTGGTTTGACAACGAGCGCAAGCTACTCACCAGCTCGGTCAATGAGTCGTTTGAAGAACTGGCGCGCGTCTACAGTGCCAAGGCGCTGAACGACGCCGCCAGCAATGGCGCGGTCGTGCGGCGCTTGCTGCGCAACCAATCGCTGGCCGACCTCTACGACGACGTCATCGTTACGAGCGGTCGGCCGCCATTCGATAACAGCGTCTACCTCAATACGCTCGGCGCGGTGCACCGCGATCCGGACACGTTTGATCTCACCGAGATTGTTGCCGGTATTGGTCGTGCTCGCAGCATTGACCGTGTGTTCCCGGTTGGCTCGGGGTTCTGTCGCGCGCTGCGTCAGAACGACCGTGTCGTTGGCTACTTGTGGTTCGTGCCGAAGGACTTTCCGCAATTGCCGGTGGCGCTGCCGGTCTGGACGGCGTTTCTGGGCATCTTCGCGTCGACGATCTTGTTTGGTGTCGTGCTGATCTGGTTGACGAGGCGCACCGTCGCGCGGCCGATGGAGGCCATTCGTGAGGCAGCGCAGGCGGTCGCCGCTGGTCATTATGATGCACGGCTGCCGGACAATCACAGCGTGCCCGAACTGCAGCAGCTGGTCGTGACGTTCAATCGCATGGCTGAGCAGGTCCAGAACCACACCGCCACTCTGCAGGAGGGCGTGCGCAAGGCCGTCGATGAAACGGAGCAGAAGGAGCGCGCGTTGGTGCAGAGCTCGCGCCTGGCGACAATCGGCACGCTTGCAGCCGGGGTTGCCCACGAGATCAACAACCCGATCGGTGGCATGCAGAACGCCATCAATCGCCTGCTGCAAGCGGAAGCACTCAGCGATAAGCAGACCGTCTACCTCAACCTCGTCAAAGATGGCCTGTCCCGCGTCGCGCGCACAACCCGGCGCATGCTCGGGTTTGCTCCCAAGGATGCCGAGTCGGCTGTCTTTGACGTCGGCACCGCGATCGCAGGCGCCTACGCGTTGGTCGAACACCGTTGCCATCAGAACAATGTTTCGTTTGCCGTGGTGGCGCCGACGGGTGACGAGCTGCCCTGTGTCTACGGCGATGCCCATGAGATCCAGCAGGTGATGCTCAACCTGTTTTTGAACTCACTCGATGCGATGCACGGCAGTGCCGGCAACATCACAGTCACTTGTTCGGCGCTCGACCACATGGTGAGGGTCGTAGTGCAGGACGATGGGCCAGGTATGCCGCAGGAGCTGTTGGCGCGCGTCTTCGACCCGTTCTTCAGCCAGAAGGATCGCCCCGACGCGAGCGGCCTGGGCATGTTCATCAGCTATTCCATCGTGCAGAACCATGGCGGCACGATGACCATCGACTCGTCCGAAGGTGCGGGATTCCGCGCGACGATCGAGCTGCCAGTGGCGCCACCGGAAGCCGGGGAATCGGTATCCGCGGCTGCTGGCGCCGGCGGCTAGTCGGCCTGTTCGAGTTCGGACGTGGCGCTCGATTCTGGCGCTGATTGCTCGGACCCGCTGTAGAGCCAGACCTGGTTCTTGCCCCGCCGCTTGGCCTCGTGCAGGGCACGGTTGGCGTGGCGCCGGAGTTGGTCGACGCTGCTCGCTTTGCGACCGTCATAGCTATCGACGCCGATCGAGACCGTGACCTGGCGCTCGAAATTGGCGCTCTGCACAGTCATGCCAGAAATGCGTTGGCGAATGCGAAGTGCCGTCTGCACGGCTTCGGCTGGGCTGGTCTGCGGCAGCAGAACGCAGAACTCATCGCCGCCGAAGCGCGCCGCAAAGTCGGTTTCGCGAACGTTCTGCTTCAGCGCGTCGGCGACGCGGCGCAGCACTTCGTCACCGAAGGCGTACTCGGTCGTGTCGTTGACGCCCTTGAAGTTGTCGATGTCGATCAGCAGCAAGGATAGTGGGTTTTGGTGTCGTTGTGCGCGCTTCCACTCGAGCCCCATGATGCGTTTCATGTAGAGCTCGCTGGTCAGGCCAGTCTTGAAGTCGACGCTGACTTGACTCTCCAGCTGCCGCGCGCGCGATTGCAGGCCGCGGATGCGCGTGCGAGTTTGCAGCGCCAGTTCGACGCGGTGCACGCATTCGGCGGGGGAGCACGGCTTCAGCACGAAGTCGCGGAACGGCACTGCCAAGTTGCGAGCATCTGCCAGAGCGGCGAGGTCTTCGACGAGCAGGATGACCGGGATCGGGTCGTCCTCCTTCTGCATGCGCTCCAGCAACTCGAGTTCGACTCCGTCGGCGCACAAGACGAGCGGGTTGAGCAACACGACGTCTGGCTGGTCCTCGCCAGCAAGCCGATAACTCTGGGCCAGTGACTCGCCGATGCGGACCTCAAACCCTTGGCGTGCCAGGGCTGTGGTCAATTCGTCGAGTGAGTCCCGATTGTGATTCATCACCAGGATGACCTTGGAGGTCGGTGGTGAATTGTCGGGCTGTTGGCCGCCTTGAGTTCGCTGGGCTTCGGTGCTGGGCATTTGATCTGACGAACTACCCCTAAGGGAGGCGATAGCTGGATCGACGTAGGTCACAGGCCGGATGATGTGCGTGCCGAGAGGAGGGAGGGAGTGTCGGTGAGGTCGGTTTTGAGCTTAGTCTTGATTTGGCCCGATGTTGCGAGCAGTCTGTCCTCCCGCGGTGTGAACCAACGGCGAGAGCGGATTTGCGGGGCGAATACCCGCCTGACCGACCGCGATTGCTGCCATTCCAAACCGGAGGTAAGTCTATCAGGACAGCCGATTGGCGAAAGGGGGCGGATGGTAGGGGATGGCCACAGAGAGCTTTTCTTGCCCGGATGCGGCCCGGAAATCCCACGACAGTCGCCTTCAGAGGCGCAAATGGGCGCACTCCACGAAAATGGGTGCTGGGTCTGGCCAGATCGATACTTGACCACATCGGGGCTGTCTCTAAGATCCTCGCCCCTTCATTTCGCCCGAAGCTACCCCAAACATAGGCAAGGAGCCTGCTAAGTGCCGCTCGTTACTGCGCAAGAACTGATCGACGCCGGAGTCCACTACGGCCACCAGGCCAGCCGCTGGAACCCCAAGATGAAGCCATTCATCCACGGGAAGCGGCATAAGATTCACGTCATCAATCTCGAGGAGACGATCCGCGGGCTGTACCAAGCGACGCACTTTGTGCGTTCGTTGGCTGCAACCGGCGCGCAGATCATGTTCCTAGGCACGAAGAAGCAGATCCGGCCCGTGGTCGAAGCAGAGGCCAACAAGTGCCAGATGCCTTCGGTTACCGAGCGTTGGATCGGCGGAACGTTGACCAACTTCTCAACCGTCCGGGAGCGCCTGACGCGTCTCGTCGAGCTCGAGCAGCTCGAAACGACCGGCGGCATTGAGAAGTACAAGAAGAAGGACCAGTCGACGATTCGTCGTGAGATCAAGCGCATCCGCCGCAATCTCGATGGTGTGCGCGAACTGTTTGGTCTTCCAGGCGCCCTGGTTGTGATCGACCCGCGTCGCGAAGAAAACGCCATGCGCGAAGCGAAGCGCATGAACGTGCCGGTCGTCTGCATCCTCGATACGGACTGCGATCCGTCGCTCGCCGACATCGTCATTCCCGCCAACGACGACGCGATGAGCTCCGTGCAACTGATCCTCTGCAAGCTTGCTGAGGCGGTCATGGAAGGTCGCTCGTCCTGTGACGCCGCCACCCTGCGCGATGCACAGAAGGCCGCGTCGGAAGACCTGCGCAACAAGCAAGCTCCCGGTCGTCGCAATGAGCGCGGTGGTCCTGGCCGCGGTCGCGGTGGTCGTGGTGGTCCCGGTGGTCCCGGTGGTCGTGGTGGCCCCGGTGGCGGTCGCTTCCAAGCTGGTGGCCATGCCTCGTCGATCTCGATCGGCGGTGACAAGGCAGAAGGTGGCTCGTCGGTTGCACCGACGATCCAGCCGATTGTGCCCGCTGGCGAGGCTGCACCTGCGCCAGCTACGGACGCTGCTACTCCCGCGGTGGACGCTCCGGTAGCAGACGCACCGGCAGCAGACGCTCCGGCAGCAGACGCTCCGGCAGCAGACGCACCGGCAGCAGAAGCCCCGGCAGCAGAAGCTCCGGCAGCAGA
>JAPYTD010000033.1:14688-19095 GCA_029936315.1 Planctomycetota bacterium | reverse complement strand
CCGGCAGCAGAAGCCCCGGCAGCAGAAGCTCCGGCAGCAGACGCACCGGCAGCAGACGCACCGGCAGCACCAACGCCGGCGCCCGAAGCACCGGCAGCGGAAACTCCGGCGGAGCCGAAGCCAGAAGGCGACGCCCCGGCATAGGTGGCAGCTAGCTCCTTCACGGAGCTGGTGCAACGTCGAGCGAATCAGCGTCTCTGATCCGCTCAAACAACTGATCCGCATGAACAGCTGATCCGCCCAAGCAAAGTTGAGCCTCCAAAAAGGAGGCCTGCCTAGCGAGCAGCCTCCCCGGAGAGGAACGTTGGGCACCTGGGGCGCAATCGCGCGCAGCTCTCTCTGATTTCAATTCAACTATGCTCGCTCGCGCGAGCTTGCCCGAACACGAACGATGACCAAGATCGACGCAAAGACCGTTAAGCAGCTCCGGGACATGACCGGCGCCCCGATGATGGACTGCAAGTCCGCACTGACCGAGGCAGGTGGGGACGTCGAAGCGGCGCGCACAGTGCTTCGCAAGCGTGGCCAGCAGGTCGCTTCCAAGGCGGCCGGCCGCCAGGTTTCAGAAGGCGTCATCTACGGCTACTCGCACCACAACGGCAAGGTTGGCGTCATGGTCGAGATCGTTTGCGAGACCGACTTCGTCGCGATGAACGAAGACTTCAAGGCCTTCTGCCACGGCGTTGCCCTGAGTGTCACTGCGTTCAACCCTGCCTACCTTGACAAGGACGCCGTCCCGGCCGAAGCCGTTGAGAAGGAAAAGGCCATCGTCACCGAGATGACCCTCGAATCGATGAAGGGCAAGCCGGAGAACGTTATCGAAAAGGCGGTTACGGGCCGAATGGTCAAGTGGTATGGCGAGCAGACCCTGATGGACAAGCCCTACGTGCCAGACGACAGCAAGACCGTCGAGCAGGTGCGCACTGAACTCGTTGGCAAGATTGGCGAGAACATCCAGGTGCGTCGATTCATGCGCATGGAACTCGGCGGCTAGGGGTAGTCTGCCGGCATGAGCACACGCGACGCTGGCATTGGCAACATGGCTGGTAGTGGTTCGGGCAGCGCGAATCCGCCGCGCCAAATCAAACGCATCCTGCTCAAGATCAGCGGCGAGAGCCTTGGCGAGAACGGTAATGGCGTTTCGCCGAAGGTCGTCGCCGAGGTCGCCGAGCAGATCGCAGTGGTGCATCGCCTTGGCGTTGAAGTCGCCATCGTTTGCGGCGGCGGCAACCTCATGCGTGGCGCCGAGTTCGCCAAGATGGGCACCAATCGCTCCACTGCGGACCACATGGGCATGCTCGGCACGGCGATCAACGCGCTCGCGTTGCAGGACGGCTTGGAGCGCGCCGGCGTCGAAACGCGGGCAGCGTGCGCGGTCGAGATGAAGACGGTCATGGAGCCGTACATCCGTCGCCGTGTCATCAGGCACCTTGAGAAAGGGCGTGTGGTCGTTTTGGCTGGCGGTACCGGCAACCCCTACTTCACGACCGACACGGCCGCCGCGCTGCGCGCCACCGAGCTTGGCGTCGACGCGATCTTCAAGGCGACCAAGGTCGATGGTATTTACACGGCCGACCCCCGCAAGGACTCGTCCGCCGTCAAGTTCGACCGCCTGGGCTTCCGCGAGGCGCTTGACCGTGACCTGCAGATCATGGACCGCACGGCCTTCACGCTGTGCATGGAGAACAACATGCCGATCATGGTCTTCGACATGTTCGTCGCCGGGAACATGGAGCGCGCAGTGCGCGGCGAATCGATCGGAACCTGGGTAATCTGAGCATAGAGCTTCCGTGTTGCCCGCGATGGGGCCATGGTTGCTCAACAAAGCAAGTTGTCCCGCTACTGCTGGGCACTTCGCGGACCGAATCTGCCGCCCGCCGGGGTGGCCTGACTGCACACAGCGCGCGACCGAGGAGACCGAATGGAGCCGTACGATCTGATCATTGAGGATCTGAGAGAGAAGACCGAAAAGACGGTCAAGCACCTGCGCGACCAGCTCGCCAGCATCCGGACCGGCCGTGCGTCTCCCGCGTTGGTCGATACGATGCGGGTCGAGTACTACGGCACGCAGACGCCGCTCAATCAGCTCGCCCACATTTCGGTGCCCGAAGCCCGGCAGTTGATGATCAAGCCGTTCGACGCCTCGCCGGACGTCATCAAGGAGATCGAGAAGACGATCCAAAGGTCCAACCTGGGCCTGAATCCGCAGTCGGATGGCAAGACGCTGCGCCTGAACTTGCCGCCGTTGTCCGGCGAACAGCGCCAGAACCTGGTCGCCAAGGTGAAGGAGATCGTCGAGAACACGCGGGTTGCCCTGCGCAATGAGCGACGGGATGCAAACAAGCACGCCGACCAGATGAAGAAGGACGGCGACCTCACCGAAGACCAGCAGAAGCGCAGCCACGATCTCATCGACAAGGAGCTGAAGGCTGTCGAGGTGAAGCTCGACGGGTCGTTAAAGGCCAAGTCGAAAGAGATCATGGAGGACTAGGTCCGCCGAGTATTCCCCGCCGAGTATTCCCCGCCGAGTAGCCCCCGCCGAGTAGCCCCCGCCGAGTAGTCCCGCCGAATTGTCCCGGAGTAGGCAGCATTTGGCGCCTGGCAACCCAATTCCGGGCGACAAGGCACCGGGCCCTTGCGCCCAAGGCGATTACGCGGTTTCATCGTCGCCCCCTTTCCGGCGCGATGCGTCGCAAGGCACATGGGGGCGTAGCTCAGTCGGTAGAGCAGCGGCCTTTTAAGCCGGTGGTCGCAGGTTCGAGCCCTGCCGCCCCTACCACTCGCATTTGTTTGGCATTGCCTTCTCAGGCAGGGCCTGCCTCCGCTTCTCTTCAGGCCTCAGCTGAGGCCGTGTCATGATCGATCCTGAGTTCCTTGCAATGCTCGTCTGTCCGACGACACGGCAGCCTCTGCATGAGGCTACCGCAGCGGAACTAGGCAAGGTCAACGACGCAATCGCCGAGGGTTCGGTGCGCAATCGCGGTGGCAGTGCGGTCACGGACGCGTTGCTGGCTGCCCTGGGGACCGCGGATGGCGACTGGCTTTACCCGGTCCAGGACGGCATCCCGATCTTGCTTGCTGCCGAGGCCGTTCCTGTTTCATGAAGGCGCCTGCTTTCTTCCTGCCGGGGGCCGGGCTATTCCCGCCAGGGGCAGGTCTCACTTCCTGCCAGGGGCAGAACGTGCCGGAAACCTGCCTTGGCACCGACTCGACCGCCAATTCCTACCGCAACCGCATATCCTACGAGCCAGGGACGGATCCTGATCTAGCCCTGAGCCGCTCCCCGTTGATTGCCGATAGAGCCAAATCTGCCCTAGCGACAGTCGCGGCCGCCGCCTGACCCAGTATTCTCCTCCGCCTTCTGCAATGTCGACTACTCCCGAAGAAGCGCAGGGAACCCCTGCTCCCGACCACGATTTCGAAGAACTGACCGGTGTCTACGGCTTCTTTCGCCGACACCAGAAGAAGCTGTTGTACACGGCTGGTCTGTTCACGCTGCTGACCTTCTCGATCACAGGATCGATGACTAGCTTGGTCGAGGGTCTGTCCCGAAGTCAGAAAGACCTCGCGACGATGCAGGTCAACGGCGAGGAGGTCATGCTCACGCCCGAGGATTACCAGCACGGCAACCAGCTCGCCCGTCGTTGGCAGCGGGGCGTGCCCTACGGCGTGATGTTGCAGGTGCTGGCCGGCGAGAGTGGCGAGAATGAGCTCGGTGAAGTGTTCGCGATGATGCGTCGCGCGGCGATCACGGAAGGCATCGGAGCGTCGATGAGCGAAGTCGATCGCGCGATCGAAGCAGCTCGCGAAGTGGCCCAGGCTGAGTCGGCTGCCAAGTTGGCTGTCAGCCTTGGGTATAGCTCGCTGGCGGAATACCGAATGCTGGTGTCCGAGGCTATGCGCATTGGGGTCTTCATGCGGTTGCAAACGCTGGCCTTCAACTGCGGCGACGCCGAAGTGATGCGCCAGGTGTTGCTGCACCAGGAGAAGATCACGTTCAAGGTTGCGACCTACGACGAGAAGGCGCGCCAGGACGAGATGAAGGAAACGTCGGAGTTGACTGACGACGACCTCAAGAAGTGGCTCGAAGATCAGAACGACATGCAGAAGGGGCGCATGAACGCGTTCGACCTGCCGACCGTTCAGCTGCGCTTCGCGGCACTCCTGTGGAGCGAAGGCAACTTCAAGCCGGAGGAGTTCGCGGATGGTGTGCTCGAGGGCTACACGGTCACCGACGATCAGCTGAAGACCTACTACGACGCGGAGAAGGAGTTCTTCAAGATCGAGGCTCCCAAGAAGGACCCCAAAGAGGCTCCCAAAGACGAGGATCCCAAGAAGGACCCCAAAGAGGATCCCAAAGACGAGGACCCCGAAGAGCAGGATCCCGAAGAGCAGGATCCCGAAGAG
>JAPYTD010000033.1:0-14588 GCA_029936315.1 Planctomycetota bacterium | reverse complement strand
CCCGAAGAGCAGGATCCCGAAGAGCAGGATCCCGAAGAGAACGGTGCCGATGAGTACCGCCCGTTCGAAGACGAAGCCGTCAAGGCTGAGCTGACGCGCATGGTGCAAGCCGAGCGTGTCATGATGGACCTCAATACCAAGATCAAGGCCGCCCAACTGGCCTTCGTGCAGCCGAAGACGGATGCCGTTGCTGAGGCGCAGAACGCGAACAACGAAGCGCAGGGCAGCTTTCAGAAGGCGGCCAAGGAAAAGTACGGCATCGAGCGCCGGCTCAAGGCCAAGGAAACGGAACTGTCGAAGGACGCCGAAAACGCCGAGCTGAAGACCGCCGTCGAGACTCTCAAGACGGAGTTGGCGGCTGCTACCGACGCGCACACGGCCGCTGAGGGCAACGCGACGCAGATGAAGACCGCGCTCGAAGCCGCCCAAAAGGCCGAGGACGATGCTCGCACCAACTTCGATTTCGCCGCTGAGTTCGATAAGCTCGTCGAAGGCAAGAGTGGCTTCGTGCACAAGGCACTCGACAAGCAAGTGTCAGCCGAAGACCTGAAGGATCTCGACGCGCTCGGCTTGGACCTCGGTCACTGGGAGCGTTCGATGGTCGCAACCAGCATGCGCAGCGTCGGCTCGATCGGCAACGGCCCGGGCCGCACCCACAAGGCCGCAATCATCTACCAGTCGCAAGCGATGGAAGCCCGCCCGCTGAAGCCGTGGGACGACTTGAAGACGTTGGTGCAGGACGCCTACTGGACCGAGAAGGCCGTTGCCGAAGGTCGCGAGAAGACCAAGGCCATGACGGAGGCGCTGCTCAAGCTCGGCAAGGAGAAGATCGCGGACTTCATCGCCGAGGGCGAAAAGGAGCGTCAGGGCCGCATCGACAAGATGGTTGCCGACTGGGAAGCCGAAGTGAACGCCGACATTGTGAAGGCCGGCGAAATGCTCAATACGCCGAACTTCAGCTCGAAGTTGGTCAAGGCCTGGCAAACCAAGCTCGATCGCAAGCAGCGTGAACTCGACGGCAAGAAGGACCGAATCAACATGTTCGGCCTGACGGTCGGTCGTGAAATCGACAACGAAGTCGCCGAGGAAGCCAAGAAGCACTACGGCGATGTGCTCGATGCTGCGGCCGCTGAATGTGGCTACAAGGTCGTCGAAGTCGGTCCGCACCCACGTGTGTTGAATCAGCGCCCGCGCTTTGCCGACGCCTTCGACAAGACGATCGTCTACGTCTTCCAGAACCACCAGGACATGGATGAAGGCGAGTCGGCCGGACCGGTGACGGACATGGCGGAACGTCGCTCGCACGTGATTGCCTGCACCAAGGTGGTGCCCATGACCGCAGCCGACATCACTCGCCGTGACTTCGAACGCCGCCGCAAGTTCTTTCTGCAGTGGCAGGTGCGCAACGGCCAGCAGCAGGCGTTCACCAAGGCTGCGCTCGAAGCGCGCTACCAAGTCAAGCGCCCCAGTACGGAAGTCATCGATCAAGAGTAGGCCAGGGGCTTCGGCGGTCGCCGTTGCGCTCGCCGTTTGCGCGTAGTGCTCCTAGCTCGGCTCCGCGATGACGATGATCTCGTCGTGCGGATTCACGTAGAGGTTGCACGGCTTCAGCAGTGCCAGCGGCTTGGCCAGGAGACCCGGGATCGTTCCCAGTCGGCCGGCGCGTTCGGCGAGGAATCCGAACGATACGTACTTGCCGGCATACGAGGAGCCGCACGTCAGGACCTCATACCCGCAGTCTGTCAGCAGACGTGAGATCGTGTCCGGGTTGAAGTGGTAGAGGTGTTCGTCGTGCTTGTAGTGGTGCCAGCGCTTACCCAGTCTGTTGGCGAGCCTGGAGTTGACGTTCTGGGTTTCGAGCAACAGCTTGCCGCCCGGCTTGATCAGCTTCTTGATGCTGGCCAGCAAGCTCTGCGGTTCGGGCACGTGTTCGATGACGTCCCAGATCGTGATCAGGTCGAACGAGTGATCTTGCCAGCCGCGTGCTGTGACGGCGTCATCGAGTAACCCGTTGTAGATGCGGTCTTTACCCAGCGACTGGATGGCTTCTTGGGCGATTGCCTCCGATAGCTCGACGCCGTGCACGTCGTGGCCGTGCTGCTGCGCGATGCGCAGGAAGTAACCCGCGGCACAACCGACGTCGAGGATGCGGCCCTTTTTTGGCAGCCACTTCGACACCAGCTTCATGCGCTTCTTGTAGGTCTTCAAGTAGAGCGCTGATTCCGAGGCGTAGTCCGCGTAGCCGCGAACTTTAGGGTTGTCGCTCTTCCAGTAGGTCTCGTTGTAGACGTCGAGCAAGGCCTGCCCGGTCAGCCGCGGTGTCACGTAGACGAACGTACACGCGCTGCACGTGTAGACCCGATACGGCCCGTCCTCAAACTTGAGCGTGCGCTCGGCGCTGCCGCAGACCTGGCAAACCGTGATGTCTTCGGATTCCGAGTTCCGGGTTACATCGGGCGCGGTCATAGAACTTGCCTGGCTTCCGCTTTGACGATCTTGCGACCGCGCTCGAGGAATCGTTTGCGACAGATCGTGCGGAACATCTTGATCGCCAGTTTGGCCTGCCGACTAAAGGTGTCGCTGTGCTTGCTTTCGCCGCCCATGCGTCGCGAGTAGGTTACGGGTACTTCAATGATGCGGCAGCGCTCCTGCAAAGCAGCACACATCATCTCAGGCGAGAACGCCGGACCGGGTTCGCGGGTGCGTTCGCGAATCTTCTCCCACGTGATCTTGGTCAGCGCGCGGAAGGTGCATCCGACATCGGTGAAGCGCGGCTCGGCCGGTCGCATCCAACACAGCTGCAAGAACTTGGCCATGAAGACGTTGCCCCAGCGCAGCATGAATCGCATGTTCGCGCCCTGCTCGACCATCTGTCGCGTGGTGCGCGTGCCCATGACCATGCCGGCATCATCGAGGTAGCAAAGCAGCTTGACGACGTCGCGGGCGCGGAAGCTGCCATCGGCTTCGACCAGCACCAAGAGCTCGCCAGTCGCCGCATTCATGCCGGTAGTCAGGGCCGCGCCATAGCCGGCCTTGGGCTCTTGCACGACGCGGGCACCTGCAGCAGTCGCGATCTCGGCAGTCCGATCCTTACAATTGTTGTCGACGACAACAATCTCATCGAGGTGGGGCTCCTTCAGGAACTCTTCGACCACCTGGCCGATCGTCTCTTCCTCGTTGTACGCGGGAATGACGAGCGAAACGGTCCGATCGCGGAACATAGCAGCGAAGCAGAATACATCGACCCGGGGCCGCCGGTCGCGTGCAAACTACATTGGGCCTCAGGCTGCGAATGCCACGGTGGCATCGGTGGCATCGGTGGTTGGTGGCTGACCACGATCGGCGGCGAGGCGAGTCGTCGCTGCGGCCTGATCCCGAGATGGTTCTGGTCTGCGGCCAGCAGAACGAGGCGGCCGAGACCATCGGAGCTTGGTTGAGCTGCAGTCGTAGGGGGTCGGCCCTTTTGGGGTCAGCTCGCCGCAAACGTCAGCTGGCTGCTCCTAACCATTAACCATCTGCCACACGCCCGCAGGCGCCCGGTTTCGCCCGGGCGATGTTCGGTTCGACTGAACCTGGGCCTAGTTTTTGTCGTTGCCGCTGCGGCCCCGTATCCTCACTCCGCAATGTTCAGAGCCCTTTCGGTTGTTGTCAGCGTGCTGTTGCTGACCCCCTTTGTTTCGAGCCAGCACGAGGCCGCCGCCGATCCAGGCAAGTCGGCCCGCCAGTCTGGCGCCATTTTCAAGCGCGAGATTGACGACCTGCTGGCCGTGCTGCGGTCGACTGCACGCCGTGGTGTGGCCTCCCCGGCCAAGAAGGGCGTGCTTGGCGGTGATGTTCTGAGCACGGCGAAGATCTTGACGGCGATGGGGCATTGCAGCCGTCGCTACCACATCAGTGACGGCCCGGTTGTGCGGCCCTCGCTCGACTACCTGATGGCCAACCGCATGGCGGACGGCAGCTTCGGCAATGCTGTGGCGACCGCGTGGGTGCTGGACGCACTGGCCATCATGAACGGTGAGGGCTACAGCGCCGAGATTGGTGTCGGTCGCAAGTGGCTGGAGGCGGGCGAGCACAACCCTGAGTCCTTCCAACATCAGGTGCAAGCGAAGCTCGCCGCGGTTCGCGTCGACTATTTCCCGGAGCACATGGGCGCAGGTGCGGCGGGTCAGGTGCGCGGCATGCAGCGCGCACCCAACAACGTTGATCGAGCTGCGGCCGCCGACGTGCTTGTGACGCTGGCGGCGTGCCAGTCGGCCAACGCCGCACTCGACCAGGCGGCTTCGAAGCAAGGCCAGGCCACCGCGTGGTCGTCGGCGCAAGAGAAGGCGTTTGGCTGGCTCTTGCAGCGGCAGAAGGGCGGTGTGTTTTCGGTGTCGTTCCCGGTGCCGAACGAGAAGGGTGAGGAGGTCATGAAGTCCTTCCCCGATCCGGCGCTGACCGGGTTTGGCTTGATGGCTTTGCAGAGCAAGCCGATGGCGAAGCGTACCAAGGCGGAGCAAGAGACGATCACGACTGGCCTGAACTGGCTACTGAAGCAACAGAACGAAGACGGCACGTTTGGCCAGCAGGTGCTCAACTACACGACGAGTGTTGTGGTCGGTGCGCTTGCGCGAGCCAACAACCCGCTGCATGCGCCGGTCATGGCCAAGGCCCAGAAGGCGTTGCTCATGTTCCAGAACATCGAAGCCGGTGGCTATGACAGCAGCGACCGCGACTACGGCTCGATTGGTTATGGCGGCAGCCAACGCGGCGACCTCAGCAACACGCACTTCTCGATGGAGGCACTGCGTGCCACGGGCTTGCCCGAAGACCACGAGGCGATGCAGAAGGCGTTGGTGTTCTTGCAGCGCACCCAGAACCTGAAATCGGCGAACGACTTCAAGGGCAAGGTGCCGCATCCCAACAAGCCAGGTGCCGAGATTGAGATCGCGTCGGGTGACGATGGCGGCGCCGCTTACTACCCCGGCAACAGCGCTGCGGGCTATGTCGTGAAGCCCGACGGTACGGCGATCGCGCGCAGCTACGGCTCGATGACCTACGCGTTGCTTAAGTCCTACACGCTGGCTGGCGTCAAGGGCGACGATCCGCGCGTGCAGGCCGCAGTGAAGTGGATCCAGAACAACTGGACGCTCGCGGTGAACCCGGGCTCAGACCCAGCGCTCGGCGAGAAGGTCAAATACCAGGGCCTGTTCTACTACTACATGGTGCTCGGGCAGGCGCTCGACGCCGCCGAGATCGAGAGCTTCGAGCGGCCTCAGGTGAGCACGGATGGCAAGCCGGTGGTCGCGACGGTGGCTTGGCGCAAGGAACTCAAGGAGCACATGGAGTCGATGCAACAAGCCGACGGCAGCTGGATCAACGGCAAGAACGGTCGGTGGATGGAGAGCATGCCGCTGCTGTGCACCTGCTACGCGATGGTCGCGTTGCAGCATTGTCGGTGAGGCACGCCGCGCGGGGTTGTTGATGCTACGCGGCGATCGTGACCGATTGGCCGCGCTAGAAGCGCAGCGTTTCGACCGATACGAGCGACGTCGTGGCGCCTTGACCGCCGAACAGAATCAGCATGCCATCGGGCATCAGCGTCGCGGTGTGGCTGGCGCGGGCGCCGGTCAGGTTTGGCGCGCTGCTCCAGGTGTTGTTCGCCGGGTTGAAGACGTCGACGTTGGCGATGGAAATCGGCGTCGTCAGCGTGCCCTGGGCGCCCCCGCAGGCAGCGACGCGGCCGTCGGCGAGCACCGTGGCGCTGTGTAGGGCGCGCGCATTCGGCATGTTGACCGTTTGCCAGCTGTTCGATGTCGGGTTGTAGACCTCGGCCCCGCTGATCGGCGCGGCGGTTTGGGCGCCGAGCAGGTTCGGCACGTTGATGCCACCGGTCATCAGGATGCGGCCGTCGTTGAGCGTGACCTGGTTGTATTGATGGCCGGCGCGGCCTTGCGACATGTTGGGGCCGTTGCTCCAGTTGTTGGAGCCGGGGTTATAGCGCTGCACGTTGGTGGTGCTTGCGGCGCTGACCGGGAAGCCGAAGAAGAACGAGACCTGCACGCCGCCGCTGACCATGATCTGGCCGTTGGGTAGTAGCGACAGGGCCGGCGCCAGACGGTAACCGCCGATGTTGGCTGCACCGGACCAATTGCCGGTGGCAGGGTTGTAGATCTCGGCGGACTGCAGGGTGCTCGTGATCGCGGCCGTCACGTCCACCAACGTCGAAGTGCCGCCGGCAACCATGACGCGGCCATCAGCGAGCACCGACGCGCCGTGCAGGATGCGTGGCGTGCCCATGCTGCCCGTGGTACTGAAGCTGTTGGTGTTCGGGTTGTAGATCTCGCAACTCGACAGCACGATGCCGTTCTGGTCGGCGCCGCCGATGATCAAGACGCGTCCGTCATTGAGGCGAACCGCCGAATGCAGCGCACGCGCCGAGCTCATCGTTGGGCCGGTGGTGAAACGCATGCGGCGGAAGTCCCACAGCTCAGTCGACGCAAGCCCGGTCGCCGCGGTCAGCGTGCCAGCGCCGCCACCGGCGATCAGCACGTCGCCTTGGCTGTTGTTGTTGTTCGTGTCGGCCAGGCTCGCCGCGAGGGCCCGCGCGAACGTGAGTCCCTGCGGTGCAATCACGCCGGTGTCACCGATGCCAGTCAGAGTGACCACGTCGTTGCTCAGTTCGCCGATCAGCGTCGCGCCAAACAGCAGCGAGGCGCACTGCCAATGCAGTTCAAAGCCGTTGACGCTCGGGTTGTTCGGTAGAGACAGCGAGTAGCTTGCGTCGCCGGCGCCGTCGGTAATCGCGATAGTCATTACCGACAGCAGATCCGTGCCGACCGCGAGGGCGCGCGGGTCGATCGGATCGATTAACGACAGCGGCGTTGGGCCGCCACTGACTGACGGAATGACCAAGACCAACGAGGATGCTGGAGCCCCGACAATGTCGAGATCGAGGCTTTGCCCCAGGCGCGCGGCAGTGCGCTTCTCAAGATCGAAGTCGAACTGCGCGGTGACGGGAGCCGCCAGACCGGCAAGAGCCAAGAACAGGCGGGCATTTAGGTTGTGGGCGAGCATGGGTGGGTCAGCCTGAAGTGTGAGAGCAGACGTAGTGGGGGATTGTATCTCGTCGAGACCCTTGTGGCCTGGTGCTCAAGTTTTGGGGGCACGTCCGAGAATGAGACTTGGAGGATGAGTCTATGGGAGATTCGTTGAGTCAAGCTGGATCTGTTCCAGCTATTGGTCAGTATCCAAACAGCCAGGACCTGCAAAAGCGGCACAGCGCATCGCATTCAGAGCAGGATGCGGAGCCGAACGCTAAGGCGCAAGACGGGGTGGAGCTTCACAGCGGTGCGTCGTTGGCGCGCCAGCTGCTGCGGGAACGCGTGTTGTCGCGCACGCGTGAACTGCTGGAATTGACGCCGGGTGAGTTCGCGCCGTCGTTAGCCGAGAACGTCGAAGCCGAGCCAGTGTCGACGTTCCTTGGCCGCCTGATCGGGTCCCAGAACCAACTCGCCGCGTTGCGTGTGCAGCAACTGTCGCAAAGTGAGATGCGTTCGCGATTCGACATGGCGCTGCGTGATGGCATCGCGGAAGCCATGGACATGCTGGCGCCAGACTCGCGAGATGGCACGGCTGGCTGCGAGTTCGTTGCGGACGTCTTGGCCGAGTACGGCCGACGCATCGCAGAGCTCGCGCTCGACGACGACTAGCCGCCGTCGAGGTGCTCGGGATCTTCGATCACGAGATCTTCGTCGCGCGCTTCGAGGAAGCCCTCGGGCAGCGACACTGTCTGCGTCTTGCCGTGCTTGCAGCGACGGGCGCGCAACGCGGTGATCGGGTAGGGAAGTTCGCGCGGGAGATCGACGAGCAGTGCGTCGAGTTCGTCTAGGGTCTTGACCTTGTGCAGCTCAGGCAGCTTCTTCTTGGTGCCGGCAAATCCCTTCAAGTACCAGCCGGTGAACTTGCGGATCTGCATCAAGCCGTACTTCTCACCGAAGAAGTCGACGAGCAGGCGTGCGTGCGTAATCATGGTGTCGATCACAACGCCTAGGTTTGGCGGCGGCGGTGGTTCTTCGCCGGTCAACGCGGCGCACAGTTCGGCGAACAACCACGGCCGCCCGAGGCAGCCGCGGCCGACGACGACGCCATCGCAGCCGGTTTCGCGGATCATGCGCAAGGCATCCCACGGTTCAAAGATGTCGCCGTTGCCGAGCACGGGGATCGTCTTGACGTGCTCCTTGAGCTTGGTGATAGCTGACCAATCGGCTTGACCCGAGTAGAGCTGGGCGGCAGTGCGAGCGTGCAGTGCGACGGCGCGCGCGCCTTCGCCTTCGCCAATTCGGCCGGCATCGAGATAGGTCAGCAGGTTGTCATCGATGCCCTTGCGAAACTTGATCGTTACCGGGATCTCGCCGGCACTCGCGACGACACTGCGAACGATCTTCTGCAGGAGCCGCGGCTTGACCGGAATCGCGGAGCCACCGCCGGCTGCCGTGACTTTGCGCACTGGGCAACCGAAGTTCATGTCGATGTGGTGCACACCCCACTCTTCGACCAGCATCTTGGTCGCCTGCGCCAACGTCTCGGGGTTGGTGCCGTAGAGTTGGATGCTGCGCCGTTCGGTTTCGTCCTTGCCAAACGACGCCATCTGCATCGTGCGTTCGTTGCGTTCGATGAACGCACGCGCGGTGATCATCTCGCTGACATACAGGCAGCGGTCCTGCGAGAACTTGCGGCACAGGGTCCGGAATGGCGCGTTCGTGATGCCGGCCATTGGGGCCAACACGACGGGAGGGTCGACCGTGATAGGGCCGATCTCTAGTGGACGGATCTCGCCGGGTTCGGGGAGCGTGACCTCCGCGTTCTCTTCGCTACGCAGGGACATGTGGGCTCGATGGGAGCCGGTTGCGCGTGTCGCGCGAGTGGCGGCTCGCGGCGCGCCTTCGGAACGGAAGCCTCGGAAACAAGAGACCGCCAGATGATGGTACGCAGATGATGGTACCCAGAAAAATGGTGCCCAGGAGAGGACTTGAACCTCCATGGGATTTTACTCCCGCTAGGACCTGAACCTAGTGCGTCTGCCAATTCCGCCACCTGGGCATCCAGTGGGGACGAAGGAAGCTAGCGGGGTTTGACAGCGATGCAAGAGGCAACCAGGGCCGTTTGTAGCGCCCCCCCCCGAGAACGGCGCGCTTGCGCGTTTGCGCCCGATGCCGTAGCTGGGAGGCTTCCAGATGTCCAAGTCGGCGAGTAGCAAGAGCAACCAGAAGGCCAAGTCGGGTGAGGTCAAGGTCGGTGAGAACCGCAAGGCACGCCACGAATACGAGATCCTCGACACCTTTGAGGCTGGCATGGTTCTGCGTGGCACCGAGGTCAAAGTGCTCAGGCAGGGGCAAATCAGCCTCGCGGAGGCCTATGCCCGTTTCAAAGGCGAGGAGCTCTTCCTGATCAACTCGAACATCCCCCAATACAGCCACGGCAACCTGGAGAACCACGAGCCGAAGCGGTGGCGCAAGCTGCTGCTCAAGAAGAAGGAGCTCGAGAAGCTCAGGGAGCAGGCGAACGTTAAGGGTCTGACCTTGGTGCCGTTGCGCGTCTACTTCGCGGCCAAGGGTTATGCCAAGTGTCTGATCGGAGTTGGTCGCGGTCGCAAGACCCACGACAAGCGTCAGGTCCTCAAGGAGAAGGACCTCAAGCGCGAGATGCGCCTCGGTTAGCCGACTACGGTGCCTGGCACCGTGCCTAGCGGCGCGACGCCGACCGTACCGACGGCCAAAGACCTGCGCGGATTGACCACGGTGTTCTAGAACAGGTTTGCCAATGCAACAGGCCTCTTGTCTGAGCAAGCTCAGCCAAGAGGCCTGTTACATGAGTCATCGGCGGGCACGCCCGCCGATGACTAGTTCACTGGTCGACTAAAATAGGCCGGTCGTGGCCTTGATGCCGTTCGCCGTACGCGTCGTGTCACTCAAGACTGTCAGGTCCAGTGTGGCCGACGTGAAGAACAGGTCAAACCCAAGGAGTCCGACACCGGTCAGGTCGATGCCTTGCCAGCTGTGCGAGCCGGGGCCACCGAAAACGAGGTCGGGGGCGAGCACGAGGTCGAGGCTCGCGTTCAAGAAGCAGCCGGGGTTGGCCGTCGGAAACACGAACTGCAGCGGCACATTGACCTGCGTCAGGCCGACAATGCCAACATGGAAGATGGCAGTGGGCTCGATGTTGGTCGTCGTCAGCATGAACGGACTGCCGATAATCGGCGTGCCGACACTTTCAAGGGTCAGCGGCACGGTGTCCGCTAATTGCGTGTTGAACGCAAACAGGCTCGACAGCGTCAGGTCGATGCCACCTGGGTCGGCGCTAGGACCAGCCTTCGAGTAGCCGACGAGCCAGTCTTCTGGGTTGGCGAAGCCGACCGCGCCGATGCGAAGTTGCCAGTCGCCGGTGACGACGTTGAAGTCGAACTGGATGAAGTGCGGGTCGGGCGTGTTCCACCCGTTGACGCCATCAAACGTCGTACGGGTGCGACCGGTGGCCACATCTTCTTCGTAGCTGACCGTGCCGGAGGCGTTCGGCTGCAGGTCGGTCCAGCAGTAGACCGCGGTGGACGGGTTGCTGAGCATGGTGGCCGGGGTCGGCGCAAACGCGTTCGAGTTGCCGCCACCGAGTGCCACCCAGCCGTTGGAGCCAACGACTATGCCGAGCGTGCCAGCAGCGACCTGACCATCATCCGGCAGGGCTAGCACGGCCGGAGCACCGATCGCGCCTGGCGGGATGATGCCCGCGCCGAGGGCCGACGAAACGGTGTAACCCGTCGGCGAGAAGGTGGCCGTGAAGTCCGTGTTCGACAGGTCGAACGCGGCGGTCGTCATCACTTCGTAGAACGAGGTGAAGTCGGCCACGCAGCCAGCACCGATGACCTCGGCACTAGCACCCGCGGGGCAGGAGCCGCCGACGGTGTAGTGGAAGTTGGCGTTGACGACGCGTGGGCTGAAGGCAGAGCCAGCGAACGGAACGTTCGAGGCCTTGCCGGCCGTGAGGCTCAAGTGCGTAGTCGCGAAGGTTAGCGAGCCCGCGGTGCCGTTTGTGTACGCATTGCCAAAGCCGCCCGCGACGATCGCAACACTGATGCAGCAGCCTTCGCCGATGGTAAGCGGCGTGCTGAGCACGAAGTTGGTCGGCGAACCACTAGCGGCCGTCGTGGCAGAACCGGTTGCAACCGGACCACCCCAAACGCCGAGGTGGTCAAACGTGCAGCTGTCCTGGAGGTAGATTTCGATCGTGCCAGCGACGCCACCGACGCCGGTGCAGTTGAGGTCGATGTCGGTGATGGTCGCGCCACCACCGCCAGCAACGCCTTCGAGGGCGAAGTAGACAGCACCACCAACGCCACCACCGTTGTTGTTGGCGAACGTGGTCGTCAGTGGGCTACCGCCGCCGCCGCCGGTTCCGGGGCACGCGATGATGCTGTTGATGCCGGACATTTGGCTGATCTGGGCATTGGAGACTGCGTCGGCTTCGGTTGGCAGGCGGCGCAGGCCGCTACTGACGCTCGGGAACATCAATGCGTTGCCCACATTGAGGTGGGCGCCATTGATCGTTGGGATCGACGAGCCGGCGAACGGACGCGGGGCGGTGACATCGACATCGAGGTCGCCGTTTCCGGCCAAGAAGCTGGTGTTCGCAGAGCTGAGGCCGAGCGCGTGACCGATTTCGTGCAGGCAGACCGTGAACATGTCGGTGCGGCCAACAGCGCTGCCGGTGGCGGAGTTGTAACGGCGACCGGTGTTCATGGTGCCGCCGCCGAGGTTGGCCGAGCTCAATAGCGGACCTGCGGAGAATTCGCCATGGTCACACGGGGTCGGATCCAAGAACCACGAACTCGTACCGTCGTTGTCAAAGGTGATGTTGCCTGCCGTTTCGCGGTTTGGCGCGCCGCCTTGCGCGCCGAGCGAGTGTAGGCCCAGCCAAGTCGACCCGAGGGCTCCCCAGCCGTAGTCCAGCGTCAGCGTGTATGGCGTGGTGACGAGCTCCGCCTCCCACCAGTCGCAGGCTTCGTTGAAGATGGCGTTGAGGGTGCCGCCGCCCGCGACCGTAGCGGGAGCAGCGCCCGCGAATTGGTTGCGAATGATGGTTACCTGAGCGTCAGCCGACTGGCTGAAGGCGAGTGCTGCGACGACCGATGCGAGGCCACAGCCCAGTTTGGAGAGGCTAGCCATGACTATTGCGCCTCCAAAACGTCACCGAATTGCACGACGGGCTTGGCGGCCGGACGGCCGTTGGCACCCATGACGACCGTGACCTTTGCGAGCATGCCAGGGCGGCTGCCGTCAAACGTCACCGTGACGCCACCAAACTCATTGGCGACGGATTGGCCGGGGAAGCCAAGGAACTGCGGCGCCATGCGCTCGCGTTGATCCTGTGGCCAACCGATGGTCTGCAGGTGGTTCTGCCAGCTGTTCAATGCGATTGTGCGCGCATCCTGCGGCGCACCAGATTCTTGCGAGTTTGTAGCGACGGCCGAAACCGCAACCAGTGACGCAACCAAAACCAAACCCCCTACGAGGCGGAGCGAGAAAACTTTCGTAGCCATGGAAGACTCCTATCTGATCCAGTCTTTGTTAGCGAGACGGCGCGACACGACGAGGTCGCACATGGAGGCGTCACAGCTAAGGACTCAAGCATGAGTCTACCCATTTCCGCGCGTTGGCATCTGTGACTTGTGCATCGTGTATCACGCATGTTGTGCCTGCTTGCGCTGTTACGCAACTCGTCGAGACGTCGTGTTGCGGCCGCGGCGTCCGGTACAGAAAATACGGACGCTTCAAACTCGTCGAGTTGTTTGCCAATGCAACAGGCCTCTTGTCTGAGCAAGCTCAGCCAAGAGGCCTGTTACATGAGTCATCGGCGGGCACGCCCGCCGATGACTAGTTCACTGGTCGACTAAAATAGGCCGGTCGTGGCCTTGATGCCGTTCGCCGTACGCGTCGTGTCACTCAAGACTGTCAGGTCCAGTGTGGCCGACGTGAAGAACAGGTCAAACCCAAGGAGTCCGACACCGGTCAGGTCGATGCCTTGCCAGCTGTGCGAGCCGGGGCCACCGAAAACGAGGTCGGGGGCGAGCACGAGGTCGAGGCTCGCGTTCAAGAAGCAGCCGGGGTTGGCCGTCGGAAACACGAACTGCAGCGGCACATTGACCTGCGTCAGGCCGACAATGCCAACATGGAAGATGGCAGTGGGCTCGATGTTGGTCGTCGTCAGCATGAACGGACTGCCGATAATCGGCGTGCCGACACTTTCAAGGGTCAGCGGCACGGTGTCCGCTAATTGCGTGTTGAACGCAAACAGGCTCGACAGCGTCAGGTCGATGCCACCTGGGTCGGCGCTAGGACCAGCCTTCGAGTAGCCGACGAGCCAGTCTTCTGGGTTGGCGAAGCCGACCGCGCCGATGCGAAGTTGCCAGTCGCCGGTGACGACGTTGAAGTCGAACTGGATGAAGTGCGGGTCGGGCGTGTTCCACCCGTTGACGCCATCAAACGTCGTACGGGTGCGACCGGTGGCCACATCTTCTTCGTAGCTGACCGTGCCGGAGGCGTTCGGCTGCAGGTCGGTCCAGCAGTAGACCGCGGTGGACGGGTTGCTGAGCATGGTGGCCGGGGTCGGCGCAAACGCGTTCGAGTTGCCGCCACCGAGTGCCACCCAGCCGTTGGAGCCAACGACTATGCCGAGCGTGCCAGCAGCGACCTGACCATCATCCGGCAGGGCTAGCACGGCCGGAGCACCGATCGCGCCTGGCGGGATGATGCCCGCGCCGAGGGCCGACGAAACGGTGTAACCCGTCGGCGAGAAGGTGGCCGTGAAGTCCGTGTTCGACAGGTCGAACGCGGCGGTCGTCATCACTTCGTAGAACGAGGTGAAGTCGGCCACGCAGCCAGCACCGATGACCTCGGCACTAGCACCCGCGGGGCAGGAGCCGCCGACGGTGTAGTGGAAGTTGGCGTTGACGACGCGTGGGCTGAAGGCAGAGCCAGCGAACGGAACGTTCGAGGCCTTGCCGGCCGTGAGGCTCAAGTGCGTAGTCGCGAAGGTTAGCGAGCCCGCGGTGCCGTTTGTGTACGCATTGCCAAAGCCGCCCGCGACGATCGCAACACTGATGCAGCAGCCTTCGCCGATGGTAAGCGGCGTGCTGAGCACGAAGTTGGTCGGCGAACCACCAGCGGCCGTCGTGGCAGCAGCGGTTGCAACCGGACCACCCCAAACGCCGAGGTGGTCAAACGCGCAGCTGTCCTGGAGGTAGATTTCGATCGTGCCAGCGACGCCACCGGCGCCAATGCAGTTGAGATCGATGTCCGTGATCGTCGCACCGCCACCGCCAGCAACGCCTTCGAGGGCGAAGTAGACAGCACCACCAACGGAACCCGAATTGTTGTCGGCAAACGTCGTCGTCAGTGGGCTACCACCACCGCCGCAGGGAACTGCGCAGACGCCAAGCGGGTTAGCGAGAGCGGTCTGGAGGTCTGCGTTGGTGTTGGCGCAGCCCTGGTTGCCGCCGATGCTATTGCAGCCGGCGTTGGTGTGGATCCCGATCGCGTTGTTGGTGCCCTCAAGGA
>JAPYTD010000032.1:17713-46905 GCA_029936315.1 Planctomycetota bacterium | reverse complement strand
GTCGTCCGACTCCGCAGAGATCGACGTGTAGTTGAACGTGAGGGCATCGCCCCACGAAGCCGATGTGTGGGACACGTTGTGGATATTGACCAGGTCATCAAAGACCTGGTAGCGCGATACCAGCACGGAGTTGTACTCGGTAAAGAACTTGCCGCAGTCGGGTGCCATGCCCCGCACCGCAGGGTTGCTCGTGCCGTTGCCCCAAACGATGCCGGCCGTCGCGTGGCCGTGTTGTTCGGCGGTGCCGGCACTCTGCACGTCGGTCGCACCACCGGTGAAGTCAACGTGGCCTGACTCGACGCCCTCGTAGACATGCGCGTTGACGCCGGCACCGGTGTAACCAGCCTGGGATTCGATGTAGTTGCCGCCGCCTTGGATGCGGGCGTTGTCCATGTCGAGTTCGGGCGCGCTCCAGGCGTCGACCCACAAGACCTCATCCATGCCAGCAACGGCGAGCAGCTGCGCACCGGTCAGCGACGCTTCGATCAGGATGCTGCCGAAGTGCAAGTCTTCGACGTTGCCACCGATCGTCGTGATCTTCGCGATCAGCGCCGGCTTGTCGTGGTGCTTGTCCGCAACCACGATGTTGTAACGAGCGACCTTGCCGCTCGTGTAGACCTTGCCGGCTAGCAAGGCCGGGTCGACGCGGAAGGCAACTTCGTAGCTGCCAATCGAACGAACACTCGCAACGCTCAGCGTGTTAGCGGCCGCCAACGCCGGCATGCGCACGACGTAGGTATTGTCCGGCAGGTAGCTGACGATCTGCCCACCGAGCCCAGCAAGCGCACGCCGATCCGCGGCTGTTGGCGTCGTATGGAACTGCACCATCCAGAGGCCGCCTTCGGTTACGCCGCGCAGTTCCTCCGGCATGGCGGGCAAGCCAAGCAACGGATCGAACGACGCACAGCGCAGTCGAATCTGCGACGACTGTCGGGCTTGCGCGACCTGCGCTGGTAGGAGTTGGGCGGCGGGCGGTGCGGCTAAGGCACACACGAGAAGCGCGGGCCGGGCAATGAGGTGATACATGACGTGACCGTGGGCAGGTCGGGGAGAGGAGCTAGGACTCGGCAAGTAGTGTAGCGGGCGATGCCCGTCATGGGCACAGGACGGGAACATCGGCCCAATCGTCGGGCCATGCCCCCGCAGGCACGGCGGCGTGAGACCAAATCGACACGTCGCAGTTCCCAGCGATTCGGCCGGATCCAGGTTCCTTGCCAACGTCGCTTCGGAGCAGGTAGCGTCCGCATCGTGGCGTTCCATACGACTCGGTGGAGCCTCATCGCCCGCGCTACCGGCGACGACGGTGAGGCCAGAAAAGCACTCTGAGTTCGGCGATTAGGAACGGCGATCAAACGCAGCGGCGCCACGACGACGTTTTCGCTCGAGATCCCCGGCGAAGAGAAACGCCTGCGAAACGAGCCGGGCTCCGAACTCAAGCCGCCGCGATGTTCGAGGGGCGTTAGCTCAGGCGGTGATCGAGCGAGCCCTGTCGGGGCTTGCCGGCGAAGAACAAGCCGGCTAGCGCGGGTGTGCTCGCAACGGCATCGTGATGATCAAACTGCGCTAGACCAAGCAGCCAGCACCGCGTCACTTGCCGCGCGGCACGTGTTGGTCAAACAGGATCACGTTGCCGTCGGGGTCGACCAGCGTGAAGCTGGCCGGCCCATCCGTCGCGGCATCGGCGCGCGTGGTCAACTCGATGCCAGCTGCCTCAAACTTGGCTTGCAGGTCGCGCACATCGACAAACGATTCGAGCGTGTCGGCGTTCGGGCCCCACCCCGGATTGAAGGTCATGATGTTGTTTGGGAACATGCCTTGGAACAACCCAACCTTGGTCGTGCCGTTCTGCAGGACCAACCAGTTCTGCGCGATGTCGCCACCAACCGCTGTGAAGCCGATCGACTCATAGAACTTCTTCGAGGCGTGGATGTCTTTGACGGCGAGGCTGACTGAGAAGTTGCCGAGGTGCATCGTGGTTTGGGATGATGCGACGGAAGTCGCTTTGACTTCGCTCCAGCCTTGGCAGGACGCGACCATCATTGAGAGAAGAAGAGTTGCGAGGATTCTCATAGCGTGCATGTCTGACATGGCCAACTGGCCATGCCCGTGCCCTGGTTCTCCTGCGCGGCGCATCGAAGCACAAGAGACTCTCCTGACGAACTGCGACTTATCAGGGCCGATTGTGCAGCACCGCGCTCCGCAGCTCACTGACGTCACCGTTTGCAGATTCGTAGCCGGCAAAGGATTCTCAGCAGGGCCTGAGCCCGCGACTACGGCACACTGGGTAACGCATGTCCGAGACACCACTGGCCAACGTTCTATCCCTGTTCCAAAGCGAACGCAGTGCCGTGCTCTGCACGGTCCACCACGACCTCGACGGTTGGCCGTTCGGCTCGATCGTGCCGTATGCGATCTCGCAAACCGGCAGCTTGACCGTGTTCTTGTCGGATATCTCCGAGCACAGCAAGAACCTGCAGGCCGACGCGCGCGCCACGGTGTTCCTCGCCGACCCTGCGGCTCGAGACAACCCGCAAGCCGCCCCCCGTCACGCCATGCTGGTGCGGGCGCGCCTTCCCGAAGGCGACGAACGAGCCACAGCAGAAGCGCAGTACTTCGCGAGGTTTCCCGAGGCCGAACGCATGCGCAGCGCCCACGGATTCCTTGTGTGGCTGCTCGAATGCCACCGAATCCGGTGGATCGCCGGCTACGGGGGCATGGGCTGGATCGAAGGTGGCGATTGGCAGGCAGCCGCGGCGCTGGACTGATTCTGCTAGCTAGGCTTCTGCAAGAGATCGACGCGGATCGGCTGCTCAAAACGAACGCCGTCTGCCCGTTGGTAGGTGGCAAACCTCTCACGCACCTGCGCGAACACTTCGTCACTCAACATGTGATGGGAGTGCGTCGTGCCGATCACCAATTGCTCAAACTCGGCAAAGTCTGCGAACACAATCGGCGTCAAGAAGAACGTCTGTGAGACCGAGTTCAGGCTCGCGCATGCAACAGCAGAAGTGATCGCCAAAAACGCCTGACGCCGCACCCCGCTCTCATCGTGGAAGAGTCGCAGGCACTCGTTGAACGCACCGCGAAACAACGGCTCGGAGATGTAGGCGAACCCACCAGGTCTCAGCACCCGCGCGATCTCTGCCATCGCCGCTGGCATGCTCGCCACCGGCACGTGATGTAGCGACTTGAACAAGAACACAACGTCGTAGCTGGCGTCAGCGACCGGAATCTGTTCGGCCCCACCGAGTGCGAACTGCACGTTGGGCAAGTCGTCGATCTCGACGTTGATTGCGTGTTGGGTCTCGTCGACCTCCAACGCCAGCAAGCGCCGATCGCGACCTGCCTGGGCAATCGCGCGAGTGTTCGTCGCGCGGCCGCAGCCGAGTTCGAGAATCTCCTTGGCGTTGAGATCGAGCAGTTGCTCGACCACAACAGGCTCATCGACGATTCGCGTGATGTCGAGATCGAGGCCGTCGACCAGCGGAGCAGAAGGTGGCGTTCGGTGACTCATGGGTAGCGGTCGCCTCATGTGACGCGGCTCGCTGCGTTGGGTCAATGCGATTACCGCGCGTCTGCACTCGTCAGCCGGCGAATCAACCCGTCGTGCGAACCAAACCACAGTGAGTCGCCGACCACAGTTGGCGAACTCCACACGGTCCTGCCAACGCCAAATCGCCACACCACCTTGCCGCTCTGGCAATCGATCGCAAACACCGCCCGAGTGGATGAACAAGATGACTGGCTTTGGCGTGCCGTGCCTGGCATCCCTCAGAGGCACGTCGCTCGGCGCATCCCTGCTCGGCCAGAGTGGGAGTGATGATGACAGCACCACAACCACGAGCAGTGGCGCCGGCTACTAGCAACGGACTGCAGGAAGAATCGTTTGGCAGTAGCATGGAGCAATGGGGTTTGCGCCACTCGGTCTGACAAACATCGTCACGAGTCTGCTGCTCACAGCGGTGGTCGCATCGCCTGCATCACAAGCACGACCCGCGCCGGCGATCAGCCTGCCGCGCCATGAAGGCAAATTGCTGTCGTTGACGCTGGCCGTCGACCGCCTCATCAAGTGCCCAGTGCGAGACTCGGCCGCACAGGTCGCCCTGTTCGGCCAGAGACTGGATGCCGCGTTGTCACATCTTCTCACACTCATCGATTCTGAGAACGTGCTCGCCCAGGACCTTGGATCCAACAAGCTGCAGTTCGCCGTGCTCAGTGATGCACGCACTGCCCGGGACTTCGCGCGATCCACGTGCGGCGTTTGCCTCAACTCGTTCGGCATCGTCAGCGACAGCAAAGGCGCAGGTGTGCTACACGCCACGCGCAACCAACGGCGCGATGAGCAACTGTGGCGCGCGTCGGCACATGCAATCGTGCACCTGGCACTCAACCGCGCCATCGCGCCGCGCGCGCAGCAGCAACTCGGCTACGGATGGTTGACGACCGGGCTCGCCCACCACTGCGAAGCGACGACCAGCACCGGCATCTTGAACACGTTCGTTGTTCGCGAAGTCGTGCAACAACCACTGCTGGCGTTCAGCGGAGACTGGCGCACGGCGGTTGGCACGTTGCTGCAACGGCAGCAATTGCCGCGTCTCGCCGACTTGCTAGCTACCGAGAGCAGCGCGTTCGATCCTGCGCAGCATGTGCTGTCGTTGGCGCTGGTCGACTGGCTAGATGACCATTCGGCGCCGCTGACTCATCACGATGGCAATGCGGCCAAGAGGCGGTTGGCACAACTGGTCAAGGCGGCGCGCGATGGCGAACCTGCCTCCAAGGCACTCACCCGCATCGTTGGCCAGGACATCGCGACGATCGAACAACGACTGCACGAGTTCGTTCGCAAACGCGCCGGCAAGCAACGGCCGAGGCGCCCGGCTCCAGTCGTGCACCACAAAACGCATCCGCATGCGGCCGTCTACGTCTACACCTGCGAACCGATTCGACCGCGCCATCGCAAGATCGTGCAGAAGGCGCTGGCCCAGCGTCACGCGGCGCACACCAGCGGATGGCAGCGCGTCGAAAAGAAGCCACTACTGGCAGTTGGCCCGGTCAACCGGGCCGCTGGTTTCTGGCACGGCAACGTGCTGGTCAAGAACATCCCGCGCACGTGGCCGATGGTCGCAGTGTTCGAATACGTTGGCGTGGGCAAACCGACGGCCTATCTCGATTGCTTCCGGCGCGTCACTGGCCGAGCCGGAGATGGCGGTTGGATGCTCGATCCCGGTGTTGGTTTCGTGGCGCACCACAATGCTCAATTTGTGACCGACAAGGACGATCGCTACCACTACCTCGCCGTTCCTGATACGCCGACTGGTAGTCATGTCAGTGGCAGCGAGTTCGTTCATCGCGGGCGCGTCACGTGGCAAGGCGGCCGCCAAGCTTGCGTTGGTGTGTTGACGGTACTCGCCGCGCCCAAGACGAAGACCGTTGCAACCTGGCACGCCACACATCGCCAGCTCGTGGATTGGTTGGTCCAGGACCGCAGCAAGAAGGCGGGCATCACGGAGGTCGGCAGCATCACCGATCTCGAACGAGACCTGGCCGCATGGGGAACGCGGCGCGTGTTCCACTTTCCGAAGATCCCGCCCGGGCTCACAGCCGGTCGCTAGGCCTAGCGGCCGACCCCGCCGACGATCTGGGCCTTGACCTGCCACAGCGTCTTGCCGGCGGCATCGATTGCACTGGCGCCCTGAAAGTTGCCGACGATCGTCGTGCCATTCCCTAGACGCAGCACTGCGTTGGGTTGCACAGCCTCGCCTTAGTCGGCGGGGATTTCTTGCAGGTTGCCGGCGTCGAGGTGCCAACGGCGCGTCAACTGCACGTTGTCGAGCATGCGGCGGTCGTGGGTGACGAGCAGAACCGTGCCTTCGAAGACCTCCATAGCCTGCTCCAGTTGCTCGATGGCTTCGAGGTCGAGGTGGTTGGTTGGTTCGTCAAGCACCAGTAGGTTGACGCCCCGGGCTTGCAGCAGCGCCAGGCCAACCCGGGTGCGCTCGCCGGGTGACAGCGAGGCAGCCGAACGAGAGACAAACCCGGTGCCGATGCCGAACTTGGCTAGCAGGGTGCGCACCTCGGAGGTTGACCAACCCGGCACGCATTCGCCAAATACGTCGCCGATCGGCGCATCGGCGACGAACGTCAGACGCGCCTGATCGACTTCGCCAATCTCGACGCCGCTGCCAAGCGTGACCGAGCCACTCGTCGGCTTGATGCGGCCAAGCAACATCGCCAAGAGGGTGCTCTTGCCGCCACCGTTCGGTCCAGTGATCGCGACGCGATCGCGCAAACCGAGGGTGAGGTTGATCGGGCCGAGGTCGAACGTGCCGCGCGAAACGCATGCGTCCTTGGCCACGGCAACGACATCACCCGAACGGGGCGCAGCAGCAATCGAGAACTGCAGCTGCCACTCTTTGCGCGGCGCCGCGACCTTGCCGAGACGCTCGATCATGCGCTCAGTCTGCTTGACCTTGGCGGCCTGTTTCTCGGTCGACTCCGAACGGAAGGCCCGCCCGATCTTGTCGCGATCTTTGGCCTTACGCCGGGCGTTCTTGACGCCCTTCTGCATCCATGCCCGCTGCCGATGGGCGCGCGCTGCGAGTTCTGCTCGGCGATTGCTGTTCTCGACATAGGCATCGCTTGCATGCCGCCGCGCAGTGGCGCGTTCTTCGAGGTACGACTCGTAGCTGCCGCCATAGACCGCGACGCGCAACAAGCTGCGATCGATCTCGACGACCTTGGTTACGGTGCGGGTCAGAAACTCACGGTCGTGACTGATGACAACAGTCGGTGCCGACAGCCCCTGCACGAACTCTTCGAGGTGATCAAGGCCAACGATATCCAAGTCGTTGGTCGGCTCGTCCAGCAAGAACGCGTCGTAGCGCGACAACAGCAACGACGCGAGCCCTGCGCGCGCCGCCTGACCGCCCGACAAGGCCGTCATCGCGATGTCCAAATCGACGTCGAGGCCAAGCTCCGCGACCACCGAAGCGGTGCGCTCTTCGAGGTCGGCACCGCCGAGTGCCAGCCAGCGCTCGAGCGCGTCGGAGTAGACATCGTCGGCACCGGCAACGGCGTCCGCCATCGCATCGGCAGCCGCATTCATCGCAGCTTCGGCCTCTGCCACACCCGTACGACGGCCCAGCAAGGCGCGCACACTCTCGCCCTCGATGCGATCGGGTTCTTGCGCGAGATAGCCAATCGTAGCCGTCTTTGGCGCGATCGTCACCGTGCCGGCATCAGGTGGCCGAACCCCAGCGAGGATGCGCAGCAACGTCGACTTGCCGGTGCCATTGGGGCCCACGAGACCAACGACGTCATCCGGCCCAATATCGAGGTCGAAACCGGAGAACAGTTCTCTCGCGCCAAAGCTGGCACCGAGACCCTTGCAGCTGATCGAGGCAGTCACGTGGCGGGCACCATCGCGGCAATGACTGCGCACGTCAACATTGGTAGAGTGCTTCGCCCAATGTCGAGCGATTCGAGCAACGACCAGCCACAGAATGCCGCCGAGCACATCGCGTGGCTCGAGGCACTAGCGGCTACGCCCGAGCGCCTGGCGGACCTTGACCGCGAGATGCTCAACCGTCTTCGACGGGCGGCCGGACAGGTGTCGTTCCCCGACCGCACGCAGCGGCGCAAACTCGCCAATGAGCGCCGCGGCAAGCTGCGCCGCAAGCTTCGCGAGCAGGATGACGCGGCTCTCGAAGCCACCAGCAACCGGGCAATGAAGCGGGCGCACGCTTTTCCGGTGGCACCAAAGCAACTGGCCATCACGACCGAGCAACGCGCCTTGCTCGAACACCAGGCGCGCGAACGCAAGCAGGAGAAACGCCCTTTCCTCAACGAGCCGAAGGGGTGCTACGTGTGCAAGGAGCCCTTCACCGAGCTGCACCACCACTACGACTCGATGTGCCCGGAGTGCGCCGACCTCAATTGGCTCAAGCGCACAGCCACCGCCAACCTCGAGGGGCGCGTCGCCGTAGTCACCGGTTCTCGCGTCAAGATTGGCTACGAGATCGTGCTGTTCCTGCTGCGTGCGGGTGCCCGCGTAATCGCGACAACGCGATTCGCCTGCGATGCCGCACGCCGCTTCGAACAAGAGCAGGACTTTGACACATGGCGCAACCGCCTCGACCTGCGTGCGCTCGATCTACGCCACACCCCGACCGTTGATGACTTCTGCCACGAGTTGCTGACGACGGAGACCCGCCTCGACTTCTTGATCCACAACGCCTGCCAGACGGTCCGACGCCCGCCCGACTACTACAAGGAGATGGCGAGCCACGAGAACCCGAGCGATCTATCGCCAGAATCCCAGCAACTGCTTGGCGAACACACCCCCGAACGTGCCCTCGCGATCTACCGCAGCCCCAACAACGTCGCCCAGCTCAGCCAACTGGACTTGCTTGGCGAAGGCGACCAGGGCCACCTGTTTCCGGCGGGCATCAAGGATGGCGAAGGCCAGCAACTGGACTTGCGCGACAAGAACTCGTGGCGCATGGAGCTGCACGAAGTGCCGACGGTCGAACTGCTCGAGGTGCAACTCGTCAACTCGATCGCGCCGTTCGTACTCAACAGCAAGTTGAAGCCGCTGATGACCGCGGTACCGACTCCCGACAAGCACATCGTCAACGTGTCGGCGATGGAGGGGCAATTCCAACGAGCCTTGAAAACCACCAGGCACCCGCACACCAACATGGCGAAGGCCGCGCTCAACATGATGACGCGCACGTCGGCGGCGGACTACGTCAAGGATGGCATCCACATGAACAGCGTGGATACCGGCTGGGTCACCGATGAAGACCACTTCGAAAAGGCCGTCGAGAAAGAAGAAGCCCAGCGCTTTGCCCCGCCTCTCGACGCCATCGATGGCGCAGCCCGCGTCGTCGACCCGATCTTCGTCGGCTTCCATACCGGCCATCATTGTTGGGGCCAGTTCCTCAAAGACTACGCGCCAACGCCCTGGTAGCGCCACGCCCACGCGCCATGACGGACCCGACCCACAACATGCTCCAGGACGTGCAAGTCGTGTTGCTGCGCCCACGTTGGGCACGCAACCTTGGCGCGGTGGCACGCGCCATGAAGAACTTCGGGCTGAGCAAGATGACGATCGTCGACTCACAGATCGGATCATGGAATGACGCGTTCCAGATGGCCGTTCATGCCGATGAGATTCTGCACAACTCGGTCACCACCGACCTGACCTCGGCACTGGCAAAGGCAAGCTGGGTCGTCGGCACAAGCAACAACGCGCCGCCCGGAACCCGCCTGCTGACGCCACGCGAGGTGGCCGAAGAGTGCCTCGAACGCGGCGCCCCGACGCTGCTGTTTGGCGGCGAGATCAATGGTCTCGACCCTGCCGAACTGCTGCGTTGTCACGTGGTGTCGACCATCCCGACGGCCAAGGAACAGTCGTCGCTCAACCTGGCCCAGGCAGTCTGCATCTACGGCGCCGAGATCTTTGCGGCGTGCGCACGCCAGGGGGCAGATCCAGTGCACGGCATCGAAATGCCTCGCAACGACGCCCCCATGGCTTCGACTGAGATGCTGCAGCGAGTCGAAGAGGCGCTGCAGCGGCTCCTTGAAAACTCCGACTGGAGCAAAGCAAACCGACCGAAGAACTCCATCGCCGCGCTGATGCAACCGTTCTACCGGGCACAACTGACCGAGAAGGAAGTGCACGCGTGGCTGGTGGCGCTGGGCAAGGCCCTGCCGCACGGCACCGAATAAGCGACGCGCAGACTAGCGAGAATCGTGCACGGCAAACTGGGCAGCTTCGGCCAGTCGCTCGGCGCCAGATTTGGCCTTGATACGATGCTCGAGCTGCAAGGCGTGACCGCGGGATTCCATCGGCCCACACACCGCAGCAACCCGCCATGGCCGACCACGCCGCGTCGAACGGGCACCGCCAGGCCGCTCTCCGTTGTGCTGTGCCAACCGTCGTTCGACATCCGTGGAGATGCCAACGTAGGTCACTTCGATTGCTTCGGACGCGAGCACGTAGACGAACCAGCTGCTCATGCAGGCCACCGACTCATTGGGGCTGCTCCGGCAGATCAACAACTGCAATCAACGCCAACCCACCGCGGCCTTCACTGCCAATCAACAACCGCCCATCCGGCAGCAACGCCATCGACTCGGGCTGTGGCAGCAACTCGGTGTCAATCTCACTGGTCGCTACAACGTCCCCGTCCTGGTTCACGCGCACCAACAAGCCGTCCTTGGGGGAGAGCAACAATAGGTCGCCGCCGGGCAACACCAGCAGCTCACTGCCAAGCAAACGAATATCGACGCGCAGGTTGCCCTTCTTCGTTGTTCGCCGTGGCGCGTATAGATCGCGGTCTTCGATCTGCTCTTCGACTTTCTCGACCTTGAGCGTCATGACCGGCTTCTCCATCGGCACCATGTTGACCAGATCAAACCCAAGGATGCGGCGACGAGCTTTCTCGCGCCGCTTGCCGTCAATTGGTCCCTTAGGCAGGACAAGTAGGCGCTGTCGAGCTGCATCGAAACACAGCCCCTCGAACTCACCCTTGAACGGCATCATGTAGGTGTTGCGAATCTTCAGCTGGGAGCCATCAGCAACTAGACGAAGGAGGGCGCCATCACTGCGCAAGACCCAGAGTCCGTCAGGTGTTGCGGCAATGCCCTCGTAGTCTCCGGCAGGCCCAAACGGCTTGCTCGACAACCGCTGTCGATCCTTGAGGTCGACAAAGAACACGCTGCCCTTCTCATCCTGCACACACGCCAACACGTCCGGGTTGACTGCAACCATGCCAGATAGCTCCTGCAGTTCCACGGGCAGCAACTTCACGCCGGTGCTGAGATCGTCCGGGCGACCACAAGCGAACAACATCGACACCAACGCGCACGCCGCACCCCACCGCCGCCTTCTTGATGGCTGGGTCGATCGCGTAGCACAGGGTGCTCGATGTTTGGACATCAATGGATTGCGAAGCCTATCACCGACGCGCTACTGACGAACGACACTGTTCGGCCCGATCGACAGCATGTCCCAAACACCGAAGCTCCACGGCAAGCCTTGGGTCACCGCCAGCGTGTTCCGGTCAGCTAGCTTTGCCTGCACACAGCGCGCTGGCGGCAAGAACGGCGCCGTGTTCTCCGGCAACGTTGAGTTGACGATTCTAAGGATTCTACACGTCCGGTTTGTGCGTTCCGCTCGGCACGACCGGTCGCTAGGATCAGGGCGCCTGGACTGGTCAGAGTTCGGGCCCCTGCACCTGTGATCAAACGAATTGGCGGAATCTCCGGCGTTGCCGGCATGGCCTTGCTTGTAGCCAAGCAACACGACGGCTGCGCGTGTCGAGCACCCAACTCCCGGGCCGAATGATTCTGCAGGACCGAATGATCCTTGAGGGCGACGAGACCAGCTCATCCCACGAGCACGGGAGCCACCCATGAACACTTCCGGACAGCAAAGCCTGTTCGCCGACGCAGCGACCGACGAAACTCCGATGGCAGAATCCAAAGCGAAGAAGCCGAGTAAAAGCAGCACCAAGCGCGCCGTCAACGCCGAGACGATGGCGAAGAAGCAGCGCGAGATTTCGGTCAGCGAGTTCTTCACCAAGAACCGCCACCTGCTGGGCTTTGACAGTCCCCGCAAGGCCCTGCTCACTGCGGTCAAGGAAGCGGTCGACAACAGCCTCGACGCTTGCGAAGAAGCCCGTATCCTGCCCGACATCAAGGTCACGCTGAAGCGCATCGGCGACAACGAGAAGCAGTTCGTGATGATCGTCGAGGACAACGGCCCCGGCATCGTCAAGGCACAGGTGCCGCACGTCTTCGGACGCCTGCTCTACGGCAGCAAGTTCCACCGTCTGCGTCAATCACGTGGCCAGCAGGGCATCGGCATCAGCGCCGCAGGCATGTATGGCCAGCTGACGACAGGCATGCCGGTCAAAGTACGCAGCAAGGCTGGTCGTCGGGCGATGCCGATCGAATACACGATCCGCATCGACACGGCGAAGAACCGGCCCGAAGCGACGGACAAGCCGGTCGAGTGGGAAGGCAAAAAGAGCGGCACCGAAGTCTCCATTCCGATGGAAGGCGAATACCGCCGCGGGCAGCGCAGCATCCAAGAGTTCTTGAAGCTGATGGCGGTATCCAACCCGCACGTGCAACTGACGTTCACCGAGCCGGATGGCACGGTGACCGAGTACGTTCGCAACACCAAAGAGCTGCCGAAGGAAGTCGAAGAGATCAAGCCGCACCCGCACGGTGTCGAGCTTGGCATCCTGCTGAAGATGATCCAGGAGAGCGCGAACCGCACCGTGAGCGCGTTCTTGCAGCAGGACTTCTCGCGAGTCGGCCCCGGGGTCGCCAAGGCGATCTGCGCGAAGGCCGGCGTCAACACTGCCAGCAACCCTCGCCGTCTGGACACCAAGACCATCCAAAGGATCAAGGACGCGATCGAGGACACCAAGATCAAGTCACCACCGCTGACGTGCATCGCACCGATCGGCGAAGACCTGATCATTGCCGGCCTCAAGAAGGAGGTCGAAGCGGACTTCTTCATCGCCGCATCGCGCAAGCCGGTCGTCTACCGCGGCCGCCCGTTCGCGGTCGAAGTTGGCATCGCCTATGGCCGCCCGGGCGACACGCTCGAGATGACGGCAACCGGCAAGATCGTCGAGAAGTCGATCAAGAAGAACGAAGAGCTGCTGATGGGCAACGCCGACGAACCGGTTCGCCTGATCCGCTTCGCCAACCGCGTACCGCTGGTGTTCCAACAATCGGCGTGCGCGATCACCAAAGCCGTGATTGGTACCAATTGGAAAAACTACGGGCTGCAACAGCCGCGCGGGGCGGTCCCGATCGGCCCCATGGTCATCTTCGTGCACATCGCTTCGGTGTGGGTTCCGTTCACCAGTGAGTCGAAGGAAGCCATCGCCGGCTACGACGAGATCATGGATGAACTGAAGCGCGCCCTGATGGAGTGCGGCCGCAAGCTCGGCATACATGTGCGCAAGGGCAAGAAGCTCGCCAACGAGTTCAAGAAGCGCAACTACATCACGATGTACATCCCGACCGTGGTCGAGGCGCTGAAGGACATCCTCGACCTGGACGAGAAGGAAGTCTCGACGACGTCAACCAAGCTGACCGAAGTTCTCGAGCGCAGCCGCAAGCTGTAGCGGAAGACTACTTGTTGGCGACTGCCACCAACATGCTGCGCGTGCGGAAGAACAACATGCCGGCTGAAGCTGCCGGCGCCGACAAGCATGTCTCGCCAAGGCTGTTGGTCGCGAGCAGCTTGTAGTCCTTACCGGCCTGCACGACGTGCACGTCGCCCTCTTCGCTCGGGTAGTAGAGTTTGCCATCCGCAGCGATTCCCGATGCAGTGAAGCCGACACCCGCCTGCAGGCGATCGCGGTAATGCTGTTTGCCGGTCTTCGCATCCCAACAGGTGATGACCCCGTTGTCGCGGCAGACATACAGCTCGTCGCCGTAGACGAACGGCGACTGCATGTAGGCACCAAACCGCCGGTTACCCCAGATCAGATTCTTGCCGTCGGGTTCGGTGGTCAGGTCGCCGGTGGCATCTTCGGACACGGCCAGGATGCGCGCCGGCCCGCCGTGCGCACTCGTCAAGAACACCAAGCCATGCGCTGCGACCGGCGTCGGCACCGGAATGTCGCCGCTGCTCTCGAGGTTCCACAGCTGCTTGCCGCTGTCGAGGTCGTAGCCACCCATGTGCTTCCAACCATTCAAGATCAGTTGCCGGCGATTGTCCGTGATGTGAACGGTCGGCGTACTCCAGGTCGGCACCTCGTCGCGCTCCGTGCGCCAGACCTGCTCACCAGTCTTGACGTCAAACGCCGCGACGAAGCTGCCCTCCTGCACATCGGCCTGCACATAAACGCGACCGTCGTGGATGACCGGCGAACTCGCCCACCCCCATTGCGCACTGGGCATGCGGAAGAACCCCGAGTCAAGCACGCCAAAGTCCTTCTTCCAAAGCAGGTCGCCGTCAACGGTATAGAGATGCAGCCCTTCACTGCCGTGGAACACTGCGACGTGCACACCATCGGTTGCCGGCGTCGACGCTGCGTGCGAACCCTTGGGGTGACGTTTGATGGCGGGCACTCCTTGCCACACAATCTTCGACCACCTCACCTTGCCGTCCGACTTGTGCAAACACAGCAAGCGAAACTCGTGCTTCGCATCATCCTCGACGGAGCCGATGCTGCCGTAGAGGCCGACTTTCAGCTCTGCATCACCGGCACCCTTCCGGACCGCCGTGTTGACGAAGAGGCGATCGCCATAGACCACGACCGAAGAATGCGACAAGCCGGGGATCGCGGTCGACCAGGCGATGTTCTTGCCAGTCTCGACGTCCCACTCGGTCGGCGTCGCAAAGCCGTCGGCATAGCCACAGCCAAACCGGCCGTGGTACGACGGCCAACTGGAGGCGGCCGGATCCTTGGCGCTGGTAGCGGCAGGTTCTTGGGGCACCGATAGCGGCGCAAGAGCCACAAGGAGAGAACTCAGCGACGCGGCGAAGACCATGGCACGAATCGTAACCGGGCTCGCACGTCTACTGGTATTCCCCGCCGCTCAGTCCCGAAAACGGGGCGGCGGCAGGGTCACTTGGACTTCAGGCCCGACGTGGTCAGGTCCCAGTTGCCGCCGAGCACGGGATCGTTGCTGTCGACCTGACAGAGCGAAAACGGCACCGAGAACACAGACTGCCTTTGTGAGGACACGAGTCATGACACACCTCTAGTGAGTCGTCGAGGGATTCTTGAACGTGTGCAAAGTAGGCCGAGCGTTCGCAGGCATGTTGACGTTCGTGCTAACGGCATCGTTCAAGATCGCTTAACAACTGGACTGCCATGCGCCCCGACGCACAGTTTGACCAAGACGGCCGCCTGACTTCTGAACGGTACGGCGATGTCTACTACTCCGGCGACGGGGTGCAGGAGACGCAACACGTGTTCGTCGGTGGCAACGACTTGCTTGAGCGATTCAAAGCGACCCGAGGCACGTTCGTGATCGGCGAGACGGGATTTGGCACTGGCTTGAACTTCCTCGCTGCCGCGCAGTGCTTTGCGCGACTCGCCCCCAAGCCTGCTCGTCTGGTGTTCGTGACCACCGAACTGCACCCGCTGTCGGCTGTGACCTTGGCCGCCGCACACGAACAACTACCAGCAGACTTGCAACCGCTGGCACGCGAACTCCGCGCGGCACTTGCAGCCAAGCCAACGACAGCTTCGCAACGCTTCGCCCTGCTTGGTGGCCGCATCGTGTTGCACGTGCTGTTTGGCGACGCAACCGAAGCGCTGGGCTGCCACGCGTTCGCAGCAGATGCGTGGTTTCTCGACGGCTTCTCACCCGCTCGCAATCCAGCGATGTGGTCTTTCAAGCTGCTCCGTGAGGTTGCCAACCACACGGCCACAAATGGCACGTTCGCGACCTACACGGTCGCCGGACATGTGCGCCGTTCGCTACAGGATGCGGGTTTCGCGGTTGACCGGGCTCCCGGGTTTGCACCAAAGCGTGAGATGCTGCAAGGCCAACGCAAGCCTTTCGCCGGGCACGCCAACGCCGTGCGGCTTGCAACCAGCGAGCACTGCCTGCCACAACATGTCCACGTGCACGGCGCCGGCATCGCGGGCGCAACCGTAGCCAACGCCTTCGCGCAACGCGGCGTGCGCGTGACGGCCGTGGCTCCGCATGGCATCGCGTCCGGTGCGTCGGGCATTCAGGCGGCCATCGTACGACCCCGACTCTGGCGCGGTGGTAACCGCACGCCGGACGCTGAGATGCTGGGCCTTGCCTTTCGATTCACGACCAACTGGCTGCAAGGCAGCGAGCACTTTCGGCAATGTGGTGCGCTGCTATGTGCAGTCGATGCAGAAGACTCCGTGCGCATGCAACAACGCGCGGCCAATGCCGCGACCAGTGACCTCGTTTCCTGGTTGGAACCCGATGAAGCCAGCGAACGCGCCAGCACGCGTATTCCGTACGGCGCCGCATGGATTCCCGCGGCGGGCACTTGCGACCTTGCGGCACTCACACGGGGCTTGCTGCAGCACCCAAACATCGAAGTCCGCACCAACACACCGACCGAGAGCGCCGACTTGACCGTTCTCGCAACTGCTGGCACACAGCACGACAGCTCACTCAATATCCAGACCCAACGCATTCGCGGCCAGGCAATCGCAGTGACGTGGCCGCTGCAGAGCGACTCCCCGCCCACCGTGCTTTGCACGTCAGGCTACTACTCGCCTCCCATGGCCAATGGAGTCGCATGGATTGGCTCGACGTTTGATCGCGACGACGACAGCTGCGAGCTACGCCCCGCCGACGATCAACGCATCCGCGCGCACTTCGCCGCCCTTCCCGACTTCGCACAGAACTTGTCGCTCGCGGCGACCAAGCATCGCTTCGCAGCCGTACGCAACGCATCGGCCGATCGCTTGCCCCTCGTCGGCGTCGTGCCTGATGCCGCCGGCAACCAAACGGTCGCGTCACTCGCACATGGTTCACGTGGTGCGGTGACCACGCCTTGGGCAGCCGAGTTGCTGGTCCGCGCCGCTTGTGGAGAGCCGCTACCGCTCAGCAGCGACTACTGGCAACGCCTGGTGCCCGGCCGCGCATGACGCTGGCGCACAACCGCAAAAAAGCCGCGCGGTGGTTCGACGGTTGGTGGGCTCATCGAAACACCGCCAGCACCGGCACGTGATCACTGAGGGCATACGACGATGCCACCGTTGGCCTCACCAGGAAGGCACCCTCGTGCAACGCCCGCGCGCTCTGCAAGCGAGTCTTGATCGGTCCCGCGACAAATACGTAGTCGATGCGTTCCTTGGGGTTCTGGCTCGGACAGGTGAACAGCGCCTTGTCCCGGTTGAGTTGGCTTGCCGTATCCACCAGGCCCGCCTCCGCCCACAACCTGTATTCGGGCGCAGCCGAATCGTGGTTCATGTCCCCCATGACGATCACCGAGCGACCAGCCGCCAGGTCCTTATTGCTCGCAACGGTCAAAGCCCGGATCTCTGCCTCGCGAATGTGCGTCGTCTCCTTCCAACTCGGCAGCATGTGTGCGCAGTAGATCGCGATCTGCTCGTTGCCATGCGCAATCACTACGCGGCCCAGGCAACGCGAGAACAACTTGTCCTTGGCGATCTTTGCATCGATCGACGGCCGGTCTTCGCGGGCGACGATCTTGGACCGCGACAAGATCGCTCCGGAGATACCTTCTTGCCAACCCTTGCCCTTCCAGCCGCCAGGGAAGTACGCATAGTCCATCTCCAAGAGTGCCGCGAGTGCCGCCACCTTGGCTTCGCTGTGCGCCTCTTGCAAAGCGATCACGTCGGGGTCATGCAACTGCAGTTCCAGCGCCACCCGCGGCAACAGTTGGCCGCGAGACGTCATCTGGCGCGCGCGCTGCCGGCCAGCATCCGTAGCGGCAACTGGGCCCCACGCATGCACGTTGTAGGTGATGACGCGAAGCGGTTGCTGGCCTGCAGCCGACTCCGGCTGTTGCGGTGACAAGCAAGCGAGCGAAAACAGCGCGAGGGTTGCGAGCATGGGTCACCGTTCGGGCGCAGGGATCGGATAGCGAACACGCAGTCATACAACCACAGGTCAATCGCGCTGGGTCGTCGACCCGAAGAGGATAATTTTTGTCCCGGCACCGTACTGACATGTTGGGGTTGGTGGCTAGGATCGCGGGGGTCCGAGCCGGTCAGGGTTCGGGCACCCGCACCTGTGGATAGTGAGACGGCGGTTTCCTGGTCGGCGCATGCGCGCAGAGAGGGTTCCGCTCGGGCTCTGGCCTCAGGGACCAAGTCCTAGGAGACCGACGATGGCTGCCAAGAAGAGCAAGAAACTCAGTATGAAGCCGGCCAAACCGAAGCCGCGCAAGCCGATGACCAAGCTCGACAAGATCACGGTCGGCGAAATCAACAAGTGCGCGGAGAAGGTCTTTGGGCGCATTCAAAAGCTTGAGAAACCGGAACTGAAGTTTCCGGAGCGCTCACTGAAGAACGCCAAATACGACAAGAAGGGCGGCTTCAAGATGGGCCGTGGTCGCATCGAACGCGCCCTGACCGTCAACACGGTCAAGACGTTCGCCCAGACGCTCAAACTGATGGCGTTCAGCAAGGGCATGGTTGTCGATGACGACTTTGCCACCAAGCGAGAGGCCTACTACGTGTCGAAGAACTGGGGCGATGCGAAGTTCGCTTCCCAGCCAGAGTCGGACACCGTGATGGACGACATCGAGGCGTTGTTTAGCCTCGAAGGAGTCGCCCGCGAACAACTGCGCTTCCGACCGGAAGAACACGGCGGCAATGTTGCGGGTGCCCTGATCGTGGTCGACCGCGATCGCGAGACCGGCGCCGAAGAGCGCATCGACTGCACCAAGCAAGGCAGTGGCTCCTACACCATCCCGGCCTCGGTCGAGCACTTCAAGTTCGAGACCAAGGCGAAGTTCGTGCTCGTCATCGAAACCGGCGGCATGTTCGCACGCCTGCACGAGCACAAGTGGTGGCGGCAAGAAAACTGCGTCATCATCGGCACGAGTGGCGTGCCGACGCGCTCGACGCGCCGTTTCATCCGCAAACTCGCGGACGAAAAGAAACTCCCGGTCTACTGCTTCAATGACTGCGATCCCTATGGGATCTCCAACATCTACCGCACGCTCAAGGTTGGCTCCGGCAACGCGGTGCACCTCAACAAGTTCTTCTGCGTGCCGCAGGCGCGTTACCTTGGCGTGACCCCGCAGGACATCGACGACTTCGACCTGCACACTGCCACCCATCCACTGAAGGATGTCGACATCAAGCGAGCCAAGGATGCTCTCAAGAACGACCCGTTCTTCAAGGCTCACAAGGAGTGGCAGAAAGCCATCCAGAAGATGCTCAAGATGGGAGTTCGTGCCGAGCAGCAGGCATTGGCCAAGCACGGCCTCAACTTCGTCATCGAGGAGTACCTTCCTTACAAGCTGAAGAACGTGAAGTCGTTCTTGCCGTAGGGTTCGGATCACGAGGACACTAGTGCGATGCACAAATGCATCGCCGGCCTTGTCCTGATCCTACTGACCAGTTGTAGCTCGATGCGCTACGACCTCAAGGGAGTCACGTTCCCGGTGCACGCCACCGCCAATGCCTACGGGGAGGGCGAGGAGTTTGAGTTGACCAGCAAGTACGTGATGTATGTTCACGGCCTGCTCGGCGAGAAGCAGCCCAAGGTCGCCGAACTGCTCAAGGAACACTGCGGCGATGCCAAGGCCGTGACCGACTTCCGGGTCCGTGCCGGTGCATCGATCTTCGACTGGTTGGGCACCCACCTGTCGTTGGGCCTGGTGCGATTGAAGACCGTTCGCATCACCGGCCGCCTTGTGCGTTAGCGTCAGGATGAGCCCAGAATCAGTGCCCCTTGGGTTTGCTGATGATGCACGCGTGCGCGCCATTGCTGCTTCGCCTCGTTGCCGAAGCTCGCAATACCGCGGGCACTTCCGGACATCGGCGCCGGCAAGCGCGCAGCAGGATCATTCGTGGCCAGGACATCGCGGCCAAAACAGCGTCTGGAGTCAGGCCACACTGGCTCCCATGCCGATGCGGAGATACTCCTTATGTCCGAATCCATGGACGCAGCCACTCCCGCCTCCCAACTCGAAGAGAAGATCCAAGCACGCACGGCCACGGTCTGCGTTGTCGGTCTTGGTTACGTCGGCCTGCCGCTCCTGCGGGCGTTCTTCAAAGCCGGCTTCCCGGTGCTCGGCTTTGACGTCGACCAGGAGAAGATCGACCTGCTGAATCGTGGTGAGTCGTATCTGAAGCACCTCGGTGCTGACTTCGCCAAGGAGATGTCCCAATCGGACAAGTTCCTCGCGACGGCAGACCCGGCGAAGCTCGCCGACGCGGACGTCATCATCCTGTGCGTGCCGACGCCTCTCGGCAACCACGGCGAGCCAGACATGAGCTACATCACGCGATCGACGAGCATGGTCGCGAAGGTGCTGCGCAAGGGACAACTGATCACCCTGGAGTCGACGACCTATCCCGGCACAACGCGCGGTGACTGCATTCCGATTCTTGCCGAGACCGGCCTCAAAGTTGGCCAGGACTACTTCGTCGCCTACAGCCCGGAGCGCGAAGACCCAGGGCGCAAGAATCACTCGACGCAGACGATTCCCAAGCTCGTCGGCGGTGTCGACCCGATCAGTGGCAAGCTCGCGACGATGCTCTACGGCGCGGCAATCGCCGAAGTCGTTCCCGTCGAAAACGCAGAAGTCGCGGAAGCGGCAAAGCTGCTTGAGAACATCTATCGCTGCGTCAACATCGCGCTCGTCAACGAGCTCAAACCGGTGCTGGCGTCGATGGGCATCGATATCTGGAAGGTCGTCGATGCTGCCAAGACCAAGCCGTTCGGCTTCCAGGCGTTCTATCCGGGTCCTGGCCTCGGTGGCCACTGCATCCCGATCGACCCGTTCTACTTGACGTGGAAGGCCCGCGAGTTTGGCCACCACACGCGCTTCATCGAGCTGGCCGGCGAGGTCAACAACTCGATGCCGGGTTATGTGATCCGGCGCACGATGGAAGGGCTGAACGAACTCGGCAAGGCGATGCGCGGTGCGAAGGTGCTGGTCGTTGGCTTGGCCTACAAGCCGGATGTCGATGACGTTCGCGAAACACCGGCGGCTGAGATCATCAAATTGCTGTTCGAGAACGGTGCCGACGTGAGCTACCACGATCCGCATGTGCCGCTGTTTGCCGGCATGCGCAAGTACATGGAATACCGCATGCAGTCGACGCCGCTGGACAAGGACACGATCAAGAGTGCCGACTGTGTGCTGATCGTGACCGACCACTCGACGATCGACTGGCAGATGATCGGGGACCACGCGCGGCTGGTCGTCGACACGCGCAACGCCATGGCCTCCGTGCTGCCCATCAAGGGTAAGTACTGGCAGGCCTAAGGCCGCGTGCACCCCTAACGCCGCAGCAGGAACTCGCGGACTGCGGACTGAAGCGCCCTAGCGCCGGACCACCACAGTTCCTTGTGCCCGATGTTCGGCACGTCGAAGCGCACCTTGTCGGCCGCCGGCGACGCAGCAAACAGCTTCGCGGTCGCGTCTGGCCCGACCTTTTGATCAAGGGTGCCACAAGCCAAGAAGGTCGGCGCGCTTTGTTCGCGCAGCGCCGCGACGGGATCGAGATCCTCGGCCGTGACGTCGAGTAGCCACTCGGCGTTGACCAGCACCGGCCACCACAAGATGGTGGGCAGACCAAACATCCGGGCGCCGAGTGCGGCTTCGATGTCGCGGTAACACGCCTCTAATACCAAGAAGTCCCATGCGGGCGGGGCTTCGGTCCGCACACTCGTGTAGGCGGCGGCAGCGGCTCCGAGGGATTGCCCGTGCACCCCAATCACTTGGTAGCCACGCTGGCGCAAGAACGCGTGCCACGCGCTGAGATCGAGTGCTTCGTTCCAGCCCATCGAGATGCGCGCGGAATCGCTGGTGCCGGTTCCGCGCAAATCGACGAGCAAGGAGGACCAGCCTAACTCAGCGTAGAACTCGGCGCGGCGAACCATGCGTTGACGATTGCCGCGAATGCCAGCGCACAGAACCACGCACCTTCGCTTCTCATGCGGCACATCGACCAGCCAGCCACGCACGGTCAGGCCATCGCAGGTGCGCACATCGACGTTCGTTACCGGCCGTCCAGCAATCAGCTTGCGGGCGACGATCGGTGCCGGATGCGGCTGCGTCGCCACGTAGGCAGTCAGAAACCCGGACGCCCACCAGGCGAGCACCACCAGTGACGCGGTGCGCAGCAATCGGCGCCTACCCCGGCGCGGTTGCCTCTTGTCGTTTCGCTGGGGTAGCGATTCCGCGGTGATTGGCACGTATGGACCCCACCATCACCCTTGGCCCGATCCTTGCCAAGGGGGTGAGTGCACGCTGTCGCCGCGTCGCAATCTCTAGGAGAACCCCTCATGCATCATCGCACTTTGACCTGCGCGCTCGGCGTCTTGGCCATCACCCTTTCGAGTTCGCTTCTTTCTGCTCACGGCGGCCTCTATCGGGGCCCTCGCGACACGGTCCCGCCTGGTGGCGGCAGCGGTCGCACCCCCCTCCCTGGCGGCGACGTCGTTCCGCCGACGACCGGAACGCCGACTGGGCCTTCGAACCCCAGCCCTGTTGGCCCCCCCACTGGCAATCCCGGAAAGCCCTCAACTGGCAACCCCACGAAACCAGGGACCGCCGGCCAGACCGGCCACCGTGGCATCCAAATCACGGACGACCTGACGAAGTGGAACTACTGGTGGGAGTTCAACAAGGACGCGTACATCGGTCTCCGCAAGGCGATCCACCAGACCCCCACGACGACAGGCCTCGACGATCACTACCTGGGCGCGACGCGGCAAATCGCGCAGAACCTGCTTCAGCCCACTCACGACCAGATTCAGAACGACATTCTTCCGTCGCTGAAGCGCGCAATCGATTCGACCGAACAACGCGACATCGTTTCGTCGTGCATGATCGGCATGGCCAAGATTGGTGCCGACCATCGCGATTTCGCCCTTGTGGACGTGTTCACGAAGCGACTCAAGCGCAACAACCAAGAGATCCAGGAAACCGCGGCACTGGCGCTCGGCATCGCCGCAGTGAAGAGCGAGAAGGCGCTCGACACACTAGTCGCGTTGGCCGTGGATGCCCCTGCAGGTCGCCGACTCGTCGACGGCAGGGTCAGCGTGCGCACGCGCTCGTTCGCGCTCTACGGCCTGGGCCTCTACGCCAGCGAGCACGCGATTCCGGAGATCAAGCAGCGGGCCTTTGAGGCGATGCGCAGCGTTGTAGAGAGTGACGAGCGCATCAACCGCAACATCAAAGTCGCCGCGATCGAAGGCATCGGCATGCTCGCGTTCGACCACACGGATGCTGCTAGCCGGGCGATGCTCGAGGATGCGCTCGATGTACTGAAGCGCTACTACGACAAGAAGGAAGGTGTCGGCAGCCAGTTGATCCAAGCGCACTGCCCGACCGCGATCACCAAGCTGATCGGTCGAGACCACCGGCGCAGCGACGAGTTCCGCCGCAGCTTTGCAGCCGAGATTCGCGGCTCGAAGAAGGGTCGCCGCAACCACAACCTGGCGCGTTCCTGCGTGTTGGCGTTGGGCCAGATGTGTTCGGCTCATGACGACAAGAGCAGCGAAGACGCGGTCTACAGCAAACTGCTCGTCGACACGTTCAAGAACCACAAGGACGCGCAGACACGCAACTTCGCACTCGTGTCCCTCGGCCAGATCGGCGGCGTCAAGAACCGTCAGTTCTTGCTGCGCATCGTCGAGAAAGGCAAGAAGGCGAGCGAACGCCCATGGGCAGCCCTCGGCCTCGGCCTGCAGACGTTTGCGAGCCACAAGCGTTTGGTAGACAGCAGGCAAACACCGAAACCGGACGTCCTGGTTGGCGAAACCCTGCTGGAGCAACTCGGGAAGGCCAAGTCGCCGCAATTGGTCGGTGCACTCGGCATCGCGCTTGGCCTGTGCAAGTTCCAAGATGCTTCGGAGCTGATGCAGAAGCGCATCCTCAAGGAGTCCGCCAAGGTAGAGCAGACCGGCTACCTGTGCCTGGGGCTTGCGTTGATGGCGGATCAGCGCGCGATCCAAACGATCCGCAAGACCATGGACCTCTCGGTACGACGTCCGTCGTTGTTCGTGCAAGCCGCCACAGCACTCGGAGTGCTTGGTGACAAGAGCGCCGCGCAGGAACTGCACCGCAAACTCGACGACGAAGGCCGCAACCTGGCGACGTTGGCAGCCATCGCGACAGCACTCGGAAAAATCGGTGACCGCGGCTCGGTCGCCCCACTCAAGCGCGCCCTGTTCGACTCAGAACGAGGCGACCTGCAACGCGCGTTCGCCGCGGTGTCATTGGGCGGTGTGGCCGATCGCGCACTGATGCCCTGGCACACCAAGATCAGCAAGAACATCAACTACCGCGCGTCGGTGGAGACGCTGACCAACATGAGCAGCGGCGTCCTCGACATCCTGTGAAACACTGCCCTAGAAGTGGCGCTGGGTGGCAGTTTCGCCCCCGGCACCTCTTCTAACGCTTAGGATTTCACTCATGCGCTGGCTCGCCCTGGCTCTTCTTCTGCTCTCCGCCTCCGTCGTCGCACAAGACGCACGCCCGCACTTTCACGGCAGCTTCGGCGTTGGCGGCACCTCCATCGAAGTCGATGGCGGCTTCCGCGACTACGAGTCGGCAACGGGCTTCGGCATGGTGGAAGCCGGCACGCGCCTGCGCATCGGTAGAGCCCAGGTAGGCATCGCGTTCATCGGCCGCTACCAATCGATGGATCGCAGCGAACTCGAAGGCAACAGCTTCATCTTCGGCTACGACTCCGAGTTTGAGGGCGTGCTGTTCACCGCCGGCTTCTGCTTCTAAAGCCGCACCGCTAGCGGTTGGAGTCAGTCGGCAAACCGGTAACGAACAATCGCCCACATCGCAGCCACGGCATCGCCCCAACCAATCTTCTTGCCTTCGGCGAACTTGCGGCCTTGGTAGCTGATCGGCACTTCCCAGACCCGCACCGACCGACGTGCGATCTTGGCCGTAAACTCAGGCTCCACCGTGAATCGGCGACTGCGAATCGTCAGGCCTTCGAGTACCTCGCGGCGGAAGCACTTGTAGCACGTCTCCATGTCCGTCAGGTTGAGGCCCGTCGCCAGGTTGCTGAAGAACGTCAATGCGCGGTTGCCGAGGTAGTGCGTAAAGCCGTCGCGTTCGCGCTCGGGATTGGCAACGTCGACCAGGTAGCGCGAACCGTAGACAACTTCGGCATCACCACGCACGACCGGCGCGAGCAACACGCCATAGTCTGAAGGGTCGTACTCCAGGTCCGCATCCTGCACGATCACGACATCGCCAGTCGCTGCGGCAAATCCGGTGCGCAGGGCCGCGCCCTTGCCGCGGTTGCGGTCATGCTCGATGACGCGCACGCCTGGAAGCTCCATCAGTTCCTTGAGGATGGCACGGCTCGCATCGACGCTGCCGTCATCGATGAGAATCAATTCCTTACGCGTCGGCTCCGCCAACACGGCAACAACGATCTCGCGCAACGTCGCCTGTTCGTTGTAGACGGGCATGACGACACTGAGCAGGAAGTCTTTGGGAAGCGGCGGCAGCACGGACACACAGTCTGCCCGGCAGTTGGCTACGTGTCACGCGAACGACCGAAGTCGAACTCGTCTTCGCCCGGTTGCGAGCGCGCTTCGCCGGTGGCAAGGCGAGCAACCAGCTGCTGCGCCAACAACTCTTCGTCGCAATGCACCTCGACGTCAGTCGGCGCGCCGTGCCACTGGGCCAGGATGCCAATCACGGCGCCGCACAGAACAAACGCCGTCAATGCCGGGTCTTCCGCCCAGAGCGTGCCGTCGCGCGCACCGAGTTCGAGCAATTCACGCACGCGCGCCCGAAACCACCTCTGTTCCTGCCGATCATCCTCACGCAAGCGCGACGTGAATCGCCCGCGCAGCTCGGTCGTCAAGACGCGCAGCAGGTGGGTCGCGGCCGGCTCACGCAGGTGGAACGCCAGGTAGCCAGCGAGGAACTGGCGCAACGCCAGCACGGCCCCATCGGGGCCGACGGCCTGCACCTGCAGCTCCTTTCGGCGATGTTCGCGCCAATGGTCGAGCACCGCGAAGAACAGCTCTTCTTTGCCCGCGAAGTGGAAGTAGAGGCCGCCCTTGGTCACGCCGGCACGAGCCGCGATGCCATCCAACGTCGAGCCCGAATAGCCACCATCGGCAAACGCCACCGTCGCGGCCGCGATCAGGCGCTCCCGCAGAGTTGGATCGACCGGGCGAGGCATTAGGGCTGTCTAGTGGTCGCCGACGAACTCCTGACGCACTTCCGGCGGCATGTAGAAGTCAATCAGGAACGGGTTCCAGGCGCGCTCTTGCTGCGAGAACTGGTCCATCTCCATGTATTGCACCGTGAAGTCGAGCAGCAGTTCTTCTTGCAAGTCGACGGGCTTCACACGAAGGCCGATGCGCTCCTCAAACGGGATCAACGGCACAACCTTGCCTTCGTCACCTTCGTCCATGCGCATCACGATCGAACGTGCACGACGCACGAGATAGACGCGATGCTGCTCGGATTCGTTGCGCTTGAACAACGACGCCATATGGATCGAGAACACATCCGACTTGGTCGTCAGTGCCATCATGATCTCGTTCTTGACCTCATCGTCCGGGATTTGCGCAAACTCCTCCACCGACTCCAGGTCCTCGACCGTCTCGAAGAACTTGTAGAGTGGTTGGTTGCCGAGCATCATGTCGCCGAACTCCGCGGTCTCGGTCTCGGTCTCGCTGCGCTCATCTTCGGTCGCCTCTTCGTCGAGTTCGTTGCGGTAACGAACGATCGCATCAATGACGCGGTCGGACACCCGATTCGGGTCGAACAGCGCGCGCAGCACCGCGTGCGACGCCGTATTGACGTTGATCTTGATGCCTAGCCCTTCTGGTTGCTGGATCGCCTCCTCGCCCCCAGCTCCCGGCGGGGGCTCCGGCTGCTCGGAAGACTCCGCCGGCGCAGGCTCGCCGCGCGCCGCGCGTTGGCGGGCAAGCTTCTCGGGGTCTCCAGGATCCGGACGCAGGGAAGTCCAGATCGTCAACACCGACTCGAGACCCGGGTAGTGACGCTTGTCGATGACCTTGTCGAAGAACAGGTCCTGCGACACCGTCGGCAGCAGCATCAGCTCATCGAGATGCAGCATGACGTGGAAGTCGCGGTTGTTCTCATCGAGTGTCTTCAACTCGGGCACCGGCATCTGATCGGTGCTGGGCCGCGTGCCCCAGTCAACGATCTCGCTAACGATCACCGCAGCATCACTCGAGCCAACGTCGTATTCGGTGTCCTCGCGCAACACATCGATCAGCCGCGCCAATCGCTCGCGTGACAGCGTCGCGAACTCCTCATCGGGACTCCACACAGCCAGCAGGTTGAACTTGCGGTTCTCGTCCTCGAGCCAGACGTAGGTCGTCAAATCATTGTCGGGGTGGCCGACCGGTTCGTACCAGCTATCGCGACTCGAATCGCACTTCGACGTCGGGTCTTCTTCAGCTTCCTCGCCTTCGCCCTCGCCCATCGGCGAGCCTTCGCCGGGGGCCGCACCCGGAACTTCCCCAAAGCCAGGAGCACCTGTCTCGCCGGCAGCGACCTGGCCGATCAGGTCGGCCAACAGCTTCTCCTCAGCCTCGGCCAGCTGGTACTGCATCTGCGTGCGCATGCGCGCGAGCAATGCGTCGTTCTCGCCTGTCGCGCGCACCATGCGGCTCGACACGACAAGTTCGGCCACGAGGATGTACAGCAGGATCGAGAAGATCAACGCCATCACCAACGCAACCCCCCGCTCCTGCTCGTTTGTGGCGGTGGGATCGGAGGTTTGGCGGATCATGGGCGATCGTTTGCAGGACATCGGCGGGAAGTGTGACGGCGATGGTAGCGCATCCTTCCCCTAAGCGGTGCGGTTGCGGTGGACCATGGCGAACGACCGGGGTCAGCCGCGCACTTGGACCACGCCGGGACGGGCTAGAACTGAGGGCCAATGCTCGGGGAACCGCGGTCGGTCACGATCCGCGGGGTGATATGGAACTCGACGGTGGTTTCGTTGTGGACCGTGGACGTCGACCGGAACAAGAACCCCAGCACCGGGATATCGCCGAGAATCGGGACCTTGGTTTCGCTCTCAAACAGCGTCTTGGACTTGAGCCCGCCGATGACCAGCGTGTGGCCGTCCTTGAGGTAGACCGTCGTCACAGCGGTGCGGGTGCTCGTGATCGGCGTCACGATCGGCTCGGTATCGGCAAAGCCGGTCACCGCAGACACGTCCGCAAAGACCTGCAGGATCACCGAGTCCGTGCCGGCAATCACTGGAATGATGTTCATGCGAACGCCGACCGGACGGAAGCTGATGTCGGTCGCGACTTCGGCACCGAGCTGGCTGAACTTCGCTTTCGGGAACGGCACGTCGGTCAACGTCGAGATCGCAGCCATGCCGCCATTGCGAACGACCAACTTGGGCGAGCTGGTGATGTCGGCCAGGTTGTTGGCTTCGAGTGCTTCGATGATCGAGTTGAGTTCCCACGAATCGTGGATGCCACCGAGCACGAAGCGACCGATGTCGGCGACAGGTGACGTGCCAACGATCGGCTGACTCGCCGCGAATGACGAGGTGTAGGACCGCACCAACTGGCTACTGGTGAGGTTGCCGAGGATGGGCGTATTCGCATCCAGTGTTGCGACACCAAACGACAGCGCATCCGCGACCGTGTATTCGACGACCAGCACGCTGATCTCGATCTGCGGAATGCTGGCATAGAACAGGTCGAGCGCTGCTTCGAATGCCGCCAGTGCCGACGGCTGGCCGGTGATTAGCGCCAAGGAAACGGATGGCGCGTCTGGCGTAAGCTGCGGTGGCGTACCCGTCACGGCGGTGAGCGGCTTGTTGCCAGTGTCAACCAGCTTCGCACCATTGAGGATCTCGAAGTCCGGCACGAACGTGACCTCAACTTCAAAACCCCGCAGCATGCGGCCCAGAATGCTCTTCGCATCCTGGCCACCAAGACGCGTTCCGGGCAACGGAATCGGTTGCGGTGCGCGACCCCTTACCGGCGCCTTGTCGGGCGTGATCGCCGTGATCAGCTTCAGAAAGGTCTGGGCCAGGTCGCCTGCCAGGAAATACTGCTTCGTGACGCTGCCATCGGGTGCGATCAGAACGTTGCTACCGAACTGCAGGCGCAACCGAGCATCACGCTGCTCGTCCGTCTGAGGGTCCTGCGGATCCTGCGGCGACGTCGCCGCCGCCGAATCGAGCGGCAACTCATCGCCGAGCCGCCAGGCCACGGGGCCAGCACTCGGTGCGCTGCCTCCGATTACCCGGCCGTTGATGATCCTATCGCCAAGGCGCTTCGGTGGTGCGGTGTTGACACAGCCGAGCGAGAAGGTCGGCATGGCAAGCGCCAGCGAAACGATAAGCGTGCGAGCCGATGCGAGGGGCAAGACGGCGCGGGACTCCGGAAGAGGCTCGAAGGAAAGCACGGGGCCAGATTGTGAAGCAGGCACGTCGTTCGCGCGATGACTTTCGCTTCTTCAGACACAGCGCACGGAAAGTTGCGTGTCGAGCGATCTACTCGACCTATCTACTCGT
>JAPYTD010000032.1:10810-17613 GCA_029936315.1 Planctomycetota bacterium | reverse complement strand
CCTATCTACTCGTTGATCTTGTCGATGACCTTGCTGGTGAGATCGACCACGGTCCGGCCGCGGTTGTCCTTCATGTCCTTCTTGCGGGTGACCATATCGCAACGCTCAGAATCGGCAACGGCCTCGATGGCCTTGCTGATCCGGCTGTTCATCCTTGTGATCAGCTGCTTGCCGCGGGCTGACTGAGGGTCGATGCCCTCGTCTTCGATCTTCTGCCACTCGGGCGTGGCCGCGCGGACCTTGGTCTCCTTGACCGTAGCCGGAGCGGTCGTGTTGGCGGCACTACCATGGTAGACCTTCGCCCCCCGCCTAAGAGTGACCTGCGCAGCGGCAACGGCACTCAGGGAAACGATCAAGAACAGACGTGCAATCGTGGTCAAACGCATGACAGGCTCCGAAGCGGTATCGCCAATTCCAACAGGGGGATTATCGGCCAACCGCGGTCAGGGTTGGTGCAAACCGCGGTCCACTCAATCGGTCATAAGGACGAGATACAGCCCAACACGTTGCATCTGAAGTGACTAGCGGGCACGAAATACTATTCGGCCATGATCTTGGTAACTTGTACAATCAATTAGCCATCGACGAAATCGCTGGTCGAAGAATTGGTCATCGGCCGGAATGGCCGATAAAAAGCGCCTCGCCTGACTCCGATCCGCTCAACAACACCATGCCGAACAAGGGCTTGCAGATCCCGGAGTGCGGTGCGGTGCGAGACCCCGGCATTGGTCATGTGATCCTGGGTCGTGTAGCGGTCGCGCTTCTGTATCTCCACCAGCAGCTGTTGCAGGCGCGGGGTTAACGTCGGGATTTTCGGGCGTGGAACCAGGACCTCAGCAGCACCTCGGGCAATCTGCCCCATCTCAGACGAACTCTCAGAATTGGGAATCGGCGACGGTGGCTTGCCGGGGATGAGGTCGACGGGCTCGGCATCGATACTGGGCGACTTTGCCCAAGAAGCCCCCGAAACACGACGCTCCAGCCCGGTTGAACCAGGCTCCACCTCAGACATGGTGCTAGGACGTGCTTCGACAACCTGAGTTGGCGCCGGCAGGCCAAGGCCGACCACCTCCTCCGGAACGTCACCCTCAGGTAGCGCAGCCCCACCCGCCAGCGCCGACCGCACGTCATGCTGGCGCACCACGTCACCCTCAGCCAGAACCAGCGCCCGAAACACCGTCGTGCGCAGCTGCCGGATGTTGCCGGGCCACTCCTGGCGATACAGCTCATCCATCGCCTCGGCCGACAACTCGCGCTCCGGCGCGTGTCCGGCGACCACGATGTCGACGACGAACTGCCTGGCGAGCGCGGCCAACTCCTCACGGCGCTCGCGCAGCGGCGGCACGACGAGCACCATGCCCTGCAGTCGGTAGTAGAGGTCTTCGCGGAAGCGACCGGTGCGAACCATCTCCTGCATATCGCGGTTGGTCGCAGCAATGACGCGCACGTCGACCTTGACGGACTCACTGCCGCCGACCCGATCAATCTCGCCTTCTTGCAGGGCCCGCAACAGCGCCACCTGCACGTCGTGCGGGATCTCGCCGACTTCATCGAGGAACAACGTGCCACCGTGGGCCTGTTCGAAGCGACCGATCTTGCGTCGGTCGGCACCGGTAAACGCGCCGCGCTCGTGGCCAAACAGCTCACTCGCCAACAGCGTTTCGGTGAGCGCCGCACAGTGCACCTTGATGAGCGGACCGTTGCTGCGACGACTCCATCGGTGCACAAGGTTGGTCAATACCTCCTTGCCAACCCCGGTCTCGCCCTCAAGAAGGATCGGCAAGTCCGTTGGCGCCACGCGGCGCAATGTGCTGTAGACGGGCCGCATCGCCGCGCTGACCGCGGTCACACCAGCCTGTAGCAAGCTGACATCCGACTCGGCCTCGACCGCCTCGCGCACCGGATCCGATGCCAACTGCTGCTCGACGGCTTCGAACAAGAACTCTGAAGACGCCGCCTCGTCCGGGAACACCGACACGGCACTCCCAAACGACAGGCCGCCGACTTCGATGCCACCGCGACGGCCCTCGGCACGCCACGAAGCAACGACATCCTGCCGCACAGCCTCAGCCTTCAGGCGATCCGCATGCGGCACCGCAACATAGAAGCTGCCGCTGCCGCCGCTCCCAACGAACGCATCCTCGGCAAGACGGGCTCTGAGGATCTGCACGAACTGCTGCAGCCGCCGGGCACTGCGGTTGCGCTCAGAAACGCGGAACCCCAGCAATGAGAACGAGTAGCTGCCGTAGTGCGCCAACGTAACTTCATCGACGACTCGGCGGCGGAAGTAGTCGTGAGTGAACGTTCCGGTAACCGGATCCTTCACTGCCAGGCGTTGCAGCTGCGAACGCTCACAGGCACCAGCAGCCTGCGCCACGACGGTCGTCAACAACTCGAGGTCGACCGCCGATGGCTCGTCAAGGTCAAAGCCCAGCAGCACAACCCCGCGCGTCTGCCCGGCGAAAACGATCGGCAGGCCAATCAGCGAGCCGCACTGCGGCAGAGCTTCTCCCCAAGGCAACGGCAGCCGGCCCTGCCGTGCACGACAGCAGAACGGACCGGACAGCGACACGATCGACGAACCATTTAGATCGATGCGATCGCCAACCGCCTCGCCCGCGGCATGCATGAGCAACCCGGTACTCGAATCATCGAGCATGGTCGTGACCACGGCGTCGGCACCGGTGTGGTGTGCACAGAACCGGCGCAGAACTTCGATCGCGGTGCCTTCATCATGTTCGGCAGCAAGGTCGCCCATCGTGCGATTGAGCGCTTGAAGATCCTGCATGCGGCTATGCAGGTCTTCGGCCATCTGGTTGAAGGCGCGCGTCAACTGACCGATCTGGCCACCTTCATCAGCGGGCACGCGGGTCTCGAAGACACCGCGCGACAGCGCCAGCGCGCCCTTCTCAAGGCGCTCGATCGGGCGACTGATGCGGCTACTGACCACGAAGGACAAGAACGCGGCCAACACGATCAGCGAGCCTGCGACCAACAAGAAGAACGCCCGCACCGGGATGCGGCCAATCGCGAGATCCAGCGTGGCACGTTCGTCCGGCATCGCCACGACCAACAACCCGCGCGGCGTTTCCTGAAGGTCCCGCAGCACGTCGGCACCAATGACGTAGTCACCATACTGTGCCGATTCGCGCAGGATCACTGGTTGCCGCGTTTCATCGCCGGCCACCAACACAGCTTCGCGCCCCGCCATCGTGGTCGGCTCGTATGCCTGCTCCAGCAAACGCTCGGCACTGCCGCGACCTTCACTGGCCGCCAGCGGATAGCCGCGCACATCGGTGAGCAACAGGTCATGGCCCGGAGCGAGGGCACCGAGCAAACTGCCGTCCAACGGTCGTCCGGCAGTCAATGCAAACGTGCCACCTCGAACCGCCTGCTCGGCGCGCACCCCGAGCATCAAACGACTCCATTGCATGAACAGGCCGGGATCCAGCCTCGCCGGCGCTTCGGCCTGAAGCATGCGTTGATCGCCGGCGACCAGCACCAATGGAGCCGCCGACGGCGGTGCCGGCTGCCAGTCCAATCGCAAGAATCCGCCGCGCCATTCTGGTGGCAACTGTCCAGACAACAAACCCTGCAACTCCTCGGCGACGGTCGCAGCCGGCATCGGCACTTCGCCCGCGAGTTTCTCATTCGCCAGCGTTGCCAGGTCACGCAACCACTGCTGCGCCGACTCCTGCACGCCGTTCTTCTCCTCTTCCAACTGCTGCATGGCGCTCTGCACCGTGTTGCGCGTGCCATCGTCGACCTTGGTCGCGTGGCCACTCTCAAGCACCTGCACGAGCACCAGCGACAACAATCCGAGCGGCGCCAATGACGCAACAGACATGACCGTCATCAATCGGAAGCGCAGGTTGGTCACGACCGCGAGCAACTCGCTCAACAGCACGAGCAAGAACGGCATGCTCAGAAGGCACAGCAGCAAACCGATTCGGCTGGCAAACTGTCCCGACGCCAGCCACAACTCGTCGGTTTGAGACACTGCCAGTACGGCGCCGTCCCAACCATCGCCACGCAGCGGCGCGAACACCGACAACCGGCGGCCGCCATCCGGCAGCAACGACTCCGTCTCGGTCACTTCCGCCGAGCCCACAGCACGCGGCAGGGTCTGCACATCCTGTCGCCCACTGACTGGCAAGGTCGACTCGCTCAGTTCACCAGTTCGATAGATCGAGATGACGACGTCTTGCAGGGCGCGCACGTGCTGTTCGTCCAGTCGACGATCGTCACCCTCGCGCTGCAGCGGTGAGTCCGGCGGATCCTGCGGTGCAACGGCCTGCTCGTTGACGAACACGACCGAACGGAAGCGCACGCGATAGTCCGCCAGGTTCTTGAACTCGATCGCCTGCAACGTGGTGTCCGTCGGCAGGTCCTTGACCGGGTAGCCAAGGTTGACGTGACGTTCCTGGCTCTCGTCCACCCACGTCAACGCGATCGACGCCTGCGAACCTGCCGGTGGATCATCCCGCGTGTTGTGCACCGCGAGCTCGTAGAACATCGAAACCTGATGCTCCAGCACCACCGAGTGCCTCTGCCTACCGTCGGCGAAGTGCAGCAAGACCTCGGCAACGCGAGCCCCAGGATTGACCGTCGGCAGACCGGGATACACGGCGCGATAGAACAACCACAGTTGTTCGGGCGTTTCCTGGCCTTCGGGGATGACCACCTTCGTCGTCGAGCTGGACGCGAGTTCGATCCCTGCATCCTGAGGATATGGGCCGCGCAGGTCCGTCAACACACCATCGCGCGACGGCTCGCCCAACGACAACGGCTCGATACTGCCCTGTTCTTCTCCTTCCAGCGAGATGCCCACAAGGCGCAGATCGGAGTTGCCGGTGCAACCGATCGTCAAGGACTTCACTTGCTTGTCGAGTTTATCGAGCTCGACCGGCACCACGCATGCTTCCCAGAAGTCGCGACCCAGCGTCTGCGCGTCGTGGAACCTCACATCAAGCAAGATCTCCTGCTGTTGCTTTTCGTCGCCAAAATCGAGCTCCAGGTCGAGGCTGGCCAAGCCTTCGAGGCCGGTCAGTGCTATCGAAGGCGTAAACGGCCGCGCCAACACCAGGTTGAGCTTGCGGCCACGCAACGGCGGGTCGAACTGGAAACTGGCCGCCCGCTCCGAAGGCAACGGCAGCCAGTAACAGCGCACCGGCAAGTCGTCGAACGACCGCACCGGCGGCCCGAACTGACTCGGCGCAATGCCGACCAGCGAGCGGTACTTCGTGTAGCGCTGTCGAGCAATCGCGCGGCCGCTCACGAGATCGACAACCGCGCGGTCACGACTGGCACCGCGATAGCTCTCGAGCGAACCTTGCTCCAACTTGGCGAGCGTGCCTTGCAAGCTCTCGAGGTTTGCATGCAATTGAGCCCTCTGCTCGTCCGCACGCAGTGACGTCATCAGCGTCGGCAACCACAGCCCAACCAAGAAGGCCGTGACGCCGAACACGACAAGCGCGGTTCGTAACCAACGCACGCGGCCACGGATACGTGCCCAACCGCGCAGCAGCAGAATCAATGCGACCAACGCCAGCAGCGGCACCAGCAGGTACGGCAAGTCCACGAGCAGATCGCTCGACAAGAGCGGCACGCTGACGGCCGATGGCACCATCAAGCCGCGCTCTCCCAACGCCAGCACACCCGCGCGCGGACCGTCGAAGGGGTCCGTGCGACTCCAAGACATCGACGTCGAATTGCCGCCGCTACCCTGATCGTAGTCGCGCAGCACCAGGTCGAAGCCGAGCGATTGCGTGCCAGGCAACAGCGCGGGGAAGTGATGGAACGGGATCGCCGCTTCAAACTCGTACGACGTCGCGTTGAGCCGGCGGCCCACCACCTGGATTCCAGCCAGTTGGGTGATCGGCTGCAGCGGATCCTCAGTCACGTCGCGGCTGCCACCGCCCCAGACCCACGGCCGGTGCGCGGTCAGCGGATAGAGCCGGAGCACGCGGCGCTCAGCCCTGGTCGACGCATCGAGCACATTGGGGCCCAGATGCAACTCAAGGCAGTCGATCTGATCCGGTGCAACGACGTCCTCACCGACCGTTTCATCGTCCCGAACCGTGCCGGCCAGGTAGAGACGGTTGTTGTCGTAGCTGACCAAAAAGGTCGCGGATGCGTCCTTGCCTCCCGTCCAGGTGCCAGCCCCGAGGAAGACCTGATCACGCCCGAATGCCAGCCTCTTGCGTGACTTCCATTCGGCCAAGTCCCCGTCGATGGTTGGCGTAAAGTTGCCGATGACCAATTCGGTCGGCGGCGAGACGGACTGGGCCAAACTGGCCACGGCCAGAACCATGGCGGCCAATAACGTTGCGGGCAGGCGGGCGATCACCGCCGCATGCTAGTGGCGCTCCTGGGCAAGAGGAACAGCCGAACTGGCCAACGGGCCATTCGGGGCCTCGCAATTACGAGTGGGCGAAGGCCAGGCCCGGCGCCCATTGCGGCGCCAGGCCCAGAAAGGCCTCCTAGTCGCGCGGCCTTAGTCGCGACGACGCGGACGGCGGCTGCCACCGCGGCGCGGGCGCGAGCCCTCGTCACGGTCTCCACCGATCACGCTATCGATCGACTCCAACTCCGCAGTCGGAGCCTCGGAGCCACCGTCCTCAAACTCGGCCATCGGCATCGACGAACGGCCGCGGCGCGGACGTTCCTCATCGCGGCCACCGCCCGACGGACGGTCGTCATCACGACGCGGACGGGACGGGCGATCCTCGTCACTGCGCGAACGGCTCGGACGGGACGGGCGATCCTCGTCACTGCGCGAACGGCTCGGACGGGACGGGCGA
>JAPYTD010000032.1:0-10710 GCA_029936315.1 Planctomycetota bacterium | reverse complement strand
CGGACGGGACGGGCGATCCTCGTCACTGCGCGAACGGCTCGGACGGGACGGGCGATCCTCGTCATCACGACGCGGACGCGGCGCACGATCTTCATCGTCGCGACGCGGGCGACGCGGGCGACGCGGGCCATCGTCATCGTCACGACTGGCACGAGCGGGACGAGCGGGACGCTCGGCATCGCCGTCACTGCGCGGACGCGACGGACGATCCTCGTCACTGCGCGAACGGCTCGGGCGGGACGGGCGATCGTCATCGTCGCGACGCGGACGAGACGGGCGGTCCTCTTCGTCGCGACGCGGGCGCGATGGACGATCTTCTTCGTCGCGGCGCGAGCGCGTGGGGCGTTCGTCATCACGGCGCGGACGCGACGGGCGGTCCTCTTCGTCGCGACGCGGGCGCGGCGCACGATCGTCATCACGATCACGACGCGGCCGGCGAGCAGTCGCATCGTCCTCATCGCGACGCGGACCAGAGGGGCGCCCGGCATCGCGGTCGCGGCGCGGGCGCGACGGACGATCGTCGTCGCCGCGGCTGCGGGACGGACGCTCATCGTCTTCGTCGCGACGCGGGCGGCGACCACGCGGGCGATCATCACGATCACCGCGCGGCGCTTCCGCCTCATCACGACTCGGACGCGGTGAACGGCGCGGTGCATCTTCACCTTCCTCGCGCGGCCCACGGCTGCGGGACGGACGCTCTTCGCGACCGCCATCCGAATCGCCGCGCGGACGACGCTCTTCGCGATCTTCACGATCGCGACGCGGACGCTCTGGGCGGTCGCCACGACCACCGCGATCATCATCGCGACCACGCGAATCGCGGCGCGGTCGTTCTTCGCGCTCGGGTGCGCCACCTTCGGCTGCAGCATCGCCACCCTCGGCCGGATCCAGCAGCGCCTTACGGCTCAGCTTGACCTTGCCGAAGTCATCGATCGCGATGACCTTGACCTTGACGGTGTCGCCGATGCGCACGACGTCGGTGACGGCGCGGATGAACTCGTTCGACAGTTCGGAAACGTGCACAAGACCCTCTTGGCCTGGCAGGATCTCGACGAATGCGCCGAACTCCTTGATTGCCGTGACCGTTCCTTCATAGGTCGTGCCCATTTCGATCTCGGCGGTCATCGCGCGGATGTGGTTGACCGCCAGGTCGACCTTCTCACCGTTGACGCCGGTGACGGTGCACATGCCGCTGTCTTCGATCGAGATCTTGCACTCGTAGGTCTCCTGCATCGACCGGATGTTCTTGCCACCGGGGCCAATGATGAGACCGATCTTGTCCGGCGGAACCTGCACCGACTCGAGGCGCGGCGCGTTCGGGCTGAGCTTCTGCCGCGGCGCGCGCAGCGCCTTGAGCATTTCGCGCAGGATGTGCAACCGACCTTCCTTCGCTTGATCGAGGGCTTCGGCGAGGATCTTAGTGGTGAGGCCTTCGCACTTGATGTCCATCTGCAACGCCGTGATGCCACGACCGGTGCCGATGACCTTGAAGTCCATATCGCCGCAGCCGTCTTCGCTGCCGAGGATGTCGGACAGGATCGAGTACTTCTTGCCTTCCATGACGAGGCCCATCGCGATACCGGCGACCGGTTGCTTGATCGGCACCCCAGCATCCATCATCGCGAGCGTGCCCGCGCAAGCGGTTGCCATCGATGACGAGCCGTTCGACTCCATGATCTCGCTGTTGATGCGGATCGTGTAGGGGAAGTCCTCCTTCGTCGGCAGCAGCGACTCAAGACCACGCTCGGCCAAGGCACCGTGACCAATCTCGCGGCGACCGGGAGCGAGCATGCGCTTGGTTTCACCAACCGAGAACGGCGGGAACGCGTAATGCAGCAGGAAGCGCTTGCGCGGCTCCGGCATCAGGCCATCGATGATCTGCTGGTCATCGACACCGCCGAGGGTGACAACGCCGAGCGCCTGGGTCTCACCGCGAGTGAACAGCACCGAGCCGTGCACGCGTGGCAACAGGCCAACTTCGATCGTAATCGGGCGGATCGTTTCCGAATCGCGGCCATCGGCGCGCGTGCCGGACAGGATCGACTCGCGCTCGCCAAGCTTGATGATGCCATAGGCAATCTCACCGATCTTCTTGTTCCAAGCCTTGGTCTCGGCTTCGTCCGAGCCACTCGGCGCGGGGAACGCTTCACGAGTGGCCTTCTTGGCTGCCTTGATCGCCTTACCACGAACGGCCTTCGGGCCGAGCGTCGTCGGCGCCTTGCGCAGCTCCTTGCCGCACGCCTTCTCGATTTTGGCGACGAGCTTGGTGTCGACGACCGGAGCATCGAACTCCATCTTCGGCTTGCCAGCCATCTCGGTCAGCTCTTCGACCATCTCGACGATGACCTTGATGACCTCGTGCGCCTTGGCGAGTGCTTCGAGCACGACGCCTTCCTTCACTTCCTTCGCGCCGGCTTCCACCATCACGACGCCGTCAGCGTGGCCACACACCGTCAGGTTGAGCTTGTTCTCTTCGCTCTGCAGCTGAGACCAGAGCGGGTTGATGACGATCTCATCGTTGATGTAGCCCATGCGCACGCAGCCGAGCGATCGGCCGTGCGGCAGCGAACTGACCGCCAACGCGGCAAAGCTCGCGATCGCGGCAATGACGTCGCCATCATTTTCGCGATCGGACGCGATGACCTGCGACAGCACTTGCACATCGCGACGGAAGCCATCGGGGAACATCGGCCGGATCGAGCGGTCGATGATACGACAGGTCAGGATCTCCTTCGTGGAAGGACGGCCTTCGCGCTTGAAGAAGCCACCCGGGATGACACCAATGGCGGACGTCTTCTCGCGGTAGTCGACCGTCAAGGGGAAGAAGTCCATGTAGTCCGGGGCGGTCGTGCTGTTGGCCGCAGCGAACACAACCGTGTCGCCGTAGCGCGCCAGAACGGCACCGTCGGACAGCTTGGCCATGCGGCCGGTTTCGAGTGTCAGCGTGCGACCGCCGATCTCACGTTCGACGACGAACGGGCCAGCGGTATCAATTGCACCGGTGCCCTTCGTGGCCTTCTTACTTGCCTTCTTGGCGGGAGCTTTCTTCGCGGCCTTGGCCGGAGCTTTCTTCGCCTTCTTGGCGGGTGCCTTAGCGGCGGAACTGCGGGCCTTCTTCGGCGCGCTTGCGCCATCGGCGCTCTTCTTGGTTGCCATAGAGTGTTTTCTCTTTCTTCTTCTAATTGGATCAGACTGCGCCGATCGTTCACCGGAATGCCCCTACCTGGGGATCTCGCTTCCGGCCTAGGTCCTATTGACCGTCTTGGTCGACGCATGGTGGCGAACGGAGCTACGTTGCTCCAAACGCCGGGGGGAGGCGCTGCGACGGAATCTCCGGTCGCTAGCGCGTAGCGAGCTGCACTTGGGCAGCCCATGAATGCACACGAACGTCGTTCGTGTCGCAGGCACACGCGGCTTCCTGCCTTGTGCGCCCGTAGTAGTTTTTTTTTGGGGGGGGAGGTGCTCCTAGTAACGGCGCTCCCGCAATGTCGGCTGGCCTAACGGCGCAGACCGAGCTTGGCAGAGATCTCCGCGTGAGTCTTGGGGTCCTTGCGACGAAGGTAGGTGCTGAGCTTGTTGCGCCGGTTGACCTTGGCCAGCAAGCCATAACGGCTGTGGAAGTCTTTCGGGTGGCGCTGCATGTGGCCGGTCAGTTCTTTGATCTGAGCGGTGAGCACGGAGATCTGCACTTCGGCCGAACCGCTATCGGTTTCGTGGCGGCGGCTTTCCGTGATGATCTTCTTCTTGATGTCGCTTTTGATAGTCATCCCTGTGTCCTCGTTAGGTAGTCAGAACCAACGCTCCAGAACAGGGCTTCCGGTTGCGCGGTCGGCCCGGCCAGCAGACCCGGCAGGGCAAAGCAATGAACCCAAGTGGTCCATTTGGGCCGGCAGGATAACGATGGCCCTACCCCGACCGCAAGCGCGGTGGGCGATTCCGGCGAAGACTTGGTGACCAGCCGACGAAACATCCGATGACATCGGATGTTTGGCAGCCTACTTGCCGACGTGAACCGGCAAGCGCAGCAGCAGCTCGCGCACGGCCAATTCGGCGCAACTGCGAGCGGCGGCATCGCGGCCAAGTGGCGAAGCTCCTATCCCCCCAGCCTTTACGCGACCCTTGATGGACCCGCTCCAGAGCTGGGCGCCATCGTTGGTGACCATCGCGGCGCTAAACTCAAAGTAGACGAAGCGATCCGCCATCAGCGACGACTCGTCCCACTTCTCGATGCGCACGGCGAACACGCCATCATCCCGACTCGCCTTGGCCAGCGCAGTCAGCCGGACCGGCGCCAAGATCGACTCAGCCGGGGTGTCGGCCCCCATCAGCGAAGCATCGACCCAGTTCTCGGTCGTCGCCGAATAGAACCGCTCCCGGACGAGTTGGAGATTGACCTCCTGGCGGATGAACGTCAGGTGCCGCGCAGCGGCGCCACCCTCTGAGCCATCCTCGATAGGAAGCACAGCAACCACCGTGGGGCAGTTCGTTTCAAACTCCGGCGCCTTCACGAAGCTCGCGTCGACGCTAACCGGGTTGATCGCCTGGCACCCTGCCAGAACAAGAAGACCAAGCGTCACGGCGCAACCGACCAAGGTGCGCGATGACGGGATAAGGGACCAATTGACCATTTGACCGTTCCTCAACAGACGTTCGGCACGACCATAACAGCGGCGGGGTGCATGTTGAAGCACCAGCCCGACTGCATTCGCGATCAGTTCCGTTCTGAGGGGGGCTGGGGCCGTGGAAATGGGGAGAACTTGATGATCTTGGGGAGAACGCTGCCGTCGGAGCGAATCTCAATCGGCATCGGCTTGCCAAACGCATCCCCGCTGACGCCAAACAGATCCAAGCCTGGCCACCGACCGTCGGCACCGAAGTAGCCCAACGAAATCGCCAGGTACGAGCCGGGCACCACGTAGCCGTTGCCGATCGCTCCCTGGGCAACAACGGTCGAAGCCCAAATGGCCGGGTCGCCTTGCGGACGCGCCTTGGTCGGCGGCGGCTCGCTCCACCTGGCCTGTTCGTACAGGCTAGTCTTTTCCTGGTATGCCCGCTTGCACCTCACGTCACGTGAGGTCGGAACATCTCCCACCGACCCAACTGCGTGGCAGAAGGCCGACCTCGACATGGTGATCATGTCGTTCATCGGCCGCGCGATGCAGGCCGGCACTGGCGCTTGACGAGAGACAAGGAACCCGACGGCGCCCCTCGAATTCATCGATGCGACGAACTAGATGCGCACTCAACAACTCGTCGCTACCCTGTCCGCATGATCAAGACCACGCTCGCCGTGCTGGCCAGCCTATTCCTGCTGGCTTCATGCGGACAGGAAGCAAAGCGCGACCTGACGTTGACCTACTTCAACCTCGATGGTTGACCGCTTTGCGCCAAAGTCGTTCCCATCGTGAATGGGTTCGCAAAGGACTACGAGGGCAAGATGAAGTTCGTCGTCGAAGACGGCAATACCGACGCCAGCAAGGCGCGCATCGAAGAGTACGGCCTCGAGATCCACGGCATGGTGATCACCGACGACAAGGATGACAGCGTCGTCTGGTCCGAGTCGGGTCACAACCAGAAGAAGGCTGTGGTCAAGGCCGCGATTGACAAGACGCTCAGCAGCTAACCCCCCAAGAACCCACAGGCCCAGAAATGCAGAGGCACAGGAACTCATGAAGACCACCGCTGCCATGGCATTGTTTGCATTCTCGGCCGCGTCGTGTGTGAGCATGGGTTCCAACGCGGACCGCGTCGCCGTCGAACGTGCGTTGCTCGACTACGTCGAGGCCATCGAACTCGGCAAGCCGGCGTTGGTCGAACGGTCGGTGCACCCAGACCTGCACAAGTTCGGCTTCAGCAAGTCGCGCACGACCGGCGAGTATCAACGCATCCCGATGACCTACGAGCGACTCGTCGAGATCTCGACTGAGTTCCTCGAGAAGGGCTACGTGCCGGCCAACCCTCAGCATTCGGTCGAGGTATTTGAAGTGCGCGACAAGATCGCGAGCGCCAAGCTGACCGCGTTCTGGGGCGTCGACTACATGCAACTCGCCAAAGACGAGGGACGGTGGAAGATCGTGCAGGTGCTCTGGCAAACTGTGCAATAGCCACCGACCGCAACGACTACTGGTCCGCACTCAAGCGACGATCTGGTCGCGTGCTGCGCGACACCACGTCGCAAGCTAGCGAAGCCGAACGAAGCGGCGTGCAAGTGCCACCGGCGACCAACAACTTGTGCAGTGGCACAGTGAGGAGGTTTCTGTGGGGAGCGGGCGAGTCGCTCGGCCGGCCGAGCAGACACCTGGTCTAGGCACCGGACACTGGTCGGCGGGCGCTGCTAACGTTTGCCGATGGCTAGCTGCACCTGAGCACCGCCACCACTGCCAACCTTGCCTTCGACCGAGAACGCATCGCCAGCCGCATCGCCAAACGTGATGCCGTCGGCCAACACTTGCTCGGCGATGTAGCTGCCATGCGCCTCAAGCGCAACCTTGGTCGCCGCATCCGTCTCGGCAAACAGGTTGATGCGATCGCTAACGTGGAAGCCGGCCTCCTTGCGTGCCTGCTGCACGAGGCGAACGAAATCGCGCGCGGTGCCTTCTTGTTCGAGCTCGGGCGTGACTTCAGTGTCGAGCACCAACACAACGTCGTTGCTCGATAGCGCCGCCGCTGTGAGACCCGGCTTCGGCTCAAGCTGCAACACGAACTCGCCAGCCTCTAGCGTAACGCCGCCAGCCTTGGCCCGCTCCCCATCGAGACTCCAGTCGCCGCTGCGCGTCGCAGCCAAGACATCCTTCATCTGCTTGCCGAGCTTGGGGCCAAGCACCTTGGCGTCGACCTGCAAACGGAACGTGCCGTACGCCTCAAGGTCATCCGCAAACGCGACGTCCTTGATGTTGAGCTCGTCCTGCAGCAAGTGCACAAACGGCTGCATCGCCGCCGCATCGGCCCCGGCCAGCGTCACCTTCGGCAATGGCAAGCGTGTGCGCAACTTGGCGTTCTCGCGCAAAGCCAGGCCAACCGAGCAAGCATCGCGCACCCGATCCATCTGAGCTACCAGGTCCTTGTCGTGCGGCATCACCGATGCATCCGGCCAGTCCGCGAGGTGCACCGACTCTTCGCCGGTCAATCCCGTGTAGACCTTCTCCGCCAACAGGGGCAGCATCGGCGCTACGGCGCGACACAGGGTCACCAGGCACGTGTAGAGCGTGTCGTAAGCACTCTGACGATCCTCGTCACCGGCCTCGCCCCAGAAGCGCGGGCGACTGCGTCGAATGTACCAGTTGTTGAGCGCGTCGAGGTATTCCTTCACGACCTGGCACGTGCCAGCGAGGTCGTAGTCATCCATGCGCTGCTGCACACTTTCCACCATCACGCGCGTCTTGCTCAAGCCATAACGATCGAGCACGGCTTCTTGGTCGTAGCGAAGCCGCGCCTTCACGCCATCAGTGTTGGCATAGAGGGTAAAGAAGTAGTAGGCGTTCCAGATCGGGTTGAGCACCAGACGCACGACCTCGTGCATCTGCTTGCCGTCCTTGCTGATCTGCAGATCGCCACCGCGCAGGATTGGCGACGACATCAAGAACCACCGCAACGCATCCGCGCCAACCGTGTCGAACATCTCCTCGGGGTCCGGGTAGTTGCGCAGGGTCTTCGACAGCTTCATGCCTTCGGAGTCAAGCACGACGCCGTGGCAGATCACGTTCTTGAATGGTGGCTTGTCGAACAACGCCGTTGCCAACACAACCAGCGTGTAGAACCACCCGCGGGTCTGCGCTACGTACTCGACGATGAAGTCCGCCGGGAAGTGGGTCTCGAACCACTCCTTGTTTTCAAATGGGTAGTGCACCTGCGCGAACGGCATCGACCCCGACTCGAACCAGCAGTCGAGCACTTCAGGAACTCGCCGCATCGTCGACTTGCCAGAAGGATCATCCGGGTTGGGCCGGGTCAGATCGTCGACGAACGGCCGGTGCAGATCGGTGACCTTGACGCCGAAGTCGCGTTCCATGTCGGCGACCGAGCCGTAGACATCGGTGCGGGGGTAGTTCGGATCGTCGCTCTTCCAAACGGGAATCGGCGAACCCCAATACCGATTGCGCGAGATCGACCAATCGCGCGCGTTGTCCAGCCACTTACCGAACTGGCCGTCCTTGATGTGGTCCGGGATCCAACGGATCGTCTGGTTGTGCGCCTGCATGCGCTCCTTGATCTCCGTCACCTTGACGAACCAAGCGCCGGGCAGTGCCTTGTAGATCAACGGCTCGCGTGTGCGCCAGCAATGTGGGTAGTTGTGTTCGTAAGTAACGTGGCGCACCAGGATGCCGCGATCCCTGAGCACCTTGACGATCTCCTTGTTGGCATCGAAGACGAGCATCCCCTGCCAATCGGGGACCTCTTCCGTGTAGCGGCCGCGATCATCGACGGGGCAGACCAACTCGATGCCGTTCGCCTCACAGACCTTCTGGTCATCCTCACCAAAGCCTGGCGCCATGTGCACGACGCCGGTGCCTTCGCTGGTATCGACGAACGCGCCCGGCAGAACGCGAAAGCAATTCTCGCGGCCTTGGAAGAACGGGAACATCGGCTCGTAAGTGCGCCCGACGAGATCACTGCCTTTGAGCTTGCCGACTGCCTCGAAGCCTTTGAGTTCTTTCTTGTAGGCAGCGCGGGTCGCGTCCCCCATCACCAGGTACTCACCATCCTTGTGCATGATCGCGTATTCGATCTCAGGACCAACGGCCAACGCCAGGTTGGACGGCAGCGTCCACGGCGTCGTCGTCCACACCAGGATGTTGAGGTCACCCGGATCCGAGTCCCTGCGGTGCAATTGGAACTTGACCGTCACCGCAGGGTCTTGGCGCGGCCGCGTCGAATCGTCGATGCGCGTCTCGAAGTTGCTCACGGGCGTCTGCATCGACCACGAGTACGGCATGACGCGCTGGCCCTCGTAGACGAGCCCCTTGTCATGCAAGGTCTTGAATGCCCACATGACGCTCTCCATGTAGGCGAGGTCCATGGTCTTGTAGTCGTTGTCGAAGTCGACCCAACGCGCCTGTCGCGTGACGTAGTTGCGCCATTCACCGGCGTACTTCTGCACGCTCTCACGGCAGACGTCATTGAACTTGTCGATTCCGAGTTCAAGAATCTGTTCGCGGCCGCTGATCTTCAGCTGCTTCTCCGCCTCCATCTCAGCGGGCAGGCCATGGCAGTCCCAACCGAAGCGCCGCTCGACGTGACGACCACGCATCGTCTGGTAGCGGGGCACGACGTCCTTGACAAAACCCGTCAACAAGTGGCCGTAGTGAGGCAACCCGTTGGCAAACGGAGGGCCGTCGTAGAACACATACTCATTCGCGCCAGCACTCCGACCTTCGACCGATCGCCGAAACGTGCCCGCACTGTGCCACTGCGCGAGAATCTCCTTCTCCATCGCGGGGAAGTTGGCCTGGGCACTGACTTCGGGATACGGCTTGCTTGGCTGCTCGGTCATTGGCACGAGCAGTGTGACGAGCGGACCGCGACAGCGCAAACGTCAGCTACGGCTGGCTGGCAATCTCGCTCAATGCAGCACGCCGCCGACTGGGGCTGAGACCCGCCACGGCGCCGTCGAGAGTGTCGCCGCGTGCAACCAAATGCTCTGATGCACGAGCGAGGGCGCGTTTGGCACATTGGTCGCGAACGTCGCCAAACCGGCTAAATCCGTGGTCAAGACTGCCACACAGACGTAGCCACTCGCCGGCAACCCATACGCCGGCAACCACGTCGCCCCCTGGCTCACCGAAGGCAACAACGGTTGCAGTTCGAGCGAGGCGAACACAAACAAGGTCTCTGACCACGGAACGGATTCCTCACAATGCTGTAACCGCAGCCTTCCCTCAGGTCGCGAATGGCAGCTCGGCGTCCGACCGCAACACACCTTCGTGCTCAAGCAACGCGCGTTTGCGATGCAGTCCTCCGGCGAACCCGGTCAACATGCCGTTCGTGCCGATCACTCGATGGCACGGCACAACGATCGTCAACGGATTGCGGCCGTTGGCGGCACCGATCGCACGCACGGCCGACGGACGCCCGATCGCACGCGCCTGCTCCGCGTAGCTTCGCGTCTGGCCAAACGGAATCTTGCTCAGGGCCCGCCAAGCCTGCTGCTGAAACTCGGTGCCAAGCGGATCCAGAGGCAGATCAAACGTCTTACGCGATCCTGCGAAGTACTCGGTCAACTGCACCCGCACCGCATCGAGCATGACGCGATGCGTATCGGGTACCGACTTGCCGGTCGTGATGTTGCCGCTTACTCCATTGCGCGCCGGATCGGAATCCGAGAACACAATCGCACGCACGCCGCGATCCGACGCGAATGCCTGCATCGGCCCGACCGGCGATGGAATGACCAACTTGGATAGTGCCTTGCTCGAATCGCTCATGACTTGCTACTGCCCACTACCATCGCCTTCGCCCCATGCCCGAACGAACGTCTCGAGTTCAACCCCCAGCGCGTCGGCGATGCGGTTGATGTAGTTGAAGTAGCTGACGACCTGGCTCGCATCGTGGATCGCGGGGTCTGAGAACCCGGCGCTGCGCAACTCCTGCACATCGTCTTGACTCATGCCAGCCGGCGTCTTGGTCAGCTTCTCAGCGAAGCGACACAACGCCACATTCTCCGGCGACAGCTCGGCCGTTCGCCAATCGACGGCAATCGCCTCGACGTAGGCA
>JAPYTD010000129.1 GCA_029936315.1 Planctomycetota bacterium | reverse complement strand
CAGCAGTTCCGATTGCTAGCCCTCTAGAGCCTGCCTGACTCCGGCGCCCAGGTCATTCGTGACTTAGGCCATGGTGCGTCATTCCCGAACGAGCATTCGTGAACGGGACTTCGTGCGGAACTATTCGTGCGGAACTATTCGTGCGGAACTATTCGTGCGGAACTACTGGTAGGGGATGTCGCCGTGGTTGACGAACAACGTCAGGCCCAGCACGCTGGCCAGCACACCCAAGCCAATCAGGAGGCCCACGCCCAGCATCAGGCCGATGGCGGCGGGCGCCAGTTCTTTGGGATCAATCGGCAGCTTCGGGTCGCTCATATTGGCTCACCAAGCTATCGGATGCTGGCGCAGGAATCGCGAGTCGGGTGCACTTTTTCGTATCTGCCCCGATTCGCAGTCGAGGCCGTTACGCCCCTGGCTTGTAGTCGAGCAGCTCATCGAGTGTGCGCTGGCTAATCGCGTGGTAGCGCATCCGGGCCCGTTTGTAGATCGACTGGGCGCGCTCCTTGCCACCTTCGGAGGCCAGCACGGCCTGATACAGCGGCACCAGGAACTTGCGCCGGCCGACCGTCATCAAGAACAGGTCGAGGCGCGCATCGGCCTTCGCGTAGCCGTTGCGAACCGCGATTGCCAACCATGCGCTGAGGATTTCGGAGTTGCCGCTGCGGGTGAAGGCAAAGGCCTCGTCGAGTTCCGCGAGTTGCTCCGGCGTCGGGCTCTTGATGCCACTAAGGAAGCGCAGCCACTGCTGCGTCACCCAATCCACGGTGTCGATCTCGTTGGCCGGCGTGTTGGCGACGAATGACGCGACCGCTGCATCGACTGCATGGAAGCGCTCGCTGGTCGGGATCGGTGCGTCATCGGGCAGGCCATAGCCCTTGACCCAGTTGCTGACGTTGACCTTCGCCGCCAGTTTCTCGTCGGTCGACAGCAGGCGCTCATCGAGGAACGCCAAGAACGTGTCGGTCGTCAGGCTTTGGAATGCATGCTCGTCGAACCACTCGCGCAAGAACTTGTCCATGCGTTCGCGCCCGAACACCTGCTCAAGGCGACGCAGGAACGCGGCGCCCTTGTCGTAGGCGACGGCGGTCATGCCGTCGTCGGGATTGCGGTCGGTCAGGTCGATGTGCAGCACCTGATCCGCTTCGGGCAGTTCTTTGAGTTCTTGCTGCAGGCCCTGCATGCCGAGCGCAATCTCCATCACGGCGCGGTCCACGCCGTAAACGTGCTCCATGATGCGTTGCTCGAGGTAGACCGTGAAGCCTTCGTTGAGCCAGAAGTCGCGCCAGGTCGCGTTGGTGACCAGGTTGCCGGACCAGCTGTGCGCGAGTTCGTGCGCGATCAACGCGACCAGCGACTTGTCACCGGCGAGGATTGTCGGCGTCGCAAACGTCATGCACGGGTTCTCCATGCCACCAAACGGAAAGCTCGGTGGCAAGAACAGCACGTCGTAGCGACCCCAGCGGTACGGGCCGAACAGTTCTTCGCACGCTTGCACCATGCGCTCGAGGTCATCGAGTTCGGTGGCCGCACGCTGGATCATGCCGGGCTCGGCCCACACCGCGCAGCGCCCACTGATCGGTAGCGCCGTCAGTCGGCCGCACGCCAAGGCGATCAAGTAGCTAGGAACTGGGCGCGTCATTTTGAAGCGCGTCGACGTTCCCCTCCTTTTTCGCCACTGCGCGCTCATCACCGTCGACATGCCTTCGGGCGCCTTGATGCGCGCGTCCCAGGTCACACGGATGGCGGGGGAGTCCTGCAGGGGAATCCAACTGCGCGTCAGGATCGCCTGGCCCTGGGTGAACAGGAACGGCTTCTCCTTGTCGTGGGTCTGCTCGGGCGCCAGCCACTGCATGGCCTCAGAGACTGGCGAGGTCGCGTATTGGATCAGGACCTTCTCGGTTTTCTCGCCGAGTTCGATGGTCAGCGGCCGCCCGCGCCACTCGCCCTGGTCCTCGGCGAGGTCCCAGGCCAAATCCTGGCCGGCTTCATCGGTGACCCCGAGGATCGACAACTCATTGGTGTCGACCACGAATGGGGCCGTCTTGTCATCGCGGATCAACTCGTGGGTGACGGACCCCGTGGCGACCTTGGCCTCGAAGTCGAGCGTCAGATTGAGCGTCAGGTGCTTGGAGCGCACCTGGGCGGGACGGGCGAAGCTATGGGGATCTGGGGTCTGCAACCAGGGAGCTGGGGAAGCGTTCGTGCCTTGGCAGGCGACCAACAGGAGGCAGGGAGCGAGCAGCGGCAGCGTGCGCATGCAGAACTTGTAGCCGCAGGGTTCCTTTCGCACCACGCTGCACGGCTGTTGCGTGGCCCGGTATCCGTCGCAAGAATGTTGCGCCCGAAGCTATGTCCACTGAAAGCCAGATCCAACTCACCCTCCCCGATGGCTCCGTGCGCGAGTATGACGCCGGCACGACGGGGCTCCAGGTCGCCGAATCGATCGGCAGGGGGCTGGCCAAGGCCGCCGTCGGCATCGAACTCGATGGCGAGGTCATGAGCCTGCAACTGCCGATTACCCAGTCGGCGGCGATGAAGATTTTCACCCGCGACAGCAAGGAGGGCCTGCAAGTGCTGCGTCACTCCGCCGCCCACGTGATGGCCGACGCCGTCAAGCGAATCCGTCCCAAGGCCAAGTTGTGGAAGGGTCCGCCGGTCGACGATCCGCGCTACGGCTTCTACTACGACATCGACTTTGGCGACGAGCCGATCACGGTCGACGACTTGCCGAAGCTCGAAGAGCTGATGCGCGAGATCATCAAGAGCAACGTGCCGTTCGAGCTACGTGAGCTGGATCGCCCGGCTGCGATCAAGCTGATGGAGGAGCACAACGAGGACTACAAGCTCGCGACCATTGCCAAGATCCCCGAAGACCAGAGCCTGACGTTCTATCACTCGGGCAACTTCGTCGACCTCTGCAAGGGCCCGCACGTGCCGACGACTGCCAAGGTCGGTGACGGCATTGCCGTGCTTGCACTTGCCGGCGCCTACTTCGGCGACAACGCCGACAACAAGATGTTGACGCGCGTCTACGGCCACGCGTTCGCCGACAAGAAAGCGATGGCGGCGCATCGCAAGAACCTCGAAGAAGCGGCCAAGCGCGATCACCGTCGTCTCGGCGTCGACCTCGATTTGTTCTCGACCATGGGTGAGCTCGGTGCCGGTCTGATTCTGTGGCATCCGAAGGGTGGCTTCGTGCGCCACAAGGTCGAAGAGTTTTGGAAGAACGAGCACCTCAAGGGTGGCTACGACCTCGTCTACTCGCCGCACATCGCCAAGAGTGAGCTGTGGCAGACGTCCGGCCACCTCGACTTCTACAAGGAGTCGATGTACTCGGGCATCGACATCGATGGCTCGGAGTACCTACTCAAGCCGATGAACTGCCCGTTCCACGTGCAGATGTACAAGACGAAGCGCCGCAGCTACCGCGAGCTGCCGTTCCGCTGGGCCGAGCTCGGCACCGTCTACCGCTACGAGAACCAAGGTTCGCTGCACGGTCTGTTGCGCGTTCGCGGCTTCACCCAGGACGACGCGCACCTGTTCTTGCGCGAAGACCAGGTCGAGGCCGAGATCACCCGTTGCCTACACTTCGTCGTCGACATGCTGCGCGCCTTCGGCTTCGACGAGTACGAGATGATGTTGTCGACCCGTCCCGACAAGAGCGTTGGCGATGACGCCAGTTGGCAGAAAGCAACCGAGGCCCTGCGCAAGGCCCTCGAGTCCGTCGGCCTCGGCTACGAGATGGACGAAGGTGGCGGCGCGTTCTACGGCCCCAAGATCGACGTCAAAATCAAGGACAGCATCGGCCGCACCTGGCAGTGCTCGACCATCCAAGCCGACTTCAACCTGCCCGAGCGCTTCGACATGACCTATATCGCCAAGGACGGCGAGCGCACGCGACCGGTCATGGTGCACCGGGCCTTGCTAGGTTCCCTAGAACGCTTCTTCGGCATCCTGGTCGAACACCATGGCGGTGCCTTCCCCGTCTGGCTTGCCCCCGTGCAAGCCGTGATCCTCTCCGTTGGCGAACGCCACGCCGACGCCGTCGACCAGATGAGCCGCACCCTGAAGGAGCGCCTCCTGCGCGTCGATGCCGACACCAACTCCGACAAGATCGGCGGCAAGATCCGCAACCACCTATGGCAGGAGAAGGTGCCGATGGTTGCTGTTGTTGGCGATCAGGAGTTTGAGAACGGCACGGTGACCGTGCGTTCGCGTGTCGGCGGTGATCTCGGCACGATGACGGTTGCCGAGTTTGGTGACATGCTTGAGAAGATGGTGGCAAACCGCGAGTAAGAGCGCGGTGAGGTAGGCAATCAGCCCGCCTTCGCCCAGCTCTTCTGAAGGACCTGACAAGCAGCGGGTCTGCTTATCACGCACGGTGTTTCCAGCGCCTGAGGGGGCGAGCCTCATGTCGTGCGCGCGAAGTGAACTCCGTGCAGACCTGAACCGTTCTCGGATGCGGCGTTCGATGTCGGCGTTGAAGTCCAGCCCCCTTCCATCTTGGAGTCCCCGTGTTCAGTTCCCTGTCGTATCGACGTTGCTCCGTCTGGTCGGCGATCGCGCTTGTGTTCGCCTCGTGTCGGGTCTCCGCTCCGGAGCTGCTGAAGCAGCATCGTTTCCAAGAGGCATACGACCTACTCATCGCAGCTGAGGAGGCGAACCCGGCAGATTGGGAGGTGAAGCGTCAGATCGCGCGCACTCTGGGCGGCTGGTTCGAGTTCTCGGAGACTGGTCAGCCAGTTCGTGTTCTGGGTCTCGACAAGCCGATCGAGGCTTACCGCAGGTTCTACGGCGACCCCAAGATTGCATACCGGGTGTGGGCCACCCGACCAGAGGCGGAGAAATATAGCCTCGAATGGTACCAGTTCATCTGGGAGTCCTTCTGGTTCGCTAAGCAAGCTGGCAAGAAAGACGGCAAGTTCAAGTCGATCGCCGCCATCTTTTATCGCAAGGCTCGAAGCACAGACAACTTTGCATGGTTGCGGGCAAAGGGGGTCGAGGGCGCCGAGCTCTACCGATTTTTCCAAACCAATCGTTAGCCGGTAGATCAGTCGTTGCGGTAGCTGGGGGAGGGCCGTTCGCAGGGGTCGCACCACGCTGTGGTAGACTGCCCAACTACACAATGCAGCAGACGACGCTTCGCGTTGCAGCTGATCGTGACAGACGTTGGGCAGATCAATGTGGCGTAGGCTCCTTCTTGCAGCTGTCGTTGTTGGTGGTGGACTCGCCGCCTTCTTGGCGACCCGACACTGGCCTCAGCTGATCGAGGCCACTCTGCTTGATGCTTGGACTGCGGGCTACTCGACAGCCCCCCTCTACACTGATGAGCCTTTTCGCGACGTGAAGTGTGTGCGGTTTGTTGTTGAGGCGAGTGATCGCTACCTCGAAATGGCAGATGAGTGCGTCATCAGCGGTGAGGCGCGCGTCGGCAGTTCCGGCCCATTCTTCGGCTTGACTGGAGGAGAGCTTGTCGCGCGGCCGGGCAACACGATGACGTGTGTGCTGACGCTCAATCTGGAGGCGCGTCGGGCCGGCCCTACGCCTGAAGAGCTGTTGGCAATACTGGATGGAAGTCGCCCAGTGCTAATCAAGCTGCAGCTATGGGATGGTCCGAACCACGTTTATCAGGCAGAGTCGCAGTGGATAGCGACGGGCGAGTTCGTCGACACAATCAAAGAGGGGCTGCGGTAGACTGCCCAACTACACGATGCAGCAGACGACGCTCCGCGTCGCAGCTGATCGTGACAGACGTTGGGCGGACCTGGCTGGCCTGCTTGTGCGGTGTCCACAGTCGCACCTGCGCGACGTTAGGATGATCAGCCAATGTCGAGCGCTAAGTCCAGTGCAGCTTCAGGAGGTCGCTTGTTCCTCGTGGCTATCGTGTTGGCGGCGATTGGTGGGGTGGCATTCTTTGTTGGCCTCGGCGCCGCGTTCAATCGAGCTGGTAATTGGTCCAACGCTCTCGCAGGCATTGGGATCCTTCTGTTGATTGTCGGCGGGGTGGCCAACTTGGTTGCTGCCGTCATGGGGGCGCGCTTTATGCGCGCCAGCCGGTCTCTTCTTTGGTGGTGGCTCTTAAGTGCTGCGCTGGCCGCAGTGTCTATCGCCGGTGGACTTGTGGCACTGAATCTGTGATGGCCTTGGTAGACTGGCCGTGCAACTAGCCAATGCAGCTGGCGATGCTGCGCATCGCAGCTGATCATCCATAGACGTTAGGCGCACGAGGCAAGCATGAACAAGCATCGGAGATGGCCGCGGATAGCTCTGTTGGCGGCAACGCTAACCCTCATGACCGTGCTGGCCCTCCCCGTCGTCGATCTCATGGGTATAGGTCCGAATCTTGGCCTACCTGTCGGCTACTACGGCCGTTTCAACCGAGTCCTCGCTCAGATCCACGCCAGCTCCGACATCGAGGTCGTCCGCACGACGCTGCATCGGGATCAGGAACTCGAGGACTTCTACATCACGGTCCGGCACGATGATCGCGAGATTCGCCTACGCTTTGAAGAGGCGCACACAAGACCGTTCAACGAGCTCGTCCAAGAGCTGAAGAGGGTCGGGCTGTGAGGCGGCGCCTAACTAGTCAATGCAGCTGACGATGCTTCGCATCGCAGCTGATCGTCCAAAGACGTTGGGCGGACGTGTTCGTTGTTCGTCAGTCCGTTGTCCCGCCGCGGGGCAGAACCATATCCGGCTCCGGCTCCACCTCGTGTCTAGCAGGGGTGGTTTGGGCGTGATGGTGTGAGTGAGCCGAAGTTCGCTCTGCTACTACGGCTTCGTGAACATGCTCTATTGGTGTGATTGAGCGACGATTGGAACCGATCGCAAGCCAACAGTGCCGGCTACACAACGCACGGCTATGCTGACCGTCCGTGTTTGCTCGCCTCCTAGTTATCAACGCTGCGCTGACCCTTGCGGTTGGGCAGACCCCACCCGCCAAGCCTGACCCCAACCGGGTGCCGATTGACTTCACCCGACAGGTGCGGCCGATCCTGTCGCAGCATTGCTTCGCGTGCCACGGACCGGACCGGGAAGCGCGTAAGGCCGAACTGTGCTTCGTGACGATTGAGGACGCGACGAAGATGCGCGAAGACGGGGCGGCAATCGTTCCCGGCAATCGTCTCAGTAGTCGACTGTGGCACCGCATCAACGATGACGAGTCGCCGATGCCGCCAGCCGAGGCGCATAACGCTCTGACGAAGGAGCAGGTCGAGACACTGGGCCGGTGGCTTGACGAAGGTGCGAGCTATGCGCCGCACTGGGCCTACGTCGCGCCGATTGCGGTTGCCGCTCCCAGGGTTCGAGAAACGGGCTGGCCGCGCGGCGACATTGATCGTCATGTGTTGGCGCGCTTGGAGGCAGAAGGTCTGGCCCACGCGGCGGATGCGGATCCGGTGACGCTGATGCGCCGCTTGACGCTCGATCTCTCGGGGTTGCCGCCGTCAGCGGTGCAGGTCGATCGCTTCGTCACTGCCTATGAAGCCGAACCGCAGGCCGCCTACTCCGCGTTGTTGGATCGTTTGCTCGCCAGCCATCACTACGGCGAACGCATGGCGACGCCGTGGCTTGATCTGGTGCGCTACGCCGACACGGTTGGTTACCACGGCGATCAAGAGCACAACGTCTGGCCATACCGCGAGTGGGTGATTGACGCCTTCAACGACAACATGCCGTTCGATCGGTTCACGATCGAACAGTTAGCCGGCGACCTGTTGCCAGAGCCGACGCAGGACCAGTTGGTTGCGACGGGCTACAACCGGTTGCTGCAGACTACGCACGAAGGTGGCTTGCAACTGGCCGAGTATCGCGCGATCTATCTGGCTGACCGGGTGCGCAACGCGTCGGCGGTGTGGATGGGGGCGACGCTCGGTTGCGCGCAGTGCCACGACCACAAGTACGACCCGTATTCCGCGAAGGACTTCTACGCGTTCGGTGCGTTCTTCGCAGACATCGATGACGAAGAACATCTGCGCAACCCGTACGGCGGCCTCAATTCGTCACCGACGAAGCGCGTGCCGGAAATGCGTGTCGTTACCGACGAAGTGCGCCGGCGAAGAGACGCGGAGCAACGCGTCCGCGCGGCTGCCGAGACGGAGTTGGCGGCAGTGATGCAGGCCTTGCCTGCGCAGCAGATGGCTTGGGAAGCCGCCATGCGCAAGAAGATCGATGCCGGCACCGTGCGGCAGATCGTCTGGGTCGACGATGCGCTCGACACCGGCGGCGAAGTCACCGGCAGCTGGTCATTCGTTGGCGATGGGCCGCGGCCACACAGCGGCAAGAAGACTCGGGTGCAGCGCAGCAAGGGGCTGATCCAGCACTACACCAAGAACACCAAGCGGCGCATCAAGGTTGCGGCAGGTGATGTGTTCTATGCGTGGGTGCATCTCGGCAAGAAGTCCTCGCCGGAGGCTGTCATGTTGCAGTTCTTCACCAACGGCGATTGGATCCAT